>CAKOHI010000005.1 GCA_934085585.1 uncultured Bacilli bacterium
CCAATTCAGTATAAAACTGAACTAGGGTTCTAAAAATTCTTTTTTAGTGTCTACTTTTTGTTGACTAATTCACTTAATTTATCAATTGCTTCTTTAATTATTTCATCAAAATACTCTTTATCATTTTGATCATAAAGTTCATCTAAACTTTGAATATCTAATATTGCTTGCATATAATATTCATAATCACTTCTACCCTTAATACTTTCAATAACCCTACATGCTTTATTATAAATTGCTTTATCTTCATCTGTTAAAAATGTCATTTTTTCTTTAATTTCATCAGTTTCTAAAACTTCTTTAACAACCATTTTTTTCTTTTCTACTTTTACTACTGTTTTTTCTACTGGAGTCTTCGTTTCATTTTTTAAAAACGTTTCGTAATTTTGCTTCAATTGAGTAGTAAATATTTCTGCAGCAATTGCGTATCCTTCTTTATCAAATTCAGCAATTTTACTTGCTTTACTCAAATTATTAAAAAGAATTATAAATAATTCAGTATCTCCACCATTTAAAAAATTACCATAAATATCAAAATATTCACTTAACCTTTTTAGAGTATCAAAATTACATTTCCATAAATCTTCTCTTGATTTATTTTCTCCGCCTCTTTTACCCATAAAAGCAACTTCACTTCCAAATATTTTAGTTACTTCATCACAAGTCAAATGTTTTTTATTAAACAATGTCAAAAGGGTTGCAAAAAGAAACGGAAAATCTAATATATTTCCAATTGCCTTTTCATTATCAAAAGCTCTAATTAAGCTATTATGATTTTTTAAATATTTTTCTAATAATCCAATTCTTTCGTTTATTTTAGCAATAACGATTTCTTTATTATACTTCGTAAAGTCCTTTCCGAATACATCGTTAAAAACATTAGAAATAAGAGGAAAATTAGTTTCTTCAACCATTTTAGCTAAAGAAGAATATTCAAATGGAGAACCTTCAATAACCTTTAATGTTAACTTCAAATCTTCTAAATCATCACTGACACCTTTTTTAATCTTTCTAACATAGTCTTTAAACTTAATAAACATAAAAAAATCCCCCTTCAAAATACATGTTTAACTATCTTAACACAATATCATGCAAAAAGCAACAAAAAGATTGACATTTGCACCTAACTAAACTATAATAAAAGCCAATCAAGCGGGGGTTAAAATGGGTATATTTTCAAGTATTTTTAAAAAAAACAAATTAAATAGTGAAATATTAAGTCTTGTTAACCTACAAGATAGTATTATTATACCTCCGGATAGTTTCTTTAAAGACACTAAAAACAAAGAATTATGTGAACAATATTATCAAGGATATAAAGAAATATTATCTTCTAAAAAAACAATATTAAGTCTTCATTTAAAAGATATTGAAACGGATGATATCAGAGTTTACATCGACATATTAACAAGCCTAGAATTACATATTCATGATATTTTAGATAATCCAAATAAAGAAGAATATAACATTAATTATGTAAATAATATCCTTGCAAGATTAAATACATATTGTTTAATTCTAAACTCAATCGAAGAAGAATCATTTTTAAGACTTGCAGCTTTATCAAGTTTAAAATCTACCCCATTTTTATCTCGTAACAAAAAGAATGCTATTGATAACGAAATATCTAGATTACAAATTCAAATATTAAACGCTCAAAAAGATAATGAACTAATTTCTTCTCAAATTAATTTTTGTTTAAATTTGATTGAACATTTAAAATTAAAACCCAACACAGATTTTATAAAAGACTTAAATAACAGATTAAGTAAATATTTACAAGCGTTTAACATTGATACAAAGGAAAAAAATATTACATACAACCAAATAAAATTAGAAAAATATATTTTTAAAAGCAAAAACAATCTAACAGATTTAAACGAAGAATTTGAAAATCTATTAAATAACAGTCAACTAAACAGAGAAAATAGAATTAACAAAATAAATATTTTAATAGATAAATACATGGCAATTAAGGAATATAAAAGAATTGAAGATCCAAACTTATTATACTCTTTAGTTAAATACAAAGTTGACTCTTATGAAATAGATTACAATACTTATGGAGAAATTTTAAGCGGTACAGCAAATTATTTAGAAGAAAAAGAAATATTAAAAGAAATATTTTTTAAAAAAGTGAACGATTTTTTCCAAAGTTCAAATATATATCAAAAATACAAAGCATTTAATAAATTTATCAATCCATTTACTTTTTCAAAAATAGCAAACACTATTAAAACATCATTAAAAAATGAACTCGATATATTTGATTATAACTATATAACAAATAATCCATTATTAACAGGTTTAATATATAGCATTAATAGTCCAATAAAGTTATGTAATTTTTTTAGTGAATTTACAGTATTAGAAGAAGATTATAGCACTATAACAGGCATTTGCGAGCTCGCTATAACATGGCATAACAAATTTTCTTTAGAATCATTAATACGTTTAAGAGAGTTTATAGTATTACAAAACACATTAATAGCAAAAATACCTAGAATTCCCTATCATGCACCTTTATTATATGAGAAATTATTGTGTGATTTAAATCAATTATACAAAGAATTAATTGACAAAAATTTTATAACTAAAAAAGAACAAAATGAACTATATGAAGGAATAAAAACAATAAATTTCAATTGCGACAAAAAAATTTATAATCTCATGATAATAAATTATATTTTTGAAATACTTAACAATCAAGAAATATTTTTACCATCATCATTAGAATCATTTACACTTTCTTATAACGACCATTCCAACGTAAATATAAAATCAATTCCTAACATTATTTTAAATGATGATTTGAAAAGTTTTACCCTTTTAAAATCATCTGAATTACCATGGCAACTAGACAAATTAGATATTCCCTCATCAGTAAAAGAATTAAAAATAAATGCAAATACCCAGAATTTAAATTTTATTAATTACCCAGAATCTTCATTATTAAAAAATCAAAAAGCTTTAAAAGAGTTTTTCAAAGTTATTCTTGTAGGTCAAAATAATATAGCAATCAAAAAAATAAATTTCATTGACAAAAATAGCATGTTAACATTTTCAATAGATCTTGAAAAAATTTTTACTGATATAAATAAAAACAATAGTTATCACCACGATTTAACAGATAAATTATTGAAAAAATTTAATATTGAATTTACTGAATGTATAACAAAAAAATATAATAAGCTATACAATTTAGCAAAATCGTTTAATCTAGAAGTAAGTAGAAAACCACCTACCCTAGAAAATTTAGCAGAATTAAATAATTACATGAATTCTGAAATTACAAAGGATATTCATCGTTATTATGTGGATATTGGTATAGATGCTCAATGGTATCTTATATACCCCGAAAAAGAAGATTTTGCTAAAAGTGTCATGATGAAAAACATAAACTTGCTAAACAATGCCATAAACAAATGTTATTATTTATTAGACTACAACCTATTTGATCCAGAAGAAAAGCAACCAGACTTTATAAATCAAAAGTTAAAATTAATTTTTCACAGAAAATATGATTTAATAAACCGTCTCGGGGAGTTTTACAAAGAACCATTAATTAATGAAGATACAAGAGATTATGAAAAAGAATATTGTTATAATTTAGTAAAACCAATTCTTGCTGATATTTATCAAGATAATGAGGATATTAACACCAGAGAAAAAGAATACATAATTATGTTAATAGACAGCTTCGGTATAGAAAAAGAAGAAGTATTATTAAAATATCCCGTTATTTTAGATATATGTAGGCTTTGGCAAAATCGTAAAAATATTAATGAAAGTTTCGATTCTAAATTATGTTCTATACTTCTAAATCACTATATAAATTATGAAGATATAAAATTTATTTTGCCAGAACCCAATCTAGTTAAATGGCAACCTAAAATAAGTATAATGACAATTTTAGATTACATACACAATAATCTTGACGATTTAAATGTATTCCGTCAAGTATATTATTTTATAGATAATGATCCTTTAAATTTATGTATAAATATATATTTTAACTTTAAGCCTTTTCTAAAAAAAGTATTTAATCAAAAAGCAAATGTGGTATATCACCCTAGAATAACCTATCCTGAAATGACTTCTATTGCTGTCAAAGACAAAGTTTTTTATGAAAAATTAGAAGCCAAAAAGATTCACTCAATTCAATTTCCACCGAATATGAAAAGCATTGATTTAGAATATGATGAAGCATTCAAGGATAAACATGGGAAAAAAGACATTCCACTAGATATTACTTTACCAAATGCTATTATCAAAGCATCACTTGGAAATTTAAGTGTGCATAATTTATATCTCCCTCCGTCACTACAAACATTAACAATAAATACAGATTTTTCAAGTCTATATTTTGAACATTTTACAAATTCTATGCTATTAAATGATAAGCAAAGTTTAAGAAGTCTTATCTCATTTAGTATCAAAAAAATATATATGAATCCTGATATTTTAAACTCAAAATATATTTATTTATCCACAAACTCATCAGCAAAAAACCAATTCACAATAGATTTAAAATTCACAATAGATTTAAAAGATTATATATACTATTTTTATAATTTTAACAACAACACAAATTATAATTATAAAGAAGTTGATATTGAAACAAGAAAAATAATAAAAGATTTTTGTCTACAACACCATGATGAAATCGTAGAATATATTTCACAAGTCATCGAAGACTATCTAAATACAACTAAAGATAAAAGATTAATTCGAAAAAAGGAGGTAAAAAGCAATGAAACTATTTAAAAACTTATTTAAGAAAAATAAATTAAATAGTGAAATATTAAGTCTTGTTAACCTACAAGATAGTATTATTATGCCTCCGGATACCTTCTTTGAAAACAATAAAAACAAAGAACTATGTAAACGTTATTATCAGGAATATAAAGAAATATTATCATCTAAAAAAACAATATTAAGCACACACTTAAAAGATACTGAAACAGATGATATCAGAGTTTATATAGACATATTAACAAGTTTAGAATTACATATTCATGATATTTTAGATAATCCAAATAAAGAAGAATATAATTTAGAATATATAACTAATTTATTAGCTAGATTAAAAATATATAACACTCTTCTTAAATCAATCGAGGAAGAATCGTTTTTAAGACTCGCCGCCTTATCTAGCTTAAAATCCACTCCTTTTTTATCTCGTAATAAAAAGAATCCTATTGATAACGAAATATCTAGGTTACAAATTCAAATATTTAATGCTCAAAAAGATACAGAATTAATTTCTTCCCAAATTAATTCTTGTTTAAATTTGATTGAACATTTAAAATTGAACCATAACACAGACTTTATAAAAGAATTAAGCAACAGATTAAATAAATATTTACAAGCATTTAACATAGTTATAGATGAAGAAAATATTATTTATAAACAAGTAAAGTTAGAAAAATATCTTTTTAAAAATAAGAATGTTTTAACTGATTTAAATGAAGAATTTAAAAATCTATTGAATAACAAACACCTTAACAGAGAAAATAGAATTAACCAAATAAATATTTTAATAGATAAATATATGGCAATCAAAGAATATAAAAGAATTGAAGATCCCAATTTGTTTTATAATTTGATTGAATACAAAATCAATACTTATGAAATAGATTACAATATTCACCAAGAGGTTTTAAGTGATTTAGCAAATTATCCAGAAGAAAAGGAAATGATGAAACAAATTCTTTTACAAAAAGTAAATAACTTTCTACAAAATGCAGAAATTTTTGAACGCTATATCAAATATAATATCTACAGAAATAATTATAGAGAATTCGCTAAAGCTTTAATTGGTATTTTAAAAGACGGTTATGACAATTTTAACTATGATGAAATTTTAGAATCACCTATTCTAACTGGACTTGTATTAAGTATTGAAGATCCGATTAAAATAAAAAATTATTTTAGATATTTTCATGTAAACAAAAATAGTGATATTTATAAAATTATTGATATAGATTTTGATCATTCATGGGATTTACTAGGGGTAACTACCCCACTATTTACATGGAGTGATAATGTTCCACTTGAAACAATTGCTAGGCTATGGAATTACAATCTAGAAAACCTATTAAGGATATATAACATCAAAGCAAGTCTAACACCAAATCAGTATAAAGGATATTTATTCTATCAAATATATAATTGTTTATTAAATAAAGTAATAGATGAATTACCAACAATGAATATTTATAATGGTGCTAAAACATTTAATATGACTTTAACTCCACATTCATCTCATTATAAAAATTTAATTAATAAATATAGTGATTCAGTAACTAAAGGAAATTACTTTATTTTACCAAAATCATTAAAAAAGTTAATTATTGATGCAAGCTACTACCCTCAAACAGACAAAGATTCAAACATTTCCAAAAGCTTTCTACACGAAGGACTTGAAGAACTAAATATAGTAAATCATAATAACAAAAGTATACCCCCTAAAAATATAGAAATTCCTTCAACTATAAAAAAGTTACGTTTAGAAATTGTTCCAGAAACGATAACATTCAGAGATTATACAAGCTCTTCAATAGTTAATAATAAAGAATTATTTTTAAACGTAATAAAAAAATTAAAAGATACTACAACTATAGCTTTTAAAGGGAAGACATCTTTAACATCATTTAATATAAATAAATATGATATACCAGAAAATGCCGTTTTTGATATTTTTAAGGAAAAAGTTAAAGAAAAATATAACCAACTATATAAAGTTGCAACTTTTTTAGGATATTCCATCAAAAAGGAAGAAGAAACTTTAGAAAATTTAAAAGGTCTTGAAAATTCATTAAAAGATTTTTTATCTAAAAATCTTGATGAAATAAAAATGAATTTTGAAAATCACCTAAATAATAAAACTAATTATACTTTCACCTCTGAAAAAGACAAATATAATTATTTAGATCAATGTTATATAAGAGTATTAAGTCTTAATTACCTTATAGAAATATTCTCTCTTGATAATCCTGAAATAGAACCTTTGAAGAATTTTATCAACTATTATAAAAGGGAATATTATAAGATGAAATGTGATATATTATTAGAAAAATTACCACTTACTAAAAGGCCTTTAATTAATAAAGATTCATCTTTCGAAGAAAAAGAAATGTTTAAAACTCAATTAAAGGAATTAATAAATAACAAGACAAAAACAATTATTAATTCAGATAATAAAAGATTATGGATGTTACAGAAACTAAATAAAATAATAGATAAGTATAAAGATCAACAAGATTACTATGAATATCTTTTAACAAATCCTTTTTTATTAGAATTACAATTAGCACTATTTAATCAAAGTGATGAATATATATTTAATATTTTCAGAAAACATACTATAAGCAGTACAAATGAGATTATAGACATATTTAAAAGGAGTACAAGCTGCATTAAATCATACGAAGATCAAGTATCATATAATTGTATTATTCATGAAACAATAATGCTTAATTTAAAGCCTAAGTCAGATAAAGAATTATCATTTAAAAGTTTTATTTTCGACCTAATACCTATTTATGAAAGTGTCAAACCAAAAGATACATACTATATTGGAGAAGGCATAGAATCAATAGTTAACCTACCTTTTGATTTTATCGAACATTGGCAAAATAAAAACATTGTTTTTCCAAATTCACTAAAACATTTTAACAATTGTTGGATGAAACCCAATATTAAAATTAAAAATTTAGCATTTAGCAATAATTTAAAGTATATGAATTTAATACACATAACTCTAAAACAATTGTTAGTACCACCTAGCCTAAACTATTTAGAAGGAGCAGGAAGAATTAACGAAATAACATTTTTAGACTTTGAAAATTCAAATATATTAAACGACAAAAGAACTTGTAAAAAATTTGTTGAAGATTTTATTTTCGATGTTGTTCTTTTCCAGTCAACTATAAAAGATCTTAAATCCAAAAAAATATTCTTGAAATCTACTAATGGTACTACAAAAATGATATCAGTAGCTAAATACATTTCTAAAGATCGTGAAGAAACTGAAGTTTTACACCCGGTTTCTGCAAGCCCCTTTGAATATAAAATTTACAATTGTATACAACATGAACTACAAATTGCTAAAAAAGAAAGTAAAAATTTAACCAGAAAAAGAAAACATTGATTTTACAAAGTCTTTATACTAAAATAGTTACTACAAAAACGGAGGAATAAATGAATATATTTGAAAAATTATTTAAGAAAAATAAATTAAATAGTGAAATATTAAGTCTTGTCAATTTACAAGATAGTATTATTATGCCTCCAAACACTTTCTTTGAAAACACTAAAAACAAGAAATTATGTGAACAATATTATCAAGAATATAAAGAAATATTATCTTCTAAAAAAACAATATTAAGTATTCACTTAAAAGATACAGAAACAGATGATATCAGAGTTTATATTGATATATTAACAAGTCTAGAATTACATATTCATGATATTTTAGATAATCCAAATAAATATGACTATAGTAATGATTATGTAAATAATATTTTAGCAAGATTAAATACATATTCTCTAATTTTAAACTCTATCGAAGAAGAATCATTTTTAAGACTTGCATCTTTATCTAGTTTAAAAACTACTCCATTTTTATCTCGCAATAAAAAGAATGCCATAGATAATGAAATATCAAGATTACAAATTCAAATATTTAATACACAAAAAATTAATAATCTTATAAAAATGCAACTAAACGCATATATAAGTATTATTCAAAATTTACATTTGTACAAAGATAAAGATTTTATAACGACTTCAAATTATCGACTTAATAATTATTTACAAGCATATGACATTACTACAAATGAAGAAAATATAATTTATCAACAAATAAAATTAGAAAAACATTTATTTAAGAATAAAAACATTCTAAATGATTTAAATAAAGAATTTAAAATCTTATTAAATAATGATAAATTAAATCGAGAAGATAGAATTTCCAAAATAAATATTCTAATAGATAAATACATGGCAATTAAAGAATATAAAAGAATTGAAGATCCAAACTTATTATACTCTTTAGTTAAATATAAAATTAATTCTTATGAAATAGATTACAATACTTATGTAGAAGTTTTAAGTGTTAAGCCAAATTATCCAGAAGAAAAAGAAATATTAAAAGAAATTTTTCTTAGAAAAGTACATAATTTTATGCAAAATCCAGAAATTTTTGAACGTTACGTTAAATACGATTTCTACAGAAATAGCTATAGAGAATTTGCAAATATTATAAATAAGCTATTAAAAAATAACGAAGGTGATTACGATTATGAAAAAGTTATAAAATATCCTATCATTACTGGATTATTATATAGTATAGATGATCCTATCAAAGTGAAAAACTATTTCAAATATTTTGGAATACGTTCTCTTTACTTACCAAAATCTATTTCTCCACTTTTTGAATGGGAAGATTTTATACCTTTAGAAACTATCATGCGTTTATGTGATAAACTTTTAAGCTATGAGATTATTCAAAGTATTACAAATCCACAAATAAACTTATTATATCAAATTTATAAATGTTTGCTAGATAAAGTTATTAAAGAAGTACCAAACAATTATATTTATGACGGAGCAAAAAAATTTAATATTAACTTTCAAGATTTGCGTTTTCGTTCTTACCAAAAGCTTATCAAAGAATATAATAGAATTATAAGAGAAGGAAAAAAACTTATATTTCCTAAAACATTAAAACAAATAGTAATAGATAATTATATTAGGTATCATGACAATAATTTAAAAGTTGAAAATATAGAACTACTTAATTATTATGAATTTGAATTAAACGAAGGTCTTGAAGAACTTATACTATTAGATATAACATCATTTAATAATAACCCTAATGAATTAGAAATTCCTACTACATTAAAAAGATTAAAACTAGAAAATATAAACCCAGCATGTTTGACATTCAAAGATTATACCGAATCTTCATTAGTAAATATAATTTCAAAAGGTAAAAAAGCATTTAAAGAATTTATAAGTAATATAGGCAATACTCAAAAATTAAAATTTAAAGGAAAAACTTCAGTTACTACATTTAGCTTAAATCTTGAAAAATTAAAAATTGAAAACAAAACAGATGTAGATACAATTTATAATTTACTTCAAGAAAAAGTTAAAGAAATCTATGCAAAATTACATCGAATAGCCAATTACCTTGAAATTAATATTGAAGAAAAAGAAATTAATTTAACCATATTAAGAGAATTAGAAGATAAAATTTCTAATCAAATACATGAATATAGTCAATCGCTATCTGAAGAAAATCCTATTACTTACGCAATCAATTACGCTAAAATTCTAGACGAAAGAAAAATAAATTTGGAAAGAAGAAAAGAAATGCTAAATTTTTTTGAAATTTGCATATCAATTTTTACAATAGCATTGGAAAAATCATATTCTAGAGAAATTAGTGACTGTCTTGAACAATTTAGAAGAGTAAAATGTATTTTTTTATTAAAGACATTATCCAAAACTCAAGAACCATTGATTAATGATGATACTTCAAAAGAAGAAATAGATTTCTTCATTACACTATTATTAACAAAATATCGTTTTAAAAAAAATAAATCTTCATCTTCAAAAATAAACTTTGAAATTGAGCTTAGATACGATATTGTTGTAAGAAAATACGCTGGAAATGGAAACTACTACGAATTTCTATTAAAAAATCCCTTTTGGTTAGAATTAATGATTTCAGAAGATAAATTTCAAGTTTTTACAAGATATAAAGAAAATATAAATAAAGGCATAATAAACGCCAAAGAACACAAATGGCCACAAAGAGTTCGTTATAGTGTTTTTATTGAAGAAGCAATTAAACATGAAGATGAATATGATTCATCAAAAACTCATACAGACTTTGAAAATTTTATTCATGATTTAATTCCAATTTATAAACTTGTACACTTAGATTCAGAAAAACAATTTCAAAATAAAAACATTGAAGAAACAAATTTAACAAATAATCCAGAAACTACTTTAATCAGAAAACGTAATTTATAATAAAATATTAAACGGAGGAACAAATGAATATATTTGAAAAATTATTTAAGAAAAATAAATTAAATAGTGAAATATTAAGTCTTGTTAATTTACAAGATAGTATTATTATGCCTCCGGATACTTTCTTTGAAAACAATAAAAACAAAGAAATATGTGAACGTTATTATCAAGAATACAAAAATATTTTATCTTCTAAAAAAACAATATTAAGTATTCATTTAAAAGATACAGAAACAGATGATATCAGAGTTTATATAGACATATTAACAAGTTTAGAAATTCATATTCATGATATATTAAGTAATCCAAATAATAAAAGCTATAATTATGAATATATAACAAACTTATTAACAAGATTAAAGGGTTATACCCTACTTTTAAAATCAATCGAAGAAGAATCATTTTTAAGACTCGCAGCTTTATCCAGTTTAAAAGCTACCCCATTTTTATCACGCAATAAAAAGAATGCCATAGATAATGAAATATCAAGATTACAAATTCAAATATTTAATGCTCAAAAAGATATTGAATTAATTAATCTACAAATAAATTCGTGTTTATCCATTATAGACAATTTAAAAGTAGAAAAAAATCCCCAATATTACCTTGATTTACGAAGCAGACTTTTTAATTATATTGGTGAATTTGATTTTAATTTATTAAAAGAATTCGTAGATAACTTTCAAAATAAAAGTTTTCTTCCGATTGCACAAATAAAATTAGAAAAGATATTATTTACAAACAAAAACATATTAAAAGATTTAGAAAAAGATTATATTGAACTTTTAGCAACAACAGATTTAGATAGAAAATCAAGAATTCATAAAATAAATAGGTTAATTTTTAAATACATGGCTATAAAAGAATACAAAAGAATCGAAGATAAAAATCTACTTTATAAATTAGTTGAATATAAAATAAATTCATATGAAATTGATTATAAAAATCATCAAGAAATTTTAAAAGAACAAGCGAATTTTAAAGAAGAAAAGAAAATAATGCAAGAAGTATTATTTAAAAAAGTATGTAACTTCATGCAAAACCCTAACGTTTTTGAAGAATATAAAAAATACAATTTTTCCAAAAGAGACTATAGAACACTGGCTAATTTAATAAATAGCACAATTAAAAATAATGATATTTATGATTACGGAAGAATAATATGTTCTCCCGAACTAACTGCATTAATATTTTCTATTGATAATCCAAATAAAATGAAAGATTTTTTTCAAAATTACAAAGTCAGTGATTGTACATATCTAATAGCAACATTTCTAAATGGAAACATGTTTGATTTTGAAGAATATATCAAACTTGAAACAATAATGCAAATAACTGATGAGTTACTTAAACACCCTTACCAATCAGGGCAAATTTTAAAAGATAAAGAGCTTTATGATTTATATAAAATCTATAACTTTTTACTTAATACAGTATTAGAACCTAAAAATCCTTCATATATTTTTGATAATGTTTCAACGATTACAATCACAGGATTTACGGTTTTATTCTATCAAAATTTAATGAAAACATTTAATAAAGAAATGTCTCAAGAACGAAAAATAATTTTTCCTAAAACACTAAAAAAATTAACTATTCATGTAGATAATTTTTCAGATAAAAGAGAGTATTTGAAATACTATGAATTTGAATTAAATGAAGGACTTGAAGAATTAACAATTTTAGAAGCTGACTCCTATGCAACACCTCCAAAAGTTTTAGAGTTACCCACTACCCTAGAGTATTTAACAATTGGGATAAGACCTGAAACTATCAAATTTAGAGATTACACAAATTCAAAATTAATAAAAGATAAAAAAAGTCTTAAAAATTTTTTAAAAGATATAATGCACACTCAAACTTTATTTATGTCAAATGATTCTCCTCCAATTAAAACCCTAGAGTTTAAAGGAAAATCATCTTTTACAACATTTAGTTTAAACATCGAACCGCGAGATGGTCATTATATATACTATGAAGTTTTATATAATGATTTTCAAAACAAAGTAAAAGAAGCATATAAAAAACTATATGAAGTAGCTCAAATATTTGAATTTGATACACAAAAAAAGAAGGTAACTTTTAACAATTTAAAAATATTAGAAAATGAATTATATAATTATGTATGTAACAATTTTGAAAAATTAACTAATACTTGTGAAGCATCATTTATTGAAAATTTTCAAAATATCGACTTACAAGATATGTCCACTGAAGAAAAAACCAAACTATTAAAAGTTATAGAAGATAAAATAATAAAATATAAATATATTAACGAAGCAATACCAACCAATACTGATACTAAAAACGCCTTTAAAACTTACATCAACACATTTTTAGAAATAAAGTTCAAATTATTAATTAGTAATTTACCTGAATCAAGTAAACCACTTATTGATGATGGCACATCAAAAGATAGAGTGGAATTATTTAAAGATTTATTGATTGGCCATCTTAAAAATTTAGTAATATATGTCCCCAAAGATAAAATACTTTCTGAAAAATTAGACGATATAATAGAAAAATATCGTGGGAACTATAACTACTTTGAATATTTATTAAGAAATACATTTTTATTAAGATTAAAACTATCAATTGAAGACCCAAATTATCCTGAAGATGCTTATAAAGTATTTCAAAACTATATAGTAAAAAGACCTGACGGAGTTCTTTATGATTTATATACTGAAAGATTAAGGAAATCCTGGGGTACCAATGTCTCATATGCAGCACTAATGGAACACGCATTAGAAGAGGCAAAAACATATAAATTAAATGAAAAACATATTGAATATGAACAATATCTTCAAGATTTATCTCAAATTTATATATCAGTTACACCACGAAATATATATTATTTTCCAAAAGGTTTAGAATGGTACGAAATAAAAAAGCATTGTGAAATAAGAGATAAACAACTTGAATCAAACATAAAAAACAAACATGTCGTACTTCCAAAAGATTTAAAATGTTTTAAAATTGCAAAAAGCTATGAAAAAATTCTAATCGCAAGTTTATTATTAAATGAAGAATTAATTGATTTAGATATAAATAGTATTATTTTAAACAAAATTCGCATTCATCCAAACTTATCATTTTATGTTGGAACATCACCAGAAATAACTTTCATTAATTATGAAAATTCTAATATTTTAAACAATGATTATCTTTTAATGAAATTTATTAATAATTATTTAAATTCAATATATAAAGACAGAAAAATAATATTAGAATCAGTAAGTGGCAAACAATATATTATCTATATTGTTGATGGTTCATCGGAAGAATTAGCTGAAGAATTATTTCAAAAGATTAAAGAAAAATTAAATCAATCCAAGCTAGTTAGAAAAATTGACAAATAGCAGGATTTATGTTACGATGTATATAGCAAAGAGAATTTGCATAAATTAAAAATGGAACATCCAGTTTTTCGCGAGATTGGATGCTACCAAATATTGGTTTTGCATCTAAACCAACCTCGTTGATTTAGATGCGTTTTTCTTTTATTTCAACATTAGTGTTAAAATAAGCAAGATTATGATAATCCATAACCCCAAGATAAGAAAATCTTTCTTGTACATTAGGCATCACCTCACTTTCGTATTTTATTACTTAAATGAGGCAGCATCCAATCAACTGGATATTCCATAAGCATTAGTTTAACACAATAAAAACGCAAAAGCAATATGTTTTATCATATTGCTTTTTTTAATACTACTACTTTTTAAAAATAACTAACTTTTGTAAAAAATAATTTATGACAAATATTATAGAATCTATAATAACTTTAATAAAAGTAGCATTTAAATGGATATAATTATAAACTTTAGTTACAAGTAATCCAGATATTGTAATGTTTATTATAACAAGCAAGAAATATTCTATAAAAGCTTTATAATTTCTTTTCTTTTCATTTTTAAAAACATATTTTTTATTAACAAAATAATTAACTACACTAGATATTGCCCTAGCCGTATAAGAAGATAACAATATTGCATTAACAAATCTATCTTTAATAAAGTAAAGTATTATAGAAAATGCTATTATATCTACTACAAAAGAAAGTCCACTAGATAATAAATAAGTAAATACAGTTTTATACTTATTTAAAAATTTCTTCATTTAAAACTCCATTATCAAAGTTACTGGTCCATCATTTGAAATATTAACCATCATTTCAGCTCCGAAAATACCTGGTTTAGTTACAACATATTTACTCATTTCTTCATTAAAAGCCTCATAAAGTTTAATTGATTCTTCCCCATTTAAAGCTTTAACATATGAAGGTCTATTACCTTTTGATGTATCACCATACAAAGTAAATTGTGAAATTGATAATATTTCTCCGCCAACATCCAATATTGATTTATTCATAACACCGTCTTCATCATCAAATATTCTTAAATTAGCTATTTTTTTAGTCATTTTCAAAATATTATCAATTGTATCCCCTTGAGTAAAAGAAACTAATAAAACCATACCATTATTAATTTCATTTACAAGTTTTCCATCAACACTAACACTACTTTTCTTACTTCTTTGTACAACAACTTTCATTACATTTCCTCCTTAACTTCTATAACATTATGAATTTTTCTAATATTTTTCATAATGTTTTCTAATTCTTCTTTATCTTTAATTCTCAAATTTATTTCATAGACGGTTTTATTATCAAATTCCTTTGTATTACAAGATCTAACAATAGACCCCATCTTACCCACTTCTGTAATAATATTTACAAGCAAATTAAATCCAGCAGCAACATAAACATAGATATTTGTAAAATAATAATTACTTGCATCCATATTCCATGTTACATCTACTATTCTATCATTATCACTTGGAATATTACTACATCCTTTTTTATGTACACTAATTCCTTGACCTTTAGTAATATATCCCACTATTTCATCACCCTTAATAGGCATACAACATTTAGCAATATTAACCATGATATCTGAATTACCTTCCACTAAAATATCACTTTTATAATTAATTTTAGGAATAGATAATTTTCTTTCAAATAACGCATCATCTACTTCATGTCTATCTTCTTTAGTTAAGTTAATTATATAACCAGCTGTAAACCTTAAAGATCCAATACTTAAATATATTTCATCTAAATCTTTTACTTTTAAATCTTTAATTAACTTTTCAATAGTATCCGGCGTTAACACATCATTGAAAGCCATTTTTCTCTTACGTAATTCAGCTTCTAAAATATTCTTACCTTTTAAGATATATTCTTCTTTATCTTGTTTACTAAAGAAAGCTTTAATTTTATTTTTAGCTTGATTTGTTTTAACAAAAGTTAACCAATCCTTATTTGGCGTACTACTATTATTAGTTTTTATATTAACAACATCATCATTTTTAAGTTCATATGAAAGCGGTACAATTTGATCATTTACAATAGCACCAATTGTTGTATCACCAACTCTAGAGTGAATTCGATAAGCAAAATCTATCGGCGTTGATCCCGCAGGTAACTCAACAACATCACCTTTCGGAGTATAAGTATAAATTAAATCGCTAAATATATCAGCATTAACAGCATTCTCAAAATCAGCATCCGTATCATTATTACTTGCTTCAATAACATTTCTAAACATTTCTAGTTTTTGTTCCATAACATTTTGAATCTTTTTAGAACCTTTTTCTTTATATGACCAATGACTTGCAATACCTTTTTCTGCTATTTCATCCATTTCATATGTTCTTACTTGAATTTCAAAAACATGTCCTTCAACCCCAAAAACCGTAGTATGTAATGATTGATACATATTTTCTTTTGGACTTGCAATATAATCTTTAAATCTTTTAGGCATAGGTCTAAATCTAGAATGTATTAAACCAATTACTTGATAACAATCAGATTCTTCATCAACAAATATCCTTAATGCTAAAATATCATATATCTTATTCCATTCTTTACCATTATTAAGTTTATTATAAATACTATATACACTTTTAACTCTACCCTTTATTTCAAATTTAATACCAGCATTAGTTAAAATATCTATAATACTATCCTTCATTTCTTCTAGGCAATCATTTAATTCATCGACGGTTTCATTTAATTTTTCTAGTATATCATTATAAACATCAGGTTTTAAATAATATAAAGATAAGTTTTCAAGTTCACTTTTAATTGAATTAATACCAAGTCTATGTGCAATAGGCACTAAAACAGACATAGTTTCTTCCGCTTTTTGTTTTTGCTTTTGAGGATTAATAGCCCAGTTAGTTCTCATATTATGTAGTCTATCTGCAAGTTTAATATATAAAACTCTAACATCTTCAGCAAGACCAACTAATATTTTTCTTAAATAAATTACAGATGATTCATTATTATCAGGTAATTCCAATTTATTAATTTTGGACACATTTAAAACAATTTTAGCTACTTCTTCTCCAAAACAACTAACTAAATCTTCATAAGTTTTATTTCCATTATTTATGACTTCATGCAAAAGAGATGCAATTATTGTTACATCATCAACATTTAAATCCATAAGAATTTTAGTAACTTCCAAAGGATGGGTAATAAAATCATCCCCGGTTAATCTTGTCATCCCTTTATGTTCATTAAGAGCATATTCATATGCTTTTTTTATTGTTTCAAATCCTTCTCTTTTTTCTAGTTTCGGAACTAACTCTGAAAAACTTATTGTATCTTGCAAAATAACCACCTTCCGACATATATATTTATTATATAACAATTTTTAATTTAAATAAAGGAGAAATAATACTAGATGAAAAAAAACATATTTATAAAATCTACTTTAATTCTTATTTTCAGTGGCTTTCTAACTAAAATATTAGGTTTTATTATAAAAGTAATTTATACACGTATCATTGGTGAATATGGTATTAGCTTATTTACTATTGCAACACCGACATATTCACTACTTTTAACTATAGCAACACTAGCCATACCAATTTCCATTTCAAAATTAGTATCAGAAAATAAGAATAGATCAATACGTATTCTTACATCTGCAGCATTTTTAATTCTTTCTATTAATTTCATCCTTATATTAATAATTCTATTAACTAGAGATTTTATTGCTATAAATCTTTTAAAAGAACCTTTAGCATCTCCGATATTACTTGCTTTTGCTCTAACTTTACCATTCGTATCTATTTCATCTGTATTAAAAGGATATTTTGCTGGTAAACAAAATATGCTTCCCCATGCTACAAGTAATATTATAGAACAAATAATACGACTAATAATTATTATTACTATACTTCCATTATTAATGAAAAAATCAGTAATGCACGCTGTACTAGGATTAATTCTTTTAACAATACTTTCAGAAATATCTTCTATAATTGTATTTTTATATTTCATTCCCAAACACATTAATTTTAAAACTAATTTACTTCCCAGTAAAAAACATACTAAAGATATCTTAAATATTTCTATACCAACGGTATCAAGTAGAATTATCGGAAATATTGGATATTTTCTAGAACCAATAATCTTAACTAATTTACTTCTATTTTCAGGTTATCCTAATTCATACATACTACGAGAATATGGAGCCTACAATGCCTATTCTCTAGCACTTTTAACAATGCCCAGTTTTTTTATCGCCGCTATTTCCACATCACTTTTACCAGAGATAAGTAAGTTTAATGGAGAAAAAAACACAAGCATGGTAAAAAGAAGAATTCATCAAAGTATTTTATTTGCTTTAATAATTGGTATCTTTTTTTCATTTATAATATTTACATTCAGAGACAAATTATTATTTGCTTTATATAATACTACGAACGGCTCTAATTATATCAAAATACTTGCACCCTTCTTTGTATTATTTTACCTTGAAGGAGTTCTTACATCTTCTCTCCAAGCTCTTGGTTTTGCCAAAATTACCATGAATATAACTTTATGGGGAGTAGTTTTAAAACTAATTGTTATGGCAATTTTATCTTTATGTCATATTGGAATTTATAGTCTTGTTATATCAGAAATTATAAATATTTTATTCGTAGTTCTATTAAACTTTAAGTACTTAAAAAAAACATTAGCTTAATTTATGCGAATTGGATTATTCATAGTTCCACTTCCGAATTTATAGGTTACAAAAGACTCAAGATTGAAAGAGGGACGCATTGCATAATCATGTTTTACACCATTAGAACCCACAAATCCTTTAAGATTCACAAAAAACACAAAATTAGAAATCTCTGTACGTCTTGAAAGAGTGCATTCATGATCCCCCATATACATCCAATTATCACCTGTTGCTATGCGATAATCTTTTATTTCATCACTATCATACCCAACTAATGCCCACGCACTTGGGCTTGCACTATAATAATAATCAGATACGTACATTAATCCTATTTTAGTGCTATATTCCGTTGCATTATCAGTACTATTTATTGCATTGGGATTTACTATTTCATTTTGATACGCTATTGATGGAATAACTGTTTCTATTTTAGCCTCTACATTTCCTCCAACTTTCCATATTGTTGTTGCAATTTTTTCTGCCCATATACTACCTATATTATTTATAAAATTAGTATTTAAGTTCGTTTTATTAAATAAACTTGTACTCCATGTATTTGAACCATATGGGTAGTTACTAATATCAGCATTATAATTCCAATAATAAGTATTTATTGTCGATAAAGTTCCTTTATAAAAGGTTTCATCTGGCGTCTTCTCACCACTATAATCACCATTTGTTCCAAGTAAATTACTATTTGCATAGTCATATTTTATTAATTTTACTTTTCCACCTATTACTCCGACTATTCGATATAAATTATCTATTGGGCATGGATTTTCTGTTGAACCAAAGCACACAAAATTATTAACTTGTTCTGATGGACCAGCATATCTGTATGAATTATCTCCCGCACCATTTGCAAGTGTTGAGTTATGAATATAAATATTGGAAATATCTGAACCTTGATTACCAAAGTCTATTACGCAACTCGCTAAATTATCCCCATCGGTGCAATAATCTGCTATTGATGGAAACCAAACATCAAAATAAACATAACATTTATCCGAAACATTTCCACTCATTATAACAGTTTTCTTTGTATCATCCCACGATAATTCTCCACCATTTTCGCAACCAGATCTCTCTTTATTAAATTTATATCCATCCGTTGGCCAACTACTTTGACTAACAGTTTTATAGTCACCTACTCCTTCAGTTTGTTCAAGCATCATTGATAACATATTTTTATTATTACTAGCATCATTTTCAAAATAAATATCTTCGTTTTTTGTATTTTTAAAAGATAAAGAAACTAACAATATAACACTCACAATAATAAATCCAACCACTTTTTTCACTACTAACACCTCATTTATTTATACGTAATGTGCATACTATAAATAAATTATATACGCTTTACGTATATATGTCAATGCGTAAGACGTATATTTTGTAAAATTAAATTGGTGATAAAGAATGAATATAGAACGCTTAAAAGAAATACGTGAAGATAAAGATTATAAACAAATGGAAATAGCAAAATACTTAAAAGTTACACAAGCTCAATACAGTAGATATGAAATGGGAATAAACACTATTCCAATTGAAAAAATAGCCTTACTTGCTAAATTATATGACACAAGCATAGACTATTTAATGGGCTTAACTGATGAAAGAAAACCATATCCAAGAAGAAAAATTTAAAAAACAAATAAGAAATTTAATAAATTATCAAACTTTTCTAATTGAAAGAAAACTATAAATAAAGCTCCGGCTAGAAATGGTCCATATGGAAATTCATGCCTTTTTAAAAGTTTTACACTAGCAACAGCATAAGGAAGTGCTATAAACGTCGATAAAACTAAAGCTACAACACTAAACTTAAAGCCAAGTATAAATCCCATTACAAAAGACAGTTTTATATCTCCGCCACCTAAAGAATCTTTTTTCAAAATTACAGAACCTATTTTTTCAATTAACATCATTAATAAAAACATTGAAATCCCAGATATTAAACTATATAAAATATTATTAAAATCTAAATAAATTATTTTTAAAATTAATACAATTAAGAATGAAGCAACCAAAGGTGAATCAAGAATAATCATATATTTAAAATCACTAATAAATATTATAATCATTAAAGATAAGATTACCAAAGCTACAAAAAATTCATATCCAATCGGAAAATAAAATGAGGCAAGTAAGAAAAGTAATCCTGTAATTAGTTCAACTACAAAGTGCAATGCACTTATTTTTTTTCCACAAAAACTACATTTACCTCGTTGAAATATAAACGAGAACAAAGGTATCAAATTATACCATTTTAAAGTTTTCCCACAAGAATCACATTTGCTCCTAGATTTTATAACATCTTCTTGCTTTGGTAATCTAGTTCCTACTACTAGATAAAAGGAACCTAAAATAGTTCCTAAAATAAACCAAAATATCTTCATAAATCCCCCTAACTATTTTGAATTTGTTCATACATTCCAAACATTGGCATTATAACTGCAATAATTATTCCCCCAACTACAACTGCTAAAAATGCAATCATAACAGGTTCCAAAAATGCTTTCAAACTATTGACAATACTTTTATGTTGTCCTTGATAATATTCACTAACCTTTTGCATCATTTCAGCTAAATCTCCAGTTGACTCACCAGTAACAATCATATAATATGCAACATCTGGTACTGCCCAATGATCTTTAAACGCCTCACTTATTTTTTCTCCCTTTACAATGTTTTGTATTGTTTTATAAAGTATTGCTTTATAAATTTCATTATTAGTAATCTTACTTAATATATCCATACTATCCGTAATAAAAACATTATTTCTTAAAAGGGATGCAAATGTTTTTGAAAAAATTGTAAGCTCATTATAAATGATAACATCCTTAATTACAGGTAAGTGCATTAAAAATATTTGCACAGATGCTCTGAACGCTTTAACATGTTTATATAATAATGATATAACAAAAACAGTTAAAACAATAATTAATAATCCAACATACCAATAATTCATTATAAATGTACTAACGTTTATAATAAATTTAGTTAATCCATTTATTTGTGTTCCCTGATCTTCATAAATTTGCACAAATTGTGGAACAACATACACCATAATAAATATTATAACTCCGACTGAGAAAACACTTACAATTGCTGGATATGTCATAGCACTCTTCATTTGTTTTTTAGTCTCATCAATTTCAGTATAATACGCTGCCATATCATCTAATGTTTCTACTAAAGTACCACTAGCTTCAGCGGCCTTTATCATATTAATTAAAAGAGGTGGAAACATATCTCCTTGTTTTTCTAACGCTGATGAAAAATTTTCCCCAAGAGTTAATTCATATGATATAGCTTTAAATGCTGTAACTCTAGCTTTATTTCCCTTCATTTGAGTGGTAAGTATTTTAATAGACTCATTTAATGTAAGTCCTGCTTTTATATATGTTGATAATTGAGTTAACCAAAATATCAAATCTTTAGTTTTCATTTTTTTGCCTAAAAAAGACGAATCCTTATAAGCAAAATCAATAAATGGTGAAGTTTTTATAACATAAACATCATAACCTTCATTAAGTAAATAAGCATTAATATCTAACTTGCTTAATCCATTCATCGTACCAGTTATTATTTTACCATTATTATCTCTAACTTTATAATAATATACATGAGGATCTCTACTTCTCGTTGCACCTGCAGTTTGCAAATCCGCAAGTAATGTCTTTTTTTCTTCTTCTAATTTTGCTAAAGTTTTTTGACTATATTTATAAACTTTTTCTTTTTTTACTTTCCTTTTAGTTCTTTCATAAATTCTTTCTTCTTGTGTTGCAAAAGCTTGTTTTGTCGCTTGATATGTTTTATCTACTCCATAACTGGCTCCCGTATATAAATTCATCCACATTTCAAATCCTACATATTTAAGCCCAATCCAAGCATACTTAAAAATATGTAAAAATATTATTACAGGACTAAGTATTATACCCACTAGTTTATTAGAATTAGCACCTTCTGTAAACATATCTAACACCTTCTACTATAAAATAGTATACCATGTAACAGCAAACATTACAATCAATTATTTAAGTTTTTTACATATAATTATATAGGTGATTATATATGTTTGGTCCAAATATAGCAAAAAGTGGATTAAGTTTAACTAAAGTTTTATCAGGAATCTCAAAAGGTCTTGGACTCATGAACCAAGCAATTCCCATATATAAAGAAATTAAACCCATGATAGGTAATGCCAAAAAACTAATGAGTCTTGCCAAAGAATTTAGTAATACCAGTCCCAAAACAATAGATGTAACTCCAAAAAAAGAAGTAGAAAAAACTACTCCTTTAAAAGATAAGACTATAAATACTACTAATCCTGTCTTCTTTTTATAATATTTATGAAGTTTAAATATTTTTGATTATCAGACTTCTTATATAATTCTTTATATTTTTTTAATAAATATTTTCGATATTCCAAATCATTACTTAAACCCACTAATAATTCATAACTATCTAAATTATCTAAACCATATTCATATTTAATTAAATTATAATAAATATTATTTTCTTTTACCACTATTTCTTTTACTATTTTATAATTAATACTTTGCATAAAACATCTTAAATCATATAAATCTTTATGACTAGATATAACAAGTTTATTAGGTAACTTTCTATTATCTAATATTTTTTTTATAGTATTTGTACCTACCCCAGAAATAACAGCAATATCCACATCTTCATATATATTTTTAAAGCCGTCACTTAAAACTAATTTTATATTTTCTTCTAAATTGTGTTTTATTAAATTATTTTTAGCATATTCTAAAGCATTTTTAGATATATCACTACCAATAACTCTTTTAGTAATATCTTTTTCATAAAGATAAATTGGTAAATAACAGTGATCAGTACCAATATCTAAAACAAGAGCATCTTTATCTATTAAAGATGCTAATCCTTCTATTCTATTCATTCTTCTAAAAAGTCCTTCAATTTTTTAGCACGTGATGGATGTCTTAATTTTCTTAAAGCTTTTGCTTCAATTTGTCTTATACGTTCCCTTGTAACATTAAACTTTTTACCAACTTCTTCTAGAGTATGACAAGTACCATCTATAAGACCAAATCTTAATTCTAATACTTCTTGTTCTCTTGCTTGTAAAGACATCAATACTTCTTTTATTTCTTCTTTTAATATTTCATTTTCTGTATATTCTTCTGGACTTAAACTAGATTCATCTTTAAGAAAATCTCCTAAATGTGAATCATCTTCTTCACCAATCGGCGTTTCTAAAGAAACTGGTTCTTGACTAATTTTTAATACTTCTCTTACCTTATCAACACCCACACCCATTTTTTTTGCAATTTCTTCTTCACTAGGTTCACGGTTAAGTTCAAGTGTAAGTTGTCTTTGAACTCTACTCATTTTATTAATTGTTTCTACCATATGAACTGGAACACGAATAGTTCTAGCTTGATCAGCCAAAGCTCTTGTTATTGCTTGTCTTATCCACCAAGTTGCATAAGTTGAAAATTTATAACCTTTATCATAATCAAATTTTTCAACAGCTTTCATTAACCCAATATTACCTTCTTGAATTAAATCTAAAAATAAAAGTCCACGTCCAACATATCTTTTAGCAATTGACACAACCAAACGTAAGTTAGATTCTGCTAAAATTCTTTTAGCTTCTGGATCATCTAAAGCAACTCTTTTAGATATTTCCATTTCTTCTTCACTTGATAAAAGTGATATTCTCCCAATTTCTTTTAAATACATTCTAACTGGGTCATTAATATTTACATCTTTAGTAATATCTTCATCACTTAAAATTTCTTCCTCTTCAGTTTTTTCTCTAATTATAGCTTCTCCAGTTGAACTATCAACATCAGCTTCAGCTACAACTGCAATATTATTTTCAACTAACTTATTATATAAGTTATCTAAAGCATCATTATCAATATCTAATCCCTTTAATTCTTGTGCTAACTCTTCATATGTAATAAAACCTTTTTCTTTACCCTTTACTATTAGATTATTTTCTCTTTCTTCTAATGTTTTAATTTGTTCCATTATTCACACTTCCTTTTCAAATCAACTAAACGCTTAACCAATTCTTCTTTTTTACTTTGATCAAGTTCACTAGCTATTAAACCTTTTACTTTTAATATTTCATCTTTTTTATAAATATCTAATATTGCTTTGATACACGAATTAAACTCATCATCACTTACACTAGTATTTACATTTTCACTCAAAATTATTTGTAAAAAATTATACTCATCTTCCTTATCCATTATATATGTGGTAAAATCCGCTACATCAATATTATCTTCATTATTTAAATAATATACAATTTCACTAGCTAGAACTCTTTCCATCCTTTCTTTAAAATAACCAAGTGTATTTTTATATATATTAATATATTTTTTATCCATTAACATATAATATAACACTTTATAACTTGCCTTTTGATATTTTGAGAGTTTATTACTTTTCACATTACTTATAACCTTTACATCTTTTCTAGGCTCACTTTTTAAATTACTCTTTAGCACATCAATATCAATCGCGTAATCTTTGCTTATTTTAGATAAAATTAACTCTTTTGTCAAGTCATCTTCTGATTTTAAACTATTTATTACTTCTTTTACATATAAAATCATATCTTCCATATTATTTAAATTTTTATTCTTCTTTAAATAATCTATTTTAAAATCAATATATTTTATGGCATTTACGACATTGTTTTGCATTGCTTCAATTCCAAATTTTTCTAAATATTCATCCGGATCTTTAGCTCCGCTCAAACGCACTACTCTTGTATCTATATTATTTTCTATTAAAACTTCACCATTTTTAACCGTGGCATCTTCTCCAGCATTATCATTATCTAACATAAGTACGACAGGTACTCTTAATCTTTTTAAAATCTCAATTTGTTCTTCTGATAATGCAACCCCCATTAAAGCCACCACATTTTTAAATCCTTTGGCACTCATTTTTATAGCATCCATATTACCTTCAACTACAATAACACATTTTTTATCTCTAATATATTTTTTAGCATTATGGTAGTTAAATAATAGACTACTTTTTTTAAATATCTCTGTTTCTTTAGTATTTAAATATTTTGCTGTATTATCTTCTCCATTAAATATTCTACCTGTAAACCCAACAACTTCTCCTTTTAAGTTTTCAATAGGTATTACAATTCTATTAATAAATGTATCATAAATATTAGCATTTACTTTATTTATAAGCCCTAATCTATCTAATACATCAATATCCCAATTCTTACCCATACTAAATTTATAAAATGAATCTTTATCTTGGAAAGCAAGCCCTATCTTAAACTCCTTTATTATTTCTTCATTAATACCTCGTTTAAAAAGATAATCTCTTGCTTTCATACCATCCGTAGTATTTATATTATTCATATAATACTTCATAGCATAATCATATATTTCATAATCTTTACTAAATTTATTATCATTTACTTTTACAAAATTATCATTTTTTAACTTATAACCTATTTTTTCCGCCACAATATGTAAAGCTTCAGGAAAAGTAACATTTTCATATTTCATAATAAATGAAAAAACATTACCCCCAGTTCGACATGTAAAACAATTAAATATTTGTTTTTCCGGAGATATTATTAAAGATGGAGAATGATCACTATGAAAGGGACATAATGAAACATAATTTTTTCCCTTTTGGGTAACTTGCAAATAACCAGAAATAATATCTACAATATTAGCTTGATTTCTTATTTCATTAATTTCTTCATTACTTATATAAGCCATAACATTCCCCTTTATCCCCTTGTTAAAAATCGTACCTATTATATCACTATTTACTATATTTTGCAAACAATTTCACGCATATTTCTACAATTTTAACTAATTTTTTTCAAAAACTTAAATTTTAAATTTAATTGATAAATTACACTAATAATACATATACTTAAAATCATTCCATAATAAACATTAAAAAAACACATAAATATAAATCCAAGTATTCCTATAATAAAGCCATATATAATTTTTGTATTTCTTTCCATCGGACTTAAATTACTCCATGGAGCAATAAATATTAAACTTAATATTGCATTACCATTTACTAAAAAGCTATATTCTCTAAAAATAATAGCTAATATAAAAAATATAATTAATCCACTCAAAGAAATACTTAACTTATAATTATTTGTAAAATTCAAAGATATCATAATTATAAAACCTAAAATTATTGAACTAGAACCGAGTCCACTTATATTTCTTCCACACAATAAATCCCAAACATTAAAAGAATAAATACCCAAACTTTCCCCCAGATTTACAAAATTTCCGAAACTTGAAAAAATCAAAATAATTAAAGCCAAATTATAGTATTTTCTAAATAATAAAAAGATAAACATCACAATTAAATACAAGAATATATTTGTATTAAATGGTAAAAACAAAGGTATAACAAACAAACTTAAAAATAACAAATCAAAATTAATTTTCTTTTTTAAAATTATATTAGTTATAACATATATTATTAACCCCCAAAATAAAAACAAAAATAATTTAAATATAGAAAAAAAACTAATTAAACCCTTCATATATAAAACTATTCCATTTTTATAAATTCCATAACAATATAAAGGAATTAAACAAATAATATATTTTATAACATTTTTCTTTAAACTATTATCATCATGAAAAAATACATCATTCATTTATTTAACACTTCCTTTAAATTAATATTACATGGGCAAACATAACTACATAATCCGCACTTAATACATTTTTCTTTATTTTCTAAACTAACCGGATTAACTTTCAAAGGACACACTTCAATACATTTACCACATCTAATACATTCTTGTTTTTTTACACATCTATCTTTCATAATATTTATACTTATTACATCATCTGTAATAACAAATTCATCTATATTATCTATTTTAAAACCTGTCATAAGTCCATTAATAACACAAACATAATTATTACATTCAATCATAATAAATTTATCTATTACATCTTTTAATAAAGTACCTACCTTTACCCTTATTACTTTACTATCCTTTATTACATCACCAGATATCGTAATAAGATGTGTACATAATACATTTCCTTTAAATAAATTATACATCTTTATAATATCAGATACTCTTAAAACCAAAGTGTTTTCTTTTACCCCCAAACATTTTTTTAAAAACAATTCATGTTCTAAATTATATTCATCTTTAACTAAAGTTAAATTTATCTCTGGATAACTACCTATAACATTTAAACACTCATCGATTATAAATGCTTCATTATTTTTAACCACAAGCATATTATTACTAGAATTATAAAGCGTAATTAATTTATTATAGAAATCTAGTATATCAGATATATTTTCTTTAAGTAAATATATTTCATTATAAACATATGGATTATCATTTATAGCACTTACAATAATATTACTAAATTTTTTATTACTTTTAAATTTATCAAACAACACTTTATCATTTTCTAATAACTTTAAAATATTTGGAATAGTAACTTTCATTTTTATTTCTTTATCTTTAAAATATTCTCTGTAATCATTTTCTATAACAACTGTATTTTTTACTTTACCCATAACTATATTTTTTCTTTTGCCAATAACATAACCTGATACTGTTGAATATGCTTTATCTGCTACAATCTGTCTTTTATATACATAATCATTTTGTTTAACATATATCTTACTCGCAGGTATATATACATAATCAGGATTTAAAAAATAAGTTATGTCTTTATTTGGTACAATCATTTTATTCTTTTTTAGTATCATCTAACAACCTACTTTCTAAATACTTTTTCAAATTTTTAGCAACATTTTCTGGAACAATCTCGCTTAATTCTAAAACACTTGCTTCATTCATTTTCTTAATACTTCCATACTTTTTAATCAATTCTTTTTTCCTAATACTTCCAATACCATCAACATTATCAAGGACACTAGATATGCTTCCCTTACTTCTAATTTGCTTATGATAATTTATAGTATACCTATGTACTTCGTCTTGAATTCTAGTTAAATAATGAAAAACATCACTCATCCTAGGTATTTCAATTATTTGTAATGTATCTCCATCTATAAGTTCATTAGTTCTATGATGATCATCTTTTCTTAAACCACATACCTTTATTTGTAAATGTAATTCATCCAACACACTTTTACAAGCATTAATTTGATTTATTCCCCCATCTACCAAAATTAAATCTGGCATTTCTGACTTTTCTACCATACACCTATAATATCTACGATAAATTACTTCTCTCATTGTATTATAATCATCATTTTTATCTACACTTACTTTATATTTCCGATATTCATTTTTACTTGGTTTACCATTTTTAAAAACAACCATTCCTGATACTGCAAAAGATCCAAACAAATTTGAATTATCAAAAGAATCAATACGATCTAGTACTTTTAAATTAAGTAATTTTCTTAATTCATCATTTGCTAAAACACTTCTTTTTTCATCATTTTTAATAATTGTTACTTCTTGCTCTAAAGATATTCTAGCATTTATGTGTGCCATTTCAACCAAATTTTTCTTTTTTCCTTTCAAAGGAACATACACTTTAGTATTTAATATATTACTAATTACTTCATTATTTAATTTATCTTCTAATAATATTTCTTTTGGCACTTCATGACGTTCATAATACTTCAAAATATATGAATTAACTTCATCTTCCAAATCACTCATGATATAAAATTTATCATTATTTCCACCAACAATTTTACCATTTCTAATAAATAATATTTGTACTGATGCGATACCATCTAAAGCATCATATCCAATTACATCTCGATTTACATAATCATGTAACTCTACTCTTTGCTTATCAAGGACAACTTTAATATAATCTAACTCTTTTTTTAACTCTAAAGCAGCTTCAAAATTCAAATTATTACTAAAAGTATTAATTTTTTCCATTATCTTATCAATCAATATTTTATCATTACCTTTTAAAAACTCTAAAATATCTTTTTTCATTTTTTCTTCACTATAAGCATTAACATTTTTTTCACAATATCCAAGGCACTCTCCGATATGATAATATAAACATACAGACTTTGGCATACCTTCACATTTTTTTAATGGATACAATCTATTAATTAAATTAACTATTTTTCTAGCTGCATAAGCATTCGGATATGGTCCAAACAACATTTTTTTATCTTTTTTCTTAACACTTAAATACCTCGATACTTTAAGTTTTGGATAAGGTTTACTTATATATTCAATATATGGATAACTTTTATCATCTTTAAGTAGTATATTATACTTTGGATCATATTCCTTTATTAAATTAAGTTCCAAAATAAAAGCTTCTTGTTCAGTCTTGGTAGTTATATAAGTAAAATCCACTACTTCACTAACCATTTTAGCAGTTTTACCCGTAACATTACCTTTAAAATAACTATTTACTCTTTTATATAAATCTTTAGCTTTACCAACATATATAACTATGTTATTTATGTTACGCATTTGATATGATCCAGGTAAATGAGGAATCGCTTTTAACTTTTCTTTTAACATAAGGCACCTCCATCAAGTATATTATACTACAAATTTAACTAATTTTACGATATAATTATAAAGAAAGGACAAATTTTATGAAATTATTAAAAACAAATACCACAGAAATAAAAAAATCAAAGTTTATTGCCATACTTTATGAAATAGATGATTTTGAAGAAATAAAAACTATTCTTACAAACTTAAAAGATGAACACAAAAAAGCCAAACATATTGTGTATGCCTACAAATTTGGATCCACCGCTGGCAAAAGTGATGATAAAGAACCAAGTGGTACGGCAGGAACTCCTCTTTATAATTTATTAGAAAGAAATAATGAAAATAATAAACTCCTCGTAGTGGTAAGATATTTCGGAGGCACAAAACTCGGTGCTGGTCCATTACTTCGAGCATATAAAAATGCTGGTGTTAGTGTTTTAAACTAACCAGCATTTTTTATTTTATAAATTCATTTATTTCATCTTTAGTTTTAAAGCCAATAGATTTTTTTATTTCTTCTCCATTTTCAAATAAAATTAATGTAGGAATACTCATTATTCCATATCTTCTAGATATTTCATCAAAAGAATCAACATTTACTTTCAAAACATCAATACTTTCCACTTCTTCTAGAATCGGTGCTAATCTTTTACAAGGCCCACACCAATCAGCATAAAAATCTACAAGAACTTTTCCTTTTATAATATTTTCAAAATCATTTGCATTTTCTAAATGTTTAACCATAATTAACTCCCTAATTGAACTTCATTATTAAATTCTAACTTTTTATCATCAATTAATTTTTGTGCTTCATCAACACTAATTACTTTCCAATAAATAAGTTGATGCAATACCTTAAAGTTTGCTTCACTTCTATCATCATCTTTTTTTAATGAATTAACAATATTATTAATATCTTCTAAAGCAAGTGTTGTACTAGTTGTCATTCTACCTATAAATGGCGATCTTTCTAATAAAATTATTGCTAGTTTACTATCCATAACATATTTTTCCGTCGGAGCTAAATGTAAAAATACAAAACTAAATAAGAATGCTACTAATATACCTTCAATTAAACCAAGTAAAGCTCCTAATATTTTAGATGGTATAGCTAAAATAACTGTAAGTTTTAATATTTTTTCAATTAATCCCGATAATGTAAGTAATATATTTAATACACAATAAAGTATAACAAATACTACTATAAAAGATAACATATTATACATTAAAATATTTATTGATGTTATTCCTTCAAATACACCGCCAAAATTAAAGAATGGTAACTTATCCATTAAAAAGTTAGCTATAACATCCTTTAATACATAAGAAACTACTAATATAGCAATCGTTCCAACTAATGAAACACCAGTTTTAATAACCCCACGTTTGAATCCCAAAACCATATACAACAATACTATAAGTATTATCGCCACCGTAATAATATTCATTTTTTCAACTCTCCTTATCTCATAATAATTATATTATAAATATAACCAAAAATAAAGTCTAATATTAAAATTTTTAAAACAAAATTTCAATTTACAACTTTAATTATAAATGTTAAAATATTTAAAGAGGTGCAAAATGACAATAGTATTTAAAGTAAGTGAAAATATAAAAGAAAAAATGATTAAGTATTACCAAGATTTAAAACGAGATAAAACTCCCCCATATTCAATATTTCAAGCTGAAGAAGGTGGAACAATCATAACCCTTTATGAATCAGGAAAAGCCATGTTCCAAGGAATTTCCGCTGATATTGATGCCAACATATGGATTGAAATGGAAAAGAAATTAAATAATAGAGTAATTGACACAAAAACTGGTAAAGACAAAATAAAAAACGATGATAAAACCCAAAATAATGATTTCAAATATGATAATTACAATACCATCGGATCTGATGAAGTTGGAACCGGAGATTACTTTGGCCCCATCGTCGTGGCAGCAACTTATGTCTCAAAAGATAAAGTTTCATTTCTTCATGAACTTAAGGTTACAGACTCAAAAAAAATCACAGATGATTACATAAAAAAAATTGCTCCACAAATTATGGATAAAATTCCTTACTCTGCATTTGTTTTAACTAACCAAGAATACAACAAACTAGATCATGAAAAAATTAATATGAATAAAATAAAAGCCTTATTACATAATAAAGTTTTACTCAATCTAGTAGAAAAAAATTATCCATTTGATAAAATTGTGGTAGACCAATTTACTCCACCCAAAAATTACTATGGATATCTTACTGATACACAAAAAAAAGTTACAAATATAACTTTTACTCCTAGAGCTGAAGAACAATGTTTAAGTGTTGCATGTGCATCAATCATAAGTAGATACATATTTTTACGAGAAATGTATAAAATGAGTCAAGAATTAAACTCTGAAATACCAAAAGGTGCGGGAACAAACGTTGATGAATTTGTCCAAGCACTCGTAGACAAAAATGGCAAAAATATTCTAAACAACTACGTAAAACTAAACTTCAAAAACACTCAAAAAATTAAATAGACAAAACTAGGCATAGCATAACACTACACCTAGTTTTTAATTTATCAAAATTGGGTCTGATTTAGTCCCTAATCCAGATTTGTAGGTTATGGAAGACTCAAGATTGAAGGACGGCCTGACAACATGGTAACCGCTCGCGCTGTATTCATTCACGCGACCAGGCCGGTTCACACGGAACGCATCGTACAAATCGTCCGCACGACGGGAAAATGTCCATTCAGTTTCGCCCATGTGCATCCAATTTATTGTATTTATTACAGTTCCATTTGTATCACTTCCACCATAATTATATAATGTTGTTGTCCATGCACTTGGACTGGCTGCATATCCATAATCTGACACATACATTAACCCTATTTTGGCAGGATATTCTGTTTCTCCTGTTGTTGATGTACTTCCTGGTGATGGATTTACTATTTCATTTTGATATGCTACGGATGGAATTGTTTCAGCTATATTTTTATATGTATTTCCTCCCACTTTCCAAGTTGTTGTTGCTATCTTATTTGCCCATTCTGTTCCTATATTATTAAGATAATTTATATTTAAATTTGTTTTATTAAATAAGCTTGTACTCCATGTATTTTTAGGTCTATTTGTCGCTTTGTAATTCCAAAAATATGTATTTATTGTTGACAAACTTCCTTTATAGAAATCTGCATCTGGTGTTGTTTTGCCATAATAATCTCCATCTGTTCCTAATAGATTACTATTTGCATAATCGTATTTTATTAGTTTTACTTTGCCATCTATTACTCCAATGATTCTATATAAATTGTCTGTTGGACATGTTTCTTCGTTACTTCCAAAGCATACATAGTTATTTGTTGTATCACTTGGTCCTGCATATCTATAACTGCCATCGTTTATTCCATTTTCAAGTGTTCCATCATGATGATATATATTATTATTTCCTTGTACTCCGTTATATTGTGATATGATATAATTTGCTAATGTTTGGCTTGCTTCTATTTTTTCACTAACTACATAACTACTTGAATACTTTCCAGTTGTATCCATTATTTTTACCATTATTCTATAACTTCCACCATTAAGATTACCAAATGTATAACTATTACTTGTGCTTTCTATATATGTACTTCCATTATCTATAGAATAATAATATTTTGATATATTATTTGTTCCTTTTGTTGCTATTACTGTTGCTGTTATCGAATTACTATTACTTGTTGTAGTTACATTTGTAATACTTGGATATACATATAAACCGGAACTTACGTTATATTCATATGTATTACTTCTTATCTTCTTTTTATCTATCACATATGCTGATACTTTATAATCTTTTGTACTATTTAAATTTGTAAATGTATGTGAACTTGATGTACTTTCTACATAAGTTAAGTTACTTACTGCTAGTCTATTACTTAATCTTTGTACTTTACTTGTATTGTTTAACACAGCTATCCCATTTGTTTCTTCGATTGCATAATAATACTTATCTATTTCATTACTTCCTTGTTCTACATTTAAGTTTACTGTTAAGTTTGTTCCATTTTTTGTGGCACTTAATGTATTTATAGTGTTGGGTATATAATTATCAAATGTATCTTTACTTATTAATATTTGTCCAGCAAAACTTTTGCCGGCATTTCCACTTTGGTCTTTATTATAATTTACAAATGTTATCTTTATCGTCCATTCTTCTGTCTTTGTACTTGTTGTTGTTATTTCTCTATTTGTAAATAGATTTATTAATCCTGTTTTATTTGTTATATCAAATCCTGATATTGAGGTATTTTTATTATCTGTTACTGTTTTATATGTTAGTCCATCTATACTTGTAATAGAATTATTACTTGCATCTGTTATTTGAAGTAATAATTCTGATGTGTCTGTTCCTTGAGTATAAGTAAAATTATTATCTGATATATTTAAATATAAATTATAATTATTTGTAGCGCTATTTGTTTTATTATTTGCTGTTAAAATTGCTTTAGCAAATGTAGTATCAGATAGACTTGCTTTACCATTAGCAAATGTATCTTGGTCAGCTGTAAAAGTTAGTGAAGAACCAGTTTCAAAAGATAGAGTATCAACGGTATTTGCATTAATTTTCACATCTGTTTGTGATCCTTCCCCAGTTTGAGCTTGAAAATAAGCATAAGTTGCTGTTATCACTGTTAAAACTAATGCTATTATTGATATCATTGATATTATTTTTGTCTTTTTATTTTCCATAATTTTATACACTCCTTATAGCAATATCATACACAAATACTCTATTCTATATATTATATATTAACAGAAAGAAACAGAAAAAAAAGCATTAAATCAACACTTTGTTATTTTTTTACAAAAAAACTATCAAAAGTTTTTCACCTTCGATAGTAATTAATTTACAATTTCACTAGATATCCATTTATAAGTATCTCCATTTTTTTGAAATACATGTTTATATAAACTACCATATTTTTTTAGAAAACTATAATCAACTTCTTTTACATCTTTTAATTTTTTAGAACATTTATCATTTTTATCATCACTAGTAAAATATTTATAACATTCATCATTTATAGTTTTCAAAAAATAATCATAAATTATAATTTTATTTCCTTTTTTATAAGCCTTTTTTATTGCTCTATATGTATGAGGTTCAGCTCCAAAAGTATAAGTAAATTGTTCAGATAAACCACAATAATAATTATCATTATCATAATAACAAATATTAGCTCCATCTAATTGAAAATCTATAGGGTCTTTTAATTCTTCTCCAAACATTTTTTTATACTTACTAGAAATATCAGCATTCTTAATTTTATTTATTGTACATATATCATCTTCATAATTATCTGTAGCAAAAACAAATTCATTATCTAAAGTACATGTTTTATTCTTTTTATCTTTATCAAGTTTAACTTCTTCTTTATCATCAATTAAAGTATAAGCTAAACATATTTTAGTTTCTTTACTTAATTTATCTACATTAACTTTTTCTTTATCATATGCTATTAATCCCCCGCATTTTTCTAAATCATTTTTTCCAACATATGAATATAATTCACTTACTACTTTGTTTTTACCACTTAAAGGTCTACCATTTTTAAAAAACAAAACAATAATTATAATAAGTAGAATTAAAACAATACCTATTAAACAAATTAATTTTTTATTTTTCTTCATACTAACTCCTAAACTTTTCTAGTTTGTATTTCTGCCATTTTTTCAAATACTTCCGAAGCATTTTCAGAGTTAATATCATTATAACCAAGTTCTCTTAAAGCTTGAATTTTAACTGTACTAAGTTGTTGTGTTCTTGTTAATTTTTCTTCATTTTTTTGTTCTATTTCTTGAATAAATCTCTTATGACTTTCAGCAAGTTTACTTTTTGATGCTCCACCATTATTATATAGTGTTAAAGCTGAATACAAAATTCCTTCAAATATAAATTGCTTATCTTCATCAAATTTATATTCATCAGGTTTTATAAAACAATTAGACTTTGCCATATATCCCATTATATATTTAATTTCAGGAACATTATCCATTGATTGTAACATATAATACATATATTTAATAGCTGCTCCATTAACTGGATCATTATCTTCTAATTTTTCTTTAATTAAGAATATAAAATCATTTACTAATTGTTTATTTTCTTTAGTTAAACCATTCATATCTATTGCTGATTCAATACTATTAGTTTGTTTAATAGCATTATTAAGTCTTTTTTCAACTTCCATTAAATAATCAGTATCTACTACTATACTTTCAATACTTTTCTTACTTCCATCTTTAATATCTAAAAGTTGTAAAAGTAATACTTTCTTTTCTTTAGGCCATTTATCTAAACTGTCCAAAACTAAATAGTTATATACCATCTGGCGACTTACTCCTAAATATTTTGCAAGCTTAACTTTTGAAAGCCCTAATTCTTGTAATAATTCATTTAATCTATCCATATTTTATCACTACCTTCTTTAACTTTACACTTCAATTATACATAACTTAACACTAAAAATCAAGATTAATTATGTAAATACCACAAATATTCATTATTATTTTTAATTGTATCAATAAAACCACAGCCAAGGCATTCTTCACCAAGATATAAAACACAAGCTTGACCCGGAGTAACAGCCTTAACTTTTTCAGGATACTTAACTCTAATTTTATTATTTTCTAAATATTCAAGTTCGACAGCATGATCTTGATCTCTATATCTAAATTTAGCAGTACAAAATGTTGGTCTTAAGTCACTTATAAAATTAACATTATCAATTATACATTCATCACTCATTAAATATTTATTATCTTCACCAAAAGCTACATACAATATGTTTTTTTCTACATTTTTACCACATACATAATGTCTCTCAAGATTTCCACTTATTCCAACATTTCTTCTTTGCCCAATCGTATAATTCATAAGTCCTGTATGTCTACCTATTACTTCTTTAGTTTCCACATCAACTATATCACCAGGATTAGGTTTCAAATAATTTTCAATAAATTTTTGATAATTTCTTTCTCCGATAAAACAAATACCCGTAGAATCTTTTTTATGTGCCACATTCAAATTATTTTCTTCTGCTATTTTTCTAATTTCAGGTTTTGTATAATCTCCCACTGGAAATAATACATTCTTTAAATTTTCCCTTTTTACATCGGCTAAAAAATATGTTTGATCTTTATTTAAATCAGCACTTCTTTTAAGCTTTCCATCTTCAATTCTAGCATAGTGACCCGTAGCTACATAATCAGCTCCTAATCTTTTAGCTTCCCTTATAAATAAATCAAACTTAATAAATTTATTACATAACATATCTGGATTCGGAGTTCTTCCTTTTTTTAATTCTTCTAAAAAATATGTAAATACATAATCCCAATACTCTTTAATAAAATCAATTCTATGAAGTTTTATACCTAATTTATTACATAATTCTAAAGCATCATTATAATCCTTTTCTTGTGGACATATATCACTAAAATCATTCGGATTACCTAATATATCATTATTAATGTTACTATCCCAATTACGCATAAATAATCCTTCAACTTGATATCCTTGCTTCATTAATAATAAAGCACCAACTGCAGAATCAACTCCACCAGATATTCCAATAATAACTTTTTCCATAAACATCACATAATTATTATATACTAACTAATCAAAAAATTAAAGAGATTTACTAACTTTCCTCCACAAAAAAGCAAAATAATATCATTTAATAAAATCATTCCTATAAAAACTACACTTCTTTTTATAAAAATTACTATAGACTCTTTATTACTTTTTTTATAAACAATTAAATCAATTATACATCTTACTATCTTAAATAAATTAACACTAAATAATATCAACAATAAGACATATACCAGTTTACTTATTATTACATATATTACTCCATATAATATTCCTTTTATTCCAAATATACATGTAAGACTACTAATTATAAAACCAATACTAAATCCATTATAAAACATAAAGAATAATACTAATGGGCCCCCGATTAAAAAGACACTTAAAATAAGTAAACTAGATAACATAATTAAATGTATAATACCACTATTTATACTCATATTACTAAAATTTTGTAAAAACTCATTTATATTTAAAAACAATATCTCTTTAGTGGCTTCATCTAACATTATTACAAAAACAACTCCCGTAATAATACCAATAACTAATATAATACTAAAAAATATATACATCTTCTTACTTAAGCTTGTCCACATTATTATCACCACTTAATTATATTGCAAAAAACATTAAAATATGATAAATTATTAATAGAAAAAAAGAAAGTGGTGAATTATTTTGAATAAAAAAGCACAAAAAATAGTAGTATGGATAATGCTTTTAATTATGGTAGCAAGTGTTATCGCTGGTATAGTAGCATACATAATATAAAACACAAGTATCTAACTAACACTTGTGTTTTTTATATAATTTATTTAATTATGTAATTTCAGCAAATATTATAACAACGGAATCTACAATTGCACTTATAGTTAATGTTTTATTTTCAAAATCCACATTTTTAGCTGATATTTCTTGTAAAGAAAAGGTTTCCGACTCATTAAAAACTAAAAATACAAAATTTTTCATTTGTTTGTTCATATTTGGAACAATTAGTTTTACAATACTTTCACCATCATCATTGATTTCATTTTCATACGTTTTTATGGCAAAAGGTGGAGTAATTGGTTCGTGGCTATCCAATTCAGTAATAATAGGTGTTAAATCGGAAATTTGGGTTGTTGTTAAACCATTTGCATAACTGATAATTTTATTAATTTCTAATGGTAATCCTCTAAATAAGTACCCAAAAGTTTTGCCTATAGACCTATAATTAGCTGAATCATAAATTGTTTTTATATTGCTTTCAGAGATATTTTCTAATGGAATTCCGCTTGTATAATTATTTTCAACGCAAATAGATTGTGATGTACAAATATCAATTTCGCCATATGAAGAATTCTCGGTAATAACAGTTTGATCATTTATATAATACCCGAATGTGTTATAATCACTTTCAGACCAATCAGCTAGAGTCATTCCTTTTTCTGCAGTATATTCCGTATCTAAATATTTAAACTTTATTAATTTAGTAATTTTTCCTATCTTTTCACTAACCACATAACTATTTGAATACTTGCCATTCGTATCAATTACTTTTACCATTATTCTATAACTTCCACCGTTAAGATTACTAAATGTATAACTATTACTTGTACTTTCTATATATGTACTCCCATTATCTATTGAATAATAATATTTTGATATATTATTTGTTCCTTTGGTTGCACTTACTGTTGCTGTGATGGAACTTGATGTTGTACTTGTTTCTACTTTATTTATTGTTGGATACACATATGATCCTGAATAAACATTGTATTCATATGTATTTGTCTTTACTTTTCTTTTATCAACTGCATATGCTGATACTTTGTAATCTTTTGTACTACTTAAATTCGTAAATGTATGTGAACTTGATGTACTTTCTACATATGTTAAGTTACTTACTGCTAGTCTATTACTTAATCTTTGTACTTTACTTGTATTATCTAACAAAGCTATTCCATTTGATTCTTCGATTGCATAATAATACTTATCTATTTCATTACTTCCTTGTTCTACATTTAAGTTTACTGTTAAGTTTGTTCCATTTTTTGTGGCACTTAATGTATTTATAGTGTTGGGTATATAATTATCAAATGTATCTTTACTAATTAGTATTTGTCCATTAAAACTTTTGCCAGCATTTGCTGATTGATCTTTATTATAATTTACAAATGTTATTTTTATTGTCCATTCTTCTGTTTTTGTACTAGTTGTTGTTATTGTTCTATTTGTAAATAGATTTATTAACCCTGTTTTATTTGTTATATCAAATCCTGATATTGATGTATTTTTATTATCTGTTACTGTTTTATATTCGAGTCCATCTATACTTGTTATTGAATTATTACTTGCATCTACAATTTGAAGTAATAATTCTGGTGTACTTATATCTTGAGTATAAGTAAAATTATTATCTGATATATTTAAATACAAATTATAATTATTCGTGGCAGTATTTGTTTTATTATTTGCAGTTAAAGTAGCTTTAGCAAATGTTGTATCAGATAAACTTGCTTTACCATTAGCAAATGTATCTTGATCTGCAGTAAAAGTTAGTGAAGAACCTGTTTCAAAAGATAGAGTATCTACGGTACTTGAGGTTATCTTTACATCTGTTTGTGAACCTTCCCCAGTTTGAGCTTGAAAATAAGCATATGTTGCTGTTATCACAGTTAAAACTAATGCTAGTATTGCTATCATAGATACTATCTTTGTTTTTTTATTTTCCATAATTTTATCTACTCCTTATAACAATATCACACAAGATATCTACATTACTATAAATATAGTTTACAACAAAAAAAGGAAAATAAAAATAACTTATTAGCACTTTTTTACAAAAACATGACAAAAAAAGAGTCTTTGTTAGACCCTTAATTATTTTCTTTTAATATTTCTAATGCTTTGTGCATTTTCATATCATATTCAATAACTTCCATAGAACCAAAAGATTTTAAAATTTCTTCTTTATTTACACCATAAGATGTAGCAATTTCTGAAGCTCTAGCTTCAACTTCTTCTTTAGTAAATTTTAAATCTTCTTTTTCCGCAATTGCTTCAAGCATAAAACGATATTTAACACGTTTTTCTGCTTCAGGTTCCATTTGTTTATGTAAATCTTCTTCTTTTGTACCAGTAATTTTTAAGAATTCATTAAAATCCATACCTTGCATTTTTAATTGTTCTGCATATTGATTAATCATTCTATGAACTTCATCATCAATAATTTCAGGATTGATTTCAATCTTCATATTTTTAGCTGCAGCTTCTAAAACTTTATCCATAAAGATGTCTTCTTCATTATGTTCTTTTTCATGAGTTAATTCTTCTTTAACTTTTTCTCTTAATCCTTTTTCATCTTTAACATCTTCATATCCTAAATCTTCAAAGAATTCTTTATTTATTTCTGGTAAAACTCTTGTTTTAACTTCATTTACAGTTACAGTAAATTCTACTTCTTTACCCTTTAAATCTTCAACATAATTTTCAGGAAATTTTAAATTTAATTTTTTAGTTTCTCCAGTCTTCATTCCTACTAAACCTTCTTCAAAACCAGGAATAAATGAATGACTACCAATTTCTAAAGGATAATTTTCTCCCTTTGCTCCTTCAACTTCTTTTCCATCAACTACACCAGTAAAGCTTATAACTGCTGTATCACCTAGAACAACTTCGCCATTTTCTTTAACTACAACATCAGCCATATGACTTCTCATGTGTTCAATTTCATGATCTATTTCTTCATCAGTTACTTTAACTTCACCTTTTTTAACTTTTAAATTTTTATATTCTCCTAAAGTAACTTCAGGTTTAGTAATAATAGTAAATTCAAATATTACATTTGTATCACTAATTCCAGTTACATCAACACTTGGTTCAATAACTGGTACTAATTTATTTTCTTCTAAAGCTTTTTTATAAGCAACACTTATACAAGCATCAATTGCATCAGCATATAATGATTCAATTCCAAAATGTTTTAAATAAATATCTTTACTTGCTGTACCTTTTCTAAAACCATCAATTTTAACTTCTTTATTTTTCTTTTTAAATACAGTATCTAAAGCATCTACCCATTCTTTTTCTAATTTAATTTCAATTTTTTTTACGTTTTTCATAACATTTCCTTCCTTAACTACCTTATTATAATATAATTGTTCTTATTTTACAAGAAAATAAGCTTAATCCAATTAGAATTTAAGCTATTTTTACTATTTTTATAGTATATCCACCATTAGGACTTGCAACTTCAACAGCATCTCCAGTTTTATGTTTAAGTAAAGCTATTCCTAACGGAGATTCATTTGATATTTTATTTTCAAAAGGATCTGCTTCCATAGAACCAACAATTTTATATTCTTCTTCTTCACCATCATCATAACTAATTGTAACTACAGAACCTAAACTTACTTCATTTTTATTTTTATTATCAATAATTTCTGCATGTTCAAGTTTATATTCTAATTCTTGAATTTTAGCTTCAATGATAGCTTGTTCATTTCTAGCAGCATCATAATCAGCATTTTCAGATAAATCTCCTAAAGCTCTAGCTTCTTTTAAAGCTTTAATAACTTCTGGACGACGAACATTTTTAAGATCATTTAATTCATTTTCAGCTTCCAAAAATCCTTCCGCAGTCATTATAAATGTATTTTCTTTTTTCATTAAAATCAATCTCCTTTTTTATTTCAATTTACAGTTCATAATCATACTATAAAACTTCCAATTTGTCAAATACTTTTAACCTCATCATATCATTTACATGTAGTTTATCATCCACTTTCATTTTTATAATACTCTTCGGATGTCTACATACTTCTATAATATTATCTTCATTATCATATATTGTATTAATTTTATAATCAAATGTTTCATGTTTTGGTCCAAAAAATTGCACAATTTGACCACTCTCAAAATAATTTCTAACTTCAATTGTTGCTAATTTTTCTACTTCATCATAATCTATAACTAAACCTAAAAAATCTTGATTTGATACTTCCGTTCTTCCATTCCAATACTCTTCATTTACTCCAGGTAATTTATCATAAAATTGCGGAGTTGATTCTCTATTTGCACAACGATTTAATATTTTTAAATAATAATCTTCCAAATTTTTAGTTAAAGTACCATTTAATGCTGCATCAATCATTCTTCTATAACACAAAAGTACTGTAGAAACATAGTAAATCGAACGCATTCTTCCTTCAATTTTAAATGAAGAAATTCCTAAATCTATTTGATCTTTTATAAATGGCACCATATTTAAATCTTTAGGCATAATAGTTAAATTTGGTTTATCTTCTACTAAAAACTCCCATCGACATACTTGAGCACATCCCCCACGATTAGAATCTCTATTTGTCATATAATTTGATAAAACACATTTACCACTAAAAGAAGTACACATTGCTCCATGAATAAATGTTTCAATTTCAACACCTGTTTTAGCAATATTAACTATATCATCCCTAGATGCCTCACGTGCCAAAACTACTCTCGTAACTCCAAGTTTTTGCCAAAATGCTACAGCTCTACTATTTAAAGTACTAGCTTGCGTAGATAAACATACACTAAAATGCAATTTAAGTTCTTGACACATTTTTATTACTACTATATCACTAGCTATAACGCCATCAATATTTATACTATCTAAATATTTTAAATATTCTCCTAAACCCTCCAAATTTTCTTCATGAAATACAATATTAACAGTTACATATATTTTTTTATTTAAACTATGAGCAAAATCACTTGCTTCTTTTAATTCATCTAAACTAAAATTCTTTGCATTGGCTCTTAAACTAAAGTTTTGTCCTCCACAATAAATTGCATCTGCTCCATAAAGATAAGCAAATTTCATTTTTAAAAAATCCCCAGCTGGTGCAAGTAATTCAGTCATCTAAATCACCTACCTTATAAACAGTTTTCTTATCTAGAAATATTCTACTTGATAAAACACTACTTAAATCATTACGTAATACTTTACTTATATTATTTATATCTAAAAGTATTGGATCATACCAAAAATATAATACGTTTTCTAAATCCAGTAAACTTGTTCCATCATAATATGGATAAGCATAAAATTTAGTACCATAATCTGATTCAATTACTTTAAAATATTTATCATTAATATTTGCATCAATTACTTCCTTTTTTTCTAAATTATGATATATATTATAATTATTTAAAAGATTTCTTCTCGAATACATAAGTCCTTTTAAACCAAATACCATAACTACAACTTTTTTATTAACTTTCTTTATTACTTCTCTAATTTCTTCTTCAGATAAATCACTTGATACTACAATACTATCTACATATTCTAAATAACAATTAATAGATTCACTATTATTAGCAATATGATCAAGCATTAATATTTTAGTTATATTCATATCTTTAACAATATCAATTATTCCTAAATCATCAAACATTATCCCTTTTATATTACTATTTTTTATTATTTTTTCTAAACTCTTTAATTCACTATCATTAAGTATTCTATTTACTAATAAAAAATCATCAATTTGTTCTATATCAAAATATTCTTCATACCCTACGGAAAAAAATCGAAGAGGATAAACTAGTGTTACATCCTCTTTTTTTAAATTATTTATATAATCCTTATTAGTAACAGTTACTAATTTATTCATGTTTCCATGTACTTACTGAAAGTCCATCACCAACATCATAAAACTTGGTATCAAATTCAGTATTATCCTTTAAAAACTCAATATAATTTTCGATTTTTTCCACTAAACTTTTTAAGTTTCCTTTATCTAATTTACTAGATTCTCCGACATATCCATGAAATTTGATATTATCAGTTATAATAGTTCCATTCAGATTTAAGAAATTTTTATATTTTTCAAAGAATTTAATATATTGTCCTTTTGCGGCATCAATAAAAATTAAATCATATTTTAAATCTTCTGATAAATTTAATTCTAAAGCATCTTGATATACAACATTTATTTTCTTTTCCATACCACATTTTTTAACGTTTTTTAAACATTCCATATATCTGGTTTCATCTCTTTCAATCGTGGTAACTACACATTCTGGTGTACTTGATGCCATAAGTATTGCTGAATACCCAATAGCACTTCCAATTTCTAATACACTTTTAATATTATTTTCTTTTATGTATTTCATTATAAATGCAATAGATTTCTTTTCAATGATAGGTACATTCTTTTCATTAGCATACCTTTCCATTTCAATTATTTGTTCTTTCAACTTAATTCACCTTTACTTTATATATTTTTTTACTAATTCATTAAATCCATTTTCATCTTTAGCAAAATATACATCACCTGAAGTAATATCTGCAACAAAATATAAATAATCTGTATCTGCTGGATTTAGTGCTGCTTTAATACTTTCTAATGATGGATTACATATTGGCCCAATCGGAAGTCCAATAAATGTAACAACTCTAGTATTATAAGGGTTTTTGTCATTTAAGTCAACTGCAAGTAATTTTTCCCTCATATCTTTTTGAACCCCATAATAACTAGTTACATCCATTCCTAAACTCATATTTTCTTCTAATCTTTTATAAATTACTTGACTAACCATTCTTCTATCTTCACTTTTATTTGCTTCTTTTTCAATTATACTAGCCATAGTTAATACTTCATGAACACTAAACTTACTAGAATCTAATTCATCTTTTATAGAATCTAATTTTTCTTTAGTAACATTTAACATTTTTCTTATTACTTGATCTATTGTTGTATCTTTATAAAAGTCATATGTTTCAGGAAATAAATATCCTTCTAAAGCAAAATAAATATCATCATCTAATATATCATCAGTTAAAAACCAATAATCAGCAATTAAACCTTTTAAAAATGCTTTATCATTTACATCTTTAATACTTTTTTCATAATCCAAATTTGTTTCATCACATATTAATTTAAGATATTCTTTTAGTGTTACTCCTTCTTTTAATGTAATTCTTGAACTATCTTTATATTTTTTTATTACATCACCTGTATTTAATGATTTTATAATATCACTCGTAGACATATCTCTACTAAAGTTATAAGATCCAGCTTGTAAATTCTTACTTCCAGATAATATAACATACAAAATCGTCGCATATTTACTTCTAATTAATTTAGCATCTTTCAAATTATTTATAATCTTTTCTTTTCCATCACCTTTTTCTACTATAAATGTAACTTCTTTATTACTTCTTCCAACCGGCGATAAAAGAATTAAATATGTTACTACAAATAAAACAATAACTCCCAATATTATTCCTAAAATAATAAATAACTTTTTATTTTTCATGTTTTTCACTTACCTTCTTATTTACTAAATTTTGTACTTGAACAAAAATACTATCTAATACTTCTAGTTTATTTTGATCTTTAATAGGTAAAAGTACTTGTCTACCATCACAAAAACTATATGAAGCTGCATAACAAATGATATCTCCAATCTTATTAGTTTCATTTTTAGTATAAATCATATACTCTTCATCATCTGTTGCAACTTTTATAATTGGTTTATACTCTTTTTTCAACTCATCATTATCAATTACTATTTTATTTATCATTTTTTAACCTCTTTAAATACATTTCTAATATTAACACTGCAGATATAACATCTGTCTTTTTTTGCTTATTAATTTTTTTTAAACCATTATCTTTCATTATATTAATTGCTTCAACCGTTGTAAGTCTTTCATCTTCAAGTATTACTAGAACGCCTTCATTTTCAAGCATACTTTTAAAATTAATACTTCTTTGTGCTGCAAAACCTAAAGAATTATCCATATTTTTAGGAAGTCCTAAAACAACTTTAGATATATTCTTATCTTTTATTATTACCATTAATTTATTTAAAGCATCTTCATAATCTTCAGATTTAAATTTAATTAAAGTAAGTGGGCTTACTAGTGTATTAGTTTTATCACTAATGGCAACCCCTAAAGAAGTTGTTCCTAAATCAAGTCCTAAATATCTCATTATCGCTCCAAATAAGCATTTAAAATTGCCATCATTACTTCGCTTCGATCAAATTGAGCAAGCTTTGCTCTCGAATGATTAAAAGTAGTAATATATTTATAATCTCCACTAATTAAATAGCCAACTAATTGATTTGTAGCATTATATCCTTTAAACTCTAATGCTTCAATTACTTCATTAATAGTCATCAATATTAATTCTTGTCTTAATTCTTTAACATTAAAGACAGTTGTTTTATTATCCATTTACTTCACCCACTATCAAAATAATTTTACCAAAAATCAAAAAAAATTGCAATATAAAAGGATGAAGAAAACTTCACCCAGTATAGAGGTTTATGGTACTCAAACATATTGTATTTGTTTATATTTTTAAAAGAAAACTTTAATACTTAATATTGTAGGAACTATAAGACTATAATATATATTATAGAAAGGTTTGTAAAAGAGTTAATGATTAATAAACAAAAAACTTTCCCCTAAACCTCTACAACCCATTCTAACAATATAATGTGAAATTTTTGTGAAATTATAATGAAATATTATTATTTTCAAATTTTTCTTCATGGTCTTTAAAAAAATTATAATAAATTTTCATATTTTCCAAATCCCACCAATTTCTAGTTACAACAGGTATACTATCCAAATCATATATAGAGGTATCCTTCATTCCTAAAATAAATGGAGAATGCGTAGCAATGATAAACTGACAATTAAAGAATCTTGCTGATTCTTCCAAAAACTTTGTAAGTTTAAGTTGCATTTCTGCTGACATGCTATTTTCAGGTTCATCAAGTAAATATATTCCATTATCTTTAATTTCTGAAATAAAATACATTAATGCAGATTCCCCATTTGATTGTTCTAAAACATCTCTATTTAACATTCGTTCTCGTATAAATGATGCTGGACTCATTCTCTTTGCATCTACTTCATTTTTAATACTTTGATAATCATTTATATCTCTAATTTTTGTACTTTTACAATCAAAATATTCTTTTAATAACGCCTCTCTTTTATTAAACATTCGATTATTAATTCTTTTTACATTATATATATAATCAAATACATCATCACTTTTAATAATTTTAATTTCATCAGGTACTTCATAAGTCATTTCATAAGAACAACAATTTACATAACTTTGAAACATTTCCCCACTACCATCATGACCTTTAGCCTTGAGTTTTTCTGCTATTATTTTTAATATCGTAGATTTTCCAGAACCATTACCACCATAAAGAATTGTAATATTAGAAAATTTTATTTTTTCCAAACCCTTATTTGGAAATATTCTAAATGGATATTGATTATGAAAATATGTTCTTCTTTCATTTATTAGTAAGCCACTTTCATAATCTTCATTTAACAAATTAAAATATTTTAAATAAACCATCACAACCACCTACATTAATAATATCATAAGCCAAAACAAAAAGCAAACATTTATTTGCAAACATTTGCTATTCATAAATTATGCCATTTAAATATTTTTCAACCACAACTTTGCTAGGCTTATACATATTTTCAGGTAAATTATTAATATCAAACCATTTCCATTCCAAGATAGTTTCTGGTTCCATAGCTTTAATTTCACCTTCATAAGAACTAACTAAAAACCCTGCCGTAACATAATGAGCTGTATCAGTCATATCATCAGATACACAAATAAGTTTTAAATCTTTAGCAATTAAACTAGTTTCTTCTTCCAATTCTCTTTTGGCAGCATCTACTAGTTTTTCCATAAATTCAACTTTACCACCAGGCATAGTCCATGTACCTTCTCCCTTAAGTTCACTCGAAGCTTTCACTTTATCAGGATTACGAAGGCCAAGTAACACCTTATTATCCTTTAATATCATAACACCAACACCTAATCCAGGTTTCATATAATCATCTCCACAAACAATATAACATAAAAATTTAAAAACTCATAATTTTAGTTTCGAGTAATTTGTTTTTTTCTTAATAATTTCAATCTTTCTCCATTTACCAAAGGATTTAAATCCCTAATTTTAACATTAGACGCATTCATATCTTTTACATCTTTTTTTCTTTTTGTTGTAAATTCTATAATTAACTCTTTTAAATACAAATCATTAGCCTCTTCAAGTATATTAAACAGTTTCTTTTCATTTAATTTATATAAATCATCATAACAAATAATATCCATATCAATTGCATATTTAGTTATTTTAGCAAGTAACTCCATCATATAATAATCTTCTTTTGAATGACAATATAAATCTATACTTTCACTTACCATCAATACTAATTTAGCAACATTCAAAGAATTAAAACCAATTTCTAATTCTTCACTTTCATTTTTAAACAATTTCATTGCCATAACTATATTTTTAATATCATCTTTTGAAATATTTTTAGTCCACCCAATACCAGTCAAGACAACTCCATCTATTCTATCTGCACACACTTTAGGTCTATCATTATCAACTATACTATATTTTTTAAAATCAACAATATCCCTTAAATCTATACCATCTTCTTCTAAACAATGACATAGCCAAGTATCATTTCTAATGACAAATTCAGTATATTCTTCTGTAGTTTCTTGTTTTTCATGATCACTGTTCATATAATCAATAACATGAGAAAAACATGGTGTTGCTATATCATGAAATAATCCTGCTATCGTAGCTTTTTTATCATGAGTTAGTTTATAAACAATTAAAGCTACAGTTAAAGAATGATCATATCTACTTATATATTCTCTAAAATCATAAATATCTTTTGAAGCATAATCCATACCACAAAAATAACCTACATCTTTAAGTCTAATTAATGATGGACAATTTAAATATTTTACAATAAATTCTGGCATATCAGAATAACCTAATAACTCCAAATAATATTTTAGCATTTCAAAACCTCCACTTGCTTAACTCTTTCAAATATTATATCAGTACACATAGCATTAATCAACTAAATATCAAAAAGTCTTTTCAATATTTTCTAAAAATTCATTTAATGATTTATACCAATCAAACATATTTGATTTTTTATTAGAATATTTTTCTAATTCTCCATCATTATAATTCTTATTATTTTCTTTCCATCTTTCAACACATCTCTTATAACAATTATCTATACTTGTTCTTATTACAATTAACTTTCCCTTTAAAATAGAATAATCTCTAATATTTCTAAATTGAGCTGAATCTATCACAATAGTTTTATTTATATCTTTAAAATAATCTAATATATTTAAATAAAATTCATCAAAATTATTAATCATATAATCTTTTTCTTTATCTTTAAAAAGATTCCTTAATTCTAAAATATATTTATTATTAACATTTCCTTTTTCAAAAACTAAATCTGTATCAATAACAATATAATTATCATCATTTAAATACTTATTTACATATATAGATTTACCAGAACCTGATTCTCCGGTTACATTTATCACTTTATCATTACTTAAATATTTAATAAATGTGTCTTTATCTACAAACCTACTTATTAACAAATCAGATTTAACTTCATATAAATAGTCTTCAATTTCTTTAACAAGACCATTCACATCTTTTCGATCATTTTTATTGCCATGTGAAATAAAATCATTCCATTCTTCTAAAACCTCATTTATATTATCTTTATTTATTTTATCTTTAAATATAGCATAAGCAGTCTTTTTATAATTCATAATACTAACAACAGCTAATGCTTTATAATAAGATTTTTCAGGTATTTTAGATATTTGATAAAAATGTAGTGCTAAATCATCATCTACTTTCTTTGGATTATTAATAATAATTTTATTAGTTCTATATATTGTAGTGGCTCCATCAAGTCTTATATTTTGGGCATCATCAGGAACAATTACATCATAAATTGTATCACCACGATGAAGCCACCTTAAAATACATTCTTCACTACAATAATTAAATCCACCAAAATCTTTACCATTTTTAGCATTTGGATTCCAGTTATTTGCTACGTTCACTTCACCTATTTTATATTCAAAGCATTTATCAGCACCACTTGTTAAATTAAACATTACTTTTACAAACTTTTCCATTTTACACTCCCATTCACTAGAATTAATTTCATTATTTTCTTATTACTTTTCCATCCAAATTACAAATATAACCATTAAAAAATCATCTTTCAAATTTTTTAACATTTCATCATTATTTTCATATTTTTTGCCAACTAAAAATATAACTTGCTCTATTTAAAAATGTATTTTTTCTATCTATGAAAAAGGTTTCATCAATGCCATCTCGTAAAAATTCTAATGCTATCTTTTAATATAATCTTTTAACATAATAGGACTTTTAATTTTCCATAAACCCACTACAAATTTAAACGCGTGATTTTCAAAATTCCCAGTAGCTTCCTTACTAACTATTTTATTGTCTTTTATTAATTCAATAGCTAAAGTGTAGTTTCAATTCCATGAAGTTAATTATTTTCATTTAATAATACATTATCACCTATATTATATTTCTTTAGTACTTGATTATTTGATTCCAATAATTCAAAATATAATTCTATTTGTTCTTCTATTATTTTTCTTACCTTTTTATTTTGAGTAAACCTCTCACTATAAAATTAACTCTTTTGTTTAGTTATTTGCATTTTTCCTCTTTTCCACAATCCACATTTTCAATACTTATCAATTCATTGTTATCATCAAATTCTAATTTAAATGTTTCACAATAATTTAAATATCCACGAAAAAAGACTTTATCATTAAAGCTATATCTTAATCTATCATCAACAAGTTCTATATTACACCACTTCTTTAATAAATATGTAATCGCGGTACCATGACTTACAATTGCAATTTTTTTATTTTGATATTTATTTAAAATTTTCATAATAACCATGTACATTCTATTTCTAACATCTTTTTGACTCTCACCATTATTAAGTTTATAGTTTTCATCTAAAAGTTGTTTTCTTTCAAAATTTTCAGGCAAATCATTCCAAGAATCAATACCAAATCTTCTTTCTCCCAAATCACTAACAATATTTATATCTAGATTATTTTTTTTAGCCAAATATTTTGCAGTTTGTATAGTCCTAACATAACTTGATGAAAATAAAATATTAATATTATTAAATTCACTATTTTCAAAAATTTCTCGAGCTAAAAATTCACCTTCAATTGAAAGACATTTTTTCTCATTTTGAATTTGTAGACTTTCATTATTAAAATCATTATTAACTTCCATTGGTTTTGAATGTCTAACTAAATATATTATTGTATTCATATCTTATCGCCACCACTTTCTTTTATTTTACTAACAATCAATTCAATACAATCTTCCATAATTGTATCTAAGTCTTTTTTAGTAAATAATTTATATTTATGTTTAAATAATTTTTCTGTTAAGCTTAACTTATTGAATTTAGCAAAATTATTTTTCAAATAATTAAATCTATAATCTATAAGTTCATCTGTTAAAAATCTATCTTTTAAATAAATAGCATTTTCTTTTACTAACTTAATATTTTTAGGAATAAAAACATATCCGTCATTAAATAAATATTTACCAAATAACTCAAAGTCTTTATGCTTATATTTTCTTTTAATTCTTTTTTTATCTCCTGCATCAATATACTTTATCTTTCCATTTTTAAATTTAATTCCTATTATATTGTTATTCATATCTTGTACCCATTTAGTAATATAGACTTTTTCATTATAAAACTGATCAGTTAATAAATGAGAATAATATCCTAATATCAAAGGATTATTTAAATATTTCTTATAGACGCTCAAAAATTTATTTATATCAATCATCTTTTCTTGTGGCACAGTTGGAAAAGGTAGATTTTCATCATAATAATGTGCATCATATCTTGTTATTTTAGTATTTTTATCAACATCAGGTATTAAATTACCATATAAAAATAAATCTTCATTTAATCCTAATTTTTTATTAACCTTTTTAGCTATAGCTAAATGAACAGACCAGCTTGGCAATATATATACACTCCTTTTTGCATTACTAATTATCTTTCATAAATTCTTTCTTCATCATTTCAAATATTTTTATTTTTTCTTCTTTAGTAAAAATATCCTTTTGTCTTTTAAATCTACTTAAAGCCCATTTCCAAAAATTATATCCAAAATGTCTATCCTTATAAACTTTATTAAATATTCTTAGTTCATTTTTATATCTTGGAACAAAGTGAAAATGAACATGTGGTTTTTCATTATCTCTATAAGCATTATTCATTAAGCAAGCAAAATTAAACATAGTAGCACCAAATAACTTTTTTGTTACTCTTTCCAACTCTTTTTCTAACTTTCCAAGTTCAAGCCATTCGTCATTTGTTAATTCACTTAAACTTTCTTTATTACATGAAATAATACAATCTCCCACAAATTCTTGACACCAACTCACAAACACTACTTCCCAATTATTGCTCTTATATAAAATCATTTTACTTATCTCCTTTTTCAATAATATGTTCCAGCTTTCCTGATTTAATTAATTCAATAGTAGACCTCGGATAAATATTATAATTATTTAGTTTTTTAATATCAACCCAATAAAAATATTGATTATCATTATCGATACAAACAAATTTATCTTTATTAATCATTCCCTTATAAATACCTTTATAACAAAAACAATATTGAGTAATTTTATTATTATCTTTTATTACAAAATTTTCTTGAATCGAAGAAAGAAAAAAATCCATTTCATAACCCAATTCTTCTTTTATTTCTCGTTTTATTGCACACAAACTATCTTCATACAATTCAATTCTACCACCAGGTAGCATAAAATAATCTCTTCCATCATCTATTTTAAACAACAAAATTTTACTTTTACTTTCATTTAAAATGATAGCAGATACCCTAGCATTAAATTTATAATTATCTTTTGTAAAATCTATATTCATTTCATACCTCTTAAAACCAATATTTTTTCATTTTCTCTAAAAATTCTATATTCAATGGATAATAATTATTTTCATAAATAATTGCATCAATTCCACAAAATGGACAGATTGCAGTGTTTTCATCATCACACCACTCTTTTATTAAATTAGGACTAAAATATTTAAACAATTACAACATCCACAGTTTTTAACATTTACCCACAGTGCTCTATTTTTACAACAAACATAGCATAAACAACATCTTTTTCCATATAATTTATTTCCTTTTATATTTTATATTATACAATAAATATTTAATTTTTAAAAGCATATTTACTACATAATAATTTAAATGCTATAATTAATACGGAGGTAAATTATGAATAGAGAAAAAGCATTAGAATTATTAAAAAAATATAACAAAGAAGAATATCACATTAGACATGGATTAATGGTGGAAGCAATAATGAGGAATATTGCACAAGATTATGGGTATGATCCAGAGTTCTGGGGTATCGCAGGACTTCTTCATGATGTTGACTATGAAATGTATCCAGAAGAACATTGCATTAAATGTATTGAACTTTTAAAAGAAATTGATGCAAGTGATGAACTTATACATGCTGTATGTAGTCATGGGTATGAACTATGCACAGATGTTGAACCAACTCATTTTATGGAAAAAGTTTTATATACATGCGATGAACTAACAGGTATAATTGCATCCCTAATAAACATGAGACCATCGCACAATGCTCAAGGTATGGAAGTTGCTACTTTAAAGAAAAAATTTAAAGACAAGACTTTTGCTCGAGGTTGTTCCAGAGATGTCATCAAAAAAGGCTGTGAAATGTTAGGTTGGGACTTAAACGAATTATTTGAAAAGTGCATTAAAGCTATTGAAATAAATGAAGAAAATATAGAAAATGCTGTAAAAAGTATATAAGTAAAAAAGCAGTGAATTTTTCACTGTTTTTGCTTAAATTTTTCTATCACTTTTAAAGTTTCATAACAAACTAAAGATTCATCTGTAAATTCTTCATTATAGATCTTACCATCTTCTACAAAACTTTTTTTCATATTATTTTTATATTCTTCAAAACTTTTAAAACCTGCTAATTTATAATTTACTATATCTTCACTTAAATCTTTAAATTTTATTACTTTTTCATCTACTACTTGTACGATTCCTAAATATTTGCCATCATAAGAAACTAAATATTTTGTACCATTTACCGCAGGCAAGAAAGAATATTTAACACTTATTTTATAATCTTTTTCTCCATTTATTATAGCATTAGCAACTTTTTTATTATCAATATCTAAATGACGATCAGAAGAAAATTCCCAAACTTTCGGATTTGAATATCTTTTTAAATATTCTTCATGTTCTAATTTTTTCCATCTTTTTGAATAGTTCATCATAAACAATTTATCTTTCAAATTTTTATGTTTTTTGTTATAAACAATATCCCATTTTTCATCTAATAATTCCCTTTCTTTACTTTTTTTAATATCCTTTAATCCAATTAAAAGCAAATAATTTTTAACTTCTTTTAAATAACTCAATTCTTGTTTACTATATTCATTCAAAAAAACATCAGGAATAGAAAATGTTTCTGGATAATCATATAAAGCCCTAACTAATTCCTCGAAACTATGGCAATGATTAACCATAAATCTATATTTTATCGTTTGATTAGGAAACTCTCTTCCATAAATTTTTGCTTTATAATGATATGTAACACCAGTTCTTGCAACTTCACCTATAGAATAAAATAAACTTGCTTCAACACAATAAAATTTATTATCTTTAGAATATCTTACCCACTCAAAAGTTTGTCTTTTTTTATCAAAAAAGGGATATGGTAAACTGCATCTCTTCACTTTTTTATATCTATTATTTTCTTTCCATTCATAAATACAACTTTTAATTTTATTTAATAAATTCATATAATAACTCCTTTAACAATCAAAGCAAAAAAACATTTTTAAAATTCTTTTTCACTAATGTAATGTCTTTTCTGTAATATCGCCAAAACCTTTTTCTCGCATTTTTCTTTTACAAATCATTTCATAAAATTGTTGTTCTACAATTCTTTGCCTTTCTGGCTCTAATTTATCGTATTCGCATCTCTCTTTAATCATTTTCCACTCTTGATCTTCTCTTATTTTATTTTCATTATCAGAAATATTCACTTGTGTTTGTTCCTGTCTATATTGATTATCTTTATCTTGGCGAAGAAGCACTATAGACATAAGAGTGTCCAACATTTTTTCTTTTTTATCGAACCGACTTGTTACAAAAGAAACACCTTGTTGCTTCTTTCTTTCTACAAATGCAACTTTATCTTGCATATTTTTCACTTTGTCACTCTTTAAAATTCCAATAATTGAATCAACACTCGTTGCTTGCTCCTTTAAACTATTTATATATTTTATTGTTTGAAAGTCTATATCCAATTCATTTTGTTTAAATATCCTTGCTACTAAATACGTTAACATACCATCTGCATTATTCGTAAGCAATTTATCTTCATCAGTATATTTTAACCCAATTTCACCATAAATAGATTTTAAAATATTTAATTCATCTCTTCCAATAGCATTTCTTTTCATCGGTGGCATTTTTTCCATTGCATTTGCAAATGTTTCTAATCTATATTTACGCATTTCTAATTTTAGTTTTACTTGTCCTGATATATCTTCTCCATTTAATAAATCTATATCTTCTTCATCGTGTAAAATATCTGCCCCGATTCTAACACGATATAATTGATAATTATCAGCAGGAACAACATCCGCTATCCATTCATTTCCAGAAAAGCCATTATTATAATGTCCTTTTAGTTGATCTGAAATAAAAGGTTTTCTTACATTTAGTCCAACTGTATTAATTTGATATATTACTGCCACAGATGGTATCATTATTCTTTCGTTAAAAATTAACAAATTATTATGAATTGGTATCCCATCATGATGTAAATTACCATATGCCGATGTTACCATATTCAAATTATCAGACATATAAACTCCATACTCATTTCCATCTATAACAGTTTTTCTACCATATTGATCAATAATAGGAGCATAATTAACTTTTAAATCAACACCAGAAAACTCAAAGTTTTGTAAATTTCGATAATCAACTTTTAACCCTCTATATAATATACTTGGTTTACTTTCCATTTTACACCTCGTACTTCTACTTAATTATATCATTAATTTCAACAATTTACTATATTTCAAAATCAAAATTATCTATGTTATATTCTATAACAAATTAATAATATTATTATCAACAAATTTTATAACAAAAGATATGGTTATTACTATCTATTATCTAATATAATAATAGTATTTATATAAAATTAACCATTTTAAAACTCGAATTATTCATTCGAGTCTAAATTCAATATTGGTGCAAGCGAAGGGACTTGAACCCCCACGGAATATTCCACTAGATCCTAAGTCTAGCGCGTCTACCAGTTCCGCCACGCTTGCATAAAAATGGTGGACCTCGCAGGACTCGAACCTGCGACAACCCGGTTATGAGCCGGGGGCTCTAACCAACTGAGCTAGAGGTCCATGACAATATTAATATTATCACAATTTTTTTAATCTGACAAGTAGTTTTATCAAAAAAAATATAAAAAACTTAAGCAACCCCCGAAGCTTAAGTTTTATACACTATTATTTATCTTGTAACATATTAAGTAAATCAATTTTAAACATGTCTTTTGAAGCATTAGCTTTAGAAATCATAATTCCTTTATAAGTTGTAAGTTCAGATCTATGGCCTTCCAATAGAATATCAGATGGTGTAATAGTTTCTAAAACTACAACTTCGTCTTTTTTATGAACTGTATAAACTAATTTAACTTCACCATGAATTTGAGCAAACATCTTATCACTAGGTAATTTAAGTTCATAAGTTTCAGTACCATTTTTCTTATTTACTGAAATTAATTCTCCTACAAAGTTACCATTTCTTAAAGATGGATAATAGTCAAAGTTTAATTTCTTAAACGCTAACATATTATATTTCTTTAATGCCCTTTCTAGTTTTTTAAATTCATTTTCACAAACGTATTCTAAAACATATCCTTTCATTTTTCCATACCCCCTAATTACTCGAACAACTATATTATACCACAAACTGCAATTTTTGTCAAATTCGTGTAAATTTATCATATTGTTCATAGTATTTCCACATTGGAGCTAAATTATAACACAATCGACATCACTTGTCAAATTTTTCTCCCCAAACCACAAAAAATCAAGGAATTCCCTCGATTTTTCTAAAATAAACTAAGTTGTGCAGATTCGGGCATTCCATTAAAAACACCTAATTCTCTTAAAGCATTGACGGTTGTTTGATTAACTTTGCCACGCATTTGAAAGTCTTCAACACAATAGAACGGTTTCTTTTCTCTTTCTTCAATTATTTTATTTGCAACGTTTTCACCTAAACCATCTAATGCCATAAATGGCAAATACAAGCATTTATTTTCTTCATCTATATAAAATGTTTTAGCTAAAGACTTTGTTATATCAATATTTTTAAATGAAAAACCACGAGCAAGCATCTCTAAAGCAACAGCTAAAGTATCCCCTACTGCAGATTCTTTTGCAGATGCTCCAAAACCTTTTTCTTTTATTTCAATAAGTCTGCGTTTTATGCCATCATATCCTTTAAGCATAGCATTAACATCAAAGTCACTTCTTCTGATACTAAAATATGCTGAATAATAATACAAAGGATAATAAACTTTAAACCAAGCAACACGATATGCCATCATAACATATGCACACGCATGTGCCTTTGGAAACATGTACTCTATTTTTCTACAACATTCAATGAACCATTCAGGAACACTAAATTCTCTCATGTAAGCAACATGTTCATTCCATGTCTCCGGTTCCTTTTTAGCTTTTCCTTTACGAACAAATTCTGATATTTTAAACGCTCTAGATGGATCAAGACCATAATTGATTAAGCTAACCATAATATCATCACGACAACCAACAACTTCATTAAATGATGCAACATTATTGACAATTAAGTCACGCACATTGCCTTGCCATACATTGGTACCATGTGATAAACCGGCAATCTTAACCAAATCTGCAAAATGAGTTGGTTTAATTTCAAGAAGCATGTTAATAGCAAAGTTTGTCCCAAATTCAGGAATGCCAAGCGTCCCAGTTTTACATAGAATTTGTTCTTCTGAAACATTTAATGCCTTCGGAGATGTAAATAAACTAATAATATTTTTATCATCAAAAGGAATTTCATTTTTTATATCAATACCAGTTGTATCCCCTAAATATCTTAACATCGTCGGATCATCGTGACCAAGGATGTCAAGTTTTAAAACATTATCATGAATAGCATGGAAGTCAAAATGTGTTGTATACCATGTACTATCAGGTTCATCCGCCGGATATTGATATGGAGTAAAATCAAATACATCCATGTATTGAGGAATAACAATAATACCTCCGGGATGTTGTCCAGTTGTTCTTTTAACCCCAGTACATCCGATAGCAATACGTTCAATTTCCGTATTATTTAAAATGATACCTTTATCTTCACAATATGCTTTAACATAACCAAAAGCCGTTTTTTCCGCTACCGTTGAAATGGTTCCCGCACGATAAGCATGATCTTCACCGAATAATACCTTTACATGGTTGTGTGCATCAGCTTGATTATCCCCCGAAAAGTTAAGATCGATATCAGGCACTTTTTCCGCTTTAAATCCAAGGAATGTTGCAAATGGCATATCTTGACCTTCTTTTTTTAGTTTTATGCCACATTCACAAGTTCTATCAGGCATATCATATCCAGATGGATAAAGGCTTGCAAGGCTCTCACCAGTTTCATCTTCAAAATAAGATTTTTTACATTTTGGACAAACATAATGCGGAGGAAGGCCATTAACTTCAGTAATTCCCATCATCGTAGCAACTAAACTTGAACCAACTGAACCACGAGAACCAACAAAGTAACCATCTTCATTTGATTTCTTAACCAATTTTTCAGCAATTAGATAAATTACATCATAACCTCCACCAATAATACCTGCAAGTTCTGCTTCCAATCTTTCTTCAATATTTTTAGGAAGAGGATCCCCATATATTTCATGAGCCTTTTTATAAACCATATCTTTTGTAACTTCAGCACTATTTTCCAAAACCGGAGTATATAATTTATCTCTGATTATTTGTAAATGTTCAACCATATCAGCAACTTTATTTGTATTAGTAACTACTATTTCTTTTGCTAAATCTTCTTCCAAAAACGAAAAAGCATCAAGCATTTCTTGGGTAGTCATAAAATACATATTAGGTAATTCCAAACCTTCCCTATTTAAAGGATGGATTTTTCCATTAGTTTTTTGATGAACAATAACTTTTCGATATATTAAATCTTCTGGTCTTAAATTATGAACATCCCCTGTTGCACAAACAAGTTTCCCCATTGACTTTGCAACTTTTACAAGTCTTGAAACATATCCATTATATTCCATGATATTATGAAACTTTTTATCTTCTCCGATTAAATGTGAACAAGCTGATGCCGGTTGAACCTCAATAAAATCATAAAAGTTCATTAAATCTTTTAAATCATCATCAGATAAACCATAACCCTTATCAAAGACCTCACCATTAACACAACCACTACCAACAATTAAACCCTCACGTAAATTAATTAAATCAGTCCGAGGAATTTTAGCATCTTTTCCTTTATATAAATATTTAGTGTTAGCAAGACTAATTATTTTAAATAGATTCTTTAACCCTACCGGATTTTTAGCAATCAGTGTTAAATGAAAAGGTCTAGCAAACTTAATAGCATTTTCTTGATCTGCTAGCATTTCTAAATCTAGAGTTGTTTTAATATTTTGACTCTTTAACTCATACAACATTTTATAAAAACATTTACTTGTTCCTTCACAGTCATAATCTGCTCTATGATGTTTATCTTCATCCCATTCAACTTCTAGATTCTTAACTAAAGTAGAAAGCTTATGATTTCTCCATGTTGGATACATATTTCTAGCAAGTCCCATTGTATCAACAACAGTATTATTAAATTCACCTAAATTATATTTTTTACAGGCACTAGTAACAAAAGAAATATCAAATTGAGCATTGTGAGCAACCAAAGGTAAATCTCCACAAAACTCTAAAAATCTTTTTGTTACATTTTCTTCGCTATCTTTACCAACTAACATTTCATCCGTAATATTAGTTAGTTCAGTAATAATTTTAGGTAATGGTGTTGGACAAGCAATAAGTTCATCAAATCTATCAATAATCTCATCATTTTTAACCTTTACAGCCCCGATTTCTATCATTTGATCAATTCCACTATTTAACCCCGTAGTTTCTGTATCATATACAACATATTCTTGATCAAACAAAGGATACTCTTTATTTTTAAATACAATATTAGATTCAACATCTACAACATTAAGTTCTGCCCCATACAAAGCTTTAAATTTATCTTTATCTTCTTTTCCTTTATTCATCTTTTGTAAAGCATTGAAAATATCCGGATAAGCTTGCAGTGAATTATGATCAGTTACAGCAACAGCTTTATGCCCTAATTTGGCAGCAAATTTAGCAAGGGTTGCAGTGGGAACCACACCATCCATCATACTCATCATTGTGTGAGCATGTAACTCAACTCTTTTTTCTTCACAATCATCTTTTATACTTACATCTTTAGATGGAATAATCTCTATATTTCTGGCATTAATAACCATTTGATGTAAATATTCATCCATTTCCATATGTCCATGAACTCTATACCAAGAACCTATATTTAACTTTTTATTTAAATGTGCAAATTCTTCCTCATTAAATCGTACAATCTTCATTAAATAACTATCAGTTTTATCACTAACCTTTAAATTCATGATAAAAACTGGTCCCTTTTTTCCTTGTCTTTCTGATACTTCTTTAGCAAAAATATAAACCTCAACAATAATATTTTTTACTTCTCCTAGTATATTATTAAGTTTTATTACATCTCCATCTTTATGTACCCCCAAGATAACTGGACTTTCTTCTTCTTTTTTAGATGAAACACTTTGTTTTTCTAACTCTATTTCTTCTTGGATATTTTTTCTTTCATCTTCACTAATATTTACTTCAATATTATATTCTCCCAACCCATATCTTTTTAAATTTTTTAAAATATCACTCGCTTCATGTAATAAATCACTCTTTTCAAAATCATTTAATACATGAAAATAAATTGTATTATTTAATATTTCAATATTACTTTTTTTAATACTTACTAATGAAGGTCTTTTTATAATAATATCATCAATTAAATAATCTATATATCTTATTACATCACTATTATTAATATTATCATAACTTATATTTACATCACATAGCTTTTCTCCATTTATACCATTCATGGCACATAAAAACAATCTATTTACACTTCCAACAGGTAATACATCTTTATTTTTTATATAAACTAAAAATTTATTTTCATTCTTTTTTAATACTACTCTTTCAAGTATTGAATCTCTAAACTCATCATCACTAAAAGAAATACTCTTAAAAAATCTATTTAATTCTTCATTCATTTTTACCCACCTTCTTTATATTATTAACAATTATACTTACTTTGTCAAATCTTTTTGAAACAGTACCACTTACTTCTACTAAATCATGTACTTTAATATCATTAAGTAACTCATAATCTTTAGGAAAAATAGTAAAATCACCTACTTTAGTTTCATCACTACCACTCATAAAAGCCATATCTTCATTCTTTTTTGTTTTAATACTTCGTAATCTTTCAACTAACACTACACACTTTACATTTTTAAATAAATACTTATCCATATTTTCTAATTTAAAACAATTTTTATATTTACTTGAAGGATGATTACTTATAAATCTTCCATATACTTCATATTCCATATCTTTTATAGTATCTTCATTATATTCATTTACTTCAAATAGCATAGGTTTTTTTATCGAATTATTTCCATCATATAAATTAACATAATTTAATAATGTATCAATATTTTCTATTAATGTATGCCTATTTATATTAAACGAATCAAATACTCCAGCTTTTATTAAAACTTCAAAAATATCGCCATTTACAAAATCTTTTGTTTTATACAAAAAATCAAATATATCTAAAAATCCTTCTTTTCTTGATAACACAATTTTTTCTGCTAATTCTTTTGAAACACCTTTTATTTCTCCGAATGGCATAATTAACGATTTTCCTTTTACATAATAATTATTTTTACTTAAATTTATATCGGGTTTTATAATTTTAAATCCTTTATTTTTAAGATAATTAACCGAATTATTTAAAGTATTTCCATCTTTACTATTAATCATTTCTATTATAAAATACTCAGGATATTTAACTTTTAAATAAGCCATTTGATAAGCAACCAAAGCATACGCAACAGAATGTGATTTATTAAATCCATAATTTGCAAACTTCACAATAAAACCATATATCTTATTTGCTAAATCTTCATTATATCCATTTTTTATAGCTTGCCTTATAAATTTTTCCTTTTCTTCCTGAATAATATTTTCTTTCTTTTTAGAAATAGCCCTTCTTATTATATCAGCTTGTGCTAAACTATAACCTCCAACAATTCTTAATATAGCCATTATTTGTTCTTGATATATTATTATTCCATAAGTATCTTTTAAAATTTTTTCTAAACTCTTATCAATATAATCTATTTTTTCTTGACCATTTTTTCTTAAAATATAATGATCTACCTGCATCAAAGCTCCCGGTCTTCCAAGTGCAATACCAGCTACTAAATCATTAAAACAACTAGGTTTTAATTTCATAATTAAACTTTTAAGTAATGGTGTTTCAAATTGAAAAATCCCATCAGTCTTCCCACTTGCAAATAGTTTATAAACTTCCATATCATTTAAATCAATATTTTTAAGTTTATCATGTCCGATTACATCTAAAATATTTGCAATCATACTTAGATTTTTAACAGCTAAAAAATCCATTTTCAAAAGTCCAATATTTTCCAAATAATCCATCGTACACCCAGTAATAAGGGTCTCATTCATAATATGAATTGGTATAACTTCATCTAAATCTATGCTAGAAATAACAACACCTGCAGCATGAACTGAAGTATTTTTCTTTAAATTTTCAAGATGTAAACAAATACCATACAATTTTTTTATTTCTTTATAATTATTAATATATTTCTTTAAAACTTCATTATTCAAATTATTTTTTAAACCTAAAGAACCATTAATATTTTTTATAAACCCATCAAGTAAATTATTATTTATATTTAATATCCTGCCTATATCTCTTAAAACTAATTTACTCTTTAATGTATTAAATGTAAGTCCCAAAGCTACTCTATTTTCACCATATTTATGCTTAACATATTCTATTACTTCTTCTCTCTTATAGGTATCAAAGTCTATATCAATATCTGGCATAGTAACTCTTTCAGGATTTAAAAATCTCTCAAACATAAGCCCATACTTCAAAGGATCAATATCAGTTATACCAATTGAATAACTTACCAAAGATCCTGCTGCTGAACCTCTTCCTGGACCCACTAATATATTATTTTTTTTAGCATATAAAACATAATCATAAACTATTAAAAAATAATCTACAAATCCCATTTTATTAATTACATCTAATTCATATTCTAATCTTTTAATATATTTATCTGATACATTACCATTTAATCTTTTATTTAATCCCTTAAAACTTAAATTTTTCAAAAACTCATACGAATTATCAATATACTTTGGAATATATTTCTCATTAAAGATAAATTCTAATTCAATTTGATTAATAAATTCATCAACCACACCAAGGTATTCAGAATCACTCAAATAATAACAATTACTATAATCTTTTATCTCATCTTTTCTCAAAAGATCCAAATACTTCATATATGGCATATCTTCTTTTTTCAAAAATCTTATATCATTAACAAAAACAACCTTACTAGTAACCTTTAATTCATTTATTCTTTCTATATTACTTTTGTATCCCATATAAACATTAAAAATATTATTTATTTCATTATAAATACTTCTACTTTCATATGGAAGAATAACTAAAATATTTTCCTTGTATTTAATTAAATCTTCAAGTAATAAATCTCTTTTTTCTTTTATTGTATGTATCTTTAACAAGTTTTTATAACCTAAATAATTTTTAGCATATAAATAAATTTCTAAATCATTTACCTTTATAGATAAACCCACTATAGGTTTAATTCCATTATTTTTACAAGCATTATAAAAATCAAACACTCCATATAAATTATCATCACATATCCCACATACCTTTATATTTTTCTCAAGCAAAAAATTAATTAAGTCTGGAATCTTAATTAAACTTTTTAATAATGAATAATCCGTAGTTACTTTTAAAGGTACATACATACTAAACTCCTTGTAAAGTAATTATATCACGGATAACTTTTATTTTTAAGTGTTTTTTTTATATTTTTATCCATATTAATATCAAGGTGATATTTTGAAAGCTTGTGAAAAAATTTTAATTCATTTAATTTTATTATTTGCAATCGGAGGTTTCTTTGGATACATTTTTGAAACATTCTGGGAACTAATTAAAACTAAAAAAATAGTAAATCGTCAAGGACTTTGGTATAGTGTATTTAAGCCTATTTATGGAATTGGACTTATACTACTTACTTTATTACTTTTTAAATTAAAAGATAAAAACTTTATAATTATATTTATATGTGGAATTATAATTGGTACAGTTTTTGAATATATAGCATCACTATTTCAAGAATACATTTTTCATACTTGCTCTTGGGACTATAGTAAAATGAGTGCTAATTTAGATGGCAGAGTAAATCTTTTATATTCATTTCTATGGGGCATACTATCCTTATCATGGATAAAACTTGGCTATCCTTATTATATAAAATTATTTAATTTAGTATATAACCACCAATTTCTTAAAATATTAACCTTTTTACTTTTACTATTTTTAATATTCGATATTACTATTACTTCATTAATAACTAAAAGATATTCCGAACGTAAAGAAAAAATACCAGCCACATCAAAACTAGATAAATTTATAGATAAACACTACAAAAACAGTGTTTTTGAGAAAAAATTTCCAAATATGAAGCTAAAAACATAAGTAATATTTGACAAACATAAAATATATTGTTAAAATTAATAGGTAAACAAAAAAAAGGAGTGAGAAAAATGGCTACAAAAGTAACTACTAAAAAACCTTTAACTGGTAATAGAAGATCACATGCTTTAAATGCAACTAAAATGAAACAAAAACCAAATTTACAAAAAAAGACAATTAATGGAGAAAAAGTAATCATTAGTGCTAGAGAAGCAAGAACTTTAAATAAAAAAGCTGCATAATTAATAATATTATGTAGTTTTTTTGTATAAAATTATTTTTAATACATATACTATTATTAGCAAGGATGATGTAAATCTTTGCTAGTATAAATAAAGACGGGATTATTTTTCTCCCGTCATTTTTTTTGCATTATAGTTCATAATCTTGTAATTTATTACATAAATCATCCTATATATCTTAAAATGTAATATTGTATCTACTAGATATTTTCTATCTTTTCAATAGACAAATAATCATTAAATAAAGTATCCAAATCATTTTCACTTTAAATTTTCTTCCATCAAAGATTTAACTGTATTATACAAAAGTTCATTGGCAGATTCCATATCCATATCAGTAACTTTAAATGGTTTACCATATCTTATAACTAGATTCTTGCTATGAAATACATAATCACCAGTTATACCAAAAGGTACCAAATAAGCATCAGTTTTTTTAGCCATAGAAACAGTTCCATATTTAAATGGAAGCAAAAATTCTTCTGTTTTATTTCTAGTTCCCTCTGGAAACAAACCAATTGCTCCGCCCGCTTTTAATGTTTTAATTGCTTCTTCTTTAGCTTTCCCATCATGATTTTGCCTATCTACACTTATACATCCAACCGCAGAAAAAAACCATCTTGTTTTTTTATTATCAAAATACTCTTTTTTAGCCATATATCTAATATATCTTTTCGTTGATATAATTGATAAACATTGATCATATAAATGTTTATGGTTACCCACAATTAATATAGCACCATCTTTAGGTATATTTTCTTTCCCTATAATCGTAGGTTTGTAATACCACCTAAATATAGGTCCAAGAATAGCTCTACCAAATCTATATAAAAATGGCATCTTATTCATCATAATCACCTCTAGTATCTTTTTGTAAAGATTTAAAATCTACTTTTCCTAATTTAGTTTTAGGAAGTCTTTTTCTAAATACAAATTCACTAGGAATCATATATTTAGCTAGTCTTTTTTTACAAAAAGATTTAATATCTTCTTTAACAAACATAGCAACATATCCTTCTTTTAATACAATAAATGCCTTTGGCACCTCTTGTTTATAAGGGTGAGGCACACCAACTACACTACATTGTAATACTGCTGGATGTGATTCAATAACTTCCTCAATGTGAGAAGGATAAACATTATATCCACTAGTTATAATCATTCTTTTAAGTCTTCCTTTATAAAAAACAAAGCCATCACTATCCATATAACCTAAATCTCCAGTATGTAGCCACACATGTCCATCTTTATGAACTTGTAAAGCAGTATTTGTTTCAGATTCATTATTCAAATACCCTTGCATAAATGCTTTAGAATGCACGCATATTTCCCCGACTTCACCATATGGCAAAGTTATACGATTCGCAGGATCTATAATCTTTATTTGATTACCAGCTAAAGGAATTCCAACTGATCCAGATTTATTGACATCATCACATGCAAGACAAACTGCTGCCAAAGCTTCTGACAAGCCATATCCTTGTGTTATCTTACCTGGTGAATTATGTTCCTTCAAATATTTATTCATTCTATCTTCTAAAGACTTTGGTAAAATATCTCCACCTGATACAATATATTTTAAATTTGATAAATCTAAATTTTTAATATTATTATTACTCATTAAAGCTTCATATAAAGTAGGCACTCCCAAAACACAAGAAGGTTTCTTCTTATGAAATATTACATCAAATTTTTTAGAGTCAAATTGAGGAATTAAAATTGAATAACACCCCAAGGCAAGTGGAGTGTGCATTAAAACACTTAATCCAAACCCATGAAAATTAGGCATAATTGCTAAACAACAATCTCCAGCATGTAAATTTTTCATTAGTATTTTTTCTTGTAAAGCACCTAAAATAAAGGCTCTATTTTGAATTACAACATTTTTCGGAGTTCCACTAGTTCCCCCACTATGAATAATAACCGCCGGAGTATCTCGCCCATATTTAGAAAATTTTATATGTTCATCAGTATAATATTTTTTATAAAAACTTTTCCAACTATAAAACATACTTTTTTTTGGATATTTTTTAAATTTACCCAATTGTGAAATATTATAAAAAATTTTTAACATAAAAGGCATATAATCAGAAGCACTTGCAAAAATCACTGCATCAACTGATGATTTATCAATAATATTTTCTACTTTTTCATAAAATGTATTCAGCATAACCAAATATTTACTATTCGTTGAATTTAAACTAAACAAAATTTCTTCTTCACTAGATAAAGGATGTACCATATTAGCAATTGCACCAATTTTATTTAAAGCATATAGTACAACTAAAACATTTGGAATATTAGGTAGGCTAATACTAACTATATCACCATGTTTAATTCCAGACTTTCTAAATACCTTCGCCCAATTATTAATATCATTAATAAAATCTTTGTATAAACACTTTTTACCCATATATTCATAAGCAATATTTTCCGGATAAAGATAAGCACTTTTCTTTACTTGATCATACATACTTATATCTGGTATTTTAATATTTAATTCTTCTTTAGTATAATACTTTGCCCATGGTTCAGGAATGGGTTTTCTTCTTCTTAAAAAAGAAAATATATTCATTAGTCTTCTCCTCTTTCCTTTTTAATTATATTCATAAGTCTTTCAGTTTCTTCCTTTATATTTTCATTACCTTTAATAGGTTCTAAAAATCTAATTGTTAAACTCTTTGAGAAAAATTTATATTTACCTGTTATTACAAATGGCACTATCGGACTATTTGTATCAACTGCCATTTTAACAGCACCTTTTTTAAATTTTAGCATATGTCCTTCTTTTTCAGTAGTTCCCTCTGGAAAAATCCCTATCAACTTTTCATTTTTTAAATATCTTTCTGCTACTATTAAAGCATTACCATCTCTAGTTTTTCTATCAACTGGAATAAGACCTAAATTGCCAAAAATAATTTTTTTAGGGCCTTTCCACAATTCCTTTTTAGCTAAAAAATGCACATTTCTTTTAGTACATGAAATTAAAAGTGGAGCATCAAAAATACTGGTATGATTACCCGCTAAAATTACTCTACCACTCCCAGGAATATTTTCAGTTCCTATTATTTTAGGTGTTAAAAACACTTTAAATACAAATGTAATAATTGGCCTTATTATTTTATATAGTAAACAATCTTTCATATATCTTTCCTCGTACAATATTGTATCAAATTTCTAGTAAAATGTCTCTATTTATAAATGAGTTTTTAAAAATTGTGAGATTTGACATTGATTTTCATTTATTTTATGATGTATTTAGTAAAGAAAGTTTGCATATAAGTTAGCCTTAATGCTATGATATTTAATACTATTATGATAACAAAATTAAAAGAAGCTTTTTGGAGCTTCTTTTAATTTTCATTTTTTAATTTTTCTAACTTTTCTTCTTCATCTTTTAAAGTATTTTTTTCTTTTTCTACAAGTTCCTTCGGAGCTTTATTTAAATAATTTTCATTACTTAAAAGATTCTTTCTTCTTGCAATTGATGCTTCTAAATCACTAATTTGTTTATTTTTTAACATAATGTCTTCTTCAGTAATTTCTTTTTCATAATATATATCAACATTATAATTTTTATAAATACAACTATATTTTGTACCATCTATTTTATTATGTTCATCTAGATTTATACGAAGTAATTTAAATATTAAATTATAGTCATCATCACTATTTATTTTAATACCAAATTCCTTACCAATTTTATTTTCAAGTTTTACATTTCTAAATACCTTTATAAATTCAATAATATTATCAAAATCTTCACATTCTTTTGTAAATACTTCTTCTTTATTATACTCAGGATATTTTGATAATATAATATTTTCTTCATGAATTGGTAAATTACTATATAACTCATCAGTTACATAAGGCATAAATGGATGTAACATTTTTAATATACTAGACAATACCTTATATAATACTGATTTTGTAGTATTACTTTCTATACTAAATTTAGCAAATTCGATATAATTATCACAAAAATCATTCCATACAAAGCTATATATTTCACTACCTACATTATTAAATTCATAGTGTTCCATATTTTTTGTTACACTTTTAATTGTATTATTTAATTTTGTAAGTATCCACTTATCTTCAGTTTTCAAATCATTAAACTCAAGTTCAGTTAAGTCTTCGATATTCATCAAAACAAATCTTGATGCGTTCCATAATTTATTAATGAAATTCCATGTTGATTTAACTTTTTCTTCATCATATCTAAGGTCAGTACCTGCTGAAGCACTTGTGGTTAAGAAAAATCTTAAAGCATCTGCTCCATATGTATCAATAACATCCATTGGATCTACACCATTACCTAAAGATTTACTCATCTTTCTTCCTTCTTTATCTCTGATAAGACCATGAATTAAACAATCTTTAAACGGTCTTTGTCCAGTAAAATGAAGACCTTGGAATGTCATACGATTAACCCAGAATGGAATAATATCATAACCTGTTACCAATACATTATTTGGATAAAACTTTTTAAAATCTTCAGTTTCATCCGGCCAACCTAAAGTGGAAAATGGCCACAAAGCACTTGAGAACCAAGTATCCAAAACATCAGTATCTTGAATCCAGCCATCACCATCCGGAGCGTCTTCGCCAACATAAACTTCTTCGCCTTTATACCAAGCTGGAATTCTATGTCCCCACCAAAGTTGACGAGAAATACACCAATCATATGTAATCTCCATCCAATGATTCATTATTTTTTCATATCTCGTAGGTACAAAATTTACTTTTGTATCTTTATTTTTTTGATTTTCTAATACTCTATCAGCTAAAGGTCTCATTTTAACAAACCATTGTTTAGATAAATATGGTTCAATCATAACACCACTTCGTTCACTATGACCTACATTGTGAGTTATTTCTTCAATACTGATAAGTAAATCATTTTCCTTTAAAGCTTCAATTAATTTTTCACGAGCTTCAAATCTATCTAATCCTTTAAACTCTAAAGCATTTTCATTCATAGTGCCATCAGGATTAATACATACAACTCTCTCTAGGTTATGACGATTACCTACTTCAAAGTCATTTGGATCATGAGCCGGAGTAATCTTTACAATACCTGTTCCAAATTCTGGATCAGCATGCTCATCTCCGATAATTGGTATAAGCCTATTAACAAGTGGTAATATAACATTTTTACCAATTAAATCTTTATATCTTGCATCATTCGGATTAACTGCAACTGCTGTATCACCAAATAATGTTTCAGGTCTAGTCGTAGCAACTTCTAAATACTTATCAGTTCCCTCAATAAAATATTTAATATGATAAAAAGCACCTTTTACTTCTTTATAAATAACTTCTTCATTAGATAAAGCGGTCATCGCTTGAGGATCCCAATTTATAATTCTTTCCCCACGATAAATTAATCCTTCATCATATAGAGTCTTAAATACATGATTAACAGCTCTATTTAATCCTTCATCTAAAGTAAAACGTTCTTTAGAATAACACAAAGAAAGTCCTAATTTAGCCCATTGTTCATGAATATTTTTGGCATATTCATTTTTCCAATCCCAAGCATATTTAAGCCATTCTTCACGCGTAATACCACGAGGATTAATCCCCATATCTCTTAATTTTGCATCAACTTTAGCTTGTGTTGCAATACCAGCATGATCCATTCCTGGAACCCATACAGCATTAAATCCTTGCATTTTCTTAAATCTAATTATTATGTCTTGAAGTGTAGTATCCCAAGCATGTCCTAAATGTAGTTTACCTGTTACATTTGGTGGTGGAATTACTATTGCATAAGGTGGCAATCCTTCTTTTTCTTCAAAATATCCATGGCTTACCCAATTCTTATACTTTCCTTCTTCAACTTTTAAATGATCATATTTTTTTTCTAACATTTCTTCCACATCCTTTTTTAAATAATTTCTTTAAGTATATTTATACTATCTTTATCAAATTTTAAAATTTCTTTTAATTTTTCTAAACCATATGTTTTTATAATCTTTTTTATAATAGAAAAGTAGACTCGATACGATACCTTTTCATTTAAAACATCCTCAACTTTAATATTTTCAATATTACATTCTTCATATTGATTAGTTAAATAACTTGCAACGCCTTCCCACAAATATTTATAAAAATACAAATTATCTTTAGCCATATAATAAGTATGTAAAATATGTACACATTCATGTAATATCATTTTTTTATAATCAATAAAACTTTCATTTTTATGAACGGTATTATCATAATCATTATAACTACAACAAAGTATAGTATCATTCTCACTATTTATTAATCCAACTGCATAATCATTTAGTTTAAAAGACAAATTGTTAACCACATAATTATCTAAACTCTTTTTACAATCAAAAATCTTTATTGTAATTATAAGATTCTTATTAAATTCAAAAAAATCAGTAATGCTTTTAATATTAGCAATTAAAAATTCATTCAACTCATTTAATTGAGTATCATCAAGTCCATTATTTTCATATTTAAAACTAATCATAATCATCACTTCCAAAAAATAAAAAGAATGATACCAAGGAGTCTTTTTAAAAGACGGTACCATCCTCTATTTTACTTATTTGATTTTATAGCATCTCTGCATTATTTCTCATTAAGCAACCTTCATGTATCTTCATTATTAGCTTCCACCCACCACTAACTCTCTTTAAAATCCGTATACATTACTCCTCAAAAATCATCGAAATACAAATCTATTTTAACAAATAATTAGCTATAGTTCAAGTGTTTCTAGTAAATTTCCATCTGCATTTATTTCAATTTTTCCCTTATTTACACTAAAATAAATATCAGTATAACTAGGTAATTCTAAATATTTCAAAATGTTTCCACCACAATTTTCATATACAAATAATTGATTATTATTTAAAACCATTACATATTTATCAATTGCATAAACTTTAGTTTTAGGAAAATTACTTAAATATTCTACTTTATTCTTATCATAAATATGATATCCATTATTATAAGTAATTACATAATTATCATTAAAATCTACTATTTCTTCACCCACAGAATCTATAAACAAAGACCCATCACTATTTAATATATACCAATTATTACCCTTTTTAGCAATGAATTTTGAAGTATCTAAAATGCCATCAACTAAATGAGAAGCCACAGAAATATAATCATACTCATTTGCAATAGGTTTATTTGATAAATCTAAAAATATAACTCCATAGCCAGAACTTTTTTTAGTAATCAAATATTTACTAGAAGATAAAGTTTTATAATATTTAATTTTTTCATAAGAATCTATTACACTTTTAGACACTAAATTATATAACTTTATTTCATTATTTTCTTTAAATATACCATAATAATTATTTATAACTGTATAAACAATACTATTTCCATTCTTATAATAATTTGTTTTATACTCCTCATCATCTATTTCTACATTAGCAATATCACAATTACTACAATTATAAGTTGATAACAATTTGCCATCTAAATAGAAATACAATTTATTTTTATATATAAAATTTTTATTTGGATTATCATCAACTACTTCATCTTTATTAGGAACACTAAAGTTCTTTATTGTACCAATAACCCCCATTGGTAACAAAATAACTAATAAAACAATAATTGTAATTAAAGTCTTTTTATCCTTCATATTACACCTATCCAATACTAACTGAAATAGTATCTAATATTCCATGTGATGTATATGTAATTTCTAATATATCTCCGATTAATTTGTAATTTAAATCTTTATCAATATCTGTTATTTCTATTACTTTACTTAATAAATTATTTTTATCACTATACTTATAAACACCCAACAAATTATTTTTATCTAATGTAACATAATACTTATTCTCTAAAGAAATATACTTAAATTCATTACTTACAATTTTACCATTTAAATCATATATTAAATATAAATCATTATTTTTAACTATTAAATGATCATATTTATATTCTACAATTTCATAAGTCGTAGATACTTTATTTGCTAATTCATCACCATTTTTATCAAATAAATGATATGTTCTATCACTTCTTTTAATCAAGAAATTATCACCTAATTGCTTAATTGAAACATTAGTTACTTTTTCATTATCTTTATCTTTAAATGAAATTAATCCGGATACTTTACTAGATTGAATATTTACAACCCCATAAGAATCACTAGTATTCAATGCAACAGCCAAAGTTCCTGCAGTATCAACAAAATTTATTACTTCTTCATCATTATGAAAACCTAAATCTACACTTTTATATGTAGCTAACTTTTTATTGTTTTTTAAATCCCATAAAATAATGTTATCATTAGTATTCGGAGTCTTCGTATCAGCAATAAATACAAATCTTTTATTATAAATAGGTAAATGACCAACTTTATCACCATTATCAGGATTTAAAATATTACTTTCTTTTGCTAAAAAACAATTTTCTAAATCTTTTGTTGAAGCATCAACCCCGTTGGCATAACTACATACATAAGATCCTAATAAATCTGTTTTTTCTTCATCACTATAAAAATATAATTTACCTCCAAAATAACTAATATAAGGCATATTTTTATTAAACAATCCTTCAGTTAAATTAATTTTTGCATATTCTTCTCCGAATTCAATACGCATGGTACTTCCTGTAACAGTAACACTAAATGCTTCTTCTTTTCCAGTTTGACGAAGTGTATCACTAAATATTAATTTGGTATTATAATCTGTAGTATTAATTTTAATACCATCTTTATTCATTGGATTACCATCTTTATCATAAACAAAAATCTTTTTACCATCTAATGCTATAACATAATTATTAACAAATCTTATATAATCATAAGCTACATCTATTACACTTTTTCCGTCATATCCATAAACATAATAAGAATTATTTACCTTAACACTAATATTATTACCATCAAAATTCATAATTCGGCCAGGTACAGACTTACTTACTTCTTTATAATCAAAATCAACTAAACTGTAATTACCATTTGTTGCAGTAACTAAATAATTAGTATCAGAAATATATCCTAAATAATCATATTTAATTTTTGTATCAGCATTTAAAGTATCATTACTTAAATCTAGTACTCCATATTTATTATTCTTTTTAACAATTACTTTATTATCTTTTACTTCTTTAACTAATGAATAAGTATCAAGATCCTTCTTTTTATCAATATCATATAGTATTACATTTCCATCTTCTTTTTTCTCATCATCATAAACAAATACATATCTATCATTAATAATATCACTTCTAATATCTACTGGAAGACCATTTTCATAAACCTTTTTAAAAGTATCAAAATCATCTTCATTACTAAAATATGCTACATAACATAAATTTTCATTTTTATTTTTACATTCATAGCTACCTAATTCGTCTTTATTTTTATCAATGAATACTAATAATCCATCTTCATATCTGTAATTATCTTTTTCAACAACTACTAATGGTTCATCAGGCTTTTTATTGTAATCATCTTTTTTATTAAATACTAAAAAATATAATAATATAACTATTATTAAAAGAACTAAAACAATACTACTAATAATTATTATTTTTGTCTTTTTATTTAATCCACTCCATTTACTAGGCTTTTTCTTATTTTGTTTTTTAGTTTCATCTTCTATTTCTTGTAAATCATATTGTGTATTAGAAATTTCGTCATTTTCATCTATTTCCACAATCTCATTTGTTGGTTTTTTTTCCTCCACATCTTCAATTTCTTTTAAAATATCTTCTTCCATAAGTATTACCTCCGTACTCTTCTAAAATTATACCACAAAACAAAAGAGACTTACAAGTCCCTAATTATTTTTAAAATTTTGATACCATTCATTTAGTTTATCTTTTGTATTAGTATATAGCTTACTACCAACACCACCAACAAAAGAAAAAGCATTTTTACTATATTTAACTAATTCATCTTTAGCATCAATTATAGAATTATAATTGTCATTGCCAAGTGCTTCTTTAGCAAAATCATTAATATTTTTTGCTCCTTTTTTTATAACTTCACTTGCTTTATTAAAAGCTTTATTGGTACCACTACTAATTTTATCTTTATATCCTGGTGATTTTTCTTCTAGCTTTGTGTCTATTTTATTTGCAAGTTCTAAAACCTTTTCTTTCCCAGATGTTGTTAAATCATTAAAAGTAACCCCATTTATAGTTCCATCATAAAATAAGAAATCTACAATACTAATAAAAGTTGCTTTAGCTTTTTCACTAAAATCTTTATCACTTTTTGCTTCATTAATACTTTCAAGTGTACTATTTAATTCATTTATAACTAAATTATCATTATTACTATACTTTACTGTATTATTATCATTCTTTACATTATTTTCACTCTTATTTTCATTCGTATTTTTTACTTCTTCTTTTTCTAGTGGCTTATCATCATTTTTACTATTATCTTTCTTCTCTTCCACTATGTTTTTTTCATCACTATTATTATCTCCATTTATTTTTTCACTTGGTTGTTCAGTTTTCTCATGCTTAAAAATTTCTTCTTTATTAGAATAAATAATCCCAACTAATACACCGATAACTAAAAGTAAAATCCCAATAACTGCACAAATTATAATGTTTTTTTTATTCATTTTATCACTTCCAAACACTATATATTATATCAAAATTTTTACATTTTGTTAAGGCTTATTCAACTCTAATTGGATCTTCCATTGTTCCAGTTCCTGATTCATAAGCAACAGATGATTTAAGAAAGAATGCAGGTCTTACATTTACCATACCACTTGAATAAGAACTTGAAGTATCAAGTTTGCCTTGCTCGTTTATAAAATAAGAATCAGATCCTGTATAAGATACATATCGAGTAATTGTCCATTCATAATTTCCCATAAATAACCAATTTTCGCGAATAGATGAATCATTATTTTCTATTGTATAAATCCATTCACTCGGTGCAACCGAAAAACCATAATCACTTGCATACATAAGTCCAACTCTAGCACTAATTGGACTTTCATATGATTCATCAAAAGATTTTAAATCATCTATATTCGGACTAACCACTTCATCTTCATAAGCTTTTTTAGGTACGGAATTTGCAATATATTCATTGCCAGCAATCTGCCATTTTACAGTTTCTATACTATCTACCCATTTAGAATTAATATTATTTAAATAATTAATAAAATTTACATTAAGAGCCGTAGTATTTAAAATTGAATCGTTCCAAATATTATAATTTTTACTCCAATAAAATGGATCAGTTGTTGTCAAAGTTCCTTTATAAGTATCCATTAATGAACTATCATATGATCCAGGACCAATAGTTACTGCAGCTTCTGTTCCCAATTCTGTAGATGAGGCAAATTCAAATTTAATCAATTTAACTAATTTTTCACCAGTTACTCCATGATAATTATCTTCAAACACACCTATTATTCGATATAAATTATTTGTTGGACATGGAACTGCATCTGTTCCGTAACATACGAAGTTTTTTACATTATACTCTATATAACCATCATTATATGCTTTTTTAAAAGCATTATAATAAGTCATATAATCTGCATTATCGTCATATTTAACTTTATATCCATTTGTACTAGCAGATGTATCATATGAAATGTAATCATATTCTTCATCATCTTTATAAATACCAATTAAATTAGTTTGATAATTATCTCGAATTCCTGATAAAATGCTTGCATAACCTGCATTTTTAGCCTTATCAGTTAAAACATAATCTGCCCCTACATATCTATATGAGTTATCACTTGCTCCATTTGCGAGTGTTGAATCATGATAATACATGGCATTTTCTCCTTGCACTCCAGTATATTGTGCCATTACATATTCAACTAGTGTCTGTGAATTTAAATCAAAATAAACATAACATTTATTTATGCTATCCGCAGACATTAGTACTACTTTTTTATCATTATCCCACGATAATTCTCCGCCATTATCACATTTAGATAATTCTGCATTAAATTTATAACCTTTAGTTGGCCATGTACTTTCTTTTGACATTTCATAGATTCCAGACTTTGCTTCTGTTTCTAACATTATGGATAACATACCACTATTTAAATTGTCTCTTTTTTTATACACATTAAAAGTTTCATAAGTATATTCGTTTTTCACATAAAAATAAAATAAGCATATACAAATTATTCCCAATAAACCACCTAAAAATAAATATCTCTTTTTCATATCTTTACCTCAACATAGGTACTGTCAATACCTTATACTAATATTTTATAAAAAATAAACAGGTATTGTCAATACCTATTACGATGTTTAACAAGCAGTCTTCATATATAATAATTTTTAATGAGGTAAAGATATGAAAATAAATGCTAATAAATATGAACCAAAAGACATAATTAAAATTATTAGAGAATGGACAAACAAAACTCAAAAAGATTTTGGACAAGACATAAATAAAACCAACGAATGGGTTAAAGCTAATGAATCAGGTAAAACCAACTTTTACTTTAAAGATTTTTTAGAATTATGTAAAAAAAATGATATAAACATAACAATAAGTAAAAACAATAAAGAGTAAAGCCTAAAACTTTACTCAATTTTAATATTGTCTACCTATATAAAGTCTAGTTACAGCATCATTACCACATACAGTACAAGGTCCTGTAACCTTTTCGCCTTCTATTAAACATCTAGATTTAATTCCAAAGTCATCTTTAATTTTATTTTCACAAGACTCATTACCACACCAATTAATCTTGATAAATCCACCATCTTTAGTTGTAGCTAACGTTTTTAATTCATCATAGTTTTTAGCATCATATATCATACTATCACGTCTTTGTTTAGCACGACTGAACATATCTTTTTGAATTGTCACAAGTAATTCTTTAACTTTAAGAACTATTTCATCAAAAGGTACTACTATTTTTTCTAAAGTATCCCTTCTTACTAAAGTAATATGATTATTTTCTAAATCTCTTTTACCAAGTTCAATTCTAATCGGATATCCCTTTACTTCAGCTTCAGCAAATTTAAAACCTGGCGTTTTATTTGTTTCATCTACTTTAAATGTTATAGCATTTTCTTTCAAACTATTTTTTAATTCATCAAGTTTTTCAGATACATCTCCGATAGGTATAATTATAACTTTAAATGGTGCAATCATCGGAGGTAAAACTAATCCATGATCATCCCCATGAGTCATAATTATAGCTCCGATCATACGTGTTGATGTTCCCCAGCTGGTTTGATATGGAGTTTTTAAAGTATTATCACTATCAGTAAATTTAATACCAAAAGCTTTAGCAAAATGATTACCAAAATAATGACTTGTGCCATTTTGAAGAGCATATCCATTATACATCATAGCTTCTAAAGTATATGTTTCTTCTGCTCCAGCAAATTTTTCTTTTTCAGTTTTTCTTCCAGTGATTACTGGCAAAGCCAAATAATCTTCTTGAAATGTTTTATAAACATTAAACATTCTTATTGTTTCTTCTCTAGCTTCTTCAGCAGTTCTGTGCATTGTATGTCCTTCTTGCCACAATATTTCACGACTTCGAAGAAAAGGTCTTGTTGTTTTTTCCCATCTAACTATCGTACACCATTGATTATAAAGAATCGGTAAATCTCTATAAGTATTGATAATTTTTTTATAATGATCACAAAATAAAACTTCACTTGTTGGTCTTACACACATTCTTTCTTCTAATTTTTCTTGTCCACCATATGTAACCCAAGCAACTTCCGGAGCAAATCCTTTAACATGTTCCTTTTCTACATTAAGTAATGATTCAGGAATAAACATTGGCATTTGAACATTTTCATGCCCTGTTTCTTTAAACATTCTGTCCATATTTTTTTGTATTTCTTCCCAAATCGCATACCCAAGTGGACGAATAATCATGCTTCCCTTTACACTTGAATAATCAACTAAATCGGCTTTTCTACATACATCTGTATACCATTTAGCAAAATCTACATCTCTATTTGTTATATCTTTTACTTCCATAACCTCACCTATTCTGTTTTAAATTCTTTTAATTCATTATCTTCAGTTAATATTTTATTAACGCTTTTCGTAGCATCATTTAATTTTTCTCCACAATACTTAGCTAACTTCATAGCTTGTGTATATTTATTTATTGCATCATCTAAATTAACATTTCCGCTTTCTAATTCTTTTACAATAGTTTCTAATTCTTGTAAAGATTCCTCAAAATTTTTATTTTCTTCCATAATATTTCCTTTCTTACTAATTATACCAACTATTTTAAATTTATCCAATACCTATTTAAAGGTTCATTATTCCACATTACAGTATTTTCCAAAACTCCACCTTCTGAAATAATTGTTTTATTACTTGCAATATTTTCTTCATCTGCAGTTATCAAACATTTTTCAATCCCTAAATTTTTAGCAATTTCCAATGCCTTTTTTAGCTGAAATTTACCATAGCCTTTACCGCGTTCACTCGGAGTAATTGAATATCCAATATGACCTCCAAAATTAAATAAAAAATCATTTAGTTCATGTCTAATACTTATAGAGCCACATATTTTTCCATCGCTTTCTCTTTTCAAAAGTAATGTCGTACAAGCAACATAGCCATCTTTTAAATTTACCCCTTTACTTTCATCATCTTTTTCTTTAACCCAATCTTCAAAAGATGTTGCTTCTTCTAAATTAGCAAGTCCTGAATATTGCCAAGGCACTCCTGCATCTGCAGCTTTAATTTCCTCAAGCATTGCTAAAGCACTTTTCTTATCATTAATATATGGTTCAACTAATTTTAAATCATTCATTTTTACCTTCCTTCCTTTTTTATAAAATTCATATCTTTTAATAAATCACCAATTAACTCATAATTCTTCTTATAAAGTTTCATATTATAATCTTTATCATAATTAGTTATTCCAGTAGACTTCTCTACTTCTAAAATATATCTAAGATATCTTTTCTATATTTTAAACCTTTTCTTTTAGCTATATCATTAACAGTTTCACCATTATAATCCCTTATAACCAGAATTATGAAATTTATCAAAGTTTTTAACTCCAGCAACTTTAGCAGTTTGATTTAAAGAATAATTTCCTTTTTTAGTTAAATTTCTTTGATAAAATCTTTTCTCATCTTCAGTTAAAGTAGAATATTCTCTTTCAGTAATTTCCATTTTTCTAGTTTGAACTGCAAAGTATGTTTGAGCAAGTGCAACAACTTTCTTTCTACTATCACCATTCTAAGCTATTAAGTAACAAGCATAACGTGATAATTTATAATCTTCAATTTTTTTTGTTTTACAACCATTTTGTCGGCGCCGACAAAATGGTCTTCAATATTTAAATTACTTATTTGACATGAAATTTTAGCTTTTTCCAAAACAATAGAAAATTTGCGCCATTCCTTATAATCTAAAACATTTTGAAGTTCTCTTGCAAGCCAATATTCATTACCATTTTCATCAATATGTTTTATATTTTCAAAAATACTATTATTTAATATTAATTCATTCATTTTCATTCCCCCTTAAATTAAATTGTATTTACAATATTTTTTATTTTGTTTGACACATTTTTATTTTAGTGTGTCATTGTTGCTTTTTTGTCTAAAAAATACATCACAGCCCTGTATTTTCTCGATTTTGTCGGCGCCGACAAAATCGAGAAAAAACTTTTTATTTCTTTACACTTTCTCCGACAAAGTTCACCATTTTTCCCAGCTGGGAAAAATGGTCCAACAAACCTATTTTTCTACAACTTTAGCTTTAATATTGCCTTCATGTAGTTTAATATTAATAATATCATCAACATTAACATCATTACTTGATTTAATTACCTTATCATTAATAGTTGCTAACGAATATCCTTTTTCTAAAATACCAAGTGGATTAACAAGTTTTAATGTATTAATTAAAAGATTATATTCATTTTTCTTCTTATCAATTAAACTCATTGGATTTTGCATAACATAAGACATCTTTAATTTATTTAACTTAATTTCATTATTTTGTAATATTACTTTTATATCTTTATTTAAGTTATCAAGCAATGTATCAAGTTTTTGTTCTTTTATTTCATACATACTCATTGGATTTTTTAAAACAAAACTATTTTTTAAACTTCTCCATTTAATGAATTTAGTATTAACCATATTTTTAATATTTTTATTAAGTCTAATTTTATAGTTATTTAAAAGAGTATTTATATCTAATACTGTTGGAACAGCCATTTCTGCAGCCCCAGTCGGGGTTGGCGCCCTTAAATCTGCTACAAAATCGGCAATTGTCCAATCTATTTCATGTCCAACTGCACTTATAATTGGTGTCTTACATTCATAAATTGCATGAGCAACAACCTCTTCATTAAAAGCCCACAAATCCTCAATTGATCCACCACCACGACCAACAATAATCGTATCTACTCCATACATATCAGCTCTTTTAATTTGTCTTACAATATCCGGGGCAGCATCTTTTCCTTGAACTAAACATGGAAATAATATTGCTTCACATATTGGATATCTTCTTCTAATTGTACTCATGATATCACGTACCGCAGCACCAGTTGATGCCGTAATTACTCCGATTTTTTCAGGAAATCTTGGAATCATCTTTTTATGTTCATTATTAAATAATCCTTCACCAGCAAGTTTTTTCTTTAATTTTTCATATTCGATATATAAAGCCCCAAGACCATCAGGTTCCATTTTTTCAATATAAATTTGATAAGATCCTTGCGAAGGATATGCACTAATTCTTCCTTCCACCAATACATTCATTCCATCTTCAGGAACAAAAGATAATTTAACAGCACTACTTTGAAACATAACTGCACTAATTCTTGAAGAATCATCTTTTAAAGTAAAATAAAGATGTCCTCTTGTATGATTTTTAAAATTACTAATTTCTCCTTTTAAATAAACCTTATTTAAAAACAAATCATCATCTAATTTTCTTTTTATATAATTATTTAAATCACTAATTTTTAGATATTCCTTGTCCATGTAAAATACCCCTTTCTAAAAGTAAATTTCCAATTAATTCATAATATTCTTTATAAAGCATCAAAGAATGTCCTTGATTATCTAAAGTAAAGCCCATTTTATTAAGTTTTTTCATTTCTAAAGTAATTAAATCCGGAGTTAGAGTATTATAAAATTCTAAAACTACATCATAAAATACTTCATCTGAAGTTGCAAGAAAATACTCTAAAGATTCTATATTATTAAGTACGCACATTGGTAATCTATTATCCAAATTATCTGCACACTTATAGCTTTTTAACCTATCATTAAAATATAATTTCGGCAACAAATTAGCTCCAAAATCACTAAAAACATATTCGTTATCTAAAATACATAAATCAACTACACCATTACGATTTAATATACCTAAATTTCCTAAATTACGATCGCTATTCATCATAAAAATATCAAATAGATAAACTCTAATTAATTGATAAGTAAGTTTTTTACTATCATTCGGATAATTCTTTTCAAAAAACATCCATACATCATATAAACCATTTGACTTTATCCCTAAATCATTTCCATCTTTAAAAATACCATCATTATTAAAACTATAACTTAAATAATAATAATCATGATTAACTTTAACAATATAGTCTTTTGCACACATAATGTTCATTTTTGAAGCTAAATTATTGGCAAATATTTGATCTCCAGGCTCAAGTGCATATTTACAAAAATAATCCTTACCATTAATATTTATAAATTTTCTATCATATCTTGGCAACTCATTTCTAATAATTCTCGATATTTTCATATTACTCTTTAATATATCTATCTAAAACGGCATTAATAATTTTTCTAACAGCATCATCACAATATTTCTTTGCAAGTTCTATAGCTTCATTTATTACAACTATTTCCGGAGTATCTGTAAATTTAAGTTCATACAAACCCATTCGAAGAATTGCTGCACCAGTTTTATCAATTCTATCTATTGTCCATCCTTCAATATACTTATTTGCAATTTCATCTAACTCATCTTTATATGTAGTAACACCATATACAATGCTTCTAACAAAGTCATTATCTACACTTAAATTTTCCTTTATAACTTGATCCACACTAAACGGGACTTCTCTACTTTCATATATATCAATTTGATATAAAATAACCATAATAATATTTCTAAGTTCACTTCTAGATTTTGCCATAACTGCATCTCCTTTAAAGATAATTATAACAAAATTTTTTCTAAATTCCTAGCTAATTTAATCTATTTTACCAAACTTGCTTCAACAATTAATTGATATCCTTTTTTTACTTGATTACAAGTTGTAAGAATTACTTGATTTTTTTCATTTAATATATTTATACTTCCATCTTTAATTTCATTTCTTATTCTTTTTATTCTATAATGATTTTCTTGATTTTTAAATTTAAGAATTATTTCATCATTAACTTTTAAATATCGTAAATCATTAAAATAAGCCAAATACCCATGCCCAGAATGAGCAGCTAAAATAAAAGTATTTTCAATATTAGATTTAATTAATGTTACATTTTGATTCACATTATTTTTATCATCATCATAATAATAAAAACCTAAATTCATACTTATACTTGGAATAATTAAATAACCATAATAATCACTATTACCTTCATCACTAACATTAGTAATTTCATCATTTTTACCGCATCCACTTAATAATAAAAATATAATTATTACAAATATCTTTTTCATTTATTCATCATATCTTTTCTTTAAAATAAAAATATTTTTATTATATTCCATATTAGTATTAGGTACACAAATAGTTATTACATCATTTGAATCAGTATCATTTTTACTATTATTTTCTTCATTATTCTTCATATCGTTTTTATTATTATCTTTAATATTTCCATTCATATTATCTTTTGAAGAATTATCTAAATCTTCATTATTATTTTTATTATCATCATCATTAATAACCTCATCTTTCTTTTCAAGATTAAAATTATAAAACACCCCGATATTATTTATAATAAAATAGTTATCAAAATCAAATAAATCTAATTTATAAACTTTATTATCAACTACAACCTCTAAAGTATTTATTTCATAATTTAAAATAAAATAAATATTACCAGATTTTTCATATTCAACCATATTTTTATTTATCATTATTTTACTTATATTTTCATTACTTACTATTCCTGAAATATAATATCTAAATAACATAACTTCCGTATCTTCCCAAACATTATAAAAAAATTTATTATCAGTCTTATTATCAACAAAAATATAATCACCATAAAAGAGCTCTAATTCACAATTACCTTTGCAATTTGTAACTTCTAAATAATTATTATCTAATACTTTAAAATCATTATCAACTTCTAACAATTCTTCTAAAAATATATCGCTTAAAAAAGATTTTACATTTACTTTAAATTTTCTTAAATTTGCATTTATTATAATTTCTTCATCACAACCTAATAAATAAATATCATCTACACTTTCATATATAGAACCACCTTGATCCTTTAAAACAAACTTTTCACCTAGCCCATAATAAAAGATATTTTTATTTTCATTAATATTAACAGTTTTAATATAATTATTATCTAAATCATAAACAAGAAAAGTAAAATCCCCATTTAAAGGAAGAACAAAATCAACCTTATAACCTAAAACATTAACATAAATTGAAAATGCTTTATATCTAACTCCATCAGAAATTACATCACTACCATCTCTAAAACAAGAAACTTTAAATTCTAATTTTTGTAATCCTGTTTTATTAAAATTTGCAAGAATCATCTCTTTTCCCAATCCATCCATTATATAATCTTTTATAAAATAATTACTATTATAATTACTTATATCTACATATAGTTTATCGTTTAAATTTACTTCATAATAATTTCCATTAATATCTGGAATTTTATCATAAACTTTTAATTTTTCTAATATTCTTTTTTCATCTTCAAAAGTATCAATATAATTTCCATTATTATCTAACAAACTAACTTTATAATCTTTGTTTGCATATTCAAGAATCATTTTTTGAATAACATTTCTTTCAAATTCATTTGAAAAACTTCCTATGTGAGCAAGATTTGCTATAAGCCAAGAATCAAATTCACTACATTCATCAAAGGTAAGTTTAAATACCTGTCGTGTTCCAAGTTTTCTTTCTTCATAAGTATAATATATTACATCCTCTTTTCTTTTTACTTCCATTTCTAAACCTAAAACATTCATTTTACCAATAAGTAAAACTATCAAAAATAACAATATTTTTTTCATAAATTTCATCTCCTTGGCAAATAATCTAACACATGGATTTCTAAAAGTACATAGGAGGTTTTGTCAAAAAAAGAAGGATTTTCATCCCTCATGTCAAACTGTGTCGAAAAATTTATTATTTACTTTTCTTTTTAGTATTTTTGTTTACTAATCTTACCTTTACACCTTTATATAAAGCAAATTGTTTTTTTACACCTTCAGGTAAATTCTTTTTATATGTTTTCATTACTGCACCTCACTTCTTTCTTATAGATTATATCACAACAAATCATTAAATATCAATAATTTTTTTATTTTCTTCTTTTTAAAATATTTATTATTAAAACAATACCTAAAACTACAAAAACTACTGTTATACCTAACTCAATACCCAAATTATAATTTTTCTTCTCTCCAACTTTTTTATTATCTTCTTCTTTTACATCTTTATTTTCATCCACAACTTCAGCTTTTTCTTTATCTTCACTTTTTCTTAATACATGTAAAACATATTCTTTTTTAGTATTATCTTCAGCAGTAACAACTATTTTTATATCATTTTGGCCAACATTCAATTGATAAGTACTATTTCCAAATAATGTGGCTTTGTTATCTTCTAAAGTTGCATTAACATCTATAGTTTCTACATCCTCTTTTACTTCAATACTATATTCTAAAATATCTTTATTAAAATCTATAGAACCATCACTTAAAACAATATTACTTAAATAACTATTATTACTTTTTACAACATTTTTAGTTTCTTTTTTCTCCGTAACATCTTTAATAGGTTCTTTTCTTGCTACACTTAAATATATATAACCTATTACTTCATACTCATTAACATCATATTTACAAGCTGCTGGTTTTCCTTTTAAAAAACATGCTCTATCCGATTGTTCATCCACAGCTTCTTTAAGGCATTCTACATATTCAGGATCATCTTCATCAATACAGTTATCTTCTGAATCCCATACATATAAAGTATTGCCATCTACTTTTTCAACATAAGCCACATGTCCATATGAAGTCATATTCCAAACTATAATAGAATTATTTTTAGCTTCACTTCCAACTGAATAACCAGCTTTTGATGCTGAAGAATACCAAGTATTAGCATTTCCCCATCCTGGTAAAGATACTCCGGCTTTTTCATTAGCCATCTTCCAAGTATACCATGTACAATTAACACCATATGGCCCCTTTTCGTTATATGGATTTGCTAAAGCCTTAACATTTCCAATTGAAATAATTATTATTAAAACAAAAACTTTTAATATCACCTTTTTATTCATTCCTATCTCCCTTATATTTTTTATAAATATTTTCAAATACTCTTAATCCATCCATTGCACTTGTTGTAATACCACCAGCATAGCCAGCACCCTCACCACAAGGATAAATTCCACAAATATTAGACACACAAGAATCATCTCGAAGAATTCTAACCGGACTACTAGTTCTTGCTTCAACTCCAGCAATTACAGCTATCTCATTATTAAAACCATTTATTTTATTATTAAAATAATCAATTCCTTCTTTTAAATTAACATTTATAAATTTTGGAAAAATCTGATTTATATCCCCATAACTAGTTTTACCTTTAAAAGCATCTATATTTATATTGCTAGATATTTGATTATTTTTATAATCAACATACTTTTGAATAGGTATAAAACCCTTTCCCACAACAAAAGCTTTACGTTCCAATTCTTCTTGAAATTTAATCCCATCAAAAACATTTTTTCCATATTGATCTGGCCCAACTGTTACAACAATTGCACTATTAGCAAACTTTGTATCTCTTTTATAATTACTCATTCCATTTACACAAATTCCATTCAAAGTACTCCTAGCATTTACAACATATCCACCTGGACACATACAAAAACTATAAACCCCATGACCACTTTTACTCTTAAAGGTTAGTTTATAAGAAGCCGGAGGTAAATACGGATAATTTATTGGATACTGATTATTATTAATCATCTCCTGAGGATGAATTATTCTAACTCCAACAGCAAAAGGTTTAGCTTCCATTTTAACATTTCTACTATCAAGCATTCTAAAAGTATCCCTAGCGGAATGTCCAATAGCTAATATTAAAATCGAAGTATCGATTACTTTCCCATTAATAACTATAGATTCTAATTTATTATCTTTAATTATTATATCTTCAAGTAATGAATTATAATGAATTTCTCCTCCCATAGAAATTATTTTTTTTCGTAAATTAACCACAACATTTCTTAAAATATCAGTTCCAATGTGAGGCTTACTATCATACATTATTTCCTTCGGAGCACCACATTCTACAAAAATTTTAAAAACTTCCCTCATTCTATTTTCTTTATCTTTAACTAAAGTATTTAATTTTCCATCACTAAATGTTCCAGCTCCCCCTTCTCCAAATTGAACATTACTATTTTTGTTAAAATTATTATTTTCCCATAAATCTTCAACAGTTTTAATTCTATCTTCTATTTTTTCTCCTCGTTCAAATAATATTGGTTTATAACCATATTTTGCAAGCATAAAAGATGCAAACAATCCTGCTGGCCCACTACCTATAACTACAACATTTTTATCTATTAAATAATTTCCTTGTTTAGGTAAAACATACTCCTCATCACAAACTTTAATTACATCATCAGTTAAATATTTGTCTTCATCAAATATACTTACATCTAAATCAAATACATATGAAAATAATTTTTTATTTCTAGCATCTATTGATCTTTTATGTATTAAAACTTTTTTTATTTGTTCTTTTTTTACTCTTAACTTTTTAGAAGCTACAAGTTTCAAATCAATATTTTCACTAATTTTTACTCTAATATTTTTTATTCTAATCATTAAAACCACCTGCTAACAAACCAGTAATGAAAGAAATAGTTAAATTATATCCTCCACAATCACCATCTAAATCCAATACTTCACCAACAAAATAAAGATTAGAAACAAGTTTTGATTCCATATTATCTAAATTTATTTCTTCCAAACTAACTCCCCCGCTAGTAACTTGTGCATCTAAAAACGATTTAGTATCAATTATTTTAACTTTAAAATTACATAACAAATTACAAAATTCATCTTTCTCTTTTTCACTTAATAAAGACCATTTTCTACTTCCAGTCAATTTTAAAATTTTAATTATAATTCCCGTTATTTTATAATCTAAAAATCCATCGCAAATTTTAGATAATTCTTTATCACCAAATTTATTTAAATACTCTTTTATATTACTACACCATGGTACAAAATTAATACTAATTATTTCATCATTATTTTTATTTAAACCTTCTTTAATACTTCTACTTAAATTAAAAACACATATACCACTTAATCCATAATTAGTAAATTGGATTTCTCCATGTTCCATTTTTACAAACTTTTCATTTTGAAATAATGATACATCAACTTCAGTTCTTATTCCAGCCCATTCATTTTCATATCCACAATTAGTTAAAACGGGAACTAAAGAAGGATTTAAAGAGTTAACTTTATGTCCAAATAATGAAGCAATTTTATAGCCAAATCCATCACTACCTGTTCTAGGATAACTTTGACCTCCAGTTGCTATAATTACTTTATCAAAGATCTCACCATTTATAATAAATTTATCATTACTTTTTACTATATCTTCTATTTTTTCATTAAATCTAAATTCTACATTATTATCTATACAAGCATCTTTCAATACTGATAAAACACTAATAGATTTTTCACTAAATGGATACAAATACCCATTTTTATTTTTAAAAACTATTCCTAAATTTTCTAAAACATTTTTATACATTAAAATATTTTTTTCATTAATTATTTTACTAATTAACTCGCTATTACAAGAATGATATTTATTTAAATCATTATTAATATTTCCAATATTACATCTTCCACTTCCAGATAAAAGTAATTTTTTTCCAGCATTACTATTTGTATCAAAACATACCACATTTCCAGTTTTAGAAATTTGATATGCTGCCATTAAACCAGAAGCACCAGCTCCAATTACTACAATTTTCAAAATTATCCCACCTTTATTTCTTTAGTTTTATTATCCATAATAGAATATAAATATAAACTTACCTTTTTATCACTTATACTCTTTACATAATCATAATAAACACTTAATTGTTTTATATATTCTTCATCATCAATATTTTTAAGTTTATAATCAACAACATATATCTCATTTCCATATTCAAGCATTAAATCTATAATACCATGATACTTAATATCATCTTTAAAAAATACAAATTCTAATTCCTGATAAATCGTTGCATCCTTAAAGTTAAAAGTATTTAATAATTTATCAATGTACTTATTATTAGTATCAACATTTTTAAAATCAGTAAGTTCTAATACTTCATGTATATGAGCACCAAATTCTAATGTCTTTTTTTCTTCTTTAGTTAAAACATTTTTAATAGTTTTAGAAGCATGTTTTTTTTCTACTTTTTCAGTATTAACATTTACATCTATAAACTTCATTTCAATATTATTAATATCTTTTTTCTTTACCATACTTTTACTAAATTCATAATTTTTAGTAAGATTCAAATCATTAATACTAATTTGTTTTTTATAATTTTTAATATTACCAGCTAAAGCACTTAAAAAATCATAAAAAGATCTAAATTTCATACCTTCAAGAAAACTAACTTCATTACATACTTCTTTATTTTCTAAAGCTGGCATAACCATTATTATCTTTTCTTTAGCACGTGTTAAAGCAACATAAAATAATCTTATTTTTTCTGCTACTTCCATTTTATAATACTCATTTTTAACTAATGTTTTAATAAAAGCTTCTCCGATGCCATCTTTATAAAATGGAGTTATAATACCATATTTTTTATCAAACATAAATTTATTTTTTAAATCACTTATATTAAACTTTTTAGGAAATCCAGCAAAATAACAAATTGGAAACTCTAACCCTTTAGACTTATGAATATTCATTAATTTAACAGAATCACTATTACTTTTAGCTTCTTTATATTTTATTTCCTTTTTATTATCTATTAATACACTTAAATAGTTACTAAAATCTTTAATTGTAAAACCTAAATCTTCTTGTGACTTTGATAAATCGAGTAAATAATTCATTCTTTTAATCGCCGCATCAACGTCTCCGACTAAAATAAATTTTTCATAAAAATTAAAATCATTAACAATTCTTTTTAATAACATATTAACAGTTAAATCATCTAAATCATCACTAATACCTTTACATATTCTATATATATCCGTTTTAAAAACATTATTTTCTTCAAATAATTTAAATATTTCATTATCATTTAAATTACCAATATAACTTCTTGCAACACTTGTAAAATAATACCTCCAAGATTTATCATAATTACCACTATTAATAGCAAGTATTAAATTAATAATATTTTTAATTACATAAATATCATCATTATCCATTAAATTACTATCTTTATAAATTTCTAAAGGTATTTGAAAATATTCAAAAACTTTTTTAAAAAGTCCCATCTTACTTCCGCGGTCCAATATAATACAAAAATCACTATAAGTAGCATTTCTATTTTTTCCTAAATCAAAATCATATACTAAATAATTATCATCTAATTTTCTTTTTATATCTTTTGCAATAATAAAAGCTTCAATTTCATCATCACTAAATTCATTTGTATCATTATTATATTCTAAAATATCCATATAATTATTATAATTATTTAATCCTTTTTCTATATAAGCTTTATTACCATAAACCATTGCATGACTTTCTTTATAATTAATTCCTCCGATATCTTTAGTCATAAGCGGAGCAAAAACTTCATTGATATTAAAAAGCACTTCTTCCCTAGATCTGAAATTTTTAAGTAAATCTATTTTTCTTCCTCCATCATCATTGCTATATTTATCATACTTTTCTTTAAATATCATCGGATTAGCATTTCTAAATCTATAAATAGATTGTTTAATATCTCCGACCATATAAACATTATCATTTTCTAAATAACTTATAAATGTTTCTTGTAAATCATTAGTATCTTGATATTCATCTATCATTATTTCATTAAATTTATTTTTAAGTTCTAAACGTATTTCTTCATTTTCACTTTCAATTTTAATTGCCATTTTAGCAATATCACTAAATTCATAAGCATTATGATATTTTTTATAGTAAAATAATTTCTTATCTAATAATTTAATAATCTTTATTATAGCAATTACATAATTTTTTGTACTTAAATAATATTCTTTTAACTCTTCTTCACTATAAGATATTTTATCTAATATTTCTTTTAAAGTTTCTTGTATATTCTCTTTTATTTTAATACCTTCTGGATCCAATTTAGTAAATCTAATCGTATTTAAGTTTCTATATTTATATAAATCATTATAATTATTTGGTCTAAAAAATTTTGAGACTTCATGATATATTTTTTCATAACTAGTACTATCCATAAAAGGTTCTATAAAAAAAACTAAATTCTCTAACTCATCACACAAACATTTTATATAATTAAAATATTCATTAAAAACTCCATCAATAAAATCAATATTATAAAACTTATCTATATATTTATCTAAATAATCATCCTTATCATACTTTAAATCTAACTCTTTATTAATACTTAATATTGCATCTTTTATTGTTTCATCATCACGTGTAGTAAAATCATCTATTAATTTCAAAAAATTAGCATCTTTTTCTTCATATAAACTAATAAAAATTTCTTCTAAAAATTCTTTTCTTTTTAAATCAATTATTGAAGCATCTATTACACTAATATTTTTACTTATATTAAGAACATAATGATATTTTTTAACTAAATTTAAAGCAAAAGCATCAAATGTAGTTATATATGCTTGATCTAAATATTCTAATTGTTTATTTAGCCCTGCTTTTTTTATTTTTTTTCTTATTCTATCAGCCATTTCTCCGGCAGCTTCATTAGTAAATGTAAGCATTAAAATATCTCTTATATCAGTACCCATTTTTAATTTTCTAATTACTCTTTCAGATAAAACCGCAGTTTTACCTGAACCTGCTCCAGCTGAAACAATAATATTAGTTCCTTCTAAATCTACTGCTAATTGTTGTTCAGGCGTTAAGTTCATCTTCTTCACCTCCTAGTATTACTTCATCTTCTTTTTTCATAAAACAAATATCCTTAAACTTACAATATTCACAAGCTACATTTTTACCATTTACAACTTTAGGATTAATAAAAAATTCTCCATCAATAATTTTTTTTATGGCTTCATCAATTATTTCATCTACAGTTATAATTAATTTTTCCATATCTTCATTACTTAAAACTTTACTGCTGGCATAAAACGAACCATCTTTTTTAAATTTAAGTCCTTTTACCATCTTACTATCTAAATAATTTTGATCAAGCAAAGAAATGATTGTTTCATTACTATTCGTATACCCTTGTAATCTTAAATTTTCTTTTTTTAAATCTTCCAACGATTTATTTTTATCTATATTAAAAACATTATTAAGAACTCTTTCAATATAAAAACCTGCTATTATAGAATCTTTAAATTCATTTGTTTTCTTTAATAAATATAAATATATTGGAAGTTGTATATTTAATCCAAAATCTAAAGTATCTAACTTTATATTTTTATCTCCAGTTTTATAATCAACCACAGCTATAACTTCTTTATCATTATATTTTGTACTCATTACTTTATCTATAAAACCTTTAAATATTACATTAATACCATCATATTCTTTATAAACACATAATTCTTTTTCAAATAAATAAGTTTTAAGGCTAGAATAATTTTCTTGTTCTTTTAAATATTTAAGCAAAAATTCTATCTCTTTACTTAACTTATGTATATAAAATAATTCTCTGGCTCCAAAAGAAAAATCTAAATCTTTTATAAATTTACTTATCTCTAGATCAATATCAATATCACTTTCTAAACAAATTTCCAAAATATGATGAACTATTTTACCTATAATAGTTTTAAACGTTTCTAAATATAAATCTAAATTCATTACTTTAGACAGATAATATTTAAAACCACACTCATTAAAAGATTCTAAACTTGTATATGACAAAGTAAATCCCGAAGCCAATCTTTCTTTTAATAAATTTTTATCTATTTTTGTATATTTATTATTAAATTCTCGATATGAAATATTTAAATTATTTTGATACATACTTAAATCTTTACTTTCATCGTTGTATTTATATAAGTTATCTAAATCTTTTGCATAACAAATACTACTAAATAATTTTGAATAAGATGTACTTCTATCTATATTAACCTTTAAAACATTATAATCATTTTCTTCAATTAAGACCGAAGGATAACAAACTTTTTCTCCATTATATAAATTATATGTAATAATTAAATTATGAATATTTTTAATTGCATTAACACATTTTTTCTTTTCTATTCTATTTCTTTCTACCGAAGTATCTAGTCCCAAATCACTTTTAATTTTATCACTAAAAAAATCTTCATCTTTATAAATTTTTGGATAATTACCTATATTAAATCCTAATAAAAATACATAATCTTCATCACTAAATTCTTCATCTAATAAATGTATTGTAACAGCATCTTTATAAGACTCATTTTTCATTTTATATTGTTTTAAATCCTCTATAATAAATTCTTTTCGTAGAGCTTTATCTTCCACTAAAACCGATTTATTAATTATATTTATTAAATCATTTATATTTTTTTCATCCGTCAATTTTACTATTGCTTCTTCAATTGTTAAATCATCATATAACTTTAAAAACTTTGATACGATATTACTACTATAAAAAGAATTTTCACTCTCAATATTAATAGGTATATTAAATAGCCCAAAATAAAATTCTAGATACTTGTTGTATTCTTTACTTGCAATAATTTTTATATTATTTACACTTTTTCCTTCATTTATTAATTTACTAATTTGTGTTACAACAAATTCAACTTCTTCATTTATATCTTTTGCTTCATAAATATTTACTTCATTATTTTTATTTTCTTTATTTATTACCTTATAATTTATTCCATCTAAAATGAGTTTTTCTTGATTAAGTAATTCATCAACCCCATAAATAATTACCTCTTGATTACTTATATATTTTTTAAATTTTTCATTATAAATAAGTAATTCATTTTCATCTAATCTTTTTTTGATATCCATCAAAAATCTTACTTTTTTTTCATCAACATTTTTTAAAAAATATATGTTTTCAAGATATATTTTAGCTATATTTATATTGACTTTATAATTCTTCATGATAAAAAAAATAGCTCTATTATCATAATCAAAGAAGAGTTTCTTTTTTAATTCTTTAAAACTAAAAAATTTATTATTATTAAACTTTTTTTCTTTAGTTAACTTCTCTAAAATATTTATTTTATTATCCTCATTTGTAACTATTACTTTCATAAATACCTCATCAATTACATTATACCATTTATAATTTAAAAAGATAATACTTTTTCAAATATTATCTTTACTAATTAATTAACTTTTAACTTATTTATCTCTGATATGGATAAGTTTGTTACCTCACTTATCTCTTTGGGTGAATACTTTTTTAAAAGCATATTTTTAGCTGTTTTTATTATACCTTTTTCTTCTCCACGTTCTTCACCTCGTAACTCTGCTGATTCTATTTTCCACGAATCATTATGAAATAAACTTATCACTTCAGGATCGTTTATAAAGTCTTCTACATATTCTATTGTACGCTCCATTATCTCATCTCCTTTGGCTATTTCTATTGCTTCTTCTTTACTTTTGGCATGCACAAGTCTACACCATCTTATAAATCTTTCTTCATATTTAGAATAAGATATTTTATCTAATATGTCAAGTCTTATTAGCAACATTTCAATGCTTTCTTTTAATATTTTTTCATGGTTTATTACATTTACTAATTCATACTTATTTATTATATCATTATTGTTTAAATTATAATTTCCATTCATTATATTAAAACTTGTTACTTTTCTTACATTTTTATAATTCTCATTCTTTCTTAGCTGACGAGAGTATAAATGTGAAGCATATACTAAACTCTTTTTACATTCTGTTTTTCCAAAATTATTATACATTTCTATATCTACGATTTCTTGATTTGATAAGATTAGTAAAATATCTAAATAATAATCATGTAGTTTTATATTATTATTTTGGATATATTTTTGTTTCGCAACTTTTATTGATGTAATACTTAAATCAGATTTAATATATTTTAAATATGAATTAAAGAAATCTTTTATTATTTCTTTTTTACTAAAAACATATTTAAATACTAAATCATTATTTAGCCAAATAAATTCTTGTGTTTCAATCATTTTTTCACTCCTTTCCGATAAAACAAGTTCTATTTTAACACATACAAAATAAAATATTTGTTGCTTCTTGTCAAAGCCCCTTCAAAAAGTTAAAAAATATTATTTAAAAGAAAAAAACAACTAAATTAGCATTAATTGTTTTATTAAAAAGTTATTTTTTTCTAGTAAGTTTATTGATTGCATCATTCATTTGTTTATCATATTCTTTAAGTAAAAAATGAAATTCCGGAGATTGAGCTAATAAATCACTTTTTTTAACTGCAAATAACATATTAATTTCATCAATACTAAATTCATTTAAAAGTTTATTATATTCTATTTCATTTAGTTTTGACAAATTAATATCATGATAATATATTAATTTATGAACTAAATTAGTTAGTACTGAAGGCAAATTATATTTTAAAGAAAAATCCAAAAATATTTCACACGATTTACCCCAATGGTTATAAAAATGTCCAACATTATTTTCATCAACAGTGTATGTAAATGGTTTTCCAATATCATGAAAAAGTGCCACCAATCTTAAAGTTAAATCTCCAGGTACTCCATCAATTACATGTAAAATATGTTCATAAACATCATAAATATGCCAAAGGTTATTTTGATTAAAACCCTTTGTATTTTTTAATTCTGGAATAATACTAAAAATATATTCTTCATTTTCCTTTATAAGTCTACTAGGTTCTTTTGATAATAAAATATTAAATAAAAGTTTTAACTCATCATTCATTTTATTCACCTACAAAATAATTATATAATAATTTAAAAACATTTTCTATAATATTTAAGCAATCACTACCTCTAAAATATATTTAAAATCTTCAAAACTTACATTTTGACTTTCAATATCATAATAAACTTCATCATCTTTAAATTTTGTAAAATAATTATCTTCAGATTGATAAATTATTATATTTTTATTTTTTATAACTGAAAATTTATTACTATTTGTTTCATAAAAATAATCACGAATAGGTTTCTTATTTTTATCAAAAGAAATTACAATTTTTCCATCAAATGTATTTCCTATTACAAAGCTATCCATGGACCATGGTGCAATAATTTATCGTACAAGTTTCTTTGAAAACCTTTTCATAAAATAAGTAGTAAATAATCTTATTAAAATAATTATATTAGTATTTATAGACTTTTTTTCTGACCACTATTTTCTAAATCATCTGTTCTATTTACTACCCTAAAAATAAAATTATTATTATCACTTCTATTTGATATTTTAACTTGATAAGTCAGTTCATTTACCAACTCATCAGCATTTTGGTTCATAGTTCTATTCCCACATATTTTCTGCAACTCTGCAAATGATTTCATAAAATAATTCATTTTATTTTTTTTATCTCTATTCATAATTGCATAAGCAACATCTATATGTTTTAATTCACCATCTTCTAAAACAACATTCCAAGCATGATCCATTCCAGTATTTCCAACAACAACTTTACAAGGAATATTTAATTTTTTACATATGTCTTCAAACGTTTTAGAATATGAACCGCACACTCCAGAATTGAATAAAATAACCGGATATTTAGTATTTTGTTCTATTCTCCAAAACTTCCCATATGGTAAAAATTGATAACCAGGATGAATTGATCTTCTACCATCTAGAGAAGTACCAGCTAAATCATATTTCATATCACTATTAGTTAAATAATCAAATAACATTAAATATTTTTCTCTATTTGTTTTACATCTACTATTTATTTGCTCAACAATATATTTAACAATTTGCTCATATTTTTTTTCATATGCATTAACAAATTCTGCAGATCTAAATTCAAATTCCTCTTGACCAAGAACGTTCCCGTTATCATCATAATATTTACGATTTAATACATTCATTTTAATCTTCTCCTTATCTTATAATAATTTTATTATAAAAATAACCAATAATGAAGTCTAATATTAAAATTTTTAATTTTATTTATCTTTATATTAAAAAAAGTTAGTTATATGTTCAGTTCGGTTAATTTTTTATAGTATCAATAAAAATCTTTATATCACTATCAGATGTGTTTGAACTGAATCTATATCCATCGTACCAAGTACCTCCGCTAGATAAAGATTTCAAATTTTTAGCACTATCACCAAGACCACTAGATGCCGATGTACAAATTGGAAAAACAATTTTTCCATCAAATGTATTTCCCATTACAAAACTATCCATTGGCCATGCAGCAACACCCCACCATATTGGATAAGCAATTATTACTGTTTCATATTTATCCCAATTATCTGGAGTTGTTTGTTCTAATAATACGTGTCTTTTTGTTTTATCATTATGTTCAATTGAAATCCGAGAATTTTCATCATTATAATTTAAATCTTCACTTGTATATTTTTCTTTAGGTACAACTTCAAAAAGATCAGCATCTAATTTTTTTGCTACTTTTTCTGCTATAAATTTTTTGTATGATTTTGAGCAGAAAAATAAACCACGAGTGTTTTTCCAGTAACTTTTAGATTGCTATTTTCATTTTTATCATTTTTTAATTTTAAGCTTACTATAGCTAAAAGCATTAAAACTGCCAATAATATAATCATTATTATATTATTTTTTGTATTCATTACATCCTTCTTTCTTTAATAAACCAATTTTATTTTTTATCCCTCCACCAAAACCAATTAACTTTTTATTGCTTCCAATAACTCTATGACATGGTATTATTATACATATAGGATTTCTACCTACTGCACCACCTACTGCTTGAGATGACATTTTTTCAATCTTTCTCATTTCAGCAATTTTATCTGCTATATCTTTATAACTAATAGTTTTACCATAAGGAATTTTTTTAATATATTCTATAACCTCCATAGTAAAATCACTTAAATTATATAATTTATATTTTGGTGTAAAATTTGGAATCTCTCCTTTAAAATAAATATCTAACCAATTTTTAGTTATTTCAAATATATCTAGATTTTTAAATTTTGCATCATTATTTATTTTTTTTAAATCACTAGAATTTAAAAATATTAACTTTGTTAAATATTCCCCATCAGATTCAAGAATTAAATCATCAAATTCTTCCGGAGTCTTATAAATATATTTATACGTCATATTTATAAAATCCTTCTTTACTAGATTTCCCTAACTTTCCTTCATCTATATATTTTTTTAATAATTTTTCCATTCCTCTAAAATTATAAGGCGCCAAAAATTTAGGGATTTTAACATACATTAAAACAATATCATATGCTGTTTTTAATCCAACAGTATCAAGTATTTCAAATGGGCCTTTTGGTGATCCAGTCCCTCTTTTCCAAGCCGTATCAATGCTTTTAACATCACTTATTTCATTAACCAATAAGTCTAAAGCAGAAAATAAAAGTGGTATTAACATAGAATTTAACAAATATCCAGATTTTTCTTTATTTAAAGGTAGTGGTATCATTCTAATATTTTTAGCAAAATCCATAACTTCATTAAACGCACTATCACTTGTTTTATCATGTCTCATTACTTCCACAATATTATTTTTCCAAATAGAATTTGCAAAATGAAGAGCTAAAAACTTATCACTTCGTCCAGTATATATAGCAAGTTTACTAGGTAACATCGTAGATGAATTAGTTACAATAATAGTGTCATCTTTCAGTTTATTTTTAATACTTTCATAAACATTCTTTTTAGCATCAAAATCTTCACTCATTGATTCAATTACCAAATCGGCATCTTTTAAAGCTTTATCTAAATCTACTTCTAAATTAATATTATCAATTACATCATTTACTTTTTTTAAACATATACTTGCATTAAACTTATCAAAATCAGAAATACCTAAAGACCAACTATTAATATTTTTTTCTTTTTTCATTACATTAATCGCAGCAATATAAGAATTCTTGACCTCTAAAAGTTTTTTCTTACACCTACTTATACTTTCTTTACTACGTAAATAAATAGTTACATCAAATCCCATATAACCTGTTTGGAATGCTATTTGACTACCTAACACTCCACCACCTAATATTGTTACTTTTTTCACTTTATCACCTAAATTTATTATAAACGATTTTTCTAACTTTAACAATATTTATTCCTTACTAATACTTAAAATAATGCCTATACTAATCATACTTACAAGTAAACTTGATCCCCCATAAGAAAAAAATGGCAAGGTAACTCCAGTAACGGGAATCAGACCAATAACAACACAAATATTTAATAAAGCTTGTATAATTATTCCAAAACCCAAGCCAAAAGATAAATATTTATAAAACAAATTATCACTATTTAAAGTAATTTTAACTATTCGATAAAATATAAATCCGAAAAAACTTGTTACTATTAATATACCTAAAAAACCAAATTCTTCAGAAATTATAGAAAATATAAAATCAGTCTGAGGTTCAGGCAAATAAAATTGTTTCTGACGACTCATTAGAAATCCTTGACCAAGAAGACCCCCGGGACCAATGGCATAAAGACTTTGAATAATTTGATAACCACTTCCTAAAGGATCAACCCAAGGGTTTAAAAAGGAAACGATACGTAACATTCGATATGGAGCCACTACGATTAAACCTACGATTCCTAGTAATCCTACAATACCAATTTTAACAAAAAATGATAACTTAACTCCAGAAATAAACAAAATTGAAGTTAAAGTTAAAACAATAACCATCGCCGTACCAAAATCTGGTTCAAGCATAATAAGTAAAAAGAAAACTCCGATAACTAAAAGTATAGGTAATACACCTTTTTTAACATCTTTAATAATTTTTTTATTATTAGCTAAATACTTTGAAACATAAATAATTAATCCAATTTTAGCAAATTCACTAGGTTGAATACCAAATCCACCAATTCCAAACCAACTTCTACTGCCATTTCTAATTTTTCCAAGTCCTGGAATTAAAACCAAAACTAATAAAATGAAACATATAAACAATATAAAATTAGCTTTTTCATAATATATTTTGGGATTAATCTTTTTTAAAATCATTATTATAACTAACCCAATTATAAAAAATGCACTTTGAGCCTTAACAAATTTAAAAGAATCATTAAATTTATATTCAGCCCATATTGAACTAGCAGAATATATCATAACAATACCAAATATAGCAATTATTATAACAGCAATAAGTAACCATTTATCCTCTTTTTTTGGCATATTTATCCCTCATAAAATTATATTAAAAAAAGAATTTTCTATTACTTTATTAGAAAATTCTTTGCTATTTAACAACTTGCAGGACCAAGGTCTTTAAGACTTCCTGTTGTATAAGAACCTTTATAAACTTCTGATTTTTCACCATCTTTAGTAATAGCATAAAATTCATATTCATAAGTGGTATTATATTTTAAACAATATAACTCATTAAATCTTCCAATTCCATTTGCTGTATAAACATCGCCATTATCAAAAGTTAAAACATATTTTTCTATTTCTACATCTTGGTTCATTGTTACTTTGTCTAAAGTACCCCGCATTTCATTGCTTAATTTAAATGAAACTGATAAAATCTTTAATACATTTTCCTCATTTAAATATTTACTTTTAACAAATGGATTTGAAAATTTTGAATTACTATCTTCAACTTTAATTATAATTTTATAATTACTTTTATTTGTTAAATTACTAAATGTGTAACTATTACTTGTACTTTCTGTAAATGTATTTCCTCCATCAATAGAATAATAATATTTTGATATATTGTTTGTACCTTTGATTGCTGTTACTGTTGCTGTGATTGCTCCCCATTGTGTTTTTAGATCAACATTATCAATATTAGGATATACATACGAATCAGAATATAAATTATATTCATATGTATTACTTCTGATTTTCTTTTTATCTATCACATATGCCGATACTTTATAATCTTTTGTACTACTTAAATTTGTAAACGTATATGTACTTGATGTACTTTCTACATATGTTAAGTTACTTACTGCTAGTCTATTACTTAATCTTTGTACTTTACTTGTATTATCTATCAAGGCTATTCCATTTGTTTCTTCGATAGCATAATAATATTTGTCTATTTCATTACTTCCTTGTTCTACATTTAAGTTTACTGTCAAGCTTGTTCCACTTTTTGTTGCTGACAAAGTATTAATTGTATTTGGTGTATAATTATCAAATGAATCTTTACTTATTAATATTTGTCCATCAAAACTTTTACCAGCATTTCCACTTTGATCTGAATCATAATTTACAAATGTTATTTTTATTGTCCATTCTTCTATTTTTGTTGATGTTGTTGTTATTGCTCTATTTGTAAATAGATTTATTAATCCTGTTTTATTTGTTATATCAAATCCTGATATTGAGGTATTTTTATTATCTGTTACTGTTTTATATTCGAGTCCATCTATACTTGTTATTGAATTATTACTTGCATCTGTTATTTGAAGTAATAATTCTGGTGTACTTGTATCTTGTGTATAAATAAAATTATTATCTGATATATTTAGATATAAATTATAATTATTAGTTGCAGTATTTGTTTTATTATTTGCAGTTAATATTGCTTTAGCAAATGTTGTATCAGATAGACTTGCTTTACCATTTGCAAATGTATCTTGATCTGCTGTAAAAGTTAGTGAAGAACCGGTTTCAAAAGATAGAGTATCTACGGTATTTGCATTAATTTTCACATCTGTTTGTGAGCCTTCCCCGGTTTGAGCTTGAAAATAAGCATATGTTGCTGTTATGACAGTTAAAACTAATGCTATTATTGCAATAGAAGATACAATTTTTGTTTTTTTATTTTCCATTTATATCATCCTTTTTATTTTACTCTACTAATTAATTTTACTATAATTTCTTTTTATAGTAAAGAAAAAATATGCTAAATAGCATATTATAACCAAACTCCATAAGTAATCGCTGCCATTGCCAAAATGAATCCAATTACCCAAAATAATTTTATTATATCTGTTTCTTTCCAACCAATCTCTTCAAAATGATGATGGAGCGGAGCTTTTAAAAATACTTTCTTATTAAAATACCTAATTGATATTATTTGAATTAAACTACTTAAAGTTTCTATTACAAAGACACCACCAATTATTGCTAATGATATTTCATGTCTAGAAACAATCGCAACAGAAGCTAATGCCCCACCTAAAGCAAGTGAGCCTAGATCTCCCATAAATATTCTAGCTGGATGAGTATTAAAAACTAAAAATCCAATTAAAGCCCCAACCAATAGAAAGCAAAATATCGCAATTTCTTGATATCCTTCAAGCCATCCTGCATTCCAACTTATAACACCATAAGCAAAAAATGCAATCGCTGATAAACCACCAGCTAAACCATCTAACCCATCAGTTATATTGACAGCATTCGTTGTACCAACCAATAAAAACAATATAAATAAACCAAACATCCATCCTAAATTTATATAAATATTTAAGAAACTTATGCTTAAAACTGGTTCTCCTCCACCTTTCATAAAAAGATAAAAGAAGACTAAAGCAATACACATTTGAATTAAAAATTTAGTAACTAAACTAATCCCATTATTATTATGATACTTTACTTTTAAATAATCATCTATAAAGCCTAATAAACCATAAGCAAGAAATACAAATATAACAATTATTAAATTATAACTTATAGAAATACTTCCCTTTATATATAATAAAATCAACGACACTATTACAGGAATTATAAAGATAATTCCCCCCATTGTTGGTGTACCTTCTTTTTTTAAATGTCTTTCATTTATTAATTTGCTTACTGATTGACCAAAATGTAATTTTCTAAACAACGGAATTACAAAAAGTCCAGTAATAAGGGATAAAACAAATCCTAGCATTAATGCCATAGATGCTTTTGCTAATATTAACATAATTTCACCTCATAACCATATTATACACCACTTTTTATTCTTAATAAAATTCTAAATCTAATATTTACATGATTTTACACTTTAATTAAGCATTAAAACCACTGTTCCGTTTTCTTTAGCATACATTCCACCTTTCGGAGACTCATAAATAACAGTTTCTCCATTACCACTATATTCAATTTTAAAACCCTTTAATGCTTTTTTAGCTTCTTCAATATTCATTCCTACAACATCTGGAACTATTATATATTTTTGATCAAGCCAAGTATATTCTTTAGGAATTCCTTCACTATCTGGCTTTATATCCAATATATCAATGGCGCTTAAAAAAATATTTCTAGCAATCGGTGCAGCAACGGTACCACCATATTGTACCACTCCTTTAGCATTTTGAACAGCAACATACACTACTATTTCAGGATCATTCGCTGGCATGAAACCTATAAATGACAAAATATATTTACTCGAAGAATAACCCCCGTTTTCAACTGTCTGAGCCGTCCCAGTTTTTCCTCCAACCCGGTAATTTTCAATATAAGCATTATGACCTGACCCTTTTGCCACAACACTTTCCAAAGCATATTTCATTAAATCAGAAGTATCTTTTTTTATAACCGTTCCTTTATTATTTGCTATAACACTTTTTATTATTGTATTTGTTTCTGGTTCTAAATAATTTTTTACTAAAAAAGGTGAATACAAATTTCCGCCATTAATTATAGCAGAAACCGCTTGTACTTGTTGAATCGGAGTTACACTAATCCCTTGACCAAATGCAGTCGTAGCAAGTTCAACATTGCCCATTTTATCTAAACTAAATAAAATCCCTGTTCCCTCACCATTTAAATCTATTCCCGTTTTTGTTCCAAATCCAAATTTTTTAATATAACTCATTAACTTTTCTTTTTGAAGCATAAGTCCCAAATTTACAAAACCGGGGTTACAACTATTTTCAATAACCTCAAGATAAGTTTGATTACCATGTCCACCATGTTTCCAACAATGCAAGGTTGCACCATCAACAGTTATAGATCCAGAATCTGTAAATCTATCTTCAAAAATATTTATAAGGCCTTCATTAATCGCTGCTGCATATGTGGATATTTTCATCGTAGATCCAGGTTCAAAAGTCATCCAAATTGGCAAGTTTCTATTAATAATTTCTGTACTATAATCTTTATACGAATTACTATTAAAATTAGGTCTAGAAGACATAGCTAAAATTTCTCCATTTTTAGGATTCATTGCAATAGCTATAACACTATCCGGATCATATTTTGAAACCACATTATCAAGCTCGTTTTCCATAGCAAGTTGCAAATCTAAATCGATCGTGAGTTGTAAAGTCACCCCAGATGTCGGAGCTTCATAAATCTCTGATAATTCCAACTTATGACCTTTGCCATCAGAAAAATACTTTATAGATCCATCTTCACCAGTTAGATAATCATTATAATAAAGCTCCAATCCTGAAAGCCCTTGGTTATCAATTCCAACATAACCTAAAACATGACTAAGGACCGTATCATACGGATAATATCTTTTACTTTCTTTAACTAAATAAACCCCATCTATTTTTAAAGCATCTATTTTTTCAGCGATATCATAACTTAAACCTCTTCCTTCCGGATGTACTCTTTCAATAGATGTTTTTTTACTAACATGACCAAGCATATCATTATAATCACTACCTAGTATATCACTTAATTTCTTTGCTGCATCCTCTTTATCTTTAATTTGATTTGGAATAACTACTAAAGATGTTGTAGTAATATTAGTTGCAAGTTCTCTGCCTTTACGATCAACAATTTTTCCTCGATCTGCAGAAATTGGAAGCTTTCTGCTCCATAAAGACTCCGCTAAAGTATTAAGCTTTTTATATGAAAAAACTTGAATATAAAAAACTCTTCCAATTGCAATTACAAGTATTATTACAACTACTAAAAATATATATCTTACTCGTGTATGAATATTATTATAAAACATATTTTATCCCTCAAAAAATTATATGTTTTTAAAAATCAAAAATTATACTTTTGTAAGAATAACCTTAATATTAATATAAAACAATTAAAAATATACATATGAAACCTCAAAAAAAAAGACTATTTTATTTCTAGTCTTCATCTTATCATATCTATGGCAATTTTTCCTCTAAAAATCTTACCTTGATCATAATTTTGTTCTTCTCCAGTACCATGTAAAGTAAATGAAATTCTATATCTTTGGCTACTTTTCGGAGGAACTACTACTTCCGAAGCCATACGATCATTTTCCTTCGGAGCAGTTAACCAGCCATCATTATTAGACACTGTATTAAATCCACCTTTATCACTTACTGCTTTAAACCAGAAATTATCACTAGTAAATGTATTTTCTACATTTATCCAATTAATATTATATTTTATTTCTCTATTCGTAGTATTTGTAATAGTAAATGTAATATCGGGAATTTTAGTATTAACAGTTTCATCATTTTGATCATCTGGATATAAATCTGTTAAAGTTACATCATTACCTTCATCAAACATAACAATTAAAGCTGTATATTCTAAATTAAGGTTATTATCTCCTATCGTAGCTTGACCATCTTTATTATCTTCTCCAACTACATAAGTACAATTTTTATCACATTTTCCATCGCCATCTTCATCGATATTTAAATCGGCTTTTCCATCTCCATCTGTATCAATATTTAAATCCGGAGTTCCATCACCATCAATATCAATATTTAAATCAGCTTTTCCATCTCCATCTAAATCAACATTTATATCTGGCCATCCATCACCATCAATATCACAATTTATATCACATTTACCATCGCCATTTTTATCTTGATTAGTTTTATTAGTTAAATTACCATTTTCATCAGGAACATTAAATGTTGGTTTTCTACTTCCAGCATAATCTATTTTTTCATCAGGTATGCCATCATTATTTGTATCACAGTTTACATCACAAACCCCATCACCATCTAAATCTAGATTTAAATCCCCTTTATTTTTATCAATAATATTTGAAACACAATTTCTATCACAAATACCATCACCATCATCATCAATATTAACATCTGCAACTCCATCATTATTTGTATCAATATTTAAATCCGGGGTTTTATCTCCATCTATATCAATATTTAAATCAGCTTTTCCATCACCATCTAAATCTATATTTATATCTGGCCATCCATCATCATTTGTATCACAATTTAAAATACACTTACCATTTTCATCTAATTGATTTACTTTATTAAATATTGTTTCATCGTCTCTTTTAACATTAAAAATTGCTTTTCTGTTTCCCCCATAATCAATATTTCTATCAGGTTTTCTATCTCTATCTATATCACAATTTATATCACAAATACCATCATCATCTAAATCAATATTTAAATCTGCAACTCCATCACCATTTAAATCTATATTCATTTGATTTTTACCAAGCAATTGCACTCCGGTAAATGTAGCAAATCCAGCTATAAATAAGAAACCTAAAAGGAATAAGAAAAGAAGTCCCATATTTTTCTTTTTAAATGAAAATATTAACTTATTTCCATCTTTAGCAACACATAAACTATGAGGCAAATATACTTCATTATCTTTATTATCAAAAACAACATTTAATACTTTATCCAAATATTTTTTATTTACCTCAATTTTACCTTCATAAACTTTATTTAAAGTATCTTCTATTAATTTATCTTGTTCTCCACTTTTAAGAATCATAAATTCTTTAATATTAATAGCTTCTTTATTTTTTAAATAACTTTTATCTTCAATATTCCCTTTAGTCATATTAATCCCTCACTTATTTTGTTATTGCCATTATCTTTTTACACTTTTTATCATAGTCATCCAAAAATTCTTCAATAACCTTTTTTATTCCACTCGTTGCTTTATCTTTTCTCTTCTTTGCATCTCTAAATTCTTTTTCCATTAATTTTTTAAATTCTCGTTCAGTAATATCCCCACCAAAAACAAAATCATTTACAAGTTTACTAACTATTGCGGAATTAAATTCTTCTTTTTTAGCTTTATCTTTTATTTCTATTGCATCATTATCTATAAAGAATGCTAAATCATATTTTGCTTTTGTTTCATTATCTCTTAAAACTTCATTTCTCTTTTCAACACTAGTTACAGGTTTAATATTATTTTTTTCTAGATATTCCCATAACTCTAAAGCTTTAATAAAGTTTTGTTCTTTTAATATTACATTAGTTTTTCTAATCGGACTTCTAACTGGACTAGATTCTTTTAAACTTTTAATAAAAGTCGAACCTCTAAATGATGTCACAATATCTCTGATATGTTCAATTCGCTCATCTAATGAATGTCCATCTTTTGAAGCATCAACTTCTGTAGTTTTTTTACTTTTTAAAGATAAATTTATTTCTACTTCTTCATCTTTTCTTTTCATTCTACCACTATATGTTACATCACTAACTACTTTTGCATAACTTCTTTGATCAGACTCATTTAATTTATTATTTACAAAAGTATATAAATTATCTACCAAAGATTTAATAAATCTATTTTCATATAAATCAACTGTTTCTTCTCTATAAACGTTTAACAATTTAAGAGGTATAACAGTTCCATCTTCTTGAACTTCTTGAATCATACTTGTATGTTGTGCTAAATGTCTAATAGACTCTTCAGTAACAACTTTAGCTTTTTCAATTGGTACAATATTTTCTTCTTGAACTATAAATCTTCTTGGATTTCTAATAATATTATCTAGATATGGAATACATTCTTCAACCATATCTATCCAAGACGTATCACTTACTTGTGCATCAATATCTCTTTTTACTAATACATTAGATGAAGTTGCCCCAATAAATGAGGCAGCTTTATCTTTATTAAGATTATTTATGTATTCTACTATATCCATATAATCACCTAAATTGTTTTCTTAAGACGAAGCAAGTATGCTTTACATTCTGGAGTTTTACCAGTTCCAAACAATTTTTCTAAATAATTAACAAGTCCATCTATTTCATCTTTAATATAAGCTAAATTTAATTGTTCAAATTTTCTTAATATTTTATGAGCTATTAAGTAATCTATACCAGCTACTTCATCTCCACCACAAGCTATAAATGCTGGAACAAATTCTTTTAATTGCTTAACAATTCTGTTACCAAAAGCAAGTCTAAAGTGATCAATTACATATCTATCTAGTTGAGCAATTTTTTCTAGATTTTCTTCTTTTACAGGATGTTCTTCACTAGCTTTTTCAAATAAACTATCTAAATATTTATAACTTGTCTTAATTTTATCAGTATCTGGAGCTTCAAACACTTCACATTTATCATCAATTGCAATAGGCATTGCTCTATCATATACTTTATCAGTAATCATAAATGTTGAGTCATCGTTATTAATTGTACCAATATACCACATATTTTCAGGAATTTTTAATTTTCCATCTTCTAATTTTTCAGGGTCATTTGGCCAAACATTTGGAACAAGTTCTACAACCCAGTCTTTTTTATTTGGAAGTTCCAAAATAGATAACATTTCTGCAAAATAATATTCTACACGAGAAATATTCATTTCATCAAGAAGTGTTGTATAAACTTCATCTTTATATTGTGCTTCATACATTTTTTCTAGTATTGAAGTTTCGTTAAATTTCTTTGTAAACTCATTGAAATATCCAAATATTTCTGTTGAATCTCTCCATGAAGGTTGAACACTTGCAACAGTGGTTTCATTATCTACGAAGCTACCAAAAGCATAAGCTAGTGATGTTTTCCCAGTACCAGATATACCTTCAAGAATAATCAATTTATTTGATGCAAATGAAGCAATAAATAATCTAATTAAATTAATATCATAATATAAATGAAGTCTTGATGCTGAATAATTTCTAAATTGATTACAAAATTCTTCTAAAGAAAAACTATTATGAATTTCTTCCATTGGTTTACCATTATATGTTGCATCAACATTACTTAATTTAAAGAATCTACTTTCTCCTTCTTTTAATTCATTTTTAACAGTTCCATCTTCATTATACTCTATTTCTCCAGCTTCATTAGTAAGCTCACTAATTTTAGCATTTTGTCTTTTTAATTTGAATATTTCATTATTTAAGGAATCAATTTCTTCAATTAACATATCTTCCTTTTTAACATTTCTTCTATATCTTACATAAACTTTAATTGATCTATATATTAAAAATATAATTAAACCAATAATAGCAACTAATAATATTATAGATAATATCAAAATTACTAATCCCATACCTGTCAAATCTTTTTTGTAGTCAGTTATAACAGTAATATAATTAACTATATTAAACATTTGAAATAAACCACTACCAATACCTTTAAATATATTTACAAAGCCATTGAATAAAGGTTCCATAAACTTTGTAAAAAATTCACCATACACACTCATAATCTAATCCTCCTTATTTCTAACTACAAGTTTGATATTCATCTTTTCAAAACTTAATTGATTTTCTAAATTATTATTAATAAATTCTTTATTAACAAGTAATTCCATATCATTTACAAATATTGTTGGATTAACATCTTCAACATTTTTATAATCATATATAAAGTCAATACCAATATCTTTATAGTCTTTTATTATTTTTTCATATTGTACTTCATCTTCCCATGGAATTAATATTTTAACAAATTCTTTTAAATACTTATTATCAAATAATCTTAATACACCAGCTTTCTTTAGTGTTTTACTTACCCTTATTACATATTTATCCATTTCCCTATTACTTATTAATTCCTTTAATATTCTAACTGCTAACAAATCATATGAGATAGCACTTATTTTTTCATCATAACTCTTTAAAACCCCTTTTACTAAATTTTCATCAAAATTTTCTAAACCCGGAATCTTATAACTAAAATTAACTTCATAATAAAGAGGATTATTACTTATCATTTTATAAGTATTATAATAATTTTCATTATCAAATCCATCTATTATCTTTTTATCTTCACTTAAATTTCTTTTTAAAGCATCAAACAAATCGTTTATTAAATATTTATTATCTTTTATAACTAATACTTTAGTTTTCTTTAAATAATTAAGTAAATACTTAAATTTATTTTTGGTATCATAATAATCTCCATCAACTGCATTACTAGCAAAATCTACATAACACGCCGTACATACAATAACTGAAGTTAAAAACATTTCATTTTTACAAGTTTTTAATATACTCATTTTATCATGTAATCTACAATACTCAATTAAAGATTTTAAAACATAATTTATATTATCATTTAAATACTCTATCGGATTATCCTTATGTTTATTATTTTGAAAATAATATTCTTCACTATAAATATCAATTACATCACGACATATACTTATAAACTCCTTCTTACTTTGCCATATTTTATTGTCATCAATACTTATAATTGTTTCTAGTATCTTTGCGTACTCAAGTAAGTCCTTTTCTTTTTTTATAACATATCTATCTATAACACTTAAGCTCACAATTCGTCTCACCAACCTATTCTTTATAAATTATACCAAATAAAAAAATACAATGCAATAAGCATGTAAACTTTTTTTAAAAAATTATTGCTAATAATTAATTTATAAGGTAAAATATATTTAGAAAGAAGGTAACAAAATGGCAAACGAAAATATTAACGACTTCGACTATACCATTAATGCTATGTTTAATAGTGATGGAACTCATAAATTTAAAAGTGTTGACGAAACACCTAGTAAAAGCATTGAAGAATTAAGTATTCAATCCAAAAGTGTTAGACCTGTTAAATATGATAAGAAAAGAAAAAGAAAATCTAAAGGAATTAAAGAAATCGCTGTTAAAATCATTATTTTAGCGGGAATTTCTGCTGGTTTAATTTCAGGTATTCATGAGCTTAAAAATGTAATGGATATTAGCCAAGCTGCAATGGAAATTAAAAATACAATCGGAGGGGTTGAACAAGATAGTTTAAGAACCGGTGAATACAATTATTCTGAAAAAAGAACCGATTGGTGGTATGATATTGAACAAATGGCAAATGGTGTTTTAAATGAAAATAAAGAATATGATATAGACACTAGAATATTCGGGGTTTACAACAAGATGAATGAATACAACAAAAACGAACACATGGATGCCTTATTTTCAAGAATGAGCAGAATAATTGCAGAAAATCCAAATGGATACACAAAAGAAGAAATTGCCTCATGTTTACATAGTTCATTCCAAGAATATTTAGATAGCAAAGGATTAAATGCTGAAGAATACACAGATTTAATGAATAAGATTATTAAAGCTTATGCCAAAGATAGTATTGATGAAAAAGAACTAAGTGGTTTATTAACAAATTTAAATGATCCTGAATCAAGATCTGGAGGTGGAAGATAATGGAAGAATTAGACGTTGTAACTCTAGAAGACAATCAAGATTATATTGTTACAGATGAGATATTAATAAATGGTATAAAATATGTATTTTTAACAAATGAAAAAGATGTTTCTTCATTTTGCATAAGGAAAGTTAATATAATTAATAACGAAGAATATTTAATTGGTTTAGATAACAAAACAGAATTAGAAAATGCTTTAAACGAGTTTTATAAACATCATCAACAACCAGAAAAAGACTAGTTCAAAAACTAAACTGAAGTGATAAAGTAAAAGTAGACACATAAAAAGAATGTGATCTACTTTTCTTTTGTTATAATTAAATTAAGGAGA
>CAKOHI010000006.1 GCA_934085585.1 uncultured Bacilli bacterium
GCAAATGTTGTATCAGATAGACTTGCTTTACCATTTGCAAATGTATCTTGATCTGCTGTAAAAGTTAGTGAAGAACCTGTTTCAAAAGATAAAGTATCTATGGTGCTTGAGGTTATCTTTACATCTGTTTGTGATCCTTCCCCGGTTTGAGCTTGAAAATAAGCATATGTTGCTGTTATCACAGTTAAAACTAATGCTATTATTGCTATCATTGATATTATTTTTGTTTTTTTATTTTCCATAATTTTATACACTCCTTATAACAATATCACTCACAGATATTTTATACTATATACATATATTAACCGAAAAAAAAAAAAAAAAAAGCACCATGTTTACGCATTTTTATTTAACATTATACTCTTTATTTTTAACAATATTTTGATTAGTAAAAATTACACTTCTATCATAATCAATATCTCTTCTTACATTACTTCCTAAATTATACCCATAAGGATTAGCATATTCATTTTGAAATTTTTCTAATCTGTTTTTAGATTCAATATCATAACCTTTATAATAATTCTTATTTTTAAAAAACATAATATCACCTTGGTAATATTATGTCTAAAAATATTTATTTTATAACAAATCACTAAATTTATTTTCTTCCTTTATACCCACTATTATTGTAGTATGTTCTTTTATCGCTTTATAAATTAATTCTTTGTAAGGAATTAATGCTTCATATTCTTCGCACAAAGCTCCGTTTGGATTTATAACTGGATGTTTAGGAACAAACACTGTACAACAATCTTCATAAGGAAGTGTAGAAATATCAAACGTGCCAATTTTTTTAGATATATCAATTATTTCTAATTTATCAAAACAAGCAACTGGTCTTATAACTGGCATTTTAACAACTTCATTTATAGCTCTCATACTAGTTAAAGTTTGACTTGCAACTTGACCAATAGATTCTCCATTTACTAAAATATTACATTTATTTTCATTAGCTATAATTGCACTTATACGATACATCATTCTTCTCATTATAGTTATTAAATACTCATGAGGAATATTTTTAAGTATTGTTTCTTGAATTTCCGTAAAATTTATTACATGTACCTTTACTTCTGTATTATATTTAGCAAGAACACGTGCTAGTTTAATAACCTTTTCTTTTGCTTGATCGCTAGTATGCGGAGGACTTTCAAAATAAATAGCTTCTAGTTTTACTCCACGTTTAATAGTTAGATATCCAGCCACTGGTGAATCTATTCCTCCACTAAGCATCAAAAGACCTTTTCCTAAAGTACCAACTGGATATCCTCCAAGTCCTTTAATTTCTTCAAAATAATATAATATTTCATCATTTCTTATCTCAATATTTACTTCAATATCTGGATTATGTACATTAACTTTACAATCGATATTTTTAAGTATATGACCACCAATTATTCTACTTACTTCCATTGAATTAATCGGATAATTTTTATTGCTTCTTTTAGTAACAACTTTAAATGTTTTAAAATCCCTATTTTGAAGTAACTCAAGCACATCACCTTTTATATCTTCTAATTCAGTCTTATTACTCGTATATCCAATAAACATTCCTTGAATACCAAAGACATTTTTTAAGTGACCCACTACTTCATCAATTTCAGTTGTCTCAACAAACATTCTACCAAAATCATAATAAACATCATGATTAATACCTTTTAAAGTTCTTTCAATATTATCTTTTAATTTACTAATAAAATAATTTTTATTATCTTTTTTTGTACTTAATTCTCCATATTTTATAATAATTTTTTTTTTCAAAACACATCACTCATTTCAGAAAATATTTTAACAAAAAAAACTATTATTTTAAATAGTTTTAATGTAATTTACTTAATTTTTCATACTCTGTTCTAAATACTTCCAAAAATCTATTTATCTCTTCAGTTGTTGTTACGTGAGACAAACTAATTCTAATTGTATGTTTTGCTCGATTTAAATCATTATAAACTGCTAGAACTGCATTTGAAACTTCACCACTTGAACACGCTGTATTAGAACTTACATAAATTTCATGACTTGCTAAAGCATGTACCAATACCTCAGGCATTACATCCATAACACTTATATTTAATATGTGAGGTATACTATACTTTGTTTTATTAAATAAAATATTTGGATATTTATTTAATGTATTAATAATTTTTTCATTTAATAATGATACAAATCTTTCTTTTTTTTCTAAATTACTATTTGCTAGTCTAACTGCTTTTGATAAAGCTGCAATTAAAGGAAGCGGCGGAGTTCCAGGATTTATACTTTCTTTAGTACTTCCATATAAAAGTGGTGTTAATTTTATCATACTACTTTTATATAAAAAACCAATTCCTTTTGGACCAAATATTTTTTGCCCTGAAGCTGATGCTAAATCTACATCGTGCATATTAACACTTACTTTTCCAATTGCTTGTGTCATATCAGAATGAAATATTGTTCCAATATTTTCTTTTTTTATAATTTGTCTTATCATTTTTAATGGTTGTCTAATTCCAATTTCAGAATTAACAGCACTAATACTAACAAGAATTGTATCTTCTCTAACTAAACTTTTTAAATCATCAAAATCAATCAATCCATCTTTATCATTTTTTACATAACTAATTTCAAATCCAATTGATTTTAAATAATCACATATTACATAAATTGATGGATGTTCAAGTTTAGACACGATTATATGTTTACCTTTTTTATGATTAGCTAAAGCAGCTCCAATTATTGCCATATTATTTGATTCTGTTGACCCACCGGTATAAATAATTTCTGTCGGATTAACACCAAAAATATCAGCAATTTGTTTTGTAGCACTTTCTAACAACTCCATGGATTTTTGACCTAAACTGTGCATAGAATTAGGATTACCAATATAATTTTTAGTAACTTTAGACAATGTATCAAAAACATCTAAATCAACGGGTGTCGTAGCACTATAATCTAAATATATCAATTTACTTCCTCCTTAATTTTGAGACTCTTCAAGTAATTTTTTATGAATACCTGGTTCCACAATATTAATAGCATTTATGGCATTTTCCAAACTATTTTTAAAATTACCTTTCAAAAACGCATTTTCCGCTTTAACTAAACCAAAGTCAACTTCTCTATTTGTAACTCTATATCTATTACCATACACAATCGCAGTTTCTGCCATTTTAGCAGTTTTCATAGTTTCATTTACAGTATTATAAACTTTTAAAACTAAATCTCTTGCTGTATCCACTCTTAAATTTAAAACTTTGATAGAAATAGGTCTTTTATCAAGCTCTTTAACTAATTCATTTATAGCTTCCATTGCTTCTGACATTTCTACATAATAATTTTTAGGAATACAAGGTAATTTATATGATCTTATTTTTTCTTTGGTTTGTGATAAAATTCTCTTAATTTCATCTAATTGTTCTCGAGCTCTATTTTCATCTTCTTTTAAACTGCCCAAAGTTTTTAAAGCTCCATTTAATTTTTCTTCCACTTTTATTAATCTTGAATTAATTATTTCCATTTCTCTAGCCAGCTTAGAATATGCCAAGGTTTTATTTCTAGCAATATCCACCACTTTATCATAACTAGCCCTAATATCCATAATTTCTTTTTTAATTTCAGCAATTACATTTACTTCATCATCAGTTAAATCATAACTATACTTGATATCTCCAATTTTTTTATAAAGTTCATTATTAACTTTTTCTAATTTAGTTGCTTTTATTAAAATACTTCTACTATAATCTTCATATATTTTTTTTGAATATCGTTCTTTATCAAAATCACTATATAATGAATCAAAATAATCGTGCATAGTTTTAAGTTCAAAAAGTGAATCTTCAACATTTAAAACATTTAATCTTTGAAATATATCTTGAATCTTTTTATTTGCTTCAGTTATATTATACATAATATTTAAGTATTCTAAATTATAACCTTCTTTAGTCATCTTTTCATATATATTTTTTATGTCATCTTCTTTTTTAGGAATTAATTTCATTCCCAGACTAACTATAGGTCTTGTTTCTTCAATTATAACTTTTAAATTACTAATTAAATCAGTTATTGCTTTTACTATTTTTCCTACTTCAGTATACGCATTTTGCTCCATTGAAACTTCAAAAGCATTAAACAATTTATCAATATTTTCAAATTGCAATTCAATCGGATTTTTTACAATTTCATATTCTTCTTCATAATCTTTATACGTACTTAATATTTCTCTATATTCAGCTTTTAACTTAGTTATAGTTTCTCTATTTCTTTCTTCGCTTAAAGTAACATCCTTAATTTCATCAAGCAAAAAAGAAGCTTTTGTCTTTAATGTATTTAAATCAAAGTCAGCTTTTAAAACCAGTCCCTTTAAATCTTTAAAATTTTTTTCAACAAATAATTCTTCGATTTCATTTAAAGTTTCTGTTATTTTAGGCATTTCTTTATCTTTTATATCATTAAATCTATTTTTCCAATCATTAAATTTTTCTTTCATTTCATCGTTATTTACTAATGCTTCAACTTTATTAAATTCTGATAACATGGAAGCCGAAATAACCATATTTTTTTCTTTTTCTAGTTTTTCTATTTCAGCTTTTAATTTTTTCTTTTCTTTATTATTTATCGCATTTAAAATTGCTACTACCAAAAAAATAGTAACTGTCCATACCAAAAAAGCAATCGATATAAATGTTATTTTATCCATATGATTCACCACTATAATAAGTTTACCATATATTACAATTTTTTTAAAGATTAAAAAAATAACTTTTCAGTTATTTTTGCAAAATATAATTATCAATTAAATCAAAAACAGCAACAACTACTAAAAATGCTCCCGTTATTTTAGTAATTGCATCTCCTGAAAATGGACTAAATATTAAAACTAATCCTAAAATAGTAGTTAATATACCAATTATTAAGGTTCCAATCCAAGCATTGTCAATTTCTTTTAAAGTAAATGCCCATTTCACTTTTACTAAACCAGATATTGCTAAACTAATCCCAATTCCAATCGCAATAGCTCTTACCACAGAACCTGGATAAAGTAAAATAATAGATCCTAAAATACTATAAAATATTCCACTAACTAAAGTTGTTGATGCACCAATTTTATTTTGTGAATATTGAAAAATTCCTGCAATACCTATAATAAGTAAAACGATCCCCACAATAATACCAAGAATTTTATTTGAAGTATCAGGCATCAAAACCAAAACTAAACCTACTAAACCAAGAATTAATGTTTTAGTTAACTCATTTTTCTTAAAATTATTATAATTATTACTTGTACTTTTCTTTTCTAAAGTACCTTCAACTTTTACCATTATATCACCACTTACATTATATAATATGGGGCAAAAAATGTCTATATATATCTTTGACAAATAAAAATATATATAATATAATGATTAAGAAAACAATATAATTAATGGAGGTAAAATTATTTGTTAGCGCCAGACCCAAGAGGTTAACGAGGATGTTGTTTATCGAAAATTCGGCGGATGCAACACGGTTTGTATAATCGATAGATATATTACAAAAACAAAATCAAAATTGTAATAAAAAATATATCACATACATTAAGAAAGGATTTTTTATGTGTGGAATAATTGGATATAATGGAACAAAAAAATGCGTTCCAAAACTAATTGGAGCTTTAGAAGCTTTAGAATACAGAGGTTATGACTCTGCTGGTATTGCTTATATAAAAAAAGGCAATATTGAAATCAAAAAAGAAAAAGGAAAAATCAAAAATTTAAAAGATACTTTAGATATGGATGTTGATGCTTATATTGGTATTGGACATACAAGGTGGGCAACTCATGGTGAAGCAAATAAGATAAATGCCCACCCACACAAAAATGGAAAAGTCACATTAGTTCATAATGGTATAATTGAAAATTACATTGAAATTAAAGAAGACTTAAAAAACAAAGGATACAAATTCACAAGTGAAACAGATACTGAAGTAGCTGCTGCTTTACTTGATGAATTATACAGTAAAAATAATGATATGGTTAAATCACTACATGAAGCTAGCAAAATAATACGTGGTTCATACGCACTTGTAATACTAGTTGACGGTGATGACTCCGTTTACGCTTCTCGTTGTGCCAGTCCAATGATTGCAGCCTTCGGAGATGATGGATTTTATGTTGCATCTGATGTACCAGCTATTTTAACTTATACTAATAAATATATGTTGTTAGATGATTATGACATTGTTAAACTATCAAAAGATAAAATTGAAATCTATGATAAAGATTTAAATAAAATTAATAAAGAAATAAAAGTATTTGAAGGTTCAATGGATGCTGCCACTAAAGGTGGGTTTGAACATTTCATGTTAAAAGAAATTAATGAACAAGATAAAGTATTCAAAGATACTGTAAATTATTATTTTGATGGAACATTTGCATCTTTAGAAAAAAGCTTTGGTTATTTAAAAAACTTCAAAAAAATTGACATCGTAGCATGTGGATCAGCATATCATACCGGAGTTGTTGGAAAATATTTAATTGAAAATTATGCAAACATTCCCGTAAATGTTGAAGTTGCTAGTGAATACAGATATAAAAAATGTTTTTACGATAAAAACACATTGGTAATATTAGTATCCCAATCAGGTGAAACCGCTGATACACTCGCTGCTTTAAGAAAAGCTAAAGAAGATAAAATAACAACAATGGCCATTGTAAATGTTGTAGGTTCTTCCATTGCTCGTGAAGCAGATTATGTAACTTATATTAAAGCAGGTTTTGAAATTGCTGTTGCAACTACTAAAGCATATTTAGCACAACTTGCAATATTCAGTTTAATTGCTTTATATTTAGGATATGAAAATAAAACCATTAAAGAAAAAGAATTTAATGAAATAGCTAATGAGTATAATAATTTACCAGCATTAATTAAAGAAACAATTAATAATGATAACTACTCTGCTATTGCAGACAAAATTTATGATAAAAAGCAAATTTTCTTTATTGGTCGCGGTATTGATTATGCACTATCACTTGAAGCATCATTAAAATTAAAAGAGATTTCTTATATAAACAGCGTTGCTTATCAAGCCGGAGAATTAAAACATGGTACAATATCTTTGATTGAAAAAGATACACCAGTAATAGCCATATCAACTGACGGTACACTACGTGAAAAAACAATAAGTAATATTAAAGAAGTAAAAGCTCGTGGTGCCTATGTTGTTTATGTTACAAATGAAGAATCTCAAGAAAAATTTTATGATGATATAATAACCATTAAAAAAATACATCCAATTTTAGAATCTATTTTAGCTATCATACCTTTACAACTTTTATCATATAAGGTTGCTACAAACAACGGATGTGACATTGATAAACCAAGAAATTTAGCTAAATCAGTAACTGTAGAATAGAAAAAATCAGCAAATCTGCTGATTTTTTAGTTAATTATATAATTAATTCTATCTGATTTTTAAATTTTATTTTGTTATTCAGATTTTTTTTAAATAACTATTTGTAAACCTTTTTCATTGTTCAAATGATAACACAATTTACTATTTGTCAATAATCATCTACCTTATCATTTGACTTTTAATAGAGAGTTTAATAAAATAATTATGGTGATTATATGTTAAAAATAGACTATCTACATAATAACAAAAAATTTAAGAATGATGTTATTACATATCTTAACAGTTGGAATAATAAAACTTTTGATAACGAAGCAGTAACTGTTATAGCCATAGATAACCATGAACTAGTTGGTTTTTACCAAATAAAAGCTCATGATAATGATAAAACAAACTTTTATCCTTGGTTAACAAATGTTTATATTGTCCCCGAAAAACGAAAAAAAGGTTATTCGAGAAAACTTCTAGAAACAATTCCTTTAGTTTTAAAAGATTTAGGCTACGATACGCTTTTCCTTCATACTAGATTAATAAACTATTATGAAAAGTTTGGATGGGAAATCTTATGTCCATTTGAAAAAAATGATGGAATTAAAAGAAATATTTATATTTTTAAGATTAAATGATCCTAATAATTTTTCAACAAAAAGAAAACTCCGTAAATACGGAGTTAATTTTCTAAATGGTGGCTCGTCTGAGATTCGAACTCAGGACCCTTTGATTAAAAGTCAAATGCTCTACCGACTGAGCTAACGAACCAAAACAATAAAATTTAAAAATATAAATGGCTGCCTCGGCAGGATTCGAACCGGCGGAATGTCAGAGTCAAAGTCTGATGCCTTACCACTTGGCTACGAGGCAATAACAATGGTGGGGAGACATAGATTTGAACTATGGAACCCGAAGGAACAGATTTACAGTCTGCCGCGTTTGACCACTTCGCTATCTCCCCAACAATGGTGCCGACAGAGAGAGTCGAACTCCCAACCTACTGATTACAAGTCAGTTGCGCTGCCAGTTACGCTATGTCGGCAAAACAAATAAAATGGTGGGCGCTATAGGACTCGAACCTATGACACCTTGCTTGTAAGGCAAGTACTCTAACCAACTGAGCTAAGCGCCCTTATTACATATTGTAATGTGCCACCAATATTTCTCTCGATGACAATTAAGATTATACCAAATGGCAGACGCAAATGCAAGTTTTTTTTACAAATTTATTAATTTTTTTTCATTTTTTTAAAAAAACATTAACTATTTAATAAATCATAGAAATTTTTCTTCATATAATTTCCAGCAAATTCAATTACATTAATTAGTTTTAAAACTATGTGTTGCAACAAAAAAACTAGAACAAAGTCTAGCGTTTAAATTCAAACTGGTCGAGAAGACAGGATTTGAACCTGCAACCCCTAGGTCCCAAACCTAGTGCACTACCAAATTGTGCTACTTCTCGATTCAACCAAAATTTTTAAATGGTACGCCCAAAGGGATTCGAACCCCCAACCTTTAGATCCGTAGTCTAACGCTCTATCCAGTTGAGCTATGGGCGCGTATTTTCCCAAGTGCACTAACATTATATTACAATAAACTAGCAAATGTCAACCTATTTATAGAAAAAAAGTCATTTTTTACCAATTAACAAAAATAGCCAAGACTTAATCTTGACTATATATACCATCTAAACTAAAACTTTTAGCATCAGTTATCTTAACAGGAATAATTTTACCAATTAAACTGTCATCACCTATTACATTTACTAATTTCATTGTTTCAGTGTATCCATAAACTTTAGAATCATCTTTCTCACTTTTTCCAATTATTAAAACATCAACAACTTTTTCTAACATTTTTTTATTACTTTCCAAAGAATATTTATTAACAAGTTCATTTAACTTTTGTAGTCTTTCTTCTTTAACACTCATAGGTATTTTATCTTCCATTTTTGCTGCTGCTGTTCCTTCTCTAGGTGAAAAAATAAATGTATAAGCTCCATCAAATTTGCAATAATTAACAATATCCAACGTTTTTTGAAAATCCTCATCAGTTTCGTTTGGAAAACCAACAATTATATCCGTTGTAACAGCTACATTCTTTACTTTTTCTTTAATTTGATTAAAAAGCTTTTTATATTCATCAATAGTATATTTTCTATTCATTTTTTTAAGAATTTCATCACTACCAGATTGAATTGGTAAATGTACATAAGGCATAATATTATCATATTTTGCAATAACATCAACCATTCTATCAGTAAAATTCCAAGGATGTGATGTAACAAATCTAATTCTAGGAATACCAATTTTTGCTACATTTTCTAAAAGTGTTGCAAAATCGTAACCTAAATTTAAATCTTTACCATACGCATTGACATTTTGACCAAGCAAAGTAATTTCCATATAACCTTGTTCTTTTAAAGTCTTTACTTCTTCCAAAACTTCTTCCATTTTACGGCTTCTTTCTCTTCCTCTTGTATATGGAACAATACAATATGTACAAAATTTATCACAACCATAAATAATATTTATCCAAGCACTTATTTTAGAATCTCTATTGTATTTTACATTTTCAAATACCACATCACTATTTGAATAAACTTCAATATTTTGATTCTTTTTATTATTAGCTTCTTCAATTAAACTTGGTAATTCACTCAAGTTATAAGTACCAATAATAATATCAATATATTGATGTCTATTATGTATTTCTTCAATTTCAGTTGGTTGTTGCATTAAACACCCAGCAATAGCAATAATTAAATTAGGATTTTCCTTTTTTAAATGTTTACATCTTCCTAAATACCCAAACACTTTATCTTTTGCATTTTCTCTAATAGCACAAGTATTTAAAACAACAATATCAGCTTTTTCTAATTCATCAACAGCTTCATATCCCAAAGCTTCCAAATAATACTTTATTTCTTCAGAATCATGAACATTCATCTGACATCCATAAGTTCTTAAAAAATATTTTTTTCCTTTATATAATGGTTTTATATTTAAATTTAACTTTTCTTCTTTAACATTAACTTTTTTTCTACTACCAGCTACTAACAAATCAGGTACTTTCATAATACTACTTCCTTTCAATGCACTATTCTATCACATAAACAAAAAATGTGAAAGCGTTTTGACTAATTTTGGGTTGGAATAAGTTAGTAAGTAGAATGGTTATATAACATCTTAAGCACAATAAATGGATAACATGTAATAAAAATTTATTAGCCAAAACCCGCTTTCGAATAAGTATTTTAAAGCATATTTTTTTTATTGCAAGCGATTCGACAAAACATATCAAAATGTTACAAAGAAAAATCACCAGTCTATACATTTATTTACATTTTTCATAAAAAAAATGTACACATTTACACTTCAAAAAGTTAATTTTACATTTTTTTAAATCATTAAATTTCAAAATAAAAATCTATGTCTAAAATTAATGTGAATTTCAGACTATCTGATGAGTTCTTTATACAAAAAAAGTGACTATGAAAATCACCTTTTTTAATTTTTATTATTAGGTTTAATTGTTTTTAATCCTCCCATATAAGGTTGTAAAACTTTTGGAACATTTACACTTCCATCCTCTTGATAATGTTGTTCTAAAATTGCAATCAAGCTTCTAGGACTAGCAATAACAGTGTTATTCAAGGTATTTACAAACACATTACCTTTATCAGTTTTCATTCTAATACCTAATCTTCTTGCTTGAGCATCACCTAATAAAGAACATGATCCAACTTCAAAATATTTTTTTTGTCTAGGACTCCATGCTTCGATATCACAAGATTTAACTTTTAAGTCAGCTAAATCTCCACTACAACATTCCAAAGTTCTAACAGAAATATCCATACTTCTAAAGAAATCAACTGTACACTTCCACATTTTATTGTACCAATCCATTGCTTCTTCTTCCTTACACAAAACAATCATTTCTTGTTTTTCAAATTGATGAACTCTATAAATTCCTCTTTCTTCAATTCCATGAGCACCAACTTCTTTTCTAAAGCAAGGTGAATATGAAGTCATCGTGATTGGTAATTTTGCTTCATCAATCAGTTCTCCTTTAAATCTGCCAATCATTGAATGTTCACTAGTACCAATTAAATATAAATCTTCTCCTTCGATTTTGTACATCATTGCTTCCATTTCAGGAAAAGACATAACACCTGATACAACATCACTATGTATCATAAATGGCGGAATACAATAAGTAAATCCTTTACTAATCATAAAATCTCTAGCATAAGCAAGGGTTGCTTCATGAAGTCTTGCAATATCCCCAACTAAATAATAAAAACCATTACCACTAGTTTTACCAGAGCTTATTTTATCTAACCCATCAAAAGATTCACAAATATCTGCATGATAAGGAATTTCATAATCAGGGACAAAAGGTTCCCCAAATTTTTCAATTTCCACATTTTCACTATCATCTTTTCCAATTGGCACACTTTCATCAATTATATTTGGAATAACCATCATTCTATCTCTAATTTCTTTTTCTAAACGTTCTTCTTTTTCTTCTACTTCACCAATTTTTTCGTTTATTTCACTTACTTCATTTTTAATTTTTTCTACTTCATCTAATTTTTTTTCACGCATCAAAATACCAATTGAAGAACTCAAACTATTTCTTTTTGCTCGAAGTTGATCAATCATTAATTTAAACTCACGATATGATTTATCATATTCATAAACTTCATCTACTAATCCTAATTTTTTATCTTGAAATTTCTTTTTAATATTTTCCTTTACTAATTCCCTATTTTCTCTTATTAATTTAATATCTATCATATAATCCTCCAAAAAATAAAAGGTGATACCCAAGGAGTCATAGAAATGACGGTACCATCCTTTATTTAACTTAATTTATATAACGGTTTAATCCGAGGTAACATACCCAACTCAAAAGATAGATTTCATTATTTCCGCTTTTCCTTTTCCACCACCAAGGAATCTCTATATAGTTTTCATAATTACTTATTCTTTTTCTTCGTTTTTACAAATTTAATATAACACAATTCATTCTAAATTACTAGTCTTTTTAATAATTTTCAGCTTTTAATTCAAAATAACTTTGTGGATGATTACATACTGGACATACAGCTGGAGCTTCTTTACCAATAACAATATGTCCGCAATTACGACAAATCCAAACACATTCTCCATCTTTACTAAATACTAACTTATCATCAATATTTTTTAATAACTTACGATATCTTTCTTCATGTGCTTTTTCAATATCAGCAACACGTTCAAAAAGATTAGCAATTCTATCAAAACCTTCTTCACGTGCTACTTTAGCAAATTCAACATACATATCTGTCCATTCAAAGTTTTCTCCACTAGCAGCATCTAACAAATTTTCTTCAGTACTTGGAATATTTCCTCCGTGTAATTCTTTAAACCACATCTTCGCATGTTCTTTTTCATTATTTGCTGTTTCTTCAAATATTGCAGCAATTTGTTCATAACCATCCTTTTTAGCCTTCGAAGCATAATACGTATACTTATTTCTTGCTTGACTTTCCCCTGCAAAAGCAGCCATTAAGTTTGCTTCTGTTTTACTTCCCTTTAATTCCATTTTTTACTTCCTCCTTCTGGCACTCTTCACAAATGCCTTTAAAAACAATTTCATAATCAGTTACTATATTATTTTCTATATTTTTTATTTTAGGAAAATCCACATAAAATACATCTATTATTTTAGAACACTTTCTACATATAAAATGATAATGAGGAACAATTTTATCATAATGTTTAACACCATTAACTATTAAACTTATAATTTGTTTATCATTTTCCAAAACATTTAAATTCCTATATACAGTCCCCAAACTTATATTAGAAATGATACACCTTGCCTCATTATATATTTGATACGCATCTAAATGATTATTACTTTTATTTATAATATCTAAAATAACATTCTTTTGTTTAGTATTTTTCACTTACACCTCCTAAATAGTAATGATTACTATTTAAATATATCACAATTTACAAGAAAATTCAATCATAAAAAAATATAAATATCCATATATTTAAATGAAAGGAATGGTAATAATGGAAATTCTAAAGGTTTCATCAAAATCTAACCCTAGTAAAGTAGCTGGAGCTATAGCTAATATTTACAGAGAAAAAAAAGAAGTTGAAATTCAAACTGTCGGAGCAGGATCTCTAAATCAAGCCATCAAAGCTATTGCCATATGTCGAGGTTTTGTAGCACCTACCGGAGATAATCTAGTTGTAATACCAGCATTTAATGACATAATAATAAATGGCGAACAAAAAACAGCCATCAAACTTATTATCACAAACAAATAACGGATCAATTTATCCGTTATTTTATTTTCAAAGATATAATTAAAGGATCAAATAATTCAAGTATACCATGAATTAAGAAAAAATATCCTAGTACTAATACCTGTATATCATTTTCATAATATAAATTCATTGTAGTTAAAAGCCCAGCTAATATAAACAACACTAAACTAATAACTTCAATAATCCACATTTTATTCTTTCTATCATTATAATAGTCCCCTTTTTTTAGTTTAATAAGAGATAAAAGAATAATCCAAATTAGCAAACATAAAGCTAAATACCAAGGGACTTCACTTATATTTAATTTTAATGCTACAATAAATACAATGATAGATGCTATACTTGTAAACAAACCTTCATAATCCTTACTTTTATAAGTTAATAAAAATTTAATCAAGTTTAATACCGCATAAACTCCTAATACTCCTAAAAATATACCTTTTACTTTTACAAAATGAAATAATGGAAACAATAATAAAACACTTCCACATATTATTAAAAACACAGATGCAATTAAATCAACAATTTGTTTCTTTTTCATAAATCCTCCACCTACATTGTATCACAAACAGCTAACAAATGCATTATAAATTTCTCTTTATCAATTGATTTAACTCAACAGCATATTCCATTGGAAGTTCACTTTTAAATTCATCAATAAAACCTAAAACAATTAACTCGGTTGCTCTTTCTTCTGGAATACCTCTACTCATTAAATAAAATAATACATCATCACTAATTTTTGATACTGTTGCTTCATGTTCAATATTACTCGTTATATTTCCAACTATATTCGTAGGTATAGTATCAGACATAGATTTATCATCTAAAATTAAACTATCACATTTTACCATAGCATCACTATTTAAAGCATTTTTCTTTATTTCAACCTTACCACGATATGTAGCATTTCCACCATTTCCTGCAATACTTTTAGAAATTATATTACTTTTAGTATTCTTTCCAATATGAATCATTCTAGCCCCACTATCTTGATCTTGACCACTTTTGGCAACACTAATTGTAATACATGTTCCTTTAGAATTATCACCTTTTAAAACACAACATGGATATTTCATAGTTACTTTAGAACCAATATTTCCATCAATCCATTCCATAACTCCAGATTCATCAACCAAAGCTCTTTTTGTAACCAAATTATACACATTCGTTGCCCAATTTTGAACCGTAGAATACCTACATTTAGAATTTTTACCAACATAAATTTCCACAATTGCTGCATGCAAACTTGATTCACTATATGATGGTGCAGTACACCCTTCCACATAATGTAAACTAGAATTATCATCCACAATAATTAATGTTCTTTCAAATTGCCCCATATTTTTGCTGTTTATTCTAAAATAACTTTGTAAAGGTCTATCAAGAACAGTATTTTTAGGAACATAAATAAATGAACCTCCACTAAACACCGCCGCATTTAAAGCAGCAAATTTATTTTCGGTAAAAGCTACAATCTTACCAAAATATTTTTTTACTAAATCTGGATATCTTTTTATAGCATCTTCAATTGATGTAAATATTACATTTTTCTTTTCCAACTCTTCAATCATATTATGATATATTACTTCACTTTCATATTGAACACCCATACCGCCAAAATGCTTTTCACTTTCTAAAACACCCACACTATCAAGCTCATCCACAACAGGTTTTAAAATATTATTCCAATTATTTTCTAATCTTTTATCTGCTTCATTATTTTTATAATAAATAACCTCATCAAAATTAAGATTAATTTCTGGCCCAAATTCAGGCATACTTTGTTCTATAAAAGAATTATAACCCTTTAATCTATAATCTAAAACCCAATCATCTTCATTTTTTATTTCAGATATTTTTCTTACTTTTTCTTCACTTAATCCAACAATTTCCATCTTATTTATCTACTCCATCAAGTATTTTAACAGCACTCTTGCTTGATAAAAGTGCACAATTTTTTCTAGCTGGTTGCATATATATTTCATCAAAAACATTAAGTTCACCAAGAATTTCAGGATTATAATCTTCTTCATTAATCATATTTTGATAGTTTTTCATTATTTCTTTAGCCTCATTAACACTTTTACCAATCAAACTTTTAACAATAATACTTGTACTACTGGTACATATTGCACATGCTTCCCCATCAAAACAAGCATCTACTACTATACCATCTTCTATTTTCATCATTAAATCAATATTATCTATACATGAATTACTTCTAGTGTTTTCTTTTATATAAGAGTCATCTTTTTTTAATCCTTTATTCGTAGGATGTTGATAATTATCAAGTATAATTTCTCTTTTAGTTTCTTTATCCATTTTGTACCTCCATTAGTTTATCAATAAATTCTTTAACTATAACTTCTTTTTTATTACCATTTCCAATAAGAAAACCTTCCATAAGAATTCTTGTTGCATCTTTACTATTTATTCCACGACTTTCTAAATAAAACATTTTTTCTTTACTAAATTCTCCGATATAAGCTGCATGATTTGAAAAAGTATCATAATTTCTAATAAGTAAATTAGGTTTAATCACACTTATTCCATCTTTTAAATTAATTATTTGATTATCTTCTTTACATACACATTTACACTTATCTTTAGGTATTAACCCTGTAATATTGAATTCTAACTTTTTATCCCTTGTATTAACGCCATGACATATAATTTCACTCTCTGTGTTACTTGACGAATGATTAACATTTATTTTACACATATTATCATCATTACTTATAATACTTAAATGATATATTACTTTAGCATTGACCCCTTCTAAATTGATTTTTACATCAACATTTTTATCAACAACATAATGAAATATTTCAAGATTTTCATTTTCTTTTATATTAAAAATATTACTATCATTATTTATATATATAACCTTATTCATTATAACCTACTTGTTCTGTTTCTAAAGCTAAAGACATATCACCAGTTTTAACAATTTTTCCATTTTTCATTATATGTACATAATCAGGCTTAATAGTTTCAAGTATTCTTGGATAATGAGTAATAATTAGAATAGATGTATTTGGAAATGTATTTTTATATTCATTAATATTTTCACAAACTATTTTTAAAGAATCAACATCTAATCCAGAATCAATTTCATCCAAAATAATAAGTTTTGGCTTTAACATTTTTATTTGTAATACTTCATTTTTCTTTTTTTCACCACCAGAAAAACCTGCATTTACATCTCTATGAATCATATCACGAGAAAACTTTAAATCATCTAAAGACTTGTTTACTTCACTTATAAATTTAAAGTAATCAATATGACTTCCCGTTTGTTCTTCGTAAGCATTTTTTAAAAATTCACTATTTGTTACACCATCAACTACGGTTGGATCTTGCATTGCCAGAAATATTCCAGCTTTAGCTCGTTCATCCACACTTAATTCATTTAATCTTACATCGTTAAATATGATATCTCCACCATCAACTTTAAAAAGGTAATGTCCCATTATTGCTTTAGAAAGTGTAGATTTCCCTGTTCCATTCGGCCCCATTATTGCATGTATTTCTCCATCTTTAATATCTAAAGATAATCCATCTAAAATCTTTTTATCTTCATTTTTTAAACTAACAACTAAATTTTTTATACTTAACATATTTACCACCTTACTTATTTATTTTTTCAACCAATGTTATTACTTCATCAATTATTTCCAAATTATCATTTTTTATATTATCAACCATACAACTTTTCATGTGACTTGTTAATATATTATTACCTAAACTTTTTAAAGAGTGCATTGATGCCGATAATTGCATAATTACTTCGCTACAATATCTATCATCTTCCACCATTTGCTTGATACCTCGAATCTGTCCTTCGATAACATTTAATCTTTTTATAATATTTTTCTTTTCTTCACAACTTCTATGTTTATTCTTCTGACACATTTTACATACTTCGTGCATAATTTTCCACCCAAAAGAATTATACACCCTAGGGGGGTATAATGTAAAGATTTTTATATCAAAAAAAGTTCGTAAAAACGAACCATTAGTTTATCTTGAAGGTCCATTAATTCTTCGATTTTCATATTTTAAATATTCAGCATTACTTACAATAGTTCTAACTACTCTATCTCTACTCCAAACACTATGTGCATTTTTATAAACAGGTCCAACAACATACATTCTTACAAATGGCACCTCAAGTTCCCTCAAAGTAATTTCAATTGCTTGTTGAATATTTTCACTATCTTCATATTTAACATAAAAATCAAATCCCAAATATTCATGTTGTCCATGTCTAACATCATTAAGATCATTTTTTACACAATCAACACATATTTGTGAACAAGTAACTCTTTTTCCATTTTTCATACCAAAATCCTCCTTGTGCTATATAATATCAAACAAACAAATATAATACAAGTTCAAACTATTATTTTTATCTTGCACAACACAACATATTTTTGTATAATTAATTTAAGCCGCTATAGTATAATGGTATTACAAATCCATGGTAAGGATTAAATCAGTGTTCAATTCACTGTTGCGGCACCAGATTAATACTAAACTCGAACTTTTTCATTTTTTTAACTAGTTCGAGTTTAAAATACATTTAAAATTTGAGAAAATATTTACATAGATTAAATTTGCATAGTTAATTTAGAAATACACTTGTAAAATGTCATAACAATCTGCAAATTAATAATAAGGGAGATGATTAAATGGCTGATATTAAGTACATAGAATAAGACTACCAATTCTTATATCGTACATCAGCTGTTATTTTTAATAGTGACAGGACAAAGGTGTTGTTATTTAACGTTGAAGGAAGAAGTCTATATATGCTTCCTGGTGGAAAGGTAAATCAAAAAGAAGAAAGTATTGATGCGATAAAAAGAGAAATAAAAGAAGAATTAGGATATGAGAATATAGAATTTTCATTTCTTGCTATAAGTGAAGAATTTGTTACAGATAAAGGTTTTTATAATCAGCAAATAAATTTAGTGTATCAAGGTATGTTAAATGAACCAATTGAAAAATTTAAATTTAAAGGTTTAGAAGGAGATTGGATTAATTTTGAATGGATTGACATTTCTAATATAGATAATTATGAAATTTATCCAAATGGAATAAAGGAAGCAATAAAAAATACAAATAAAATATATCATTATATTGAAAATTTAACCAAATAAAATAGTTTTTTTACTTCTTCCCTTGGAGCACCAGATTGATTGTTACTTGGACAAATTATAATTTTAAGTAATAGATTACTAACTAGAAATATTTTCTTTGGAAAGTAAATTAAGACAAAGGAGAGAAAGAATTACTTAAGAAATAAAGCATCTGATTTATTTAGAAACAAAGATAAAGATATTTATAAAGAAAAAAACAAAGATGATTATTAGTTGAAGAAAATTTTTAAATTTATATGTTTAAAAATATTGAGTAATGTTTTAAAAGAATGGGTGGAAAAATGGACAAAATAAGATTAATAGACGCTATTAATTCAAGCAAATTAGATTACAACGATATATATGATAAAGTTAATGTAATAAAAAAGAAAAAATCGAATTTTAATATAGAATCATATAATGAAATTGTATATTTACAAATGTATATATATATCATTTAAAAAATGGAATAAATACATTAAGTAAAAATGGAAATATTCCTGAATTGATTCCTAAAAGAATATCATATGAACAATTTAAAATTGAATTAGAAAAATATAAAAATATTGAATATAAAAACGAATTAATACCAGAAATTAAAAATTTATTTCAAGAAATTATAAGATTGGCAAATTTTAAATTATTGGATAAAGGATATTGGACAAAAATATATTCAAGTTCAACATCATATGAAGAAGTAAAGGAAACTGGTAAATTATATGTAAGTATTGACAATGCTTATCTATATCAATTTGCTTGTCTTTTATTTACTAACTGTTTAAAAAATGGAATTTATAATTATGAATTTAAAGTTAACAATGATCAAGAAATTAATAGAACAGATAATATGGTTATATACTTTACAGAAGATAATTTAAATATCTATTTAAGCATAATTAATAAATTAAAACAAACATATCCAGAATTTAATTTTAATTATTCGCATATTTTAGGTAAAGAATTATCTGATGGTATTGCAATAGCTAAAGATTATAAAGATGGCAGTAGTTTTACAGAAAAAATATGCATCACCATTTTAGAATTAAGAAAAAAAGGGTATGATGCAGAAACAATTGTTAATTCAATAGAAGGAAGTTTAGATACTCATTTAGAAAGCGTTACTACTTTAATATCTGATGAACAACAATTAAGTGAAAATAGAAAACATTAAATATACAGTTTAAAAATGTTTTCGAGTAAACAAAGTTATTTTAATAAGCTTAATTAGTAGATATTACTTATTAGCTAAAGCTTGTTAAACCTAGAAAAATTAGTTACACTAATTGACTTAAAATATATGAAAGGTTAATTTAATCTTTTTTATTTGTTTATTCAATATTTTAATAAATTATCACACACTTAAAATATTTGAAACATCACTAGCAGTAATATCATAACCTAAACTTTTAAGATATAAAGCATTAGCTCCATCAGCGGAACCTATTTCTAAAATTTTAGAACCAATTGGTAACGAACTAAAACCATCTTTTATAAATCTTTCAAGTTTTTCCTTTTTCTTTTTTGCCTTAACCATATCCAAATTATCATGTTTAATAGCATTATCTAAATATACATCTGCACATCTTTCATAAACCTCCAAAGTTTTTTTGTTTTCGTAACTCATAATTAGCCTCCATTTTTTTTAGTATATCATTTAATTTTCTTTTTTTCAAACAACCACTTGCAAATTTTTTCAAATATGTTACACTTAAATCGGAGGGTACTATGAAAAATATTAATCAAGAACTTAAAACTTATATTGAAAAAAATGTATTACCACAATACGATATAAATATCGGAGGGCATGGAATTGACCATATAAACTATGTAATAGAAAGAAGCTTTGAACTGATGAACAGTTTTAATTTAGATGTTAATCCAAACATGATTTACACAATTGCTGCATTCCACGATATAGGCTACAAAATAAATCCAGATGAACATGAAGCAGTTTCAAGTCAAATGTTTTTAGCGGATAAAGAAATTCATAAGTACTTTACGGAAGAAGAAGTTAAAACAATCGCTGAGGCAATCGTAGACCATCGTGCTAGCTTAGAGTATGAAGCAAGAAGTATATATGGAAAACTTGTTTCTTCTGCAGACCGTGAGATTTCAGTTGAAAACATGCTAGAACGTTCTATTTTATTCCAAAGTGATAAACATAAAGATGAAAATCCATGTACAATGCAAGTAATAAATTATTCATTCAAAAAACTATCAAGTAAATATGGATCTGGTGGATATGCCAAAATGTATTATCAAGATCAAAAATATTTAGACTTCATAAAAACAATGCAAGAACTTTTAAGTAATAAAGATAAATTTGTTGAAAGAGAGTTAGAAATTATAAAAAAATTAACATTTGATACAAATGCTCAAAAATTAGTAAAGGTTATGAAATAAAAATGTGAGGTATAGTATGGAGAATATTGATAAAATTAGAGATTTAAAAAAACTAAATGCAAAAAAAGAAAAACTACAAAGAGAAATTGCGACGATTGATAAAAGTATAGCAAATTTAAAAAAATCATGCTTGCACATCGGGGTAAACCTCGGTGGCAATCCACATCAAAATTGTTGTATTTTCTGTGGCAAAGGCAAAAATAACGATGAATATTTTTATGAATCTAATTTTATAATCCATGCTGAAAAATTCTTACCACATCTTGATATAAAAGATGAATTTCAAAAAGAACGAAAATACCAAATTATACAAAAATTAACTCAAAAATTTATGGAGTTAATGCCAGAATTAACACATGAAGAACTGACAAACAAAATAAATGATTTTATTTCATCTAAAATATTAAATGAAGAAGATCTAACTCTAAAAAGACAAAAAGAATGTTAACTACAACATTCTTTTCTTATGCCTTAGTTCGAAGTAATTCCTTTGGATAATCAAGTCCATTTACTTCACAAAATCTTTTTTTAAATAATTCTTTATCACTTGTTAACGCTTGTATATCTTCTAAAAACTTTTTATAATCTAAATCTTCAAAATACATTTTTTCATTAGCATAACCATCTATTCCAAATTTTTCTTGTAAATGCAATCTTGATTCTTCAATTATTTCATCAATATTATAATTTTCATTGTGAGCAACACGATAACTATATGTACGTTTCAAAGGAATTTCAAGAATTGTATTTCTATCTGCAGAAGAAACAATTTTACCATATATACTTCTTGGCTCTCCTTCTAAACTCGCTCTATGATCATATACGGCATCAGCCATAGTTTTAATTTCATCTTCAGTAAAAAACTCTCTTAAATTTTTATCGTCTAGTAACATTTCTGCAGAAACTTTTTCATGATTTTTAGCATCAATATAATGTCCAATATCATGATATGCAGCTATTACATAAACCATATCAAAATTAATTCCTTGAACAAGTTTTGCAAATTTAAAACTTCTTTCAATTACAGAATTTATATGTGATACACCATGACCTACCTCATTTTTTTCATAACTAGGAAGAATATTTTCTTCAATATACTTTTTTAAATTTTCATTAATTTGCATTTTATCACCCTCCCCTAGATTGTATCATAAAATTCTATCTTTTTCAAAAAATAATGACTTTACACTTAATTTCTGATAAAATATATTTAGGATGTGATACTAGTGTACATTGATAAAATCATAACTTTATTACAAAAATACATTAATGAATATGACGCAAAAAAATATGAATTAGAAGAATTAAATATTAAAAAACAATTGTATGAAGAATTAATTTCCTTATTAGAAAACAAATTAAATTTAAATGATAATAAATTATTTATTAGTATTTTATTAACAAGTATATTTAATAATGAAGAATACAATATAAAGTTTTATAATGCCTTATATCTATTTAATCAAAATGATGAAAAGCATTTTGATTATTTTGGTACCAAAATAAAGCACCAATACGAAAATATTTGCAAAAAAATAGCAACATTAAAAAGCAACTAAAAAATGCTAGCAATAGAAAAAATAATGTCAGAAGAGCCAGCTTTTATTTACAAAAAAGAAAGCCAATTTACGATAAAAATTCTACATTTAAAGATATTAAAAAAATCATTTCCTATTATGCTATAATGGGTGAAATCTCTGACAAAGAAGAAGTCTTACTAAACAATGAACTTGAATTTTATAACACAAATATTATAAAAAAAGAAAATAAAGAAAAAGAATATAAAACAAGAAAATATAATGAGATACCTAATATATTAAATTGTGGTTTTGAAATGTATGATGAAATAGATGTTAACCCTAATAGATTAGAAGCAACAAATAATTATGTAAACGAACTTAAAACATTTATTAATGATTTAAAACCAGAAGAAATAATTCCAATTATAGAAACTTATCAAAAGTATGATTTAAATACGAATGAATACATTTACATAGTAAACGAATTATTAAAGTATTTTTTAATGGAATCCCTTGAATATTATAAAATTCTATTAGATATAAGTGTATATCAAGATAAAGAAACTAGAGAAGAAGCAATAGAAACATATTATACTTTTTTAGACAAATATATATTATTAAGAAATTATTACAATACACTTACGGAAATAGAAATAAATGATATACAATACGAGATAGAAGAACCAGATAATAAAGAACAAGAAGATAACAAAACACCTCGAAAACTAATTTTTTCTCACCCATCAACTAATCCCAACAAATCACGATTAATTGATGATTTAAAAGGTATGCCAGAAGAATATTATAGTTTAGTTGAAAATATGCTTCAAAATTTTATAGTTTATAAAAAAAGACCTAAAGGTTTTAATAACGACATTTATAAAAAAGGTTTTATCGAATTAAAAGAAGGCCCTATAAGAATTCTCATGAAACATACTAACAATAATATTTATTGCGTAATGGGAGTATTCATAAAAAAAGCTAATAATGACATAAAAGCATATAGAACAATGGTTATAAGGACTATTCCAAATATTAAAACTCACGAAGAAGAAAATCAAGAATTAACTTTAGGAAAATTAACCTTACAAGAATTATCTAGAATTGTGGAAGAAAAAGCTCGAAAAGGTTCAAGATAAAAAGAAAAATAACAACTTTTTTTCTTTTTTTCATACAATAAATTGGTGATTATATGTACACTTTAAAATCTTTACCATTTGAAATGTTTTCTCTAGAACCATTTATTGATACTCACACAATCGGACTTCATCATTACAAACATGAGTTGTCCTATTTAAATAATTTAAATAAAATATTAGAAAAATATAATTTAAATAATAAATATCGTATCGAAGAATTATATAGTCATTTAAATGAATTTAAAGATGAAGATAAAAATGATTTAATCTTTTATCTCGGCGGAGTTATTAATCATGAATTATATTGGCAATCAATAAATCCTCACAACAAAGAAAATCCCCAAGATAAATTGCTTGATGCTATAAAAGAAAAATTTGGTTCTTTTGATAATATGTGGGAGAAATTTAAAACTTTAGTTACAACTTTAAAAGGTTCAGGTTATGTTTTTCTAGTAAAAAACCAAAATAATGTAATTGATTTAATATCTACATCTAACCAAGATAGTCCATATTTATTTAATTTAACACCATTATTTTGTATTGATCTCTGGGAACATGCCTACTACATAAATTATGAAAATGATAAACTGAAATATTTTGAAAACTTTAAAACATTAGCAAACTTTAACTATGCTAACAAAAATTTCAACTAAAAAGGAAACGCATTTGTTTCCTATTTTTTATACATTTCTTTTGCTTTTTCTTTATTTTCTTGGGAATAACCCACTAAAACATTAGGTACTTTATTGATTATATCTTGATATAATTCTTCAAAAGCATTTTTATTTTTTTTACCCCAGGTATTTACCATTGCAATTACATTACTTTTACCATTATTTGTTATAATATAAATACATTTACTTATTGTTATTCCATTTTGTTTTGTTATAAATGGATATATCCAAATAATATCTTTAATTTCAATTAATTTAACACCATTTGCATAACTAAATAAATATCTATCAGTTAGATAAACACCACATTCTTTATTATGAATACCTTTACCGCTATTTACATCTTCTTCTATTTTTTCTAATTCTCTTCCATATTCTTTTAATATATTTTTACCTTTTTTATTTCTAACAATATAAACTATAATTAAAATTAATCCACTCAAAGACAATATTCCAAAAGTAATTAAAGCCCAAATTCCTTGTTCTACATTATCCCAAGTAGTATCAAGATAATTATCACCGACTACTTTTTTTAAATCTTCAATAGAATAAGTATTACCATCATCATCTTTTAAAAACTCTTGCAAATATTTAAAAACTTCTGTATCACTTTTTGACACATTACCATAAACCATAACTGGATCAGGTTTTTCCATTTCTACTTCACTTAAAGTATATTCCTGTATTTTTCGCAAATTTTCTAAACCAGCTTTATCAAGTACAATAATAAATGGATTATTATTTTCATCAAAAGCTATATAATAATCTTTTACTTTACCATCTAAAGTTTCCGTAGCAAAAGCACTATCTAGTAAACTTACATTTAATTTAGCATAAACATTTTCACTAGTATTTTTAGTTAAAACTTCATATTCAGCATCAATTTCTCCGAAATATATTAGTAAACCTAATCCCATAAAAACTACAAACAAAATAATACCTATAACAAGCAAACTTTTATTTCCTTTAACTTTTTTATAAATATTCATAATTTAACCACTCACTTTCATAACAACATTTTATATTTTTTTTACATTTAAGTAAACTATTTATAATATCTTATACTAAAATTAGTACCATTATTACTACTTACTCTAATTGAACCATTATCTTTTTCAATTATTTCTTTAGCTAAAGAAAGTCCTATTCCAAAATTATTACTATTATTATTTTTCTTATAAAATCTTTCAAATATATGCTTCATATCTTCATTACTTATACCATCACCACAATCTATAATATCAACACTTACATACATTCCATTATCTTTATAATTTACATAAATATCTCCATTATCCTTACTATACTCAATTCCATTTTTTAATATATTAGTTATTGCTTCTGTTTCCCATTTATAATCTCCAACAAAAGTTACATCACTTTTTCCACTTACATGAATATTTATATTTTTAAGTTCTCTTAATATATCAACATTTTTTAAAACATCAAATAACAAATCTTTAACAAATATTACTCTTTTTTCAAAAACCACTACATTTGCATCGAATCTTGATAATTTTAGCATTGCAATAATTAAAAAGTTAATATTTTCAATCTGCATTCTTATATCATTTAAATATTCTTTTTGTTTTTCTTTACTTACATTTTCTTCAAGTAATGTATCAATCATTAATAAAATTGATGTAAGGGGTGTCTTTAATTGATGAGATATATTAGCTAAATTATCTTTTATTTTAATTCGCTCTTCATTTTCTTTAGCATATAAACTCTTTAAACTAACTGTAGTGGTATACACTTCATTTTTTAATATAGATAAATCACCTTCAATATTATCTAATATTTCTAAATCATAAAAACCATCATTAATTCTTTTTAAATAATTTGTAATATTATCTATCTCTTTACATCTTTTTTTCTTCTCTATAACGTATACACTAATACATAATCCTCCGAAAACACTAAACACTATTACATTAATAACAATATTTTTATAAAAAGAATCATTCATCTTACTTAAATAATTTATATCACTATTAGTAAATCCATACTTTTTTAATATATCACTTTTACCATTATTACTTCCATTAACTATTTTTATTAAATCTTCACTATTTACATCTGGATATTTAATATTTACTTCACTAAAAACACTACCTACAAAATCATTTATTACTTTACTATATCTATAATAATCAATAAAACTTATTAATATTATTAAACATAAACTAATTAAAAACCACAAACTTACTTTTTTCATATATCCATCCTATATCCTACACCTTTAATTGTTTTAATTACATCTTCACACCCTATTTTTTCTCTAATTCTTTTTATATACACACTCAATGTATTATCATTAACAAACTTTCCTGACACATCCCAAATTTTATCTATAATCATATCTCTAGTTACTATAATTCCATTATTTTCAAGTAGAAAAAACAATAATTTTAATTCTAACCCAGTTAAAATAATTTCTTGATTATCCTTATATACTCTGTATCCATCCATATCAAATTTTATATTTTTATACATTTTAATATTATTTTTCTTATTTCTTTTAATAATATTATTTATTCTTGACAATAGCTCTTTTGATCTAAAAGGTTTTATAATATAATCTTCTACCCCAAGATCTAATGATGTAACAACATCTTCTTCCTCATCTTTAGCACTTAAGACAAGAGTTGGAACATCAACATAGTTTTCAAAAAATTCTAGTCCATTACCATCAGGCAACATTACATCAAGAATAATTAAATCATAATTCTTACTTATTTTTTCTTTAGCTTCTTTGATTGTACTTGCAACACTTACCTTATAGTCATGCTCTTCAAGTAAAAATCTAATAGCCTTTATAATCATTTCATTATCTTCCACTAAAAGTATTTTCATAAATACACCTCCATTCTAACAACAAAAAGGTATCACTTCAAGATAAATGATACCATTATTTTTAGGTTAAATCAAATCTATTTATTCGCACAAATCATATATTTTCATCTTTAATAACATCAATTATATTTTCATTTCTTGTTTTTCTTAAAGCAAAATGCATAATTAAACTAACTAAAATATAAACAACTAATATTGCAATTATAATTGCTTGCCATGGAAATAAATATCCATAATCACTACCATTTGCAAATGCCTTATAAATAGCAAATGAACCTAATATACCTAAAGGAATACCAATAATTAATGCTTTCGTAGAATACATAATTGATTCTAAATTAATCATTTTATTAAATTCATTTTTAGTCATACCAATAGACTTAAGCATAGCAAACTCTCTTCTTCTTAAATTCATATTAGTGCTTATTGTATTAATAATATTAGTAACACCTATTAAACTGATAACAATAATAAAACCATACAAGAAAATTGCTACTAAAATAATTAAACTTCTTTGAGCCTTAGCTTCTGTTTCAATATTAAACAAATTATAATTAGTAATATCATTATCAAGTAAATATTCTTTAATTAAACTTTCTAGTTTTTCTGCATCTGTTGATTTAATATACAGGCTTTTTGAATCAGTAGCCGTTATATTATAATTAAATACAATATAATCATAAAATTCATCACTTACTATAATCATTGGAGTTTCACTATATACATTTTGAAGTCCCATTGGTAAGATATCAATTCTTTTTATAATTCCAATACTTAAATCTTTATTATTAATAGAACCAGTTACAGTTTTAAATTTATTTAAATCAAATAAATTTACTTCCTTATAATTTTTACTACCTTCTTGATAAAAAATATTTTTATCAATTAATAAACCTTTATAATTAAAATTACTTTCATCAACTTTATTGTCTTTAAGTATTCTTTTAAACTCAGTTTCTCCAACAGACATAATTCTAAGGGACAAATCATTTACATCATCAAAAAATTTTAATACATCATCATTATAATATTTTTTATAATCAAATGTCATACTTACGCTTTTATTTATACTATACCTAGTAATTGTATCTAATTTTTCTATATCAGCAAATATTCTAGATGTTTTATCTTCATCGGTATCTCTTATATATAATTGAATATCGTAATTAATATCTTTATAATATTGATTAGATAACTTAAAACCATAACTCAAAAATGTTGATAAAGAAATAAATACAGCAACACTTATTACAATTGATATAATCGTAGTTTTATTTCTTTTTTTATTTCTCTTTAAATTCTTATAGGCAATATCTCCACCGACGCCAAATAATTTATCAACTAACTTAGATGACTTAATCTTTTTACTATTAATTTTTATTTCATTATTATTTCTAATAGCTTCAATTGGTGAAATTTTACTACTCTTTTTGGCAGCTCTAAGTACTGACAAATATATTGTAAGACTTCCTAAAACAGCACTTAAAATAACTGGCCAAATAGATATACTAAATACAAATTTAAAATCATCAGAAGTATACTTAGCAAAATAATTTATTATAATAACAAGTATATAATCAGCAAGTATACCTGATAATATACCTAACGGAATACCAATTAGACCAAGAATAAAACCTTCATGTAAAACATTTTTCTTTATTTGTTTACTTGTTGCTCCAACACTAGAAAGCATACCATACATCTTTTTCTTCTCTTGATTAGCAATATCAAAACTATTTTTTATAACAAATACACTAGTAAGTATTATAATACCTATTACTACACCCGCAACAGCATATAACATATTCATTGTTCTATCACTTAAACTAACGCCACTCCACCTTAAAAGTTCATCATTTAAAGTAATATTATATTTATTTAAATCTTTATCATTTGCTATATTATTTATATATTCTTTATAATATCCAGCATCTTTAAATAATAATGAGACATTTATATTATCACTTACATTATCTATTTTAGTAATTACTGTATAACCTGGAGCACTATATCCTTCAATATTATAATTTAATCTCTCCGTAATACCTACAATTTTATATTCATGTTTACTTGTATCAGTTATATATTCATGACAAAGATCAGTTTCTCCTTCTTCCACATAATATGGATTACTTTGGTTAAGAATAGTTCCATCCATACATACTCTTTTTCCAATATCTAAACTAATTGTATCACCTAGTTTTACCTTAGCATTATTTTGAAATGGTACGCTAACTACGATTTCTCCACTATCCTGAGGAAGTCTACCTGAAATTATTTTTAATGTTGTATTATCAAAAGCCGATTTTGTATATCCCACAACATAAGCATAAGGCTTATATTCATTCATATTATCATATTTTGCATAACCTAAAGTTTCTGTTAAATAAATACTTTTAACATGACTATTATTTGTAAAGTATTTTAAATCTTTTTTACTTACATTTTCAATTGTTAAATGTCTATTTCCTCCATCTGTAATAGCTATATTTACTAAAGTTGCTTGAAATGATGTAACCATACCAGCTACTGCACAAATTAAAGCAACAGAAAGCATAATACCTATTATTGTTACTATTGTTCTTTTTTTATTTAATTTTAAATTTTTAATAGTTAAATTATTTAATACATTCATAATTAATTCCTTACATCACTAACTATTTTTCCATCTTCAATAGTAATAACTCTATTTGCAACACTTGCAATATCAGGATCATGTGTAATAACAATAATAGTTTGTTTATATTTTTTATTTGACTCTTTTAATAAAGCTACGATTTCATCACTAGCCTTGGAATCCAAGTTTCCTGTTGGTTCATCCGCTAAAACTAATGCTGGATTATTAATAATAGCTCTTCCAATTGAAACTCTTTGTTGTTGACCTCCCGATAACTCATTTGGCAAATGTTTTCTTCTGGCACTTAAACCTAAAGTATCAATGATTTCATTTAGTCTATCATTACTTACATTTTTGCCATCCAATTTACAAGGAAGAACAATATTTTCTTCAACATTTAAAATTGGTATTAAATTATAAAATTGATAAATTAATCCAACTTGTCTTCTTCTAAAGATTGCTAAAGCATCATTATTCATACTATAAATATCTACATTATCAATAAATACTTTACCACTCGTTGGTCTATCAACACCTCCAAGCAAATGTAAAAGGGTAGATTTTCCACTACCACTGGCCCCAACAATAGCTACAAAATCGCCTTTTTCCACACTAAAACTTATATTATCAACAGCATTAATCGTAGAATTACCATTTTTATAAGTTTTAACTAAATTTTCAACTTTTAATATATCCATTTTTCTTCACCCATTAACATCATATTATTTTATTATGACTCTAAAGTGACTAAGCCATCACTTTTAAAATTTATTTTATCATTTATACCAATTATTAACAATATATTTTAACCTACTTATGCCATAATAATACTGAAAGGTGGTTTATATGACTGAAAAAGATTTATTATATTTAAGTGATGCCTTCAATTGGAACTTAATTGCTTTAAAAAAATATAAAGTTTATGAAGAATTCACCACAGATAAAACAACAAAGCTAATAGAAAAGTTAATTAAATTACATGAAGATAATTGCAATGAGATATTATCTATGTTAAAGGAGAATAACAATGAGTGATAAAGATTATTTATTAGAAATGTTAACTACTGAAAAAAACATATCAGTAAATTTGGTATATGCTTTAAACGAAGCAAGTAATAAAGATATTTATGATTTATATTTTAAAATGTTTAAAGATATAAATAAGTTAACAAAAGACATTTATGAAGAATGCGTAAATAAAGGATATTATCAAAAAAATAATATTCAAGAAAAAAAGATAATTGATGCATATAACCAATTATCTCAAGAATTAAATTAGAAGAACAAGATTACTGTTCTTCTTTTAATTTAACTACTTCATCGTAAGTAAGATTAGTTACTTTAGAAATCAACTCTATATCACAATTTTCACTTAACATGGCTTTTGCGATATCTTGTTTACTTTGTTCTCGACCTTCAGTTAGTCCTTGCTCACGGCCTTCAGTTAGACCTTGTTCACGACCTTCAGCTAATGCTCTTTGTCTTTCCTCTTCTCTTGAATCTTCATCTTCTAATATTTCTCTGTTATAAAAAAGCAATTTATCAAATTCATCTGTTTGGGTATTTACTTCTCTGATTATCTTGGCCATAAACTCATCTCCATCATATACTTCTTTCATCTTTTCTTTATCATTACATATAAGCAAATAAAGTAATTTCTCTAAAGACTCTTTGTCTTCCTTAACTATAGTATAATCTTTATCAAGAATTTTTGCAAGATTTATATCGTATATTTCAAACATTGGATGGATTTCTTCGTGTGATTCTATATCAAGTATCTTACTTATTACAACAAATCTCTTATCTTTAGTTACACCATAAGTATTCAAGTTTATTTGGTACACTTTCTTATACTTATTAGTGTAATCTGAAGATTTTTTTGTTTGTCTTAAAACCAACTGACAAATATAATTATTATTTTTTCTTTCTATTTTACTTCCTTTTGAACTATTTATTTCAATATTAACTATTACTTCATCATTTTGTATTGCTAAATCTATTTCACTATTAACAATGTTTTCATTAACACTTACAACGGGATGAATTAAAGTAAAAGTAAAATCTTCATATGAAAAGCCTAAAACCTTACAAACAATCATCGCCAGATAATCAAGTCCAGCATCCGTAGATGTCAAAATATTTTTGATAATTGAATCTCTCGAAGGCACTTCTTTTATCTTGAGAGTCATTTTTCCACCTCCTTTCTTGAATGTCTATTATACATGCAATTTTTTTTACTGCAACAAGTTCGACAAAACAAGTCAAAAGGTTACAAAGAATAATTATCAGATATACATTTGTATACACATTTTGCAATTTGTGATATACACTTTTTTACGCATCTAAATAAAGTAAACTCTAGCTTTAGATAAATTTTTAAGTCTACTAATTTTAATATAACTTTGTGTTGAGGTAAAAACAAGACCATACAATGAACTACATATAGAAATCCAACCAAACATTAAAATTACTTCTTTTAAAACACTTGCAAAACCCGTGTAAGGATAATGAATGCTAACTCTAAAGTTAATAACATAGCTTTTTTATCTTGTTCCTTTTCATATGTATAAAGAAGTTCCTTTATTTGAATACCGAAATTCTTTCTTATTATATCAATCATATCTTGTTTTTCATTATCACTTATTTTTGCATTTGAAAATCGATATAAAAATCTCTTTTTTTATTTAAATTAACTAATATCTTCGTATTCATATCATAAACCTCTTTTTAAAATACATCCATTTATAAAAATATTTTCTCCATTAATTAATATATTTTCTTTTTCCATACTTATCATATTTGAATATATTAACCACCAAATTTTATCTTCCAATGATGTATTTTCAATTTTTTTAGCCTCTTCATCAATTAAAATCATATCCCCAATAATTATAGGCCCTCTAAAAACAGGAATTTTTTTCATTGATAAATTTTTCATTAATTCATACAAATAAACAAAAGTCTCTCCAAAACCCAAATTAGATTCCAAAGTTATAATTATGTTTTCATTATACTCTTTATAAATCTTTTCTATATATTTTTCTAAATCAAATCTATTTTCTCTATTTAATGTATTTACTACCCACATAACACTACCCTCTATATAAGTATACTATGTTTTATTAATTATTTAAAGCAAATTTTCCAAGTATTTACAAAGAATACTTATTATAGTATAATTTTTTTGTGGTGACATAATGAAAAAAATTATTAAAAAGAAAAAGAAAAAACAAAATTTTAACATAAAAAAAGTAATAACTAATGTAACAAATTTTTTTAAAAAATATTATTATGTTTTATTATTAGCTTTACCATTTATTTTAATAGACTTATTTACAAGATATAAAGTTAAATTCTATGGTTTATTAAAACCAGTTCCAAATCTTTTTTCTATTTTATGGATTACATTATTTATTTGTATATCACTTTATCCTAAAAAAAAGATTGGGAAAATTATTTATAGCATATTTTTTATATTAGCTTTAATAATTTATTTAGTTAATAATGTATATTTTTCTATAACCGGAGTTTTCTTTGACTTTAACATGATTCAACTCGCCGGAGAAGGATCAGAATATTTTCTTGATTCCATAAAAAATTGTGATTTGTCAGTCTACTTATTTTTAATTCCCATTTTTATAACATTTATTTTAGCTTTAAAAGTATATCCTAAAAATGAAAAAAGAAATTACAAAAGGTTTTTATTTCCTTTTATTGTATTTATTATTACTTACTTAATAACACCATTATTTTTAGGAAAAGCAAATGAAGAATTAACATGGAGTACATGGAGAAATCCTAGAAATATTTACAATAGTTTTAATGATAATAATAAAGCTATGAAAGTATCAGGTATTTATGAATATACGGTAAGAAACTTTTATCTAACTTTCTTAAAAAATAAAAATGTTACAAATGAATTGGATATTGAATTTCTAAAAGAAGAATATAACAAGAAAGTTACAAAAAATAAAAACAAATACACAGGAAAATATAAAGATAATAATTTAATAATGATTCAACTTGAAGGATTAGATTCTTGGTTAATCAATAAAAATGACACTCCTACAATTTATAATATGATGAAAAACAGTATTAATTTTACAAATCATTATTCTTATTATAATGGCGGAGGATCAACATTCAATTCCGAATTTGCAGTAAACACAGGATTTATAACTCCCCTTTCTTATACACAAAACGCATATACATTTAATAAAAATTCATTTCCATATAGCCTAGCTCACTTATTTAAAAAAGAAGGTTATACAGTAAATGCCTTTCATATGAATACAAAAGAATATTATTCACGAGGAACAAACTACAAAAACTGGGGTTATGACAATTATTATGGTTTAGTTGATCAAAATACATATAAAGATAATTCTTACTATTTAGACAGAGAATTAATTTTAAATGAAGAATTTAAGGATAAATTATTCTCAAGTGATAAATTCGTAGATTATATTATAACTTACACTAACCACATGCCTTTTAGCACTGAAAAAGGAAATTGCAAAATGCTACTTGATTTAGACAAAGAAACAAATGAAAATGTAAACTTCGATTTAAATGAAGAAGATTGTGCAAGAAGACAAGCAAAAGAAACTGATTACATGGTTGAACTTTTACTTAATGAATTAAAAGAAAGAGATTTAATTGATAAAACAACTATTGTTGTTTTTACAGACCATTACCTATATACTTTATCAGACAAATCTATTTTAGATAAGTATAAAAACACAAGTAACAATTTAATAAATCATACTCCATTCTTTATATGGAATAATAACAAAGATAAAAAAACAATAAAAACAGTTACCTCACAATTAAATATTTTACCAACAGTTCTTAATTTACTTGGAATAGACTATAATCCAAATTATTATATCGGAGAAGATGCTTTAAATAATAATTATCAAAAAATCGTATTCTTTAGTGACTATTCATGGTATGACGGTAATGTATATGTTGATGGAGGCCTAGTAACTAATAATAGATATATCAAACCAGATGTTCTAGAAGAAAAAAACTACTATGTAAATTATTTAATAAAGAAAAATGATTTAACTCTAAAATATAATTATTTTAAAGAAATAGAAAAAGGCTCGCAATGAGTCTTTTAATATGAATTAATTGTCTATAAGTCTTCTCTATCAATCTCTAAAAATATATCATCATTAAAAAATTCTGCTAAAGATATATTTAACCCATCACAAATTCTAACAACTGTGAGTAATTTAGGATTTTTAGAATTACAATTTACTAAATTTTCAACTGTACTCTGTGTTAAACAACTAATCGAAGCTAGTTTATTAACTGATATATTTTTATTTTTACATATATTTAATAGTTTAGTTGAAATAGCTTTATTAATTTTCATATAACCTTTTCTAATTTTTATTTAAATCATCAATAGTAACTTTACTTTCATGAGGTATAGGTTTCCATTCAACTTTCATAAATAATGCCACATATGTTGCATATCTTCCGATAATGTCGAAGGTTGGCCATGTCAATGTATAGAGCATTTTTTTCCAAATTGACATTTTTTTAATATTTTTATGTTCTACAATAAATAAATATATTGCTATCCACATATTTTCAATATACATACCAATTCTAAATAATATCCTTAACCAAATAGATAAACCTATTCCTGCAAATAACGCATTAACACCAGCATTCATACTCACCTTTATTGTAAAGAAGTATCTTAAAGCTTGTGCTAAATAAGTACCTCCACCAAAAATATTTACATCTAAAACTCCAACATTATAACAATAACATCCATACATAACTACAATAACAATTAACCATCTAGCAATATTAAATACTGAAAATGGTGTAAGTTGCATTAATGTATCATATGAAGCAAATCTATGTCTTATATTTTCAATTATGTTTAATAAAAATCCTTTAAATGATTTAGCTTTTTTCTTTTTATTTACAGAATTTTCACCCCATTTAGTTCTAATGTACCATTTTCCTAAAAATATATTAATAAATAAATAAGGTCCAGATTCCACAAAAGCTTGTAAATGTCCTTTTGCCCATCTTGTTCTTTGTCGTAATGCCACTTTTAAACTAATTGGTTGTTCATCATAAAACATTGCTTCATTTTGATAAGTTATTTGATATCCTTGAGCAACAGCATCTGCAGTTAATGCTCTATCTTCTGTCAAAGATGTATAATGCCAACCATTTTTAACTATCTCATTTGTAAATAAAAAACCAGTTCCTTGTATATTCGTAGCTAAATGTAAAACACTTCTAGCTCTATGATTATATCTAATTGATCTAATCCAATGCAGTGCATAAGTTGATGCAATCCAATTTTCATCAAAATTCTTTGTATTTCTATATGATGTAATTATTTTTTCTCCAGAATCAAAAGCATCATTCATTTTAGTTACATAATCACTTTTAAGTAAATTATCAGCATCAAAAACAAAATAACCTTCAAAATTCATTCTTCCATAATCTTCTTCGATTCTATCAAACAAAAACTCTAACGCATAACCTTTAGTTCTATGTGCATCATCAAATCTCTCATAACATATAGCACCATGCTTCCTTGCCACTTTAGCAGTAGAATCAGTACAATTATCTGCCACAACAAATACTGTTAACAAATCCTTTGGATAATCTTGCTTATTAATACTATCAAGTAGATTTCCAATAACCTTTTCTTCATTTCTAGCAGCTATCACTATCCCATATTTATGTTTTTTCTTTGCAGGCTTAAATTTTCTAGTAAAGAAGAAGCCAATAATCCAATACAATGTTTTATAAGCTAGCATCGCACTTAAAACACTACTTATAATATAATAAACATTTTTCCAATCTATATAAGCATCTCCGATAACACTAATAATATTACATAAACTCATAAATACCTCTTTAATTAATAAATAAATTATATCTTACTAATAATTTTTAGTCAATATATCTTATATCTATATCTACATCCCCATTTATTCCATCAACTCTTCCATTACTACAAAGTTGCCAATAAGAATAATCACCAGTATAATTTGTATTTTTTGTATAATGAGCAAGCCAAACTGGATAATCCATCCCCATCCAAATATTTTCTAAATATGTTTTACTACTATAAAGTATAGCTTCATATCCCGCATCTTTCACTGTATCCATAAATTTTTTAGCAATATTTGTAAGACCAAAAAAACTCAATTCATACTTATTAAAACTTCCCCAATTCTCCCAATCAAATGCAATTGGTAATTCAACTCTATAATCTTTAATTACATCTATTATCCATTTTGCATCATTTATTGCTCTTTCCATACTATTTGCATAAGAATAAAAATATACTCCAACAGGTATACCTACACTATTTGCATTTTCAATATTTTGGATAAATTTACTATCTACAAAATTTTCTCCATTAATACCTGTTGATGATCCCACTCTAATAATTACAAATTCAACTTCAGCATCTTTTAATTTTTTAAAATCAATATCTCCTTGCCATTTTGATACATCTATTCCAATTTCAGTATTATCGTTTTTATAATTTTTTATAATTTCACTAAATTCAGTTACTTCTTTATTACCTTTACTTCCTTTATTATCACTAGGTTCATTTACATTTAACGTAAATTTCTTTTCAGATATATTTCCACTACTATCAGTTGCTTTAAAAACTAATTTATAAGAACCAACACTATTCAAATCATATTCTCCTTCAATAACACAAACTGGATTTGTATCATAATTATCTCCACACATTATTTTATCAAGTAAATTATCTACACTCCCCTTTACCACATTATAACTCTTACCTAACCAAATTAATGGAGCTTCTTTATCAACAACATTTATTTCATAACTATATTTTATTTTTATTCCATCATCATTAATAAATTGAAAATTCACCTTTTTCTTTCCTAAACTATCAGTATCTAAATAATAATCATCAACTAGTTTACCATTAATTTTTTTTATAAATGAAGACACTCTCAATGTATCAGCAAAATCAGCATCTAAATTATCTTTTAATTCAACTACAACTACTGCATTTTTTACTTCAATATATTTATATAAAAAATATCCTCCAATACTTAAAATTATTACTCCTAAAATAACACATATAATTATAATTATTTTTTTATTTTTCATTATAATACCCTCCATAACAAGAATAACAACTATTTAAAAATAAATCAAGTTTATTGATACATATTTTACCTTTAAAAAAAGGTTTAATTTTATCTTATTTTTATTCCAATATTACATCATTATTAGCATTTATTTAATACAATATAAAACTACATCAACTTTTTTCATTTTTCCTTTCATTATATATATTTCCTAATTAAAGTTGTTTTTTACTAATAAATAACATTTTTTGTAAATTTACGTAAAGTCAACAAAAAAAGAAAAACCTAATATTTTTCTTAATTTTATATTACTCTTGAATCTACTTATTTTTAATACCCAATTTTTTTCCTTGTATATGATAACAATAAATAAGCTGTAATCTATAAGGAATGAATCTTAATAAAAATATGCCTAACTTAATTCTTAAAGTTGGAACAATAATCATTTTTTTCTTAAACATTTTATCAATTGCATATTCAGCCACATATTTTGGACTTGCTTCTTTAATACTAAATTCACCATTAGCTACTTTATTAAAATTTGTATTAACTGGACCAGGACATAAAGCTGAAACTACAACATTGCTTCCACTTTGTCTTAATTCTTCATTAATTGCCATGGTAAGCCTCAACACATAATTTTTGGTTGCATAATAAGTATTAAGTCGAGGACCAGCCATAAAACCTGCACTTGAAGCAACATTTAAAATAAATCCCTTATCCTTTTCCACAAAATCTTTTAAGAATAATTTAGTTAAAATATGATATGCTTTTATATTTAAATCAATCATTTCAAGTTCACGTGTTAAATCAGTTTCAGTAAACAAACCAAATAATCCAAAACCAGCATTATTAATAAGGATATCAATATTTTTATCTTTACATAAATCATACAATTTAAAAACATTTTTTGAATTTTGTAAATCCATTTCTATAATATCAACATTTACTTTTACATTTTCTTTTATTTTTAACATTTCTTCTTTATTTCTAGCCACCAATATTAAATCAATACCTTTATTTGCTAAAACATAAGCTATATTTTTCCCTATTCCACTTGAAGCTCCGGTTATAAGTGCTTTCATTTATACCTCCTTATTTACAAAAGAGTATTAGTTTAATCTAACACTCTATTTCTTTTCTTCCATAACACTTAAAATACTTGGAAGTATTTGTTTCTTTCTTGATACCATTTTAGGTAAAAATAATCCTTCATGAACATTTTTCAAACCAAAAGCATCTTCAATTAAATCACTTGCTTTAGTATTATAAATAACATAAGAACCATTTTTAATAATATCAGTAATAAATATTACTACTATATTATAGTTAGTATCTACCATTTCATCCAAAACATGTACATATTCATCTATATTTTCTTTAATTCTATCAAAATCAAGAGTCATAACTTGTCCAATTCCTAGATTTTTAGAACCAACTACATAATTTTTAAAGTCACTTTTTATTAGATCTTTAACACTCATTCCTTCGATTGATGAAGCTGCTTTTATCATCTCAAGTCCATATTTATCCATATCAACTTTAGCAATGTTTGCTAATTTTACAGCCGCATTTTTATCATCTTCCGTAGTCGTCGGACTTGTAAGAAGCAAAGTATCAGATAGTATAGCAGAAAGCATTAAGCCAGCTATATCACTAGGAATATTCACTTTTTCTTGAATAAACATTTCATAAATCATTGTTGATGTACAACCAACTGGTTTACTTCTAAAATTAATTGGCACATTAGTACCTATAGCGCCAAGATTATGATGATCAATTATTTCAAGTATATCAGCTTCTTCAATACCATCTACAGATTGTGCTAAATTATTATGATCAACTAATATAACCTTTTGTTTATCATAATCATTCGGACCAGTAAGTCTTATTAATCCTAAACATTCACCCTTTTTATTTATAACTGGATAATTTGTATGATTAATTTTATGCGTCATCATCTTAAAATCTGTAAAATAATCATCATTATGAACAGTCACCGGATTTTTATTTATATTAATATTTTTTATAAAATTACTCAAAGTTATCTTGGTAGCAATTTGAAAACTATCAAGTTCTGATGCAATAATATTTACTCCATTAGCTTCAGCTTTTTTAATTATTTTCTTTTCTAAATTAATATTTAATGGTAAAATAACCAATTTTACTTTAGACTTAATTGCATAATCAAGAACTTTATACCTATCTCCAACAATCAAAATATCGTCACTGTTTAAAAGAAAAGCTTGTTCTAAAGCTTTAAAACTTAAACCTGCAATTAAAGTAGTTCCTTTAATTATATCATCACATTTAACAATTACTTTAGCATTTATAGTTTCAATAATATTATCAAGAGTCGTATAAACCTCTTCTCTATTACCATTAATTAAATATTTAGCTAATTCTTTTAAAGTTACATAACCAGTTAACATTTTTTTATCATCAACTAAAGGTATTGCAGTAATATTTTGTTTTTGCATTAATTTAAAAGCTTCATCAATAGATCTATTTTCATTAATATATGCCTTTTTATCATACTTAACATTTTTAATTCTAACCCTCACATCATTTAAATAACTTGGCACATTAACCTTAAAAAAATCCAAAACAAATTTTGTTTCATTATTAATATTCCCAAGCACTTTTGGTACAGTCTTATCACCTAAAGCATTTTTCAAATAAGATAGTGCAATGCTAGAACAAACAGTATCAGTATCAGGACTTTTATGTCCAAAAATAAATGTAGTCATTTAAATCACCTTCATATATAGAAGAATTTTATCATAAAATTAAATATTTTTAAATACTTTTATTAAATTTTGTAACTTTTTTCGTTGACGAACAAGCATTTGCCTAGTATAATATACTTGAGTTTGAAAAAAATATTATAAGGAGGCCCAAAATGTTTGAACTAGTAAGTAAATATAAACCAAGCGGAGATCAACCAGAAGCTATAAAAGAATTGGTTGAAGGTATAAACGAAGGAAAAAAGGAACAAGTTTTACTCGGAGCAACTGGAACCGGAAAAACATTTACAATTGCAAACGTCATTAAAGAAACAAATAAGCCAACTTTAGTTTTAGCCCACAACAAGACACTTGCAGGACAACTTTATGCAGAATTAAAAGAATTTTTTCCAAATAATCATGTCGAATACTTTGTATCTTATTATGATTATTACCAACCTGAAGCATATGTTCCAAGTAGTGACACATACATTGAAAAGGACTCAAGTATTAATGACGAAATAGATGAACTACGACATGCCGCAACAAGTGCATTAATTAACTACAAAGACGTTATCGTAGTAGCTTCAGTTTCATGTATTTATGGAATCGGGGAAAAAGAAGAATATGAAAAAAATATGTTAATATTAAGCGTCGGAGATAAAATAAGCAGAAATAAAATATTAAATCGTCTAATAGATATGACCTATGAACGTAATGATTTAGATTTTCATCGCGGGACATTCAGAGTTCGAGGTAATAACATTGATATAATTCCAGTTAATGAAAAAGTAAGTGGCATAAGAATAATTCTTGAAGATGATGAAGTTTCAGAAATTTGTGTATTTGATCCACTAACTGGTGTTGTATCCAAAAGTAAAAAATCAATTACCATATCTCCAGCATCACACTTCGTAACAAGTAAAGAGAAGTTAGAAGAGGCTTGTAACAGAATTGAAAAAGAATTAAAAGAACGTCTTCAAGAATTAAAAAATGAAAATAAACTTATCGAAGAACAAAGACTACGTGAAAGAACAAATTATGATTTAGAAATGTTACGAGAAACAGGATTTTGTAATGGCGTAGAAAACTATTCAAGACACCTGGCTTTAAGAGAAGCCGGAGAAACACCATCTTGTTTGATTGATTTCTTTCCTAAAGATTTTTTACTTGTAGTAGATGAATCACACGTAACCCTACCTCAAGTTCGTGGAATGTATAACGGAGATAGAATGCGTAAACAAACTCTAGTTGATTATGGTTTTAGATTACCTAGTGCCCTAGATAATAGACCATTAAAATTTGATGAATTTGAAGCCAAAATCAACCAAGCAATTTATGTATCAGCAACTCCCGGAGATTATGAACTTGAAAAAACAAATAATAAATATGTTGAACAAATTATTAGACCAACTGGACTTCTTGATCCAAGTATTGAAGTTCGTAAAACCGAAGGCCAAATTGATGATATAATTAGTGAAATAAATGAAAGAATCAAAAAAAATGAAAGAGTGTTAATTACCACCCTTACAATTAGAATGAGCGAAGAATTAACTAATTATTTAAAAGAAATGAATATAAAGGTAGCATATCTTCATAGTGAAATTAAAACTCTAGAAAGACTAAAGATAATCCATGACTTACGAAGTGGTATATATGATTGTATCGTAGGTATCAACCTACTTCGTGAAGGATTAGACATCCCAGAAGTAAGTTTAATATGTATATTAGATGCAGATAAGCAAGGATTTTTAAGAAGTAACAGAAGTTTAATTCAAACAATCGGACGTGCAGCTAGAAACGAAAATGGCAAAGTAATTATGTATGCTGATTCGTATAGTGATGCAATGAATGAAGCTATTAAAGAAACCAAAAGAAGAAGAGAAATCCAAGAAGAATATAATAAAATTCATGGAATTACACCAAAAACTATTATTAAAGATATTAAAGAAGTGGTAACAAACGAAGTAGCTGACAAAAAGAAAAAAATTAGCAAAAAAGAAAGAGTTGAGATGCTTGAAAAACTTGAAAAAGAAATGCGTGAAGCAGCTGCAGCTATGGATTTTGAAAAAGCTATGGAACTTCGAGATATTTATTTCGAATTAAAAGGTATTTAAAAAGTATTGCGAATTTGCAATACTTTTTAAAATAAAACGATTATTTTGGGTATAAATATAATACAACCTACAACCAATGAAACAAGAGCATTTATAAATACAGCACCAGCTGCTATATCTTTGGCATATTTTGCATGAATTCTAATCTCCGGAGATAATAAATTAACCATCTCCTCAAGGGCAGTATTAATTAATTCAGCACCGATTACTAAAGCAAAAAGAATAAAACAGGCTACCCACTCCCATAATGCAATTTTTAATATAAAACCTAAAATAATTACCAATAAAACTGCTAAAGTATGTATTTTTAAATTTCTCTCCGTTTTAAAAGCTTGTCTAACACCAGCAATTGCGTATTTAAAACTACTTATTAAACTATCACTTTTCATTTTTACCTACCCTATTATTATAAATATTTACATATATTACTAAATATGCAAGTCCAAGTAAGAAACCACCTATTACATCAGTAAAATAATGAACTCCAACATAAACTCTACTAAAACCAATAGCTAAAATTAATAATGATAATAATGTAATTAATAACCACTTTAAATACTTGTCATTAACATTTTTATAAACTAAATAAATTATAATTCCGTAAAATGTCATACTTACCATAGAATGTCCAGATGGAAAACTATATCCACTTTCTTCAACTAATCTTAATATATTAGGTCTTGGTCTTCTTATAATATGTTTAAGAAGTTGATTTATTAATGTTACGCCGACTAAATCAAAAGTTACAAACCACCTTATTTTTTTACAAAAAATAAAAATTAAAACTCCTGCAACAACAGTAAAAGCCACTCCACCTAATTCTGTAATTACTTTAAGGATCGGCGTTAAACTATCATTCATTATATTATCTGCAATAAAACTATAAGCATTTGTATCAATTACCAAACTATCATAATTTAAAATTTGATAACAAATAACACTAAATAGTATTAAACACAAAACTACAATAAGAATACTACACTTTTTCATAACTACCCTTCAATATGTTTCTTTTCTAAAACAATTTTTATTCTATCTAAACCAATTATAACTAAACCACCAAGTAAGAAATAAATTATACTAAATGTATCAAAACTCAAAGCATCTTTTGGTACTTCCAATGTAGTTGGTCCCATTATAATTGCATATAAAGAACCAATCATTAAACCAATTATTAAATAAACTGTGGCACTTCTATATTTATCTAGAGCAATTTTAATTAATTTTATTATTAAGGCAATACCAAGTAAAACTCCAATACCAAAGACAAATAGCGCTGGAAAATAAGTAAAATTCATATGTAAAAATTCTTTTATTCCACTGATTATAGGAATATATAAACCAAATATTAAAAGAAGAGTTGATCCGGAAATACCAGGTAATACCATCGCACATATCGCTATTGCACCAGCTAATAATATATACATAGCTAATCCAAAATTCAAATTAGCAATATTAACACTATTTCCACCACTTATTGGATTAAAATATGTTATTAATGATACAATTAAAATACCAATTATAGCAAAAATAATATTTTTATATTTACCTTTAATATTATCCTTTTCTTCCTTAATTATTAAAGGTATAGAAAATACTATAAATCCTAAAAATAATGAACTAACACTATATATTTTTGATTCAAATAAACTAGTTAAAACTAAAGTTGCTAAAGACATTCCAACTATCCAACCTGTACCTAATTTAAATAAAAACCATAAAGCGCTTTTTTTCTTTTTGAAATCTCCATAAAAAGCATCATTTAAAGCATTTATAAACTTATCATAAAAGCCTAGAATAAAAGCAATCGTACCACCACTCACACCTGGTACACTATCAGCTAAAGCCATACAAAATCCCCAAAAAGCATTAATTAAATATTTCATTTTATATCACCTTCTAAATTATATCAAATACCTCATTCATATACAATTATTTTTAATCATTTGTAGCATTTCCATCGCCAAAAACAGAAATAGTATTCCCTAAATATTTTGGTTCAGGTTTAAATATAGACTTTACAAAATCTTTATCTCTAGCAAGTATTTCTCTTATTTCAAATTTGACACTACCACTATAATCTCTTAAAGTTGCAGAAACGCCAACAGCATCTAATTTCAACTGTTTAGCTATATACAAGCTTCTATATAAATGAAATTGTTGAGTTACAATAATTATTTTGTTAGCTAAAAATATTTCTTTAGCTCTATAAACACTATCATATGTTGAAAACCCAGCATGATCCATAAAAATATTATTACTATCAATACCTTTATCAAGCAAATAATTTTTCATCACATTTACTTCATCATAATATTTTTTTCCATGATCACCACTTACAATTATTTTTTCAGAATAACCATCTTCATATAATTTATAAGCCATATCAAGTCTATCTTTTAAAACTGGACTGGGTTTTCCATTTCTTAACCCTGCACCTAATACTAAAATAGCATCATAATTTTTATCTAAACTATTTTCATCAACTATTTTATCCTTTACACTATTTTTTACAAATAAGTTTATTCCTAAAACTATAATTATTCCAACAACTGCTAAAATACCTATAATTAACATTATTCTCTTAATAATTTTATTCATATTCATTTTTCAACTATACCATCAATTGGATAATTTGCTTTTAAAAGATTTTTAGCAATATCCATTTTAGCTTCTCTTCTTGCAATATTTCTTTCGGTATTTTGAATATTTTTTTCCTCTTCTTCTGGAGTAATATCATATATGAATACATCATCTTTGTTTAATCTTTTCAATTTATCAACACTCTCCTTAAAACTAGAGTTATTTATATCACTACAATACCTATCAAGGTCATCCTTATTCTTGATTCCTATCATTGTTAATAGTGGTTTTTCTCTAGCACTTTTCATGTCTTTATCATACCAAAGTTTAGCAAACTTTTCAACGTTGATTTCATAATATTTGAAATGATTATCCAATTTTTTTCATGATCTTTATCATAAAATGTATAGCATTTAACTAATGGTTCACTCAAAGTTACTCCATAATTTAATGATATATGAATAAATCAAAAACCATATCATAAGCTTCACTCACTAACGTTTTTTGACTACAGAAAGAAAAATAAAAGTTTATATTTCTAACCTTGGTAAATTTAATTATTCGATCAATTTTAATATCTAGGCATTCACTTAAAAGTTCACAAAGTAAATGCGTTCGATCTTCATTAAAACCTGTTCCAAAAATTGACATAAATCGGGATATTCAAAGATATATTCCTTATTTTAAAGGAAATTAATAAAACAAGAAAAAATACATTTTTTTAATATTTTGTATACAAAATTTATAAAATATATTATACTTTATATATAGGAAAACGAGGTTGAAAAATGAAAATTGGAATTTTTACAGATGCGTATGAACCCCATATATCCGGAGTAACAACAAGTATTAAAATGTTAAAAACAGCATTAGAAAAAATGAATCATGAAGTCTATATTGTTACTGCCAATCTTGAAACAAATAAATTTGTTTATGATAAAAAAAATAAAATGATAAGCTTACCAGGAATAAAAACAGGTATTTATGAAACAAAATTAACTGGAATATATTCTAGAAAAGCCATGAAAATTATAAAAACTTGGAACCTAGATATTATTCACTCTCAAACAGAATTCGGAGTTGGTTATTTTTCAAGAATTGTAGCTAAAAAATTAAATATACCTGTAGTGCATACATACCATACTTTATATGAAGATTATGTACATTATGTTACTCACGGACATTTTAATAACTTTGCTAAAAAACTAGCTATCAAAGTAACAAAATATTATTGCGAAAAAAAATGCGACGAATTAATTGTACCTACCGATAAAATAAAAGATTTATTTATAAACAAATACGATATTAAAAAGACAATTAATGTTATACCAACTGGAATAGACATTGATAAATTCAAATTAACACCAGCAATGAAAAAAGAAATTATTAAAATCAAGAAAAAATATGATATCAAAGAAACCAATTTTATAATAGGGTCCGTAGGTAGAATAGCACCAGAAAAGAGTTTTGATAAATTACTTTATAATATAAAGGATATGATAAAATACAATAATAATATAAAAGTAATGCTCGTCGGTGGTGGTCCAGATTTAGACAATTTAAAAGAATTAACAAAAAAACTTAATCTAGAAAAAGTAGTAATTTTTACTGATAAAGTTGATTATAATTTAGTTCCAACATATTTTAATACTTTTGATGTAATCACATCATTTTCTAAAACAGAAACTCAAGGACTAACTATAATCGAAGGACTAGCAGCATCAAAACCAACAATATGTATTAACGATGATTCATTTAAAGCAATGATTGAACCAAACTACAATGGCTATTTATTTAATAATGATAAAGAATTTAGAGAATATATTTTTAAATTAATGAGAGACCCAAAACTTTACAAAGATATGTCAACCAATGCTAGAAATAGTACCTATAAATATTCAAAAGAAGTATTTGCATCAGACATATTAAAAGTTTATCACAAAGCTATAGAAAAGTACAAAAATTCATGAGAACAAACTCATGAATTTTATTTTACATACCAATAATATAAGTAATATTGAACACAATAGAAATCGCATATATCTTAATGATTTTTTAGATATATGCAAAAAATTTAATATTACAGTTACAATAGAAAAAAAATAGAAGTTAAATCATTTCATCTTCTATTTTTTGTTTATTCTTAAGTAGTTCTACTAATTCATCAATTTCTTTTTCAGTGTTATAGAAAAACAAACTAATTCTTAATGTATTAGCTACACCCGTAGCATTTTTAAGTATTTTTGCGCAATGATTACCAGCTCTTACACAAACATTATATTTATTTAAAAAGTAAGCAACATCTTGACTAAAAATACCATCAACATTAAATGCTACAATTCCACTATCAGCTTCTAAATTTATAATATCTATATGATCTATAGGTATTAATTTTTCTATTAAGTAATTTCTTAAATGTAATTCTCTTTCATGAATTTTATCAATACCAATCTTATTGATATATCTTATAGCTTCACCAAGTCCAATAACACCAGCTATATTCGGAGTTCCAGCTTCAAGTCTTGTTGGAAGTTCTTTTAAAAATACTGTATCAACCGTATCAAAAGATTCATTCATACCTCCACCTAAATTAATTGGTTCTAGTTCTTCAAGTAATTCTCTTTTTCCATATAAAACACCAATACCCGTAGGTCCAAGCATTTTATGTCCAGAAAAAGCTAAAAAGTCTATATCTAAATCTTGAACATCAGTTTTTAAATGAGGAACCATCTGTGCTCCATCAACAACTACAAAAATATCATTTTCATGAGCAAATTCAGTAATTTCTTTAATAGGTCTAATATCACCAACAACATTTGTAATACCAGCTAAAGCAATAACCTTAGTATTCGGAGTAACACTTTTTCTTACATTATCCATAGTTACATGTAAAGACTCATCTAAAGGTATAAAATTAACTTTACAACCAATTTCTTTACTTAATCTAAACCAAGGAAGGACATTCGAAGCATGTTCACTCGTAGTAATTAATATTTCATCATTTATATCAAGTAAATTACCAAAAAAACCATTAGCTATCATATTTAATGAATCAGTTGTTCCACTTGTAAAAACTACTTCTTCTTTACTTTTAGCATTAATAAAGTTTTTAACTTCTTCACGTGCATTTTCATATTCAACATCAACTTTAAAAGAAATATCATAATCTCCACGATGAGCATTAGCACTATAATTTTCATAATAATCAGTCATTTTATCTATAACGCATTTAGGTTTTAAACTAGTTGCACCATTATCGAAATATATTATATCTTGTTTTAACATAGGAAAATCTTCTCTATACATAAATATTTACCTCTTTTCTATTTACTATAATTTATTCACTTTTTAATTGCCCAATTATAACAAAAGCCTTGTCCAGTTTTTATTATAACCATCAACAACACTATTATATAACAAAAATTTCAATAAAACTAGAGTTTATTTCTCATATCATCACAAACAAATTGACATAAGGTCTATTTTCAAATATAATTAGATAGTGAGAAACATCTCTTTTTCATATTTTTACCAAAAGGCGTGACCTTGGATGTTTCTTCACACACAAAAAACACAAGCTTAACCACTTGTGTTTTTCTTATTTAATTTTAAATTAACATCTGTTTTTACAATACTATAAATAATTGAAACCAAAGGAACACTTAATAACATTCCAAGCACTCCATTTATACTTGCCCCCACAGTGACCGCAACAAGGACCCAAATACCTGGAAGCCCAACTGACTTACCTACAACATGTGGATAAATCAAATTACCTTCAAATTGTTGTAAAACAATTATAAATATTACAAATATAACTGCTTGCAAAGGATTTACCATAAATATTAAAAAGGCCCCCACTAAAGTTCCAATAAATGCTCCAAAAACTGGAATTAATGCAGTAAATCCCACTAATACCGAAATAGTACCAGCATAAGGAAGTCTTAATATAATCATTCCTATAAAACATAAAATACCAATTATCAAAGCTTCAATACATTGTCCACTTACAAAACTTGCAAATATTTTATTAGATAATGTAGCTATTTCATTTATTTTTTTACAGCTTTTTTTAGATAAATAAGCTTCCATTAATTTATTAATTTGTCTAGATATTTTTTCTTTATCAACTAAATAATAAATAGCAAATACAAAACCAATAAAAACATTTACAAAACTACTAACTACATTCGAAGCTATTCCCAAAGTCACAGATATAACAGTATTCCTATTATTAATTACATAATCACTCGCTACATCTCCAAAACTTTCCATAGTTTTTACTATTTCATCAATAATATTATCAGGTATTTTAATTTTTACTAACAATTCCTTTAAATTACTTAAATATTCAGGAATATTATTAGCAAAAATAACTATTGTATCTTGTAAATTAGGAATTATTAAAAATAATAACAATATAAAGAAACTTAAAACTAACAATATAGCTAAACTTAAACTAACTCCTCTTTTTATATTTTTATTCCATTTTACTTTTTTTAGCCATTTATTTTCTATAACATTCATTAAAACATTTAATACAAAAGCAATCATTAACCCAATTATAAATGGCATAAACAATTTAATAATATATTTTAATACTTCAAAAACTTCTTTTATATAAATAAATGCAAATACTAAAACAACTGCATAAAGTATTAATAATCTTATATCTTTTTTATTGAATTTCATACTAATCCCTTCAAATAATCTTTAACATTTAGAATTTCATAAACAGCAAATTGAATATTTTCTTTTTCAATCTTTTTTACCATTAATTCATTTTCACTAAAATCTTCAAATATTAAAGAATAATTATCCCCATTATTATCACATTCTACTCTATAAGAATATTCATTTTTATAATCCTTTATAACTGGATCTACTCTCTTACTATTATAAATTTTATCTATTAAAGAAGTCATAGTTTTTTCACTAATATCTCCCCCTAGAAAACTGCTTAATCCATTATACTCATAAACCCACATATCACTAAGGACATATTCTTCACTACAATAATTATCAGAAGCATAAGAAATATATACTTCACGATAATAATCTTTACTAGAAATATCATAACTAGTTATAGTTATATTATTATCTTTATCATAATAATACTTTCCATAACAAGCTTGTAATTTTTCTAAATACTTCTTTTTTTCATCTTCTAACACTGTATTAGATAAAAAAGTATAAAATTTTGCTTCAGGGTTCTCTTTATCATCAACAACATACATAAATCTTTTAATAGGAATACCATCCCCATCCATTAATTCACCTTTATAAGCTTCATATATAAAAGTTTTATTAATAAGCAAGAAAAAGGCTCCTCCTATAAGTAAAAATATAATAGCAATATTAATAAGTCTAATAATTAATTTCATACACTACTCCTCTATTAAAGATAAATTAACTCTTCCTTTGTCCTTATCTATTCCACAAACATATACAGTAATAATATCTCCAACTTTTAATATTTCACTCGGATGTTTTACAAAATTTTTACTCATTTTAGATATATGAACAAGTCCATCATCATGAAGTCCAATATCTACAAAAGCACCAAAAGCTGTAACATTTCTAACTACTCCTTCTAGACTCATACCAATTTCTAAATCATCAATAGTTAATACATCACTTCGTAAACTTACCTTTTTTAATTCATCTCTCGGATCTATTACCCCATTAACTAAATTATTTTTAATCATTTCCCATTTTTCTTCAGAAATATCAAATTTATTCTTTAACTCTTCAAACTTAATTTTATCAAGAGCCTCTTGCATTTGTTTTGTACCTACTAGACTAGCATCTATATTTTTATCATTTAATATCTTACTAACTAATTCATAATCTTCTGGATGGATATTAGTTTTATCAAATGGATTATTTCCAAAAATTCTTAAAAATCCAGCAGATTGTTGAAACATCAATTCATCCATTCCCGCTACTTTTTTTAGATCTTCTCTTGATTTAAATACTCCATTTTTCTTTTTATATTCTTGCATTTTACCAATAACTTTTTTATTTAATCCAGATACATATCCAAGTATACTATCACTTGCATTATTTAAATTTACTCCGACTTCATTAACAACTTTACTAACAACAAATCCTAATTCTTCATCAAGCTCTTTTTGTTTTAAATCATGTTGATATAAACCAACCCCAATACTCTTTGGATCAATCTTAACAAGTTCTGATAAAGCATCTTGAAGTCTTCTTCCTATACTAACTGCACTTCTTTGTTCAACAGAATAATCTGGGAATTCTTTTTTAGCCAAACTACTCGCCGAATAAACACTAGCACCAGCTTCACTTACAATAATATATTTAACATCTAGATTATATTTTTTTATTAAGTTTGCCACAAACATCTCACTTTCACGAGAAGCTGTACCATTTCCAATAGCTATTATTTTAATATTATGTTTTTGTATTAATGCAAGCATTATTTTTTCAGCCATATCAACTTCTTTTTTTGGTTCATGTGGATAAATTACTCCGATTTCTAAAACTTCTCCAACTTCGCTTAATACAGCTAATTTACAACCGGTTCTAAAAGCAGGATCAAAACCAAGAACCACACTACCTTTAATCGGTGGTGTTAATAATAAATTCTCCAAATTATTACCGAATTCATTTATTCCAAATTCACTTGCTTTATCGTATAATTCTGCTTTTATATCCCTTTCTAATGATGGCTCCAATAATCTTTTCCAAGCATCAAGAATAAATATTTTCATATCTTCAACTAATGGTGATTTTTTTCCACCAATTATTTCATCTTCTAAATATTTAATTACATCATCTTTTGAAACACTTAAAGAATATGTTACAACTTTTTCTTTATCTGCTCTAGCTAATGCCAATATTTGATGTGGCTTAATACTAGTTATCTTACATTCAAAATCATAATATATTTCATAAGTTTTATTTTCATCTTTAGCATCTTTTTTTATCTTACCTTTTACTAATCCATTATACCAATAATAATTTCTAATATATTTTCTAAATTTAGGTCTATCACTAATCCAATCAGCAATTATATAACCAGCATTAGTTATTGCATCATCAATACTTTTAACATTTTCATTAATAAAAGACTTTGCTATTTCTTCTCTACTCTTATTAGGTAAACTCATTATTATTTTAGCTAAAGGTTCTAACCCTAATTTTATTGCTTCAGTACCTTTAGTCTTTCTTTTTTCTTTAAATGGTGCATAAATATCTTCCACTTCACTTAATTTATTTGCATCATTTATTGCTTTTACTATTTCTTCTGTAAGCATTCCCTTTTCATCAATTAATCTTTTTACATCTTCTTTTCTATTTTCTAAATTAACCATATAATTATATTCAGTTTCAATTAATCGAAGCTCATCTTCATTTAAATTACCAGTTACTTCTTTTCTATATCTAGCCATGAAAGGAATTGTTGCTCCTTCACTTAACATATTTATAACATTTTTTATTTGATAATCTTTCAAATTTATTTTATTACTAACTTTCTTTATTACTTCTTCATTCATTTTTATACCTCAATTCTTTTTTATTATACCAAAAAAACATGGATAACACCATGTTTTTCATTAAATAACACTATTTTCTTGTTCTTTTTAGTTGTTCTTCTAGACGTTCTTCATATGGTTTATACTCTTCTTTTTCTTTTTCTAAATCACATAATTTACAAAGCCCTAGTCTTACCATATCATACAAAGTTTCACTAGATAATATCTTATCTCCATTAATACTTTCCTTTGAATCTTGTCTTATAAAATATCCCTTTTCTAAATCTACAACCGGACTAATTAATAAGTCTCCATTTAAACTATCCTTTAAAGGTTTAGAAAATTTAGCCAAAACTCCTAATATTGGAATGCTTTTATTTTGACTTGGAAAATAATTATCTCTTAATTTATGCCATAAAGTTAATAATTCAACATTTTCTTTTGGTATATCAGTATTATTCCATAAACAATTTAAATATAATCCAACATTATCATAATCTTTAATTATTGTGGCTACAAAATCAGAATAACTAATATTTTTCTTCTTTAATAATTCACTAACTGGTAAATACAAAAAATCATCTAGATTAGCAATAAAATTAAAATTTGCATCCCTAAAAAACACTTTACCATCCACACCCAAGTAAACCAATAATTTAGTATTTTCACTTTTTCCATTTTCATTTTTAATAACAGAAATAGGACCAAAATACATTTCTTGTTTTACTTGAAAATCTTTTCCCCATATTTTACTTAAAACATAACTTATACTCACCAAATAAGTAGTATCATTATTTACATATTTAAAACATTTCATACAATCTCCCCCAATTAGATATATATTATATATATTTTTTTACATAAAGTCAAGAAAAAAAGCACATTTCTGTGTTTTAAATTCTTTTAAAAATTTTCTTTTTTCTATTAAAAACAAATATAATACTAGCCATCATTATTAACAATAAAGTTCCAGTCACTGGAGCAAAGAAACCAGTATTTGGATTTTCAATTCCTATATTTAATGATAATAAACAGCCACAATTATTTATGTCCAGTATAATAAAGTCTTTCATTTAAAATATTAGCAACATAATCAATTTCATCATAATCTTCATCATCTATATCAGCATCATCTAAATACTTATCTATAAGTAATAATACTTCAGATAACATTTTACATTTACTTACATCAATATTACATTTATTTAAAACACTAATTTCATAATCATTTACATAAATATTTTCTCCATACTTCTTTAGTTCATCCATTATAATTCTCCATTTCCAATTATATTTTATAACAACAAATAAATTTCTTCAAGAAAAAAAGTACACACTAATGTGTACCCAAAATACTATTTTACTTCAATATATCTTTTATTTTTATCTTCATCAACTTTAGAAACACTAATTGTTAATATTCCATCTTTAAATTCTGCTTCCATAGTTTCTTCATCGATATCTTCTAGATGGAAACTTCTTTCAAGTCTACCATACATCTTACGTTCTCTATGTAAATAATTTTTATTATCTTCATGTTTTTCATGGTGTTCTGCTTTAATAACAATATTTCCTTTATTACATTCAACTTTTATATCTTTTTTATCATATCCAGGAACATCCATTTCTATAAACACTTTATTATCTTTTTCAAAGATATCGCATTTCATCTTATTTTCCTTTTCTAAATCACTCAACATATCATCAAAAAACATTCTGCTTGGTAACATAAATATCATCATCCTTTCATATTTAATATTTTCAAATTCTTTATGTTTATACTTTGAAAATGTTTTTATTTGTTAATCTCTTTAATTAACACTATCATTATATTACCTATGTTAGCACTTGTCAAGTATAAGTGCTAATATTCACAAAACTTTCACATTTACTTATCTATATTACTCTACAACTACATAATTATTTACTTTATCATTAAGAAAATCATAATTAATCCAAACAATAGCATTCTTTGTATTATTATCCCAAACATTCCAACTTAAATACATCTTATCATCTATTATTATTGGTATCAAATAAGAATTAAAATTTTCATAATTTATTTCTTCTTTTATATTTTCTACATCACCATAATCAATATTAAATAAGTTTTTAAATTCATTATAATACTTTGATTTATCAACATTTACGTAATCAAGCATAGGTCTTATTAAAAATGTAAATTTTTTATCATTTAAATAATCTTCACCATTATGTTTTTTATATAAATCTATTAAAATATCCATTAAATAACCCGTAGATTTATATGTAGCATCTAATGAAGTCGTATCATTTAAAGCATCAATTACTTTTGAAACTATTTTCTCATCATTAAATTCTTCATATAAAGTTTTAATAAAATAATTATCATCTTTAAAATACCATTCATCCACATTTTTAGTTTTATAAATATATTCTAAAGTTTCCAAATAATATGTTCCAAAATTATAGGAAGTTACATTTTTAGTAAAATATTTTGAAGTAAAAGCTTCAGCTCCAGATTCAACAATATAATTAGTGTAAGGCATATTTACATAATCACACCCATCTGGGATATTAGGTATTGCCTCATAAACATCAATTTTATTATTACATTTATATAATATTGTACTTACACTATTACTAATTGAATAATCAACAAAATGAACAAGTTCATGATAAATAACTCTATTTTCATCAGTTACAAAATCAATTCTAGTATTAAAATCTTGATATGTTCCATCCGCCTTGCCATTATGTAAAATATCTGCTTTATGAATATTTAAATATCCAAGTTTATGTAAAAAATAAAATTCATCAAGAAAATCTTTTTTATCTACAATAATTTCAAATAAATCATAAACTTCTTTTTTATAGTTAAGTAACATTTTATTATTTTCTATTATATAAGCATATTTTTTAAATAATTTTTCATTTTTATTTATCTTAAATTCAATATCTTTTAAATTATATTTACTTATTATTTCATCTATATCAATATTAAAATCAAAATTAAAATCTAATCTCTTTTTATTATTACCAAGTTTTACTATATAAGTCTTATATAATGATTCTAATATTATTTCATCTTTATTAAAATTTATATTTACAAAAGCATCATCTACTAATTTTTTACCATCTTTATATAAATAATGTTCATTAACATTTTTAGATATATCACAATAATTATTATCACAATAAATATTATACAAATTATCTTCTATAATCTTTAAATCTTTATCTAGAAATGAAGAATTATAATTTACATAATCATAACCACTATAAACATTATCAGCTATATAACTTATACTTATATCTTCTGAAATATCTATTTGTTTTAAATTTTTATTATAATATTCATAAGTTGATCCATCTCCGAGCAAATCAAGTGATGCCGCTACTTTAATATAATCTCCTTCTAAAGTAATTTCTCCACCAACAATTTCTTTATCTTTATAAAATAATATATAATTTTCTTCATCAATACCTAATATTGCATCATCAAATAACATTTTATAAGCATACATACATTTATCAACAACTATATTATTTTTATTATCTTTTAATTTATATCCTTTATCACATGTATCCTTACTCATTATATATCGATTATTTATTTTAGTATTATCTTTATAAATAATATCATCTTCAATATATAAAACATTATCTTTATACATAAATGTATTATAATCCATATAACTTTCATTTTCATAAGTTATATCTTCATATAAAATTTGTTTACGTTTTGCATCAAACAAATAGCCTTTATTATCTTTAGTAAATCTAAAATAATTTACGTTACCATTATTACTATAAGAAGCAGAGTTTTCAAAATTATCCCACAATACCTTTTTTTCTTTTAAATCAACTATTACACTCTTACTATCTTTTTGATAAGAATTAATAAATAATAAGTCATTTCCAAACTCTGCGGTATATTCAAATTCTCCTGTAAAATCTAAAAGATAAACTTTATTCATATCATTATCATACACACAATTATCAACTAAAATATATTTATTATCATAAGAACTTTTAACATGTGTTCCAATTGCTAATTCATTTCCATTTTTATCAATTATTCTTTTTATATTTTTATTAGTTACAAGTATATATTTTTCATTAATAATTTCATAATAAGAATACGAATCTGGATATTCACTAATTATATTATTATTAAAATCATATATTACTAACTTTTCCCCTTCATCTTTAACATAAAAATTCTCTCCAACTTTTACATTAATGTTATTTAAAGTAATAATACGCTCTATTCCAAGGCCTTTATCTTCATTTGTATTTACATTCTTATTAAATATAATATAAACTATTACACTAATACATATCACAAATAACACTAAAATACTAATTACTAATCTTTTTTTATTCTTTTTCATATTATCAAGATCTCCATATAATTAATTTTAATAAATCATAAATAATCAACATTATTATTACCATATTTTTTTAGCTCATTCATAACTACATTTCTTTTTTATAAACTAAAAAATCAATCTTCTTTACTCCGACTTTTCCACACAATATTTTTTCTTTAACTGCCTCTTCCCAAATTATTAAATCACTTAAACAAACTTCATCAGAAACTAAAATTTCCAATATTACTTTATAAAAGTTCTTTATATTAACTAAAGTTACATTAGAATAAAATATTTCATCATGCTCCTTAATTGCATTTTCCACACAACTAATAACTTTTTTACTTCTATCATTTTGTCCCTTTAACATTATTACATTATCAATGATTATATTAATCCCTTTAAAAAATATCAAAACAGCACCATATAAACTTCCCAACAAATCAAAAACTGGAATAAAACTACCCAGAACAACAAAGAAAAATAATGAAATTGCAATTATAGCATCATAATAAGTACTATGAGTCATATCCATTAATATTTCACTTTGTACACTTTTGGCATATCTAAATAAAGTATTAGCCCAAACTAATAATGAACAAGAAAAAACAATCAAACATAATAAAATTTTCAAATCAATAAATGTATACTTTAAAAAGAAAGCTTTGACAAAAATAAATACACCTAAAAAGCACAAAAGTAAACCATAAAAAATCATTGAAAACATCGGAGCATTTCCATATCCAAATGGTGCTTTTCTACTTGCTCTTCTTCCTCTAACAACAGATGCCCCAAATCCTAAAAAGTCATTACTCATATTGCACAATGAATAATACCCACTTACAACTAGTGAATATGAATTAAAAACAAGTCCACTATAAATTTTTGCTAATACCACCAAAGAATTAATCAAAATATTTACAACTGTAATTCTTCTTTCTATTCTCATAAATACCCCTAATCAAATATAATATAATCTTCTTTTCTAGGACTTGGCGGAGGTAAAATCATATCTCTATATCCTAAAACTACATTACCAATGCCAACATAATTATCACTTAATCCCCATTTATTCATTAATTTTTTTCCAAATTCAGTTTGAAAAGTTTCATAAGCTCTATGTACCCAACAACTATCAACATTTAAACTAAAAGCAGCATTTATTATATTTGATATAACAGCACTACCATCCTCTTTATATGTACTTACATTTTTATTTGCAAAAACAATAATTAATGTCGGAGCATGATAAAATGGATTTAGTCCTGGTTTATTTACAAAACTTCCATTAACTTTAGCAATTTCTTCAATTAACTCTTTATTTTGAACAACAACGATTTTAGCACTTTGCATATTTTTACCAGAAGGTGCATAAGTACCACACTTTAATATTTCATTTAATATATCTTTAGGAATCTGTTCATCTTTAAATTTTCTAATACTTCTTCGTTCACACAAAATTTTTGTTACTTCATTCACCAAAATCATCTCCATACAATATAATAATAACATATTTTTTGCATTTAGGGTATTGCTTTTATAAAAAAAATTTGATAAGATAAGTTATGCAAAGACATGGTGCAATTGGTGAAGTGGTTAACACGCCGGATTGTGGCTCCGGTATGCAAGGGTTCGATTCCCTTATTGTGCCCCATTAAGAATTTAAAAAGCAGGTATTTCTACTTGCTTTTTTCATATTCAAAATTCCATATTCCAAGTTTACCTTTAGCTTTAATTGGTTGAATAGTTTGAACATCTTCTAAAATCCAAGCATAACGCCCAACTTCATATACTCCACATTTATATTCCATTTCATTATTTTTTTTAACACTTTCAATAAATTCATTAGTCATATAAACACAATCTACTAATCTACATTTACAAATAATTTCACCGTACATTGGATTAATCAACGTACTTAATGGATCATTTTTATAATCTTTACTCAAGCTAGCATGAATAAATAACTCACCTCGATAATTTGTTTTAAAACTTCTTGTTTCATAACATTTATACCCATCTTTAATTAAACTAGCATATGGTTCTTTTATACTTAATACTTTCATTTTATCACCTAAAGTTAATATAACATAGATTGTATATAATAGACAAATAAAACCAAAATAATAATGGTGAAATCTATGAACAAATTAACTAATTATAATAACAAAAGAAATTTTAAAATAACAAGTGAACCTATTGGTAAAATATCTAAAAAAAATAAAAAACTTACATTTTGTGTTCAACATCACCTTGCTAGAAAAGATCACTACGATTTTAGATTAGAGCATGAAGGTACTATGTCTTCATGGGCAGTACCAAAAGGACCTTCATATAATCCTAAAGACAAAAGACTAGCAGTTAAAGTTGAAGACCATCCCCTTTCATATAAAACTTTCGAAGGCACAATTCCTAAAGGTGAATATGGAGCTGGAACTGTAATGCTTTTTGATCTTGGGTTTTATGAGATAATTAAATACGAAAAAAATATAATAAAAGTAATTTTACATGGTAAAAGATTAAAAGGAATCTGGACCCTTGCTCATTTTAAAGAAAATAATTGGCTTTTAATAAAAGATAATGACTTTTATACTAATTATATTAATATAAAAAAATACAAAAGAAGTATCAAGACAAATAGAACTATGGAAGAAATAAAAAATAATGAAAAGAAAATAGATATAACCATTACTAATCCACAAAAGAAAATAATCGGAAACATTACTAAAAAAGAAATAACCAATTACTATCAAAAAATTGCGCCATTCATGATGCCTTATCTAGAAAATAGATTAATCAGTGTAATCAGAGCACCATCAGGAATAAACAATAATAAATTTTTTAAAAAGCATTTGGAAAATCAAGATGGATATTTAGAAAAATTAAATGTTCAATCTAAAAATGGCAAAGAAAAAGACTATTATTATATGCTAGATGAAATAAGTTTATTAAGTGAAGTTCAAATGAACAGTTATGAATTTCATATCTGGGGAAGCAATGCTTCAAAAGTAAATACTCCCAACATAATGGTTTTTGACTTCGATCCAGATGAAAATCTTCCAATAAGCAAATTAAGAAAAGGTTGTAAAATACTAAAAGAAACATTAGATAATATAAATTTAACATCATTTATAAAGACCAGTGGAAATAAAGGTTATCATATTCTAATCCCATTTCAATCAAAACTTACATGGCATAAATTCTATCAAATATCTAATAATATAGCAGTTTTTTTAGAAAATACTTATCCCGATTTATTTACAACAAATATTAGAAAAGAAAATAGAAAAGGAAAAATATTTATTGATTATTTAAGGAATCAAAAAAAAGCAACATCAGTTGCACCATATTCAATTCGTCTAAAAGATAATGCTCCTATTTCCATGCCCATATCATGGAACGAACTTGATAAAATAAAACCAAATGACATCACTATAAAAAACATATTTAAAATGAAAAAGAAAAAAAATCCTTGGAAAGACTTTTTTACATCAAATTAATCTAAAGTATTAATATCTATCCCCTCTGCTTCAAATAATTCTTTAAATTTTTCTTTAAAATTAACAATTTCTTTTACCTTTACATCATTATAAATATTTTTAGAATTTTTAATAGCTTTATAAAAATCCACGATTGACACTATTTTTCTATTATCATATAAAGCAAATGTCAAAGCATTAGCAACAATTGTCAAACAAATATCGGGATATCTACTAGAAATTTCATAGACTCTTTTATATTCATCAGTCATTTCCACAATAAAAGCCATAATTTTTTCAATAACAAATGGTTGATAATTTACTTTAACACCAACTTGACGTTCTAATTTAGGCAAAGAACCCATTAATATTTTAACAACCGTAGGTTTATCCGCTTCTAAAACATCAATTTTTTGAAATCTACGTAAAAAAGCTCTATCTCTCAAAATATATTGTTCATATTCTTCAGTAGTTGTTGCCCCGATCATTTTAATTTGTCCACGGTCAAGTCCAGCTTTTAACATATTAGCAAAATCCATACCTCCAGCTTTATTAACAAGCAAATGAGTTTCATCAATAAATATAATTGTATTAAGTCTTTCAGATAATTCCCTTACTAATAAGTCTAGTCTATTTTCAATTTGACCATCGCTCATAGTTTCTCCTATCAAACTAGTAATATTCACCTTTATTAAACTATAATTTTTTAAAGCATCTGGAACTAATCCTTTTTGTATTCTATATGCTAATCCTTCAACAATAGCAGTTTTCCCAATACCAGGTTTACCAACAAGTAATGCACTTTTTTCTGGAGTTAAAAGAGTTAAAATAACTTGTTTTATTTCTTCATCTCTAGCAATTGCGGGATCAGTTATATATTCTTTCGTAGTTAAATCAACACCATATCTTTCTAACATACTTATTTTTTCATTATTCATACAATCACCTAATAAAATTATTATATCATTAATGAACAATTTTTTAAAGAAAATTGTATTAATTTTAAAAGAACATCGCTGTTAATATAAAAGCAACAACAATACCAATTAAATCAGCAATTAATCCAACAACCAAAGAATACCTTATTTTTTTTACCCCAATAGAACCAAAATATAAAGCTAAAACATAAATCGTAGTATCTGTACAACCTTGTAAAACACTAGCGAGTCTTCCAGCATAAGAATCTGGCCCATAATTAATAAATATATCATTCATAATTGCTAAAGTTGCAGTTCCAGAAATAGGTCTTAAAATAGCCATAGGTAAAATATCTAAAGGAATATTAAACTTCATTAAGAAGCCTTCAAAAACACTCAATACTTCATAAACAAAATTACTATCAAGAAATATATTAATGGCAAAAACCATTGCAATAACATTTGGAAAAATATTAACAGATATCTGTAAACCCTCTTTAGCACCTTCTAAAAATGACTCATAAATACTTACCTTCTTTATAAAACCATAAAAAACAACAAAAAAAACAAAAAGAGGAATTACTACTTTAGATAAAGTATTCAATTTTTACCTCGCTTTCTAATAAAATAATCTATTGTAACAGCACCTATACAAGAACAAATCGTAGCAATTGCCCCAGGAATAATTATTTCCGAAGGATTAACAGATCCATGCGATATTCTTAAAGCCAAAACTGTCGTAGGAACAATAGTAACTCCCGCGGTATTTAAAACTAAAAAAGTAATCATAGGTACACTTGCAGTATCTTTTTTATTATTAATTTTTTGAAGTTCACTCATAGCTTTTAATCCAAAAGGTGTTGCAGCACTTCCAAGCCCCATCATATTGGCAGCTATATTCGAAGCAATAAATCCCAGTGCAGGATTATCTTTTGGAACACTCGGAAAAAGTCTTGATAAAATAGGTTCTAAAAATTTAGCAAATTTGGTTAGCAAACCAGCATCTTCAGCTATTTTCATAATCCCACTCCATAAAACAATAACGGGAAAAATTGATAACATAAGCTCCAATGCTTCTGCTCCATTAGTTAAAATACTTTCATTTATATTAGAAATATTACCTGTTAAAAAAGAATATGTTACTCCGATAATTATTAGAAAAAACCAAATATAACTTACCATTTCAACCACCCAATTAACCTTTCCCACCAACTTTTCTTCTCTTCTTTTATAACCGTTTTAACATAAATTTTTTCTTTTCTAACCACACTTCCATTTAAACTGACTTTAACATACCCAACAATATCACCAGAAGAATATTTTTTATTATCATATAACTCATAACTTATATCTATTTTCTTTTTATCTTTATTTTTTACACTAACATAAATATCTTCATCTAAATAAAGAATATCATTTTTATAAATATTTTCATCTTTAATTTTAATATTATCTTTACCTAATACTTTAACGGCTTTATAATTTCTAAATATTTCTTCATACATATTTTTATGATCTAAAAAATCATTTCCATCATTTAAAGTAACTACTACAACATTAATATTATTTCTTGAACCAGTTGTAACCAATGTTCTTCTTGCTTTTTCTGTAAATCCAGTTTTACCACCTGTAATATAATCTTCACTATGAAGTAATTTATTTTTATTTGTCCAATTATATGTTTTATCACTTGATTTAGCAACATATTTTTTAGTACCAAATATTTCTCTAAAAGTTTTATTATTCATTGCATATTTAGTAAGTATTGCCATATCATAAGCCGTAGAATAATTAGCACTACCATCATTTTCTTCTAACCCATGAGCATTTACAAAATTACTATTTTTCATTCCAATATTACTAGCAAGTTCATTCATAAGATGAGCAAACCCTTCCATAGAACCTGCCACATTTTTAGCTAAAACAACCGCCGCATCATTACCACTTCGCATGATAAGGCCATAAAGTAAATCTTTAATTGTTATTTTTTCTCCAACATTAATATATATAGCACTACCATAAGCTTTTAAAACTTCTTCTTCAACAGTAATTTCTCTATTTATATCAGTATTTTCAATTACTACTATCGCTGTCATTATTTTAGTAATACTTGCAATTAGTCTTCTATCATCTTTATTTGCATCAAAATAAACATAATCATTATCTAAATCCACAGCAACCATACTAGATGCACTAAACGCAATAACTTTAAAAGGTACTAAAAGCATAATAAATAGTAATATTTTCTTCATAATATCCCTCTATAAAGAATATGTAAATATTATTATTAGTATGTTACATTTAAATAGTATAAATTTTAATTTACATTGAAAATAATTCATGTTAAAATAAATTTAACAAAGTTGGGTGGTTTTATGTTACTGTATTTTAATCCTTATTTAAAAAAATTAGAAAGTGATATCTTAAATAGTGAATATATAGAAATCATAGATCCCGTACTAACAAAAGAATTTAAAAAAGCTATCAAAACTTTTTCACAAGAATATTGGCAAGAAGTAGAATCAACTTTTATAAATAACATTAAATATGTGTATACAATTGATGAACAAATGATATTTACTATAATAGCTTCCAAAATGGGACTTGAATTTTTAAACAAAGATCCCGAATATTGTAGTGAAATAATAAGCATTCTTGCTCTACTTAAAAAAAGTCCTTTAAACTATACAAAATATATAAACATTTTATTATCCGAACCACTTTATACAAATATTATAAATATCGTAAAAACAAGTAGGACATTTAGTTATCATGAATTTCTAGAAATAATATTTGACCGAACCCTAGAAACCCCAGAAATGAGCGAAGATACTTATAACGCTTTAATAAAATCATTATATAAAATTCAAGAAAAAACATATTACATATTTATATTACCCGAAGATTCATTATTAACTATTTTTAAAAAAACTAATAATTATATGAAATCTGCCAATACCAAACAACTTCAATTTTCCAAACAAACTTTTACAACTTTAAGCATATTATTAGATATAATAAGAAATAATAATGAAGATCTTATAGAAAAAATAAAAAACGATTTACTTGCAATTGATCAAAACAATAACACATCCAAACAAATAGTACAAGAAATTTTATCATATCTATCCAAACTAAATCTACAAGAAAATTTTATAAGGAGAAGATATCATGCCTGACATAAGATCATTTAATAATTTTACAATTAATTTAATAAAATTACAAAACTATGTCAACAAAGGTTATACAAATAATAAAAAAGATGATATAAAATTAATTATGTTTAATGCTATAATAAGTTCATATCCAGATCGAAAATGGATGTTAATTGAAAAAGATTTTTTTCTAAATATTCCTTCCGAAGATCTAGATTTAACAATAATTTACACTATATTATCATATAAATTGGGATCAATATTTACAAAATGTAATTTATTAATACAAGCAGATTTAATAAATGCTTTACTACTTTATAAAGTAAACATTTATAAAATACACAAATATGCAAATTTTTTATTAACAGGAAAAGTACTTAAATTAACAGAATATGCTTATAACAACCACCTTATAAAACCAAGATACATTTATAAACTTATATTAGATAATTTCATTCTTGATAACGTTGATGAAAAAAAGGAAAAAGAGATAATCTCAATATTAGAAAAATTTATAAAAGAACACGAAATAAAAATATTTAATGGTAACTACTATTTCTTTAATATATATAAATGTTTAAAAAGATTAACTACTCTAGATTTTTATCCAGAAAACACAACAGCTATTGAATTAATACCTTTATTTAATACAATACCAGATGAAAAAATAAAAATGCAAATTGAAAAAGATTTTGAACACATTGAAAACAGTGATAAACCTTTGATAGAAAAAATAAAAGATTCTATAACCATAGCACATCATTATAGCTATGAATTACCACTTGCCCAAGAACAACAAGTATTAAAAAACACTTTAAAAAAATAATAGCAAGTATTATAATATAAACGGAGGAAATAATATGACATTTAAAGTTGATAATAATTTTTTTGAAAAAATACCTAATGCAGTCTTCGGAGTTGTGGTAGTTAAAAACTTTGATAATACTAAAAATTATGATTTTATTACCGACGGTTTCAAAGAAAATCAAAAAGAAGCCTTAAAAAAATTCAAGGACATTAAAATAAAAGAAGAAAACTGGATTTTGCCTTACAGAGACGCATTTACAAAAATTGGTATTAACCCTAATAAATATATGTGTTCAATCGAAGCACTAATGACTAGAATATCTAAGGGCAAAGAATTACCTTGTATTAATCCAATCGTTGACCTAGGTAACTCATTATCTTTGAAATATGAATTACCAATTGGAATACATGATATTGACAAATTTATAAATAATGAAATAGAAATAAGACCTGCAACATATAGTGATACATTTATTCCTTTTGGAAGTACAGAAATTGAACATCCCGATGAAGGAGAAATAATCTACGCTTCTAAAAATGAAGTTAAAACGAGAAGATGGACATGGCGTCAAGGTGAAAACAGCAAAGTTACCGAAGAATCAACCAACTTTTTTATTCCTATTGATGGTTTTACAGAAAACATTGATAAGATAAAAGAATTACAAAATGAACTTACAAGTATATTTAAAAAACTTAATCTTGAAACATATTCAGGTATAGTTGATAAAAATAATCAAAATTTTACAACCAAATAAAAATTACTAAAAACTAGTAATTTTTATTTTTATTTAATCATTATCGTAGTTATAAACACCATGAATTTTTTCTAAATCAGTATTACTTAAATCACTAACTTTATAATTACCTTTATCATCTTTAGTAACATTAAATGTAATATTATATTCAATTGTATCCATTGTTTTTTTCATTTTATCTAATTTGTAATCCATAAATAAATCATTACTAAAAACTCCATTTTCTTTAAATTCATCACCACTTGTTGTTAGATAATCATTAGCATCTTTTTGTACCTTATATAAATCATAAACTTTAATTTTAACATCTACCATAGCATTATCTCCATCATATTTTTCAGAAACGATATCATACTTTAAATCTTGATATTGTTTTTTTAATATGTCTCGATATTTTTCTTTTTGGGTATCAGTTAAATTTTCATTATCAATAACATCATCCATATCACTATTTACATTAGCACTTAAATTCTTATATTGATTTAAATAATCTTGTACTGCACCTTTGGCAGTCTTTTTCATACATCCACATCCAACAACTAATAATAATAAACTAACTATCAAAAATATTTTTTTCTTCATATTATGTTTTCTTCCCTTCTATTACTAGTATTACCAATTATTACTATTTTATACTTTATTATAACTTAATTTAATTAAATCATATATTCTTTTTTCTTCAATTCCAACTCTATCATTAAGTTTATTTACCATATAATCATAAATTTGTTCATTGTCATATGGGACTTTATTAAACCATTCCATATATAAGTATTTTAATTTCACAAAATCTTTTTTCTTATACAAACTATTTACTTCAGTTTTAATTAATAATTTAATTTCATCCTCCATTCTTAAACTATCATTATACTTTATTTCATCTTTAATTTCATAACTAACTTTCATAATATCTACGGTATATAAAAACTCTGAAATATTTAAATCATCATCAATATCTAAAAAACTTCTGTATAAAGAATTTCCCTTTTCATCAAATTCTAGTGCAATACTACCATTTCTATCAGCAAAAATAGCTATATATGAAGGACAATCGCCCTTTTTTTTAGCCTTATCTTTTATAATTTCCAAAAAATTTTTATCTACGACAACATTATAATTAATAAAATCTTTTAATGTTTTACTATTTACCTGAATAATCGGAACTCTTTTATATAACTCTAAATTATCAAATTTATTCCATTCATAAAATAACATATTGGTATCAAAAAAATTCAAAACAACATCATAATAATAATTCATTTTTTTATTCCTCCCTTATAAATAAAAAATATTCCACTAATAAAAAATAATATGATTCCGCTTCTAATAATAAAGTAAACAAAATCGAAAAAATTATACCCAATATAAAATAAATTTAAATAAATAATCAAAAAAAATAAACCAATACTAAAAAGAATACAACCTATAATCAATTTAAATATATTCATAATTAAAATATATGTACATCTTGTTTAATTATTTAAAAAATGTTAAAATATTTTTGGTGGTAAGATGAAAAAAATATTAATTATAATAACAAGTATTTTATTATTAACAGGATGCAATAAAAAAACATATGATAATCCTATAATTACAATGCAAATTAAAGATTATGGAACAATTAAAATAGAACTTTATCCTAAATATGCTCCGAATACTGTAGCAAATTTTGTAAATCTCGTAGAAAGTGGTTTTTATGACAACAATTCATTCCATCGTTTAGTACCAGGATTCGTTTTACAAGGTGGAGATCCAGATGGAAATGGAACCGGTGGACCAGGTTATAGTATCAAAGGTGAATTCAGAGAAAATGGTTATACAAAAAATACTTTAAAACACACAACGGGGATAATTTCAATGGCAAGAAGTTCTAATCCAAATAGTGCTGGTTCACAATTTTTTATAGTTTTAGCAGATTCTGACATGGTAAGTCAATCTCTTGATAACAAATATGCGGCATTTGGTAAGGTTATCGAAGGCATGGACATAATAAAAAATATTGAAGATAATGAAAAAATAGAAAACAATCAAACAGGAAAATTAAAAGAAAATATTATAATAGAAAAAACAACTGTTGATACGTTTGGTAAAACATACAAAGTAAATAAAGCATAAATTAAAAAGAAAAAAAATAATATTTAATAAGGAGTCATAAATGAATAATATAATTACATATATAATTTTAGGAATCATTCAAGGAATAACGGAACCTCTGCCTATATCCAGTTCAGGTCACATATTTCTATTTAAAAATCTATTTAATACTACCATGTTTAATAGCTTAAATTTTGAAATCATTTCAAATTTTGGTTCATTCATAGCAATATTTATAATCTTTTGGAAAGATATAAAAGATCTAGTTTCTTCTTTCTTTATATACATTTTTAATAAAGAAAAAAGAAAAGTTACTAAAGATAAATTTAAATATTGTTTATATGTTGTAGTTAGCACTATTCCTGTTGGAATAACTGGTTTTATTTTTAAAGACAAATTAGAAAATTTATATTCCTTAAAAGGATTAGCATTTGCATTTTTAATTACAGCCCTTGCTCTATTCATTGTTAAAAATATTAAAGGCACCAAAGAAGATAAAGACATTACTTTAAAAGATGCTATTATTATTGGATTATTTCAAATGGTAACAATAATACCTGGTATAAGTAGAAGTGGTACAGTTCTTGTTGCTTGCCTACTTTGTCATTTAAAAAGAGAAACAGCATTAAAATACACATTTATTTTATATTTTCCAGTTAGTTGTGCCACATTACTTTTAGGAATAAGTGATTTAGCTAATACCCAAGAATTAAATACATTACTCGTACCATATTTACTTGGAATGATTGCTGCAGGTATAGTTACATATTTTTCTTACAAATGGTTAAGCAATTGGGTTAAAAAAGGTAAACTTTGGAAGTTTTCAATATATTGTCTATTATTATCATTATTCATTTTTATATATTTCAGATAACTACTTTAATGTAGTTTCTTTTTTTATCAAAAAAAAGGAAACCTTTCGGTCTCCAATAAAGTGTGAGTTTTGAGTTTATATGTTAATTGTGTATAGTTTATATTTATATTTTATAAACTTAATCTTTATCTTATATAACATCCCTCCTTTGTTACAATTATATATTACTATACAATTATGAAATATTTATGTTGAAATAATGAAATTTTTATATTTTAATTTTAAAATAAAATGTTGAACCTTTTTTAAGAACACTCTTAACTCCAAATTCATAACCATGAAGTTCAAGTATTTCTTTTACTATTGATAAACCAAGACCTGTAGAAACAACATTTCTTTGATGGTTCTTATCATTTTTATAATATTTATTCCATATATAAGGAATATCAGATTCTTTTATACCTTTTCCAGTATCTATAATTTCTACCAAATAATACTTTTTATGTTTTGTAACTCTGATTGTAACAGTTTTATCATCCCCAGTATAATTGATAGCATTATTAACTAAATTATAAATAACTTGATTTAACTTCTTTTTATCAGCTTTAAGAATTATTGAATCAGGTATATCGACATTTATTGTATATTTTTCTGTTTCTTTTATTATTTGATATCTTTTAACAATTTCTCTAATATCTTGGGCTAAATCAAATTGTTCAATTGAAAGTACATCAGCATTAGATTGCATTCTAGATAAATCTAAAATATCATTAACAAGAACTGTTAATCTATCTGTTTCATCTACGATTATATCAAGATGTTCCTTCATTTTATCAACATCTTTATAAGAAATATCTCGAATCATTTCTGCATATGCTTTAATCATCGTTAAAGGAGTCTTCAAATCATGTGAAACATTTGCCATTAAGTCTCTACGTAACTCATCAGTTTTTGCCATTTCTTTTTGGGCTTGTGATAAAGTTTCAGATAAATCATCAATTTCTTTTATACCAGATTCTTCAAAGGAAACATCAACATCTCCAGTACCCATTTTTTTAGCTTTATTTGTTATTTTAATAATAGGTTCAGTTATTTTACTAGATAAAAATATAGAAATAATTATAGCAATAAATATACCAATAAAACAAATATACATTAATTGTTTTTTAATAATCATTGTAAAATCTGATATATCTTCCAAATTTGAATAAATAAAAGTATATTTATCATCATCTAATTTTATACCATACATCAATGCTGAAATATGTTTGTCTTCATTTACAAACTTATAAGACTTAAATTTATCATCAGATAAAGTAAAATTATACATTAATTCTCTAACTTTACTATTATTGGATTTTAATAAACATCCATTCATATTAATATTATAAGTCCCTAATACCCCATTATCATCAGATAAAACTATACATACATCATTTTGATATGCAACATCTTGTAAAGTTGACACTAGATTATTACTATTTGTTTTTTTTAGTTCACTTACAATATTATCCATATTATCAATTTGTTCTTTTTCATAATAAATATCTAAAATTGTTATTTGACAAATCCACAGCAAAACAATTATAACTATGTTATAAATTATTAAAAAAAACAAAGTTTTTCCTTGAATGCTCGTCTTCTTACTTTTCTTCATATAAAAATTTATATCCCATTCCACGTACAGTGACAATCATATCTTTATATTTTCCTAAATGTTTTCTTAAAGTCTTTACATGAGTATCAACTGTTCTATCATCACCATAAAAATCATAACCCCAGATATGACTAAGTAAGTTTTCTCTAGACAAAGCTATATTTTTATTATCAATAAAATATTTAAGTAAATCATATTCTTTCGGAGTCAAATATATCTTTTCTCCATCAACATAAACATCATGAGCTATATCATCTAATTTAATACCAGCTATTTGACTTACACTACTAACTCCATCTCTTCTTTTGGTAATAGCTTTAATTCTAGCTACTAATTCTTTTGGACTAAATGGTTTAGTAACATAATCATCAATTCCTAAATCAAACCCTATTAATTTGTCATATTCTTCTCCACGAGCTGATAGCATTATAAAAGGTATATCTTTAAGTTTTTTTATTTCTCTACATGCTGTGTATCCATCCATTTTGGGCATCATAATATCCATAATTATAATATCAAAATCTTTAGATTTAACTTTTTCTATTGCTTCAATTCCATTAGATGCTTCATCTACTTCCATATTTTCTAATAAAAGATATTCTTTTATAACATCTCTGATTAACTTTTCATCATCTACTACTAAAACACGCATTATTTTCACCACCTAATAACAAATTATAAATACATAATGTGAAAAACATATGAAATATTTATCTATTTCTATTATTTTCTAAATCGATATAAGGTATAACCTTAACCGTCCGCTCACTTCCTTCAATACAACTTATTTGCTTAATATACTCTTCTTGATACACAAAAACATCAATACTATATATTTCTTTTTCAGACTGCAAAAATTTAAAAACATTATAAAATTTATAACCATTTTTAACAGGTTTTATTATTGAATCAAAACAAATATTTTCTTTATTACCTGCAAACATTCCATTTGCATTTATTTTATCATCATCTTTATTTAATGACAATTGAACAATTTTCCCATCATTTAATATATCTAAATTTCCAAAAAAATATCTTAATTCTCTAGCTTGCTCCATTGATATACCATTAAAAGGAAACCATTTTTCTTGCTCATAAATATCTCTAAATTCCATAATAGTATTTCTCCTTATAAGGATTATAACAAACAATTCATAAATAAGCAAATTTATATGTACTTCAACCCAAAATAAAACTTCCAAATTTGGAAGTTTATTTAATTATTTTTCTTCAGTTTCAAGTTTAGCAACAATCTTTTTTAAAGTATCAGCTGTAGCTTGTTTTAATTCAGCAACACTTTTTTCAAGAACTGGTGTTCCTTTTTCAACAGCTAAATTATATAATTCTTCAGCTTTCTTTTGAATTTTAGTTGCTTTAGATTTAGCAATCTTTAATACTTTTTCTTTATCTAAATCTTTAAGTTCTTTTTGAAGTTCATTTACTTTTTTTACAATAGTTTCTTTTACATCTTCAGCTTTAATAGATTTAACCTTTTCTAATACTTCATCAAACTTTTTCTTTAAATCAGCTCTTGTTTCCTTTCCAGTCTTCGGAGCAAATAATAATCCTAGTCCAGCACCGATTGCTGCTCCACAAACAAATTTTCCTAATCCACCTTTTTTCATATTATTCTTCACTTTCTTCCTTTCTTTTTTTTCTAAATAATAATTTACTAAATAGATTTCCTGTTACTTCAACTACTTTATCAGTAAAAGAAGCAATTTTGTCAGTTGTAAAATCTATAATACTAAATATTGAATTCAATGATTCAACTTTTTCATTAACATTATCTACTACTTTTTCTAACTTATTCATAGTTATTATAGTTTTAATTCCTAAAATTATTCCTATAGTAAGTAAAGCTATTAATAGTAAATAAATAACAATAGGTAAAAAACTTAACCAAAAATCCACTAAATATCACCATCCTCTCTATTATCATACATTGAATCTATCAAATCAAACAAATCATTTTCTAATGTATCATCTTCTTCAATTTGTTTTGATTCATTTTTATTTTCTTCATTTTTTAAAGATAATTCTTCTAAATCTTCATCAACTTTTTCATAATCTAAAGGATCATTAACAACTTCAGGTTTTTCTACCAACTTTTCATTTTCATGATTATCATCATCATTAACAGGTATAGTTATATCAGATGTATCTTCTAATAATTCATCTATAGTTTTAACTTTTTGTTTCTTTTCTTCTTCATCTTCTTTTAATTTAACTGTTACAGTTTCTTCATAAAGTGTAGTTGTTGGTTCTTTTTCTTCACCAAAAGCTTTTTTTCTAACACTATTAAAATCTAAATTATTTGTACTACTTACTTCAGATTTATTCTTTATATCCTCTGGTTTATAATCCTCATTTAAAATACCATAAACCGGAGATATAATCGGAGAAGGTTTAAATTTTTTCTTCTCTACAACTTCTGTTCTTTCTATTTTTTCAAAACGCCCCATGTCATATCTTTTTTCTGTTTTCTTTTTTCTTTCATATTCTAAAACATTCGTAGTTGCTTTAGGCTTTGAAACTCTACTCATATTTGTAAATTCTTCTTCATCAAAATCTGGAAAAGAAAAAGAATTATCAGACTTAAATAAATCACGTTCATTCACATTATCTAATTTAGGTTCTTGAAAAACTTGTTGCGTAGGTTTTGGTGCTACTTTTTCCACAGGTTCTTCATATTTTTTTTGAGGTTCTATTTTTTCTGCAATAGGTTTAGTATCTTCTTTTTTTTCTTTTTTAGAAGTACTAACTTCTTCATCATCTTCAATTTCCTCAAATAATATTCCTTTTATTTTATTTAATAATCCCACAGTAATCCACCTTTCTAACTAATTAAATCAGGGTCAGGAATTTTCTTTTCCTCTTCTGTATAATCATCATCTACTGTTAAATAATTACTTTCACTACCCGCAGTATTAAATATATTGAATTCTTCTTCATTAAAATTAAGAATATCATCGCCCATTAAATTAGCAATTATACTATCATTATACTCAATACTTTTTAATATGTTTATAATAGATAACATAGCATTATTACAATTACTTTTATCTACTATCACTTCTATTTTAGCATAATTATACATAATTTCAACTAAATATTTATCATTTTTTAATAAATTTATTTCAACATAGCCAAATTTGTTATCAAAATTTATTTTTTGAGAATATATTGCTGTAGAAATAATATTATATTCACTATTAATTTTTTTATAATAACTTACCATGTCAACATAAAGATAATATCTATAATTTTCATCTTCAATTACTTCATTATATAATTTACTACTATAAACTTTCATTCCTCTAGGTAAATAATAACTATACCCAGTTCTATAAACATTACTGCTTGAAGCTTTCGTAGCAATATTTCCAACTATTTCTCCGTAATCTGATTTATTTATATTTGTACATCCAGTTAATAAAACTAATAAACAAACAAATAGTAATACTTTTTTCATACTTAACCTCTACTTACAATTATATCAAAAAAACACCAACTAATAAAGTATAATTTTTTGATAAAATCTCTTTAAAATTTAAAACTTTTGTCAAACAATGTCGAAATGCTTGCATTAACAAAAAATATAAGTATAATAACTAACTGTTACCTGATTCTTTTAATAAATATCATATTTAATTCTTTGGTTTCTAACACAGGTAACAAATAAGTTATATCCAAACTTAATCTTCTCTACAAGGATATAACTTTTTTATTTACTTACATCAACATATTTTATTTTTATTCCCATTTTACTAAATTTTTCTTCATATTCGGTCATTACATTATCAATATCATCACTATGTAAATCATTACTAATCTTATTAATATGATAACCATATTCTTTATATTGCTCTAAACTAAATTGAAAAAGATTATCATTATCTGTTTTTTGTACTATATGTGGTTTTCCTTTAAAAAATTTATCATAAGTTTGCAAATAATTAGTTGATGTTAATCTTCTTTTAGCATGTCTATCTTTAGGCCAAGGATCAGAAAAATTAAGATATATTGTATCAATTTTCTTATCTAATAAATTCTCAATATTAGCAATATCACTAATTAATATTTTTAAATTACTAGGTTTATATTCATTTATCTTTTTTATAGCAACACTGGCAACACTACTATATTTTTCTACTCCAATAAAATTTATATTTGGATTATTTATTGCCATATTTAAAATAAATTGCCCTTTTCCCATTCCAATCTCTAAACAAACTGGATTATCATTATCAAAATTACCTTCATAAAAATAATCACATTTTTCTAATACTTCATCTTTATCTTTTGGATTTCTCATTCTCATATTATCAACTTCTTTCTCATTTACATATACTATTTGTAAGGAGGCTACTCATGAGAAAAAATAGAAACTCATTTTTTACTGAATCAAACATGAATTATTCAAATTTTCAAGCACAAGGTGCCATACCTCAAGCAATGCCATATGCAAATACCAATTATAATTCTTATTATCAAGCCCCAAATGCTCCAGGTATGCCCTATGTTGACAATACAGATTCAATAGAAAATAGACTTGCCAAAATGGAACGTCAAATAAATCGTCTAAATGCTAGAGTAAACAAACTTGAAAGTCTAAATACAACATTTTTAGATGATAATATTGATACAACTGGTAATATGTATATGCTTTAATTATAAATAATCATTGCACTAAAACAATATATTTGTTCTTCTCCACATACTGCAATTGCCACTTGATACTTGATATCTATTATATCAAAATCTCCAGAATTTAGAAAGCCATTTACAACACTTTCTAAATCTTTTTCATGTCCTTCATCAAATACCTTAACTTTCATATATCCCACCAATTATATTTTATAACAATAAACTTAAATAATTTGTCAGATTATATACTTATATCAATACTCTTTTTATTTTAACCATATCCATTGAAAATTTTTGCCACTTTTACCACTTTTTTTCAATGAAAAAGAATTGTTATTTAACAACAATATTAACAATTCTTCCTTTTATAACTATTACTTTAACAATATCTAATCCTTCAACATGTCTTTTTACATTATCATTATTTAATGCTTTTTCTTTTATAATATCTTCCGAATCATCAATGCTTACTATAATTGTACCCCTTAATTTACCATTTACTTGAACACCAATTTCTTTTTCATTTAAAATTGTTTTTGCTTCATCGTATTCTGGCCAAACATTTTCACATATTGGCTTTTCTCCTAATGACTCATTCAATTCTTCAGTTAAATGCGGAGCAATTGGATTAAGTAACGTCAATAATAATGTATAATCCTTTTTAGTAATATGTTCACATTCTTCATATTTATTAAGTAATATCATTAATGTAGAAACTGCAGTATTATATGCAATATGACTTAAATCATATGTTACCTTCTTTATACTTTGATTAATAATAACTTCCAAATTTTTAGAATATTCATTTTCTTCAACAACTCTATCTTTCAAACGAACAATTCTATCAAGGAATCTTTTACAACCCTTTAAAGAATCGGTACTCCATGGAGCATCTTGTTCATAATCACCCATAAATAATTCATAAACTCTTAAAGTATCGGCACCATATTCATTAACAATATCATCTGGATTAATAACATTTCCTTTACTTTTACTCATTTTTTCGTTATTTGAACCTAACACCATACCATGACTTACACGAGTCCAAATCATTTCTTTGTGAGGAACAAGACCTATATTATATAAGAATTGTACCCAAAATCTTGCATAAAGTAAGTGTCTTGCAGTATGTTCCATACCACCATTATACCAATCAACTCTATTCCAATATTTCATTGCATCCATACTGGCAAACTCATGATCATTGTGAGCATCCATAAATCTCAAGAAATACCAACTTGATCCAGCCCAGTTAGGCATTGTATCAGTTTCACGACGAGCAGGACCACCACATTTTGGACAAGTAGTATTTACCCAATCAGTTATTTTAGCAAGTGGACTTTCACCATCATCAGTTGGTTCATATTCAGCAACATCAGGTAAAACTAAAGGTAAATCACTTTCATTTAAAGGTACCCAACCACAAGTATTACAATATACCATAGGGATAGGTTCACCCCAGAATCTTTGTCTTGAAAAAATCCAATCTCTCATTTTGTAGTTAACTTGAGCTTCACCACATTTATTTTCTTCAAGCCATTCAATCATTTTACTTATAGCTTCTTCTTTTCCAAGACCATTTAAGAATTCCGAATTAATATGAACTCCATCACCAACATAAGGAAGCTCTTCATTAGGTCCTTGTAAAACTGGAATAATTTCTAGTCCAAATTTAGTAGCAAATTCAAAGTCTCTTGTATCATGTGCAGGTACAGCCATAATAGCACCAGTACCATAAGATGCTAAAACATAATCACTTATCCAAATAGGAATTTCTTTACCATTAACAGGATTTATAGCATAAGCACCAGTAAATACACCAGTTTTATCCTTATTAAGTTCAGTTCTTTCCATATCATTTTTTAATTTGCAAACATCAATATATTTATTTATTTCATCTCTTTGTTCATCTGTAGTAATAACACTTACTAACTCATGCTCCGGAGCCATAACACAATAGGTAGCTCCAAATAAAGTATCGCATCTCGTCGTAAATACCGTAAATGATTTATCAGTGTTTTTAATTTTAAAATCAACATTTGCACCAATAGATTTACCGATCCAATTAATTTGGCCCAATTTTACTTTTTCAGCAAAATTTGTATCTTTTAATCCTTCAAGTAAATCTTCAGAATATTCACTCATTTTAAGCATCCATTGACTTTTTTCTTTTTGAACAACTTGAGTACCACATCGTTCACATACTCCACCAGCTGCATCTTCATTTGATAAAACACTCTTACATGTTGGACACCAATTAACTGGAACCGTATCTTTATAAGCCATTCCATGTTTATAAAATTGTAAGAATTGCCATTGTGTCCATTTATAATATTCAGGATCTGTAGTACTAAATTCTCTATCCCAATCAAATGAAAAACCTAAATCCATCATTTGTCTTTTAAAGTTAACAATATTTTCTTTAACAGCTTCTTTTGGATGTATATGATTTTTTATAGCATATTGTTCCGCCGGAGCTCCAAAAGCATCCCATCCCATCGGAAACAAAACATTATATCCTTGCATTCTTTTCATTCTAGATAAAGCATCTTGAGCAGTATAACTTCTTACATGACCTACATGTAAACCTGATCCTGATGGATAAGGAAACTCAACTAAAATATAATATGGTTTCTTATCACTTCCTGTTATTGCTTTAAAAGTTTTTTTATCTTCCCAATATTTTTGCCATTTTTTTTCTATTTCTTTATAATTCATTTTTATTCCATCCTTTCTTTACAAAACTTCTTCCTAATAATTCATATAACGCATATATTAATCCAAATAATAATACAAAACCTAATAACATACTAAACCCTATATCCCAAGGAATTATATATACAATAATAAATACAAAAGATATAATAAACGCATTAACTAAACTTACTAGAAAAAATACATAATTTAAATTCATTTTATTAATATCTAAATTAAATTTAGGTACTAAATAAGAAAATCCAATAAAATCTTCTAATTTTTTATTTTTCTTTTTCTTTTTTTGTTTATCTATATTATTATAACCTCTTTTAAATATCCAGAGGTAATTAACTAAAAATACAGCTAAGTAAACAATTAATCCCCACAACGCAGTTTCAACATATTGACTCATTTAACCTCCAAAATAAAAAGGTCGTACCCAAAGGACGAGTTTCCCCGTGGTACCACCTTAATTTCTACTCTTTAATTGATACGGAAATTACCCCATTCGCATCCCAAAGCAAGTTCAATTATTAACTTTATTAGTTCTCATCAACCACTAACTTTCTTAAAAAGCAACATAATTTACTACTCTTTTTTCATCTGCATACATGTATTATATTAAATTTCTGCAATATATTCAAGTAATTTTATAAACATTCTAATAAATCTTTTATCTAAACCTCTTATTTTCTTAATTTCAATTCTTTTTTGTTTAATTTCTATATCACTAAATATAATACTAGCTATTCTTTCTTTTAACTTCGTTGGAATTGGTAAATCAGTAATAATTGAATTGATATCTTCATTTATAATTCTAACAGCATTAATTTCAATATCTCTTCCCTTGCAATTAACAGTTAATTTTTTTGTAGTATCTACATTTTTAACATCAACCACAAAATTATTATCATCTTCATATGCTTCCCAATCTGTTATTTTTGCTCCATCAACATATACTTCAACATTATCAGGAACTTTAGTATTTCTAAATCTTATTTTATAATTTCTAAACCTAGGTATTATTTCAGTTTTTCCATCAATCGGATGTATTAATAAAGTATAATTATTTTGCATATAAGTATAATCAATAGATGTTACAATAAAATATCCATCTTCATATAATTTAGTTATTCCATCATCTTCATATAATTTATATGTATTACTTTGACCAGGAAAAACATTTATTTCCATACTTTCTGGTGAATTTGTATCATTTAAATTCTTATCTAAATTAGCTAAAGGTATTATACTTCCAGCTTTGGCAAAAACTGGATACTCATCTTCCTTATAAAAGGCAACATATCTTTTATCCCCTAAAAACTTTTTACCAGTTTTAAAATCATACCAAACGCCTTTAGGTAAATATATTCTTTCAATAGATCTATTCATAGTCTCATCCATTGCCTTTGTAATCGGTGCCACGAATAATTCTTTTCCAAAATAATATTCATCTCGATAATCTGGTTCATCATAAATTTCTGGATAAGTATAATAAATTGGTTGAATCACTGGTCTTCCAAGTTTACTATAATTACAAGCTTCAGTATATAAATAAGGAACTAGCCTTTGTCTTAATAAACAATATTCACGAGCAATGGTATAAGTTTTAACATCCCAAGCCCAAGGTTCTCTTTTATAATAAACCCCGCGTTCAGCACTAAACCTAAATATTGGACTAAAACATGAAAATTGTATATATCTTAAATAAAGTTCAGAATCTTCAATTCCACCTTTATATCCCCCTACATCATGGCTCCACCAAGTAACACCTTTATTAGCTGCCAAACTATTATAAAATGGCAAATATCTTAAAGTCTCCCAAGAAACATATGTTTCTCCAGAATAAAGGATACCAGCTCTATGCGGAGCAACCAAAGAACTTCTAGTTAAAACTAAAGGTCTATTATTTTTATATTTTATAAAATCTTGATTAAAATAATAAGATAAAGCATCTATACCTAAAATATCCTTTTTATAATCAAGCCAAAACATATCTACTCCCATTGTAATTAAATTATCTATTACATGTCTTACAAAAGCAGACATAAAATTTCTATCTAAAACATTATATGGTATAGTTATTCCATCAACAATATTTAAATCATTTGCGAAATTTAAATATCTTTCTTCTTCTTTTCTAATTCCCTCACTTGGATCAATATTTACACCTATCTTAACATTTTCTTGATGTAAATAGTTAATCATTTCAGCAGGATTAGGAAACAAATCTCTATTAAAAGAAAAACCAGTTCTATATAAATTGTAATCTTTTTTATCTTTTATGTGCCAAAATTCACTAAATAGCAAAACAGATAAAGGTATCCCATTTCTATTAAATGTTTTTATCAAAGCTTTTACATTATCAAAATTATAAATTCTTTCTCTATTCCACCATATTCCAAGAGCATACCTAGGAATTAATGGAGGATATCCAGTTAAATTAAAATAATCTTTTAAACATAAACCAAAATCTCTTTTATACATAAATAAATATAAATCTACTTTATTAGCTTCAGGTTTTATCAAAAAACCATTGGCATCTATTTCCAAATTATTTGAGTCATCAATTAACACAAAACCATCAGTTGAATAAAGTCCTTTATCAAGATTAGCTTTTCCTTTAAAATTATCTAAACTAACAGCCCCACCTTTAAAATTTCTTGCTTCTGGTTGTCCATAATACCACACTTTATCTGTATTATTTAATGTTACTCGCAAATTATTATCAGGAGATAGTTTTGGCCCTATAAAAGGTTTATTTTTTAAATATTGAAATGTAAAATAATTTGTTGCTATTACTAAATACTTTTCATCTTGTTGAATTTTAAATGTTGGTACTCTAAAACTTCTATTTTTTACCAAAGTTGTTAAATTATCAGAAAAATGACCATCAGCACTATATTCCATTCTAATTAAACGCTCACTTAAAACACTAATTCTATAATTAGTGCCTCTAAAAACTGCTTGGTCTTTAGTCTTTGCTTTAGTTAAATCAGGAATAAAACATGTATCTAATATAGCCATAACAACCCTTCTTCATTTATTTTATATTATCATTTTTATTTATATTTTTCAACAACTTCATTTAAAAATTCATCACTTGCAAAATAATCTATTTTCATTGCATTCTTTATCTTTTTTAAAGTTCTATTAGCTTTTTCTCTTGCTTTAATAGTACCTTTTTCTAATATACTAACAACTTCTTCTATATGTTCTTCATAATATTTTCTTTTTTCTCTAATTGGTTCTAATATTTCTTGTAAAATATTATTTAAAAATTTTTTAATTACTACATCACCAAGTCCGCCTGCTTGATATTTTTTCTTTAATTCTTCCAAATTTTTATATTCAGGTAAATATTTTCTAAAATGTTCATCTGTTGCAAATACATCTAAATATGTAAATACAACATTTCCCTCAACATTCCCTGGATCTTCCACTCTAATGTGATTTGGATCCGTATACATACTCATTACCTTTCTTTTTATTTCTTCAGGTGTATCAGCTAAATATATCGTATTTCCTAATGATTTACTCATTTTAGCTTTTCCATCTGTACCAGGAAGTCTTCTTTCATTCTCATTTTCTGGCAAATATATTTCAGGCATTACCAAAGTTTCTCCATAAACATTATTAAAAGATTTAACAATTTCTCTAGCTTGTTCTATCATTGGCATTTGGTCTTCACCGACTGGAACACATGTAGCTTCAAATGCAGTAATATCAGCAGTTTGACTTATTGGATAATTTAAAAATCCAACTGGTATACTTGTTTCAAAACCACGCAACTTTATTTCGTTTTTAACCGTAGGATTTCTTTGAAGTCTACTTAATGTTACTAAATTCATATAATAGAATGTTAATTCTGTTAGTTCACTTACTTCTGATTGAATAAACATATTTGTTTTGCTGGGATCAATTCCCACAGATAAATAATCCAAAGCCACTTCAATAACATTATCTCTAACTTTTTTGGGATTATCAAAATTATCAGTTAATGCTTGTGCATCAGCAATCATAATATAAACTTCATCAAAATTTCCACTATTTTGCAAAGCTACTCTATTTTTAAGTGAACCAACATAATGACCTATATGAAGTCTTCCTGTTGGTCTATCACCTGTTAATATAATCTTTTTCATATAAATCACATCCACTATAATTATATCAACAAGCCACAAATTTATCAAGAAAATTAAAATAAACATTCAAATATAACAAATTAACAATTATATTTACACATAATTAACAAAATTACTTACTTTTTTTAAAAAAATTATAAAGTCTCATCAATATATTTATTCTTATTTATAAATAATAAAACCTCACTTTTTTAGAAACGAGGTTTTATTATTAGTAATTTTATATATTACAAAATACATTTTTATTAACAAATTGATCTATCGCAATATTTAATGAGGTATAATTTTTATATAAATACTATCACAATCTAGGCCACTATCACAATTAAAAAGTTTAGTTGACTGTATTGATTCACCCAAAGGAATATTAGAAATGATACTCTTATCACCAGCAATTAATTTTTCATCTTTATATATAAAGAAATTAACTGTTGCAAGTGACATATTTTTATAATTGTTAATGATTTTATATTTAACAATCGGATGAAATTTACTATTTTTAAAAGAAATTAAATCATATCCTATATCATCATTGCTATAAGAACTAGATTTAAATGAATCTGATTTTATTTTTATAATATATTTTGAAAATTCCAAATCACAATCACAATTAAATAATTTACTAGTTTGAATTGAATCCCCTAAAGGTACATTAGCAATAAAACATCTATCACCATCTATTAAATTTCCCTCATCATCAAAAAATTCAAAATCTACTGTAGCAGTATTAAGATGTTTATAATCGTTTTTAACTAAATAAGTTATTATTGGATAATTACCATCTCTATTAATTGTTATAATCTTATAATCCAATGTTTCTTGAGTATTCGCATCTAATTTTTTATAAGCTGGTAAAAAAGCAAACTCATTTGTTTTTGTATTAATAGCCTTTAAAATAGGCATTTTTTCACTATCATGTTCCATTATATAAAATTCATTTGGATTTATCACATTTATAATAAGTGATAATAATTCATTATTTATTCCATAATTATCATCTATATCTTGACTATCAACATCTGACATTATATACTCATTTTTAATATGATATTCATTAAATAACGCCATGTTTTTATTTACTATATCACTCGTCTTTATTTCCAAGTCATTTGATTCATTTAAAATGATAAATGAATAAGCATCAGATATTACATAATTATCTTGATATGTAAAACAAGTATTAAGCAAAAAATCCATTTCAACATTTTCATAATATTTTGTTATTGCATCTTTTTTCATTATATTCTCCATAAAATATTATATCAGATTTCTAACAAAAAATCATCACAAACAATATCAATTAGTAATTCAAATAAATATTATTATAATATCATTTTTTATAACTACTTTTGTAAAATTATAAAATCTGCTATAATAGACTTATAACAAGGAGATGATTATTTTGAAATATCAAACTGACTCAAGGAAAATAAAACCAGGGCAAATATTTGTTGCCATAAAAGGACATACCGTAGATGGGCATGACTACATACAAGATGCTATAAAAAATGGAGCATCTAAAGTAATCGCAGAACACAAAGTAAACTGCGATATTCCATTGGAAGTTGTGCCTAATACAGAAGAATATTTAAGAGAAGCTCTAAAAAATGAATATGCTAATGAAATTAACAAATTAAAAATAATTGGTTTAACTGGTACAAATGGGAAAACAACCACAGCATACTTAACATATCAACTATTAAATTTGTTTAATGAAAAATCTGCTTACATTGGAACAATTGGATTTAAGGCACCAAATGATGAAATAGAAACAGAAAATACAACACCAGATACATTAACAATTTATTCATTATTGCTACATGCAATTGAAATTGGTTGTAAAACTGTAGTTATGGAAGTAAGTTCTCATGCTCTATCATTTGAAAGAATATATGGATTACATATAGATATCGCAGCATTTACAAACCTTACCGAAGATCATTTAGATTATCACAAAACAATGGAAAATTATCTAAATGCTAAATTAAAAATATTTGACTATATGAATGAATCTGGAAAGTTAATTGTAAATAATGATGATAATGCTAGTAAAGCCTTCGTAAACAAATTTGGTGCTGGAATAAAACTAGGATATAACAATAATGAAAATGATTACAATATTCTAAATGCCGATATAAATCCAGCTGAAACGAAAATTGAGTTTACGTATAAAAATCAAACTTACAATGTAACTACAAATTTAACTAGTAAATTTAATGTCTACAATTACATGACTTCACTTGCTATTTTACATGAATGTGGTTATGAAATTGAAGATATAATTGACAAAACAAAAGAAATTAAAGCACCAAAAGGAAGATGTGAAACACACAAAGTAAATGGTGGTTATGCTGTTATTGATTATGCCCATACACCTGATGCTGTAGAAAAAGTTATAACTGCGTACAATGAACTAAAAAAAGGAAAAGTTATAACTATTGTTGGTTGTGGTGGAGATAGAGATCCAATAAAACGTCCGATTATGGGGGGCATTGCTACAAAGTTAAGTGATTACACAATTCTTACCAGTGATAATCCTCGTACTGAAGATCCGGCTAGAATCATGGAAGACATCTTAAAAGGTGTTGAATCTACAAACTATGAAGTTGAACTTGACAGAAAAACAGCAATCAAAAAAGGTATTGAAATGTTACATCCAGAAGATATTTTACTTATATTAGGAAAAGGACATGAAGATTATCAAATAATTGGTCATACAAAAATCCATTTAGATGATGCCGAAGAAGTAGAAAATTGGCAAAAAGAACATAATAAATAATATCAACCTAAAGTTGATTTACAAATAATCCTCTTGAAATTATAATTTATAATGAACGGAGGATTTTTTATGATTTATTTAGATTATTCAGCTAATACACCAGTAAACCCAAAAGTACTTGAAGCTTTTAATAAAGCTACTCTAGCCTACTTTGGTAATCCAAATAGTTTACATGAAAATGGCAATGAAGCAAAAAAGAAAATAGATGAAGCAAGCCAATTAATCGCAGATTATTTTCAGACAAAGAAAGAAAACGTTATATATACCAGTGGTTCAAGTGAATCAAATAATTTAGTAATTAAAGGTATTACAGACAGATATAAAAATCAAGGAAAACATATAATTATATCAGCTATAGAACATTCATCAATTATTGCCCCATGTAATTATTTAGCATCAAACGGCTTTGAAATTACAGTAATACCATTATTATCAAACGGAGAAATTGACATCGATTCATTAAAAGAAGCTTTAAGAAAAGATACAATATTGGTAAGTGTTTCCACCGTAGATCCCGAACTTGGTACAATTGAACCAATCCAAGAAATTGCAGAAATTTTAAAGGATTATCCCAACACCTACTTTCACACAGATGCAACCGGAGCAATTGGCAAAATAAATATGAATTATGAAGGAATAGATTTTTTAACTTTTGCACCGCACAAATTTTACGGCTTAAATGGTTCTGGTGTTCTCATTAATTTTAATGATATAAAAATTACACCTTTAATACATGGTGGAAAATCAACAACAATATACCGCGGAGGAACTCCAGATACAGCAAACATCATAGCAACAAGCATTGCTCTACAAGAAGCAATAAAAAAATTAAATGATAATATAAAATATATATCCAATTTAAAAAATAAACTCATCAATAATCTAAAAAAAATAAATGGAGTTCACATTAATACCCCATCTAATTCAATACCTAACATTGTAAATTTCAGTATAAATAATGCTGATGAAATTGTAAAAAAATTAAGTGATAAGAAAATATATATTTCAACAAAAACTGCATGTTCTAGTAAAAATGCACCATCAAAATCTGTTTTAGCAGTTACAAAAGATTTAAATTTAGCTAAAAATTCTATTAGAGTTAGCTTATCACATTTAACAACTAAAGAAGAAATTGACATTTTTTTAAAAGAACTTACGGAGGTAATAAATGAAAATAATTAGAATAAATGCCATGTGGTGTCCAGGTTGCTTAATTTCAAAAGGCATCTGGAAAGAAATTGAAAAAGAATTTCCAAATAATGAATTTATAGACTATGATTATGACTTAGATGAAGAAAAAATAGAAAAATATAACATAAAAGACATTGTACCCGTAGTTATAATTGAAAAAGATAATCAAGAAATAACTAGAATCGAGGGAGAAAAAACAAAGAAGGAAATCCTTGCTGTTTTAAGGAGTCTTTCATGAAAAGAATAATCAAATTAATTTTATTTTTATTATTAATTATTCCTACTTCTACCCTAGCCTTATCAAAAGATTATAATGATTATGTTGGCAAATATTACGATGTTAAAAATGATGATAAAGTAAATATATATTTATTTTACAGTAAAATATGTCCTCATTGTCAAAAAGAAGAAAAATATTTTGAAACTTTAAAAGAAAAATATCAAGACAAAATAAACATTTATACCTATGAGGTTACAGAAAATAAAACTAACAATGAAATAATGAAGAGTTTAAAAAAAGAATTAAAAGAAAACAGTCAAGGAGTTCCGTTTACTATCATAGGTTCTAAAACTTTTCTAGGATATGACGAATCATTTAATGAAAGAATAGAAAATACCATAGACTCATATCTAAACGAAAATACAACTACAGATAATACTTATACAATACCCATATTAGGTAAAATTGAAGCCAAAAATGCTAGTATTATTTTAATTGCAATAATATTAGGTTTTATAGATGGATTTAATCCATGTGCTATGTGGATTTTACTACTTTTAATAAATATGTGTATATCTATTAAAGATAAGAAAAAAATGTTGATAGTTTGTTTAACATTCATTATAACCTCTGGTATAATCTATTTTCTATCTATGTTAGGAATAGGTTTCATATTAGATTTAACTACCATTGCTTATATACGAAACATAATTGCCATTTTAGCTATCGTTCTAGGAATATATAATCTTTATACTTATATAAAAACTAGAAAAGAAACTGGATGTCACGTTGTAAAAAAAGAAAAAAGAAAAACAATAATAACTAAAATAAACAATATTTTAAATAATAAAAACACTTTATTAATGTTCGGAGGAACAATCATATTAGCAACATCAGTTAATTTAATTGAAATGGCTTGCTCCCTTGGATTTCCTACAATATTTTTAGAAATATTATCTATAAATAACATCCATGGATTTCTTAAAATAACCTATTTATTAATCTATATTTTATTTTACTTAATAGATGATATTGTGGTATTATTTTTATCAATAAAAGCATTCGAAGCAAAAGGAATAAGCACAAAATACAACAAATATGTTCATCTAATCGGAGGAATAATAATGGTTTTAATGGGAATACTTCTTATATTTAAACCTGAATGGATAATGTTTAATTTTTAAAGACAAAGTACATATTTTATGTTAAAATAAAATATGTATTTTACATGGAGGAATGAATGAAAAAACGAATAATGGTTGATATGGATGATTGTATTACTACCGGTGGATTCTTATATCTTATCAATAAATACTTAAATACTAATTATACTGAAGATGATTTTGAAGAATTTTATATGCAAAATATTATACCAGACAAAGATGAGTTTTTTAAATGGTTTCAAAATTATAACATGTATAATTACTGTACTTTAATTGATGATGTTTACGATGTCTTAGAAAAGTTAAGTAAAGAATATGAAATATTTATTGGTACATCATATATAATACCAGAAATATTAGATAAAACATCATTTTTATTACCTCAAAAATATAATTTTTTAAGAAAAACATTTCCATTTATTAACCCTCACAACATTATTTTTCTAGGTAATAAATCTGTATTAAACTGCGATATTAAAATTGATGACAGAATAGATAATTTAGAAGGCGCTAAAATTAAAATATTATTTACAGCATTTCACAACAAAAAAAATAGCGAAGATGAATTAAAAAAACAAGGAATAAAAAGAGCTGACAGTTGGAAAGAAATAGAACAATTATTATTAAAAGAAGGAGTAACTACAAAATGAATGAACCAGCAGAAATGGAATTAAAATATTTAGTAAAAAACGATTTTGATTTATCCGATTTAATTTTATATTTAAGATTAAATGGCTTTAATGCTACCAATATCAAATTTGTAATTAATGTAGATTCTTATTTTGATACCCCAAACAAAGATTTATTAAAAAATGGTGGATCTTTTAGAATTAGAAAAACAAACAAAGGTACAATCAAAGGAACATTTAAATATCCAATTGATAATAACGATGTTTATACTAAACGTCTAGAAATTGAAAAAATATTAACAGAAAATTCATTTACTGAATTAATGAATAGATTTAACGATTTGAAATATGACATAAAAAGTATTTGTCCTTTTCCAGTTTTAAAAATAAATAATCACAGACAAGAAATAACCTTAACTAAAGATAACAATTATGTAGTGATAGCTTTTGACACTATTATTTATGATAATAAAGCTTTAGAACACATGCTAGAAATTGAATTGAAAGAAGGTTCAAGTCCAAACATTTTAATTGAAATAGATAAATTAGTTCAAGAAAGATTTAATTTAGAATTAACTAAACAAAGTAAATATCAAAGAGGAATTGAACAAACAAAATTAGCTACTTTAATAAGAAAACACCCTTAAAAGAGTGTTTTCTTATTAAAAATACGCATTTTTTTATAATTTTTATCTTGGAAAGCTTGAATTATTAAAAAAAATTTGCTATACTGAATAAGTAATCGCGAAATGCAGGTGTAGTTTAATGGTAGAATAAGAGCCTTCCAAGCTCCTGACGTGAGTTCGATTCTCATCACCTGCTCCAGATTGATAGGAAACTCGATCTTTTCGAGTTTAAGTAATAAATGCTAACTATTAATAAACTGTCCAACTTTTGGGGTTCAGATCAAAATAGTTAGTTTTTTTTGTTATGTAAAGGAGCACTTTTTTATGTTAAATATAGAAACAAAAGAATTAAAAATAAGTGATAAACTAAAAAGAAAAAATAAAATGACTAGTAGATTTACAAATACTACTCTAATTACAAATAATAGTTCAATTTAAATATATTGATGACATAGAAATAAAAAATTAACTTTAAGAAACATATTTTATTATGACTTAATTATTATCATAATAATTATGATATACCGTTTGATTTATTTATGTTTACGGATAAGGATAAATTTCCTATACCTGTAGCACATAATGGTTTTAGAACTAGAATTGAAATAGAAAATTATGTTAATAAATTA
>CAKOHI010000007.1 GCA_934085585.1 uncultured Bacilli bacterium
TCAATACTCTCCTTTCCTTTAGTTTTTCATAAGTCATACACTTATCAATTTAAATTAAAATTTTATTAAAAAATGTTCCAAAATGTACAAAGCATTTAGTAAAAATTTCTTTTATTTTCAAGTATTCAAGTGTGTTTTTTCATGACTCCCCACTTACCACGAAACGGAAACCTTTGAAAAACTTTCTTGGCTACCATTATTTTTCTTTTCTTGTCTCATTTTTCTTTTTTGATACATATCCATTTAAATCACTTTCTTTTTTCAAAATCCAAATCAGTTACACTATATCCAAGTTCTTTTAATTTATTATATATTATACTAGGAGAAATACCTAATAAAGTATTATAATCACCTTCAATTTTATCTATAAACAGAGATGCTTTACCTAATGGTACAAATCCACAACATTTAAAAATTTTTTCTTCATTATTTACATACCATTCTATTTCTTCTTCTTTTATTTCATTAAAATACACATCTGCTTTAGAACTTGAACATATAATTTTTTCTTTATATAAATCAATTAATGTTATTCCCGTATATGCTGTACATTTATTATTTGACAATTCTTTTAAATTTAAATATGCTTCTTCTTTACTTTTGGGTTTCTCATATATTTTATTATTACAATATATAATGGTATCTGCAGAAATAATTATCGCTTTGCTATCAATTTGTTTCTTAACAGATTTAGCTTTATTTAACGAAAGCTCTTCAACATATTTATTAGGACTAGTTTTATTACTTTCTTCAGGTTCATTGCTAGTAATAACATCATATTTTAGTCCTATCATATTAAAAATATCTTGTCTTTGTTTTGAAGACGAAGCTAATATTATTCTCATTTTATACCACCTTTACTTTATTCCTTCAAGTTTCTTATTTTCTTTATTTTCTAATTGTTTCTTTTCTCTTTCTAATTCTTTTAAGCTCTTTTTAGATGCTGGCATTTATTCAGGCATCATTCCACCAATATCTGCAATTGCCTTTCTAACTTTTTTTCCTTCACCAGTTCTTATTGGCTTGTTGATTTCAACAACCCAATCTTCTTCGCTTGAAACGCTATTATTTGCAGCTAAAACTGCTTTAGCTATTACTTTTTTGAAAATTTCTCCAATCTTTGTATTCTAAAACTTTAAAAAGTTCTCTAGCGAACCAATACTCGTTTTTATATTCATCAACATGTTTTATATTTTCAAAAATCTTATTTGTGTAATCAGTTTCAATTATATCCATTATTACCTCCATTTCTGTCACTTGTATTCTTTGAAATTTTTTATTTAATTAATCCGCCATTGCATTTTAATTCATATATTTTTTCATTATTTTTGTATATGGTTTCAATTCCACTAAAACTGTTAATATCCCCGTTTACTTCAAATGAATATTTATATTCACCATTTATCAATTCTTTTGGTCCTCTTACGGGAATTATATCTTTATCTTTTCCGACATTCATTAATGCTGGACGTAATGCTTTATCCATTGTTTCTTCTCCTAGGGTTTTATCTAGAGTTACACCATAATAATTCATACCCCAATAAGTTTTATCATCTACATAAACAACTTCTTCTCCGATAAAATTAGTACCCCCAAAATATGTATCATGATATACCATTTTATCTTTTTTATATTCATAATCCTTAGAATTTTGCCTTGTATTTGATACTTTTTCTACATTTTCATTAGCATATGTTTGTTTTTTTGCTTCAATTAAGAATTCTTCTAAATTAATCATTTTTTACCTTCTTTCTTTTTTTACCATTCTTTATGATAATGTTTACAATTAAAATTTTCTTCTTTTTACAAAAATTTATTATACCATTTATTTATATTATCTCATAGTTTTTTTATTTAATTTTATCTTTTCTTTACATTATTATCTATTAATTATTTAACTATTTTTTGATATTAATTTAATTTCTTGTTAGACAATAATTTTTCAATGTAATTATCATAACATGTGTTCGGCTACTAATCAAGACGTAATTAATACTTTTTACAAAATTTTTTTTAGAAACAGCAGCATGAATTTAAAACTTAAAAAAATCCTCAAAAATTTATTGAGAATTTTTTACTCTATGCACTATATTTTTTCATTACATTATAAGGTACTTCTCCGTGTCTCACTAAATAAACTTTCATTTTTAATTCTCCATCTTTAAATAATAATTATTTTCTAATAAATAGTCTTCTAAATTTTTACCTTTGTCTAATTCAATTTTAAAATGTTTATTATTTTTAAATTGTTCATATCTTTTGTCATAACTATTAAATATGTTTTCTATATAATCCATGTTATTGCCTCTTTTAATAAATCGATTTTTATATTCTTTTAACGCTTCTTTACTTGGAAAACACAAATAATAGTCAATACCATATTTTTCATAAATTGGTAAAATTTCATCAGGATGAATCCAGACTAAAACAATATCATAATTATTTATGGCAGATTTTATTGCCTTAATGTAATTTTCAGGAAACTCTTTATTTTTTATCCTATTTTTAGTACCTTTTAATTTTTCTAAATCAGTTTTATCAACATTACTATAATCCCATTTATAAATACTACTTTCTATATCAATAACATTTTTATATTTTTTGGCTAAAGTAGTTTTTCCCACTCCAGCAAAGCCAGCGATTACTAAACCTTTTTTATTTTCCATGATACCTCCATTTTTACTTTTAAATATAATCCTTAAACACTTTTTTATTTATTTTGTTTGCTATTACATAAGTTATCAATAATAAAACAATTAATGAAACTGCTAAATACTTAAATGATGTAATACCACGTATAACACATTTTCTACATATTAACCATGTAAATACTTGAAAAATACTTCTTTCTATAAAGTACACTTTATTTACTAAAATCCATTTTGATCTATCACCACAGGAATATGCACTCATGATTGATCCCCAGATAGGGTCTCCGAGTGTTGATGTAACCGCAGACAAAAGGTATGCCACTAAAAGGCCTTGCCAAGATAATGTTATTGATGCTATTAAAAGTGCTATGACATCAACCAAAGCAGCAACTGTTTCTGATAACAACAATTTCTTTTTGCGTTTTATTTTTTCTAATAATTTTCCCGAAATTACAAATAAAAGGAGTGATTCAAGAATGGTATAACTTGCTTCTATGTAGCCCACTTTTTTTGTAATTAAAGGAGTTATTTCTGTTAAGGCTCCAAGTCCGATACACCACAAGCCTGCAAGTATGGCAAAAAAAGATGTAGCTAAAATAATATTATTTTTTTCTTTTTTAGGTATTTCTTTATTCTTATCAATTGCTTCCATTATATCTTCATTTGGAATTTCTTTTAAACTAAAACAGAAAACAGTTTCTATTATTATCAAAATAAAAAAACTAAAAAAGTATATGCGAGGACTTAAATCATAAACAAATTGACTTATAATTAAACCTAGTGTCCCCCCGATTACTGAGAATCTTTCTTCTTCTATAAAACAAAATGGTTCATAATCTTTGTTTTGAGTATTTAGTTTTGTTAAAGAGGAATTTTTAATTTCTTTTATTAATCCTAAAAGAATCGTAAATAAATATATTGTATAAATATTTCTACAGCTACCCATAGGGTTACGTTTTTAGCAAGAAGAAAAAGTACAATAACTCTGATAAAATAATAATAATTAAATGATGAGGTTAGGGTACTATACCTAATCATCTTAAGATAATCCTTTTTGGTAGACATTTATAACTCCTTTTTAAATATTACACTTGTACATTTACATGGTTTATTTTGACAGACATTACAATAATCACCTAGATTCTTAATACCTAGCAATCTTTTATTCGGAAACATTCTTCGAAATCATATTTTTTCATTAATGGTGCAATATTAAATTTTTAACTTTCTTTAATAAAATTTTATTATATCATGATAACAAAAAAGAAAAAAGATGATTTCTCATCTTATTCAGTACATGTGTATACTTCTCCACCAGCATAATCATTTTTTATACTTTCTTTAGTCATACTAGAAACGGTATTTTTGTTATAATCGCTTTCTAAATCAGCAGTTTTTGTAATAACAATTTTTTTATCTTTTGTACTTATTTGACATGATTTAAAACCATATTCGCTATAATTACCACATTTATTTTCATAGAATTTTTTTTCATCTTCCATATTATAGCCATCGATTAAATATTCATAAGTAATAATTTCATAATAAGCAATTAATTTATCCCCAGATTTATTAAAATCATAAAGTTTTTTAGTTATTTCATTTATGGCTACTGGACTTTCTGATCTTTTAGCTTTGTCTGTTCCAATAAACATTCCTTTTTCATTACGATTTTCTAAATCATATTGTTTAATTTTTTCTGATTTAGAACATTCAATTTTATTAGTGAATGAAATTTGTGATGGGTCGTCATTATTAGTTTTTTTTGAACCACACCCTGTAAGCAAAAGAATTACCCCGATTACTATTAAACCTTTTTTCATTTGTTCCTCCTTTCTTATTTTCTTAATTATAACAAAATATTAGTGGATAAACAATCTATTTAACATTTTGTCAAACTTAAAATCATATGTTTCTTTCTTGTATTTTTTTATCTACAATTATTTGTACAAGTCACTTGCTATAATTTTTTTAATTTTCATGTTTCATATTGAATATCTAATTTTGTTTAGATTTTTAATTTTACCTATTAAGTAAGGTGATTTAGAAAAGACTATGTATTGATGTAAACTATATTCTAAATTTCGATTGAATAATTTTTAAGGGTATTCTTTACTTTTGCAATAAATATTTCATCATTTGTATCCATTACTTTTTTTCTTATTTTATTTATATCTATTTCATCAGGTACTGCACATATTAATTCTGTTAAATAGTAGTCATCTTTTATTTTAATATAGTAGTCTTCAATTAAAGAATAATCAAACTCTTTTTTACTATAATTAAGTGCTAAACGCCATAGCCATTCTCTTTCATCTTTTTCTATTCCAGCTTTAACAATTTTTTCAAATTTTTCTTGATCAATTTGTGGTGGCATTGGAACACTTATGTACTTGGCAATAAATTCTAATAGTTCATAATCACTCATAGACTCCCAATAATAATTTAATAAAGTGTTATCTGCAAGTAATGTATATAAGTTTTTATATAATTTACCACCATCTTTAGTTTTCTTTTTTTCTTCAATAAAATATTTTTTTCTTTTTGCTATTTTTTCTTTTATATCTTTTTCAAGATTTTCAGATTCTAAAATTTTATTTATATCACTAACAATTTTTTCAATGGTTGCTAATCTATTTTTTTCTATTTCATCAATTTCATTTGCAGTTTTATCTTTTATTATTTTTATATTATTAATCAGTTTATTAATGGATACTTTTTCGTCATTATTAAAATTACTTAAATTTAGATTTTCTAATCTATTTAAAAGTTCATCACTATTTATAAACCTATTTATATATTTATACATTAAGTCTACTAAATCCATAATTATACTGTACCTATTTTAGTAAAGGGAAATAATCTAAATATTATTTTTCCTTTTATTTCACTTTCTTTTATAGGTCCAAAGTATCTAGAATCTTTACTTATTAATCTATTATCTCCCAAAATAAAATATTCATCACTATCTAATGTAATTTTGTTATAGTCACTAGTTTCTCCATAAGCATATGTATCTTCAATGACTTTATCATTAATATAAATTTCACCATTTTTTATTGCTACAGTATCACCAGGCATTCCTATTACTCTTTTAATTATTTTTTCATTATCTTTTTCTTCATGAAGAACAATTATATCATTTCTTTTGACATTTCCTAATTTATATAAAAGCAGGATATCACCATTTTTTAATGTTTGCTTCATGCTATCACCGTCAACTCGTACCGGGGTAATAATAAAAGTTCTTAATAAAACTACAAAAATTATTATTAATACATATGGTACTAATTCCTTTATTACTTTTTTCATAACTCTCCTTTAAACGAAAGAAAGGAAAGAATTAACTTCTTTCCTTAACTTTATATTCTTTACGCATTTTTTTGATAAAGTTAAGTTTTGCTCTACGAACTTTACCTTTTTTGATTACTACAATCTTGTCGATTGTTGGAGTATTAACTGGGAATATTCTTTCTACACCAACAGTTCCGCTTTTCTTACGTACTGTAAATGTTTCTGAAACTCCACCACCTCTTTTAGCGATTACTAATCCTTCAAAAGATTGGATTCTTTCCTTTTTTCCTTCTTTTACCCAAACATCAACTCTAACTGTGTCCCCAACTCTAAATTCTGGAACATCTTTGCGAATATGTTTTTCAGCAATTTTGTCTACTAAATTTGCCATCTTTTTACCTCCTTATTTTATTACCTATAATCATATAAAATATTTATAGCGGATTATATACCTTTTTTGGGTCAACAATATATTATCATAAATTATCAAACTATGCAAGTTAAAATAGTCTAATTATATCTTTTATTGTTATATAAACCATTAATAGTAGTAGCAAGAAAAATCCAACCATGTGACACGCATTTTCAAATTTTGCATTTATTGGTTTTCTTCTTATAGTTTCTACTAAAAGGAAGAATACTCTGCCTCCATCAAATGCGGGAAATGGTAATATATTAATAAATCCAACATTAATTGATAAGAATGCTGTTATATACATCATATAGTTAAGTCCTAGAGCTACTCCATCATCTATAACTTTATACATTCCTACTGGGCCTGATAATGCACTTGTTGAAATTTTACCTGTAAGAAGTCCTCCAACAGTTAACCACATAGATTCTACAATACTTTCAAATTTTTGGAAAGCGTATTTGATCGAACCAAAGAATCCAGTTAATTTATTATTTTCTACCTCAATACCAAATACTTGACGTTCATTACCATCGGCATCTTTTTCAACTTTAGGCACTACTTTATAAGTATCTTTACTGCCATCTTCATGCTTTACTTCAAATGTATAATAATCATTTTTATTTTTCATAACTAGTATTATTTGAGCTACATCCCAGGTAGTAACCTTATGATCATTAATAGCAATTATTGTATCTCCGGCTTTTATTCCAGCTTCAGCCATTGGATAGTTTTCTACAGCTTTTTTTACCACAGGTTTAAGGGTACTTCCGCCCCAGATTAAACTGCTTATAAATAAAAGAACTATGGCTAAAATAAAATTATTTACAACTCCGGCAACAAGAATAATTAATCTTTGCCACCAAGGTTTATTGCACATGTAATCTTCTTTTTTTATCTTTTCATCGGCATCTTCATAAACTTCACCAGCCATTGATACAAATCCTCCGATTGGAAATGCTCTTATATTATAATCAATTTTATCTTTACCTTTGTGAGTATGAATAATTGGTCCCATACCTATTGAAAACTCATAGATGTGTACTTTAAACTTTTTAGCCCAGATAAAATGTCCAAATTCATGAACTAAAATAATAATTCCTAAAATGAATATTAATATTAATAATGATATAATCCACATAGTATCCTCCCTAAAACATTAATAAAAACATATATGCTATAAATACAAATATACTACTGTCAAGACGATCTAATATTCCTCCATGACCTGGCATTATATTTGAAAAATCTTTAATTTCATTTTCTCTTTTTACTTTACTCATTATTAAGTCACCAATTTGACCTATAATAGATAGAATAATTGTTATAGCTATAATTTTAATGGTAATTTTCCCAAAAAACAATTTATAAATTATAGACCCAACTAAACTGCCACAAATTAAACCACCAATTGAACCTTCCCAAGTTTTATTTGGACTTATTTTAACACACATTTTATGTTTACCAAATTTAGATCCTATCAAATAAGCAAATATATCATTTATCATTGGTATTGCTAGTAGAAATATAAAAATATTTAGTCCACGTAATCTAATAGTGTTAAAAGCATTAAATGCTAATCCTAAAAATATGGTTGCACCTAAAAGATAAATTGCATCCTTTGTATTATAAGTATTAGTATAAAATATAGTTGGTATAATTAAAAATAATGTAATCATTGCTATAATTTGATATGAGAACCCATCATAAACTGATATATCATTATTACATATAATTAATGATAACATACATATTAATCCCACTATTGACATTACAGTTGGTATTTTTCCATGAGATTTTGATAAATCTAATATTTCTTTATATCCTAATGCTGCTATTAAAGAAAGTCCTAATGTAAAATATATTCCCCCTAATAATATTAAAGGGACTACTATTATTAATGCTATAACAGCACTTATTATTCTTGTTTTCATTTTTTCCTCCATTATAAGTATACTATGTTATATTAAATATTGCAAAACAAATTACTCTAAATTGATGGAATAATAACTAACTTGATTAAATAATTCATTTAATTTTGTTGTTTTTGTAAAAATTAAATATTTATTACCATAATTATTATATTCATTTAATTTAGCTTCATCTATTTTTATTACATTTTTATTACTATCATAATACTTTATTTTTACTGTTTTATTAAAGTCTTTTCCACTAAAATATGCAGATATTACATAAATCTTGTCTTCTTCATCATTGGCAATGCGAATATTATTTATTAAATAACCACCACTTTTATATTCATAATTTACATCTTTAATATCTTTAACTACTTCTTTATCTATAACTTCTTTTGCTTCATATTTATCTAACTTTTCATTTAAAACTATACTTAAATAGATTTCATTATTTATATTTTGATATTTTATACCTTTTACATATAATTCATTATTTATGACTTTATTAATTGTTTCTTCATATTCATTTTCTTTATAGCCATTTAATGTTTCAATAACTATTACGAGATTTTTAAATACATCTAATCCTTCTTTTGATGTATTTGTGAAAAGTTCTACATTGTCTAATTTATAAATGAATTCTTGCTTGTTACATTGTATTTGTAAACCATTATCTTTAATATTTCCAGTACACTTATTATCATGCGCGTATTTAGTTATTAAAAATTTATTTAAAACATCATTTAATTTAAAATCTGCATTGGGTATTTTTACTTCTTCGTTAATCTCTTTTTCTGTTTTATTTGAAATGTTATAAGCTATTACCCCGATAGTTATAGCAACTAATATAGCCAATATTATTACAATAATCTTTTTTTTCATTTTTGTTCTCCGTCATAGTAATATGCAAAACTAATTGTTTTTAAATTACCTTCTAATTTGTATTTATTATCTATTTTTTCTAAATCTAAATAATATATATTATTTTCATGTACTAAAATATCTGACATTTCATTTATATCTGTAAATGTATATGTTGTTTCATCATTAATTTTTAAACTAAATGGATTTTCGCTATCTACATAAAGATTCGGAAGTTCAATAAGTCCTTTTTTAGATGTTTCTTGAACTTGTTCCCTTATTTCCTCTTGAATGTGTGAAAAAACTTCTCCCAAACTATCTAGTCCACTGGTTGAATTAAAATAACAACCTGGTGATGCAATATAAGTTAATGCTTTTGTATCCGCTCCATTTCCAATACCAATTGAATAACTAGTCTTTAAATTAGCTTTTACTATATTAGCATAGTTATTATTAAAGTCATCATTATCATATCCATCACTTACAAAAATCATGTAATTATTATCTTGACCACGAAGGTGTTTTTCTATTATATTATTGGTTTTAATTAAAGCATTATTAAATGATGTTCCTCCATTTGTACCTGGGATGCCTCCAATTATACTTAATGCTTCGTCTTTATTAGTTCCTATTTCTAATAAAATATTGGCTACAGATTCAAATTCTATTATTGATACTGTTGATCCCACTTCAAATGACATGCTATTTACTAATTCTTTTGCTACTTGCTTTAAATTTTCAATAGCATTACCACTCATACTTCCTGAAACATCTAAAACTAATATCATATTAATCTTATTAGCAATTATGGCATTTTTACTACCTTTATTAATCTTTTCAACATCTAAATTGACATCTATGATATCCCAGCTTGCAATTGCTTCATCGCTATCATTAAGATTATCAAATTCATAAATTGTACTTCCATCACTTTTTTTTACCCAATTTTTAAAAACATAGCCGTTTCTAGATGGTTTTGGTAATTCATGATTTGGATTTTCCTGAAGAAAATATACATCATTTATCGTTTCTGTTTTATTAGATTTTTCATTATAATTAAATGTTACTTTATTTATATTTATTTCTTCTTCATAAATATTATTTGCATTGTCTTTAATACATATTTTTTGCTTTCCTGAACTAGTTATTTTTAATTTATTTGTATTATAAGTTGCATTTTCACAACTATCTTTTGTTAGAGCATATCCTAAAATTCCTGATCCTGTTAAATCAGTTGCTTCAATATCAAGAGTTTGATTATTTTCAGTATTTATTTTTATATCTTTACTTATCAATTTAGGTTTTTCTTTATCTATTTTTATGACTTTACTTATGTCATATGTTTTTTTAGAGGTTTTAATTAATGCACTATATATTGTATTTAAAAGATAACTTGGATTTACCACGATTGATTTATTTGTACCACTTTCTTGAAGTTCATAAAGTCCATTTAGGCTAGTCCACTCTACTATACTAGTTTTTAATTCTTCATCACTTAATCCTTTTATAGTTAAAACTAAATTTTCATTATACCAACCGTCTTTACATGATTTATTATTACAAACAATTTCTACGGTATCTTCTCTATTTTCATTATAACAAGTACCATCTTCATTTTCTTGTAATTTACCTAAAGAGGCTTTATATTCACCATCTTCTAAAATTACATGTATAATATAACAATTTAATTTTTTATTTTTCTCTCTTGGGTCATAAATATTTTTATCATCATCCGGAGATATTGATCCGTTTTTAATCAAAAAATCTACGGATATATCAATTGGATCCGTTTTACCAGTACTTTTGGCATATTCTTCAGCCTTGGTATAAATGTCACTTAAAATATTTTGATATTGTTTTTCTAATACATTTTTTCTAACATTAGTAAAAATTCTTACCCCAACTGCAATTAAAATAGATAATATTACTATGCTTGCAATTAATTCTACAAGTGAAAAAGCATTTTTCTTCATTATTTACTTCTCCTTTACTATAATAAATTATACCTAAAATAATTGTTATTGTAAATAATTTTGCATATTATTTAACATGAATGATATAGAAAAAAAGTTAAAGAGACTTAAGAATGAGGATATAGTTTGGATTGTATATTTTTTTATCGTGGTGTTTGCTCTATATTCTAATAAACTTGATCGAGATTACCTTATAAAAAAAGATTATGGAGCATATAAAAGAGAAAAATATATAAATATTGCCATTTTTTTTGTAGCTTTTTTTATTTATCTTTATTTTTTACTACTTTTAACTGAAGATTTGGGAAGTATGGAAAAGAATTTTAATGATCCAAATTATAGATCTACTTTTATTCAACTTATAGCTGCGATACTATTTTTGATCGGCGGGGCCATTTATTTAATTAATGAAATTACTAGAAAGGATGATGCCTTGGATGTTGGTTTAATTTAAAAAAACTAGATTTGTAATAAGTAATTATCTTATAAAATAACGATATGATTCATGTAGTTTTAAATCAGTTTTTGTTACATTTGCTAATTGTGATACAGTTACTACTTGATAACCATTAGCATAAAGATATGGCAATAAGTTTTCTATAGCATCTATGCTAGTTTTGTGAATATCATGGAATAATACAATATTTCCATCTTCAACTTTTTGTAAAACATAATTGGTAAGATACTCAACATTTCTATGACGCCAGTCTTCGGTATCAATATTCCATAAAATAAAACTTGCATCTAAACTTTCTTTAACCTTTTTAGTAATTATACCATACGGAGGTCTTATTAAATGGAATGTATCATTAATTATACTTTTTAATATTTCATTTGATTCATTAAACTCATCTACTATTTGATCTAGTTTTTCTCTTTTAAAACTTTTGTGAGCATATGAATGATATCCTATTTCCATATTATTTTCATGAACTTTTAAAACTGTATCTTTATATAAATTTAAATTTTTCCCTAACATGAAAAATGTCGCATGAGCTTTATTATCATTTAAAATGTCAACAAGTTTACTTGTATACTCACCAGGACCATCATCAAATGTCAAAGCTATTATCTTTTTATTTTCATCAATTTTATTCCCATCTTCATTTTCATATGTTTTATCTAATTTTACTGTAAAATCTACATAATCTTTAATCTCATTATAATTTACATGCAAAGATAGTTCAAAATCTATCACCGGTTCTATTTCATAATCATAATAATAGATAATTAATTCATTTTCTTTAACATAGTAGCTATTTGTTTTATCATTTTTACATAAGACATCTGCGATAAACTTGGGATATTTTAAATATAATAATTCTCTTGTTTTACTCCAAAAATCTTCCAACTTTTCTGGTTTTATAATCGATGTAATATTTACTTCTTCACCAGTTTTAAAATTAAATAATTTAGATATATATCTATCATCTTCAAGACTTACAACATTTACAAATTTAGAATCTATATTTGTTTCTTCAACTAAATTATATAAGCTGTTTACATAATCACTTATTAAACTACTTTTGTTAGATTCATCTGCACTTATTGTTGGCAAGGCAAAAGAAAAAGTTTTAAATGAAGAAGTTGCTACGAGTAAAATACTTATAGCAATAAAGAACACTATACCTTTTTTTAGTTTAAGTTTTCTTTTTCTCTTCATTTAAAACATCCTTTTTATATATTTTTAATATTCTTTTTATTAAATACTATAAATGATGTTATAATCATAATTAAGAAATATACTATACACACTATTATTGCATGAGTTAAGCTTGTACCATATGCACTTACACCACCAAATAAGTAAAGATTAAAATCCCAGTTTGTAGTTACAAAATATTTTAGAATTTCAATATTATAACTTAAAGCAAACATATTTATAATTGATGAACCAATTACACCTGCAAAAGTAATAACGATAGCTAATGCTGTGTTTCCAATAATTGTTGAGGCTGCAAAAGCTAAAGTAATTAACAATAATATTTGAGGTAATGTTGCAATTGTATTTATAATTATGTATTTAAATGAACTCATTACTTTTAATGATTTACTTGCTAAGTTATAAATTACAACATGATTTTGTAATGATGTAAATCCAAGGAATAAGCCACCTATTACAAGTTGCATTAAATAAGCAATTATTATAAATAAAATGGTTAATAATACAACAGTTATGTATTTAGAAAGTAATATAGTACTTCTTTTATATGGAGTTATAAGTAAAGATTTAATTGTACCTTTATTATATTCTTCACTTACTATAGCTCCTGAAATCATAACACCAAATACAAGGATTAAGAACATGTACTCACTATAAAAGTTAGTCATGATATATCTTAAATCACTTGCATCATTAGTATTCTCTTTTGTTTCTAAAATATACTTATTTGTATAATATCTTTTAACAGATTCTTCAAGATCTTTTTTTACTTCTTTATTGGTTTCGGTTTCATATTGTTTTATAGATGAAGCAGAATACTTTACATTATTAATAGCTTCATTTAGATAATCCGAACCATATTTAACATTTTCTTTTAGACGATATTCTAATAGTTCGATGCTAACTTTTGTAGTAAATATTTGGGCTTCTGTTTCTTTCTTTTCTTTATCTGTTGTTACAGATTTTAAATTTTCTTCAAAATACTTTAATCTTTCTTTTTCAGTCGTTAAGTCTTTATTTACAAAATATTGCCAGTTGTCATTTGCCAATGCTAATTTGGCATCATTATATTCTTTTTCTATTTCATCTGTTAAGGCATCATTATTTTTAGAATAATAATAATCACTTAAAGCATTATAAAAATTATCTTTTGCATAATATTGCCAGGTTTCATTGTTGTATTTTTTGTAAAGATCATTCATTTCTTTATTTATGGCATTCTCGGTTGTATCCTCGGTTTCAGGATAATAATACTCATCTGAAGAAAAATACATATCTGATTCATGACCAATTAAGTATGATACCAAACCCATAAACAAAGCTGTTATAATTAAAACTATATATGTTCCTTTTTTATGTAATATTTTAAATATTTCATTCTTTATTAGCTTTATCATTTTTCTTTCCTCCAGTCTTTTTTAGGAATGCTTCTTCAAGAGTTAATTCTTGCATGTGAACCTCATATACATCAATATTTTTCTTTACTAATGTTTTTATTATACTTGCAATATCTTCTTTATCACCATTAAAACTAAATTTATCTTTAGTTACTTCATACATTCCTTCAATACTTAAATCTTTAGTATCACTTACACTAAATACATATTTATTGCCATTATTTTTAAATTCTTTTACTTCACTTTTTTCTATAATTGTTCCTTCATCTATAATTAATACTTTATTACAAAAACTTTCAAGTTCTGCTAAATTATGACTTGATATTAATATTCCCAGTCCTTCTTTAGCTAGCTTTTTTAAAAGAATTCTTAAATCTTTTATTCCTTCTGGATCTAATCCATTCGTAGGTTCATCTAATATTAAAATATTTGGATTATTAATTAAAGCTCGAGCTATTCCTAGTCTTTGACGCATACCTAAAGAATACTTGCTTACTTTATCATTAATTCTTTGTTCTAAATCAACAAGTTTTACTATTTCCATTATTTTTTCATTAGTTATCCCTTTATACATGTTAGCTATTAATTTTAAATTTTGCCATCCAGTTAAATACATGTAAGTGTCGGGATTTTCTACGATTGCTCCGACATTACTTATGGCTTTTACAAAGTCCTTCTTGATATCATAACCATTAATGATTACTTTTCCTTCATCTATACTTTGAAGACCTAAAATTAATTTAATCGTGGTAGTTTTCCCACTTCCATTCGGACCAATGAAAGCAAGAATATCCCCCTCATCAATTTCAAATGATACATTTTTTAAAATTTGTTTCTTTCCAAAACTTTTACATAAATTTTGGCACTCTAATAATTTTTTCATTTTCTTTTTCCTTTCAACTACATTATAACTTATTAAAAGAAGTATGCCTATATTTTTTACACATACTTTACATAGAATTATCTTTTAAATGTTTTAAAATAAATATCTTTTAATCTATCACTAGAAATATGAGTGTATATTCCTGTTGTTGAGAGATTAGCATGTCCGAGTAATTCTTGAACAGTTTTTATATCTGCTCCATTGTTAAGCAAATGAGTAGCAAATGTGTGTCTTAAAGTGTGTGGTGTAACATGAGTCTTAATAGATATATGCTTCATTATATCTTTAATTATCAATTCAACTTCACTTACACTTAATTTTTCTTGTTTTTTATTGGTAAATAAATAATCTTTTACTTCAACTTTTTTTAAATATTCTTCTAAATACTTACTTGCATAATCACCAAAGTATACAATTCTTTCTTTACTACCTTTTCCCATTATTCTAATTGTTTTATTATTAAAATCAATATCTTTTAATTTAACATTAATCATTTCACTAACTCTACATCCAGTTGAATAAAACATCTCTATTAATAATCTTCTTTGTAATCCTTCCGTACTCGTAATATCAATTGATTCTAGTAATTCTTCAATTTCATTATAATTTAAATAATTAGGTAATTTCTTTTCCAACTTGGGATTTTTAACATTATGAAATACATTACTTTCTACCAACCCTTCATCTAATAAATAATTATAAAATGTTCTTAATGTACTTATTCTTCTTGAGATGGTACTATTTTTTAAATTACATGAATCTAAATACTTTAAATATCCTCTTACTTCATTATTATTTATTCGTAAATAATTTATTTTACTTTTTTTTATATATTCAAAAAAATCAGTTAAATCTAACTGATAACTTTTTATAGTAAATTCTGAATAATTTAATTCATTTTTTAGAAAGAATAAAAATTTATCTACTTGTACCTCTTTCATCCATATTCCTTTCTGAAGTAATTTTATTTAGTTTGCTATATTCACTTTCTAATTCTTCTATTCGTCTTCTTGCTGTAATAATATCATCCCTTAATCCAGGACGTTCATTAGAATAAGTTTTACTATCTTTTAGTTTATTATTAGTAAACTCAATTTCATATTCTTGTTCAGCAATTTCTTTTCTAATTTTTAATAAATCATCTTCTATTAGAATTAGAATATCTTCTTCTTTTAAAGGAACTATTAAAGCTATATCATCGTCAGTTAAATAAGTCGCTTCATTAGGATTTTTCCTTCGATATTCGTTAACTAAAACCATTTGATATTCTTTTCTTTTTGCCTCTCCGATTCTTATAATAAGTGGGATATCTTCTTTATCATTTTTTTGATATTTTTCATATTCCATTAAAAATGGTATATCATCATTATTTAAAGGAAACATTAATGACACTTCTTCATCTGTTAAACTCATAGTTTCTTCGGAATGATTTTTTCTGTATTCTTTAACTAGTAACCCTTGATATTCTTTCATTTTTTCATCATTCAAATTCATAATTACTCCGCTTTTTCTATTCTTATATATCCATTTAATTGTTTATCTAAATTTCCATCTTGGCTTTCACTTAAATTAACATATGTTACTTCTGCATTCCATTTTTCTAATACTTCACTTTCGGTCTCTAGATGACGATTTTTAGTTATATAAAATGTCCCAATTTTAGTAGTTATATCAAATCCTGATATTATAACACCTTTATTATCTGTTACTGTTACATAATCTAATCCTTCGATTTCTTTAATTTCTTCTCCGGATGGACCAATAACTTTAATTAGTAACTCTGGACTATTATTTGAAGTTGAATATGTTAAAGTATTTTCTTCAATATTTAATAAAACATTATAATCAATTGTAGTCTTTTGTGAACCTTGATCACGTCTTAAATAAGCACTTGCAAACGTTGTATCAGATAAGGAATCCATTCCTTCTTTAAAATTTTCAACCGTAGGATTAATAAAAATCGGATTACCTATATCAAAAGATATAAAGTTTAAGTTTGCTGTTTCAACATCAAGTCTAGGTGATACATTTGATACTTTAATTACTGTGAAAAATGCAAATGTTGCCCCGGTCACAAGTGTTGATAATGCCACTATATATAATGCTAATAAAATATTTCTTGTCTTTTTACTCATTTATATCACCTTTTCTTTTTATTCATTTTTAATTTATAATTATTGGATCACTCATTGTACCAGTTCCAGAGGCATATGTTGTTGTTGATGTTAGTAAAAATGTTGGATAAATTAAAAATGGTTTACTTGTTTCTGTGCTACTTACTAACCAATCATGTATCCAATATACTACATCAGCGGAATACGGATTTCTTGTTATTGGCCAAATTATTGTTCCTCTATTCAGCCAATTATCGTCATATTTAAAACCTCCCATAGTTGTAGTCCAATATGTTGGTGCATCTGCAAAAGCAAAATCTGTTAGATACATTAGACCAACTTTTGCATTATAATTTATTTCGTCTGTTGTTGATGTACTTCCTGGCTCTGGATTTACCACTTCATTTTGATATGCTACGGATGGTACTACATCTTTTATTTTTTTTGGCGTATTCCCTCCAACTTTCCATGTTGTTGTTGCTATTTTATTTGACCAGATTGTTCCTATATTATTTAAATAATTTGTATTTAAGTTTGTTTTATTTAATAAGCTTGTGCTCCATGTATTTGTAGCACTATCGGTTGCTTTATAATTCCAATAGTAACCACTTAAAGCTTCATTCCCTTGTTCTTTATATTCTGATCTTGTTGGCGTGATATTTCCATAATAATCACCATTTGTTCCTAATAAATCGGATGAAGCCGAATTGTATTTTACTAACTTTACCAAAGATTTATCATTAATACCATGGTAATTTGAATTAAATACACCAATAATACGGTATAAGTTCTCCGTTGGGCATGGTGTTTTATCAGTTCCAAAACACACAAAGTTTTTAATATTATCTTTTGTGAGATAACCATCTTCAACGGCTTTTTCTAGTGCTTCATTATATGTTGAATATTTATTTTTTGGGGTTTCATATTGTAGTGTATAATAAAATGTACCATTACAACCATTACCTACGGAACTTTCTTCTTCATCGCAGTAAAATTTTACTAAATCATCTGACATTTCTGTGGTATAATAATGTATAATATTTATACCCTTTTCTGTTGCTTTATTTGTTAATTGATAATCTCCTCCAGCATATCTATATGAATTATCTCCAGCTCCATTTTCTAAATTTGCATCATGATAATATAATGTATTATCCTTTCCATTCATAGCTATAATACATGAACTTAATGTTTGACCACTTGAACATACTGTTGCCACAGTTTCTTTTATTTTTTCTTTTTGTATTATTAGTTTAGCAGTAAAATCTTTGCCGGCATTTTTAGATTGATCTAGATTGTAGTTTACAAAAGTTATTGTTACATTCCATTTTTCTTCTGTTTTAGGATTTGCTGAAATTTCTTTATTACTTAATAAAGGTATTAAACCATTTTTGGTTGTTATATCAAATCCTGATATTTTTGTTCCTTTATTATCGGTTACTTCTTTGTATGTTAATCCATCAATTGATGTTAATGGCGTTCCACTGGCACTTGTTATTGTAAGAATCATTTCAGGTGTATTTTCATCTTGCGTATAAATAAATGAATTATTTGAAATATTTAAATACATATAATAATGGTCTGTTGCAGTATTTGTTTTGTTGTTAGCAGAAAGTATAGCACCAGCAAAAGTTGATGCTGATAAGCTATCTTGATCTTTGGCAAAGTTATCTTGATCAATTGTAAATGATAAAGGGTCACCGGTTTCAAAAGATAAAACATCCACAGTATATGTTTGGACTTTTACATTAGCTGGAGAACCACTATCAGTTTTTGCTTGAAAATAGGCATATGTTGCCCCTATTAATAATAACATAAGGGTTAATGATGCTATAACACTTAAAACAATTGCTTTATTTTTTGCCATATCCAATACTCCTTTTACTCTATATCTTTTATTATATAATATTTTGTTTTTTTATTCAATTATTTTTTGTATTTTTAGAATAAAGACATCCACAATAATCTTGACGATATAAATTATATTCTTTTGAATACTCTATTGATTTTTTATATCCATCACCTTTTTTAAAATCACTAAATAAATATTTTATATCATGTTTTTCCCCTAAAATTTTGCCTAAAATATTTATTTGTTTACTATTTTTATGAGGACTTACAGTTAAAGTTGTGCCAAAGTATTCAAAGTTTAGTTCACGAGCTTTTTTGGCAGTAAACTCAAGCCTTAATCTAAAACAAACCGGACATCTTGCTTTACCTTCATTTTCATATTCTAAACCTTTAGTCTTAATATGAAATGTTTCATTATCATAATCACAATCTAAAAATTTAATATTTTCATGTTTAAATTCTTTTATAAATCTAATTTGTTCATTTTTTCTTTTTAAATACTCTTCCATTGGCTCTATATTGGGATTATAATATAAAACAGTTATATTAAAATATGGAGCTAAATATGAAAGAACTTGCGTAGAACAAGGACCACAACAACTATGTAATAATAAATTTGGCTTATATGTTAATGATTTAATTAATTTATCTAATTCATTCTGATAATTCATTTTGCTCTTCTTCTTTCTTTTTTAATAAGTCAAATGTTTGAAATACAATTCCATTATTACTTGATGAATCCAAATTTAATACTCCTTTTTCATTTTCATTTAATGTGGCATATATTTCTTCATATTTATTTAAATTATCCATATTTGCTAAATTAATATAAACATAATTACCATCATTCATTTTAAGTAAAAATCTATTTTTATCTATAGTTTTTTCATTTTTTATATCCGGAGCATACTCTATTTCACTTACCATTTTTAATATATTTATATCTACACTACTTAATTTTTTTATTAAATTTTCATATATATCATTTGGCGTATAATTAATTAATGTAGGAATTCCTAATGAATTAGTTAAATTATCCATTGTTTCTTTATTTTCTAAAACGTATTTTTTTTCTAAAGAATTATAAAATAAAACATTTTGTTCGTCAACTTTAACTAATAAGTTTCCATTTAACTTTTTAGAAATCTTGACATCTTTAATTATTTTATTTTCTTTTATATTCTCTTTTATTTTTCTAGTATTTAAACTTAATATTTTATTATATGATTTTATATTGCTTATAGAAATTATTTCATTATCACTTACAATCTTATTTCCTTTTATTATAATATTTTTGATAGGTAAATTAAAATAATAATAAAAGATCATTATAAATAAATATAATGTTAAAATTATAACAAAAAGACCTTTTTTATTTAATTTCTTTTTTACCTTTTTTTTCATATGTCACCACTTTACTATTATTTGTTCTAATTCTAAATCGATATTTTTTTCTTTCTTAATTTCTTTTTTAATTAAGTCAATTAAATATATTATATCACTACTTTTAGCATTATTTTCATTAATTATAAAATTTGCATGTTTATCACTTATTTTTGCTCCGCCCTTTTTTGTGCCTTTTAAGCCGCATTCATCTATTAGTTTTCCGGCGGATGTTTTATCTGGATTTTTAAATACTGATCCTGCTGATGGATATTCTAAAGGTTGTGAATTTCTTCTTTTTTCTAAATTTATTTTTATATTATCCCATGATTCTTTTACATTTCCTTTTTCTAATTTGAAAACTGCCCCGATAATAATTTTATTACTATTTTTTAAAGAAGTGTTTCGATACTCATATTTAATATTTTCTTTACTTATTAGTTTTGTATAACCATTATCTAATACTAAAACGCTTATTAGTTCATCAAATATACACTTATTATTAGCACCAGCATTACCTATGATAGCACCTCCGATAGAACCAGGTATTCCATATAAATTATCAAAATTAACATAGCCATTATCTAATGTTTTTTTTATAAATTCATTTAATGATAAGCCACTACCGGCATAAACAAAATTACCATCTATTTTAAATTCATTTAATTTATCTAGTTTTATAATTGCTCCGTCAAAATCTTCATCTGGAAGTATAACATTTGATCCCCCACCTAAAATATAATATTTTGTATTATCTTTATGTAGTTTTTCAAGTAACTCTTTTAATTCTATTATATTATTAGGTTTATACAAGTATTTAGCTATACCTCCGATGTGGTATGTATTATATTTTTTTAAATCAATGTTTTCTTCATATTTCATTTTATTATTTCCTTTATTTCTTCATAAATTATAGTTGATGATGCCTTGGTATTTAATTTTTCTAAATTATTTTTAAATTCTTTATAAAGTTCATCATTATATACTAATTCATTTATCATTACTTTTATAATATTGGAATTTAAATTCTTTTCTTCGATTAATTCTGATACTTTCATATTAGCTAAATCTAGGGCATTATAATATTGATGATTATTTGCTACATATGGACTTGGTATTAAAATACTTGGTATTTTTAAAGCTAATAATTCTGATATAGTTGATGCTCCAGCTCGTGATATAACTAAATAAGCATCTTTCATTATACTTGGTAGATTATCATAAAAGGGTACTACTTTAACATTTTTAGAAAATTTTGTATCTTTAATAAACTCATCATAAAGTTTTGTTCCTGTTATATAAAGAACACTATATGATTCATTATCTATAGTACTTAAATAAGCTTTAAATTTATTATTTAAAGATTCACTTCCTAAAGATCCTGCGACAATAATTATTAATTTATCATTTGGCTTAAATCCTAATGTGGATTTAGATACTTTTTTTACTGTTAAGGCATTTTCACCACATGGATTTCCAGTATAAACTAATTTTTTGGCTTTTTTAAAATAATTTTTACTATTTTTAAATGATATTCCTACTAAATCTACAAACTTTGATAAATAAACATTTGATTTTCCCGGAATACTATTTTGTTCATGAATAAATGTTTTAATATTAAGTTTTTTTGCAGCTTTAATTACTGGGTATGTTACATATCCTCCGCATCCAATTACTATATCTGGCTTAAATTCTTTCATTATTTTTAAGCATTTGTTCATAGATTTTTTTATTAAGGAAATATTTTTTATGTCTCTTAAAATATTAGTTTTACTAAAACCATATATTTCTAAATCTATATATTTTATTCCCATTTTTGGTACTATTTCTTTTTCCATTCTATTGTGGGTTCCAATATATATTACTTCTAAATCTTTTTCCATTTCTTGAAATTTTTTTATAATTGCTAAAGCTGGATATATGTGTCCTCCAGTTCCACCTGCAGAAACGATTATTTTCATAAATAAATCACCTTAATACAATTATACACTAAAAATTATAATTTTTATAACTTATTTTAACATTTTATAATCATCTATGATATATTTTACATCTTTTTTAATTTTAATTGTTCCATATATTATTACATCTATACCTCTTTTTTTAAAATTGGCTACAATTATATCGTTTGCAACTATATCTAATAAACAAATAAAATCTAGATTGTAATCTGCATCACTATTTAAAACATAGTTTAAGACTCCATACTTATATTTACTATTTAAATTTTTTAATTCTTCAATAACTTTATTATTAAAAGACATTAAATAATAGTTATGATTATATTTATTTAGTAGTTTTAATAACTTTGTTTTGTTTATATCGTTTTCTTTAATTTCAAGTAATAATATTTTATCTGTTTTTATTTTTAATAAGTCTTCAAGTAAAGATATATCTTTCATTTCTTTATAATAAGTATTTCTTACTAAATTACCTTTATATAAAATATTGTGATAAATAATAAACTTATTATCACAAGTAGTTCTAATATCACATTCTATCCCAATATATTTGTTGCTTTCAAGTCCATTTTTTAACGCTTCATATGAATTATCTTTTATAGATTTATTCCAAAGTCCTCGATGTGCAATTAAATTCATAAAAAAAACACCCTAGTAAAGTATACTAAAGTATTTTTATTAAAATGCTACCATAACAGAAATATATATTAGTAATAAAATTACACTCACTAATGATATTTTTGTTATATTTAATTTATTATCTTTCATATATTCCTCAATTCTTATTAATTTTATCAAAAATTGATATATATATCAAGATCCTTATTTATTTTTTGACAATCATTTGTCAGATTCTTCAGTAATTTTTTCCCATTTAGCTTCAAGATTTATATTTTTCTTAATTGGGGTATTAAAATCGAATTTTTCACCATCTAAATACCAACCTAAAAATTTATATTCACTACTTTCTGGTGTGGCAGGTTCTGTAATTTTTTCTCCGACTTTCACACTAATCGGTGCTATACCCGCTCCGATTTTAGCTGTAAATGAAACTGTTACTGTTCTAAAATACATAAAATATAAAATTACGCATAAGGCAATAACACTTCCAAATATAAGTATCAGACTTGTTTTATTTTTCATTTTTATCTTCCCTTTCCTATTTCTTCAGTTAATTCCATAACATGAACTTTCTTTAATTCTAATTCTAAAATATATAATTTTTTTAAATATTTTTCTAAAACATTTTTTTTCAAACCTTTTTCTTTTAATGATAAAAGATATTCTTTTATTCTTTCAATTTCTGTATATGCTGTTAAAACATCTCCGCTGGTTGTATCAGGATTTGACACAAAAGAAAAAATAATTTTTAGTAAGCGTTCATATTCTTTACTTATTTTATGTTCCCAGATTTCACTTAACATATCAGGATCTAATATCGTAATTTTTTTAACTTCTTTATAACTTTTTTTGGGTGTAAAAGAATAACTAACTTTTTCTTGATATAATAAGATATCATTATCTTCTTTATTGTTTTTTAAAATGTAACTATTCATTTTTTTCCTCCATTAAATCTGGTCTTAATTCTTTGGTCTTTTTTAACTTCTCTTGTTTTCTATATAAAGCAATTTTTTTATGATCACCTGATAATAGAATTTCTGGAACCTTTAGTCCTCGATATTCTTGAGGCTTTGTATAGGTTGGATAATCTAACATGTTGTTATTAAATGATTCTTCTTCTAAAGACGAATCGGATATTACTCCGGGTAATAATCTAGTTATAGAGTCAGTTATCGCCATAGCTGGTATTTCTCCGCCGGTTAAAATATAGTCGCCGATAGATATTACTTCATCAACTCTTGTTTTAATTCTTTCATCAAAACCTTCATAATGTCCACAGATTATTATTAAATGCTTGTAGTTAGTCAAACTTTTGGCTACACTTTGGTTATATTTTATTCCTTCTGGACTTAATAAAATCACGTGGGCATCTTTGGTATCAATCTTATCAAGACACTCAAATATTGGTTCACATCTTAATATCATACCTGCTCCCCCACCATATGGGGTATCATCAACTTGCTTATTATTAAGTGGGGAATAATCTCTAAAATTTATAAGATTTATTTCTATTTGATTTTTTTTTATTGCTCTTTTTATAATTGATGTATTAATAAAACCCTCAAACATCTCTGGAAAAAGTGTAAGTATATCAATCTTCATTTTTAACCTCCCTATATAATAAGATTCTTTGCTTCTTTGGTATATAATATTTTTTTATCTTTATCAAACTTTATTACATAATTTTCTATTAAAGGTAATAAAAATTCTTTATCTTTTTTTACTCTCAATAAAACATTGTGGCCATTTATTACTTCAACTACTTTTCCTAGATTGATTCCATCATCATCCAAGACAACGCTATTTATTAAATCTTTATATAAATATTCATCTTCAGTTAAATTTAAATCTAGTAATTTAATATAAATGTTATATCCAACGTATTTTAAAATATCATTTATGTTTTCTAAATTATCAATTTTTAATAAAATATAATTTTTGTGATATCTTACACCACTGATGGTATGTTCAATATTATTAATAAGTATTTTATTATTTATTTTATATGCTTTGTCACAAAATTCAAAGTCACTTATGACTTTTAGTTCACCTTTTATCCCAAATGTACTTACTGTTTTACCTATATAAACCATTTCATTCATGATTAACCTCATACATAATAATACTTGCACATACCCCAGCATTTAATGATTCACAATCTGGATTCATTTTAATATTTATAAATTCATCACAGATTTTTTTAGTTTCTTCTTTCATTCCATTACCTTCATTTCCAATTACTATAGCAATATTTGCATTACTAATATTTCTTACATCGGTTCCTTTATTTACATCTGTGCCAATAATTTTGTATCCTAAATTTTTAAGAACAGGTAAAAATTCATTTAAATTTCTTCTTATAATATTTAGATTAAAAAGCATACCTTCGGTAGCACGCACTACCTTGGGATTATATAAATCAACAGAATCATCGCTTAAAACGATTGTATCAATATTAAATGCCACGCCACTTCTTATAATTGTTCCTAAATTTCCTGGATCTTGTAAATTATCAAGTATTAAAACATTACCACTTATGGTATCTTCTGGTATAAAATTTATTACTGCTATATTATAACTAATAGATTTTTGATCACTTATTTTTTCCATAATTTCTTTAGTAACAAAATAATCTGCATTGATATCTACACAACTTATTATATATTCTATTAAATTATTTTTTTTAGCTTCCTTTATTAAATGATCACCTTCGATGATAAATTTTCTTTCTTTATCTCGTATTTTTTTGTTTTTTAAACTTACCCAGTATTTGACTAAATCGTTATGTACACTTGTTATTTTCATGCTTTTAACCTCTTTCTTGCTTCTTTATAATTTGGATATGCAAGTCCTACTAAATGCCAAAAATTTTTACTATGATTTGCTTCAAAAAAATGACACATTTCATGAATTATTACATAATCTAGTAAGTCTATGTCCTTTTTTAAAAGCTCTGTATTTAAGGTAATCGTTTTCTTACTTGGATTACATACACCCCATCTAGTTAGCATACTTCTAAATTTTAAGGTAAATTCTGGAAGATTTGAAAAACATTTTTTAGCAATTTCGACTTCACTTTTAAAAATTCTTTCAACCTCACTTTTATAAAAATTTTCTAAAGCTTTCATTGATGGTGCAAATACAGTATCATTATCAAATCTTATTTCTGTTTCTTCCTTTTTTATTTCTATAAAGTATTTTTTTCCAAGGTATAAAAACAGTTCATTATCGCGAGAATTCTCATAGGCTTTATCATACATTTTTAAAATACTATCTTCATTTTTGGCAATCATCTTTAAAATATTTTCTTGCCCTAAATATATTGGGCATGTTACATGTATTTTTAAATCATCTTTTACTCTGAAATAAATATTTTTATTGTTTTTTCTTGTTAATATTACTTCTATTTCTTTACCATTACTTGCTTTGTATGTCATTTTTTAGTATATCCCTTATTTCTTCTAGAGTTTTTAATTCATCACTTTTGGTAGGTTTAGCTGGTTTTTCTTCCTTTTTATGTGTTACTTTGTTTACTGCTTTTACCACTATAAATAAACAAAGAGCTACGATTAAAAAGTCTATTATACTTTGGATAAATGCGCCGTACATGATTTTTGTATCTTTAAATGTTATAGAAAGATTAGAAAAATCTACTCCACCAACGATTAATCCTATTACGGGGGTAAATATATTATTAACTAAACTTGTTACTATTGATGAGAATGCTCCACCTACTATAACACCAACTGCTAAATCTAAAACATTTCCTCTTGCTATAAATTTTTTAAATTCTTTTAACATATTATCACTTCCTTATGGAATAATTATACAAAAAAAAGACAGATTAATCTATCCTTTTTTGAATATTTTTATGAGTTTTCAATAATATATGGATTTGTTTTTTTACCATTTCCTGATACATATTTCATATTTTCAGTTAAATAAAATACAGGTCTAGATGATAATGGATTAACACTAAAACGTATAGCATCAATTGTTCCTCCAATTGTAATTCCATTAGCATAATAATGCGAACACGCATAACAATACACTGATATTGTCCATTCATCTTGACTTACACTAGTATCGTTGTTACTTTGATGTAACCAAGAATTCAATAATGGATATGAATAGTCTCTCCATGCAGTTGTTTTTAATCCAATTTCTCCAAGGGAAAGTCCAATGTCAGAATCATACATCAAACCAATTAATCCTGGATAAGTACTTGCCTTCTTTTCTTTATTATAGGCATCTGTAAATGTACCACTATGACCTATAAAAGACTTATAATTCCAAGTTACAATCGCCGAATACCATGAAGTACTTGTTACAAAATATGGATACGTTGAGGTTTTTGTTAAATAATGGGATCCATTAATATTCCTTCTTATAGTGCTGGTTCCCCATGTGGCTTCACTATTTTTTGAATACCATAGACTTGTATTTTTTAATTGTTTATATTTAATTAATTTTGTGTGATTAACACTTGATGAATCTTTGAATACTCCGATGATTCGATACATATAAACATCTTCATTTCCTAAGCAAGTGGTTTTATTTGTGGTACCAAAACATGCATAATTATCTGGAGCTTTTCCAATATATCTTAAACCATCACCACTTAAACTAGATTGCCAAACATCTCTTTTTAAAATGATATGTTCGTTTAGATTTTTCTCATCTACGATTGTAATTTTTTTAGATAAAACGTTTTTAGTATAAGGACTTATTGTATTTATCTCTAATAAAACATCTGTTGAATCTGTAAATGTTTTACCATCCTTTTTAACAAAAGATATATTTAAATCTTTAGTATTTTTTTGTTTACCACTTACAGTAATGGTAGTTTTTCCATCCGTAACTAAGGTATCATCTATAAGTAAATCAAATATATCAGAAGTTATACTTATTTCAAATGTAATGTCTAAATCTGTTTGATCATCAGTTATAAAATTATTTATTGAAACATTTGTTATTACACTTTGATTATCTTCAAGAACATATTTATCATATAAAACTGCACCATTAGCATAAAATTTATCACTAGTAATTTCTAATTTTTCTGAAACTCCATATTGATATTTACCTAAAGTATTGGATGCTTGCAACAATATTAATAAAAATATTGCAATTAATAAAAAATACTTTATTTTTTTCATTTTGCCTCCTTTATAGTTGTTCTATGTATGCATTAATCTTTATATAATCTGTTATATTTTGATATTCATATGATGTATCTAATTCATTCCAAGAAATCTTTAAAACAAAGTCTTGGGTTTCTTTTATATCTTTATTTAATGTAAAATAATCTGTTTGATTGTTAGTTAATGGTAGTTCTGTTAATGTATCATTTTCTTTTTTATATAGTTTATATTCTAGTGGTAATTTATCATTTTCAAGGGAAATAGTTAAATAATATTTTAAGGTAATATCATTAATTTCGTTATCATTAAAATTGGTAATGCTAAAATTTGTTTCAATTTCATTTGTTGGATTTATTTTATTTGCATTAGAAGATGTGACTAGATTAAATATTGGTTTGGCAATTTCAATTGAGCTTTCACTTTCATAGACACTTTTATAGCTTGCAAATGTATTATAACTGCAAAATATACTAATTAAAAGAATTAGTATATTGGTAATTGCTATATTATCTATTTTTTTCATAATCGTCACTACCTTAATTTATTTTCTTCTGCAATTTATGACTAGTGCTAGTAATATTAAAATTGTAACTATTTTATGTTTTAAAAATAAACCAATTATTCTTAATTTTAAAGTGTATTTTCCAATGATATCATCCTTTTTTATCGGAGTATCTTCAATATTATTGTTGTCTCCTTTAGTTACAATGTTATTTTCATTTAATTTTACAATTCGATGGGTTATGTATGAACTTTTTTCTTTATATGTAACAATATCTCCTTCTTTATAGGTATTACTTTTTTTTACTAAAATATAGTCTCCTTTTTTCAATGTGCTTTCCATACTTTTTGATGCTACTTGAAATATATAGTATTTATTAAATATTGCAGGATTGCTTTTTTTAATTATTTTTTGATATGCAATAAATATTAAATAAATTACTAAAAATATTATTAAAACATATTTTATTACTTCTTTTAATTTTAATAATTTTTCCTTATTCATAATATTCCTCAGCTGTTATATTAACATTTAAAGAATATTTGACATTATCTTCTTTGCCAATTTCAGTGTCGTTTTCACTTTCAAACCATTTCCATTCAAGGTAATAAGTATCACTTGTTAATTTATTTATCTTCTCATTTTCTAATATTAATTCTTCAGCGGTAACCCACTTTGTCTCATTGCCGATTAAATAATTTGTGTCATTTTTCAATCTGTATAACATATTAATGTTATAGGGATTTTCAGCATGAAATTTTATGTTATATGATAAATTATAATTAGTACTATTTTTAACTATAAATTTGTATGTATTTGACGAATTTGGGGCAATAATACTTTTCATATTATATAAAGGATTGGCAAATACATTTATTTTTGTATCACTTTGCCAAGTAAAATTATTGCTTTTTACAACAAACTTTCCAGTATCTTCATCAAATACTTGTTCTTCATTATTTTTATTGTTATCTTTATTATCTGGTTTACATGGTTTACACGTATTATCATTATCTTTATTGCAAGTACATTTAATTTCAAAAATATTTACATTATTATTGGGAAGATAAACTTCTTTTTGGTTTAGTTTATATAACAATAATATAATTATTATTAAAATAAATATAATTGTAAGATAAATAAATGATATATTTTTATTTTTCATATTTACCTCCGATTATTACTTTCAGTAAAAACTATAAATACTTTATAATCTTTATTGGAAGTAATAATACTTCCTATTTTTTAATCTATATGTTGTTTAACTGTGATATTTATTGGCAAATTAATTGTGCCTGCAGTTTTTCCTGTAGTTGTATCATTTTCATTATTAGTTTCATCGTTAGTCCATTCTACGGTTACTTTAACTGTAGTTAGTTTGTTAGCTAATGCATCATCTAATGAAATTGTACCAACATATTTTCCTTCACCATTTTTAGTTAAATCAACACCACCAACAGATAATGATTTAATAGCAATTTTGTTATTAGTTATATTTGTTGTATCAATATTAACTTCATAATCTATTGCTACTTCAGAACCAGTTGGATCAATTGTAAATTCGCCACTTGCTGTACTTCCTGGAGCCATTTTTCCACTGGCAACATTAGTATTTTCATTGACGGTTAAAGTTAACTTTTGAGTAGAACTTAATTCGTTGCTGCCTTCTTTTACTGCTACTTGCCATTTTGCTATTGTTACATCTGATGAGGTTTCGACTGTTGTTAAATATCTAGCATATGTATAAGTTCCTGCTGAAATAATTACCACTAAAACTAATAATGCTAATAGAAAAACATAGTCTCTTTTTTTCAAAATACTTCCTCCTCTCTTGTTTATTTAGGGATTGTTTTGTTTGTCTTTTCTCTACCCTATAATAGAATAATATCATTTTTTGTCGAACAATGCAATATTTGCACAACAAAAAAATAGATGTTTAATCTATTTTCTTGAAGACAATTTTTTTATAATTCGTCTTTTAAGGCATTAATTTCTTCGATAGATAATTTAGTAATTTCGCTAATATCTTCGACGGAAAAACTCTTCCTTAACATAGCTATTGCAGTTTCTTTGGTGTTTTCTAAACGGCCTTGTTCACGACCTTCAGTTAGTCCTTGCTCACGGCCTTCAGTTAGTCCTTGCTCACGGCCTTCAGTTAGTCCTTGCTCACGGCCTTCAGTTAGACCTTGTTCACGGCCTTCGGTTAGACCTTGTTCACGGCCTTCACTTAGCCCTTGCTCACGACCTTCAGCTAATGCTCTTTTTCTTTGTTCTTCTCTTGAATCTTCATCTTCTAATATTTCTCTGTTATAAAAAAGCAATTTATCAAATTCATCTGTTTGGGTATTTACTTCTCTGATTATCTTGGCCATAAACTCATCTCCATCATATACTTCTTTCATCTTTTCTTTATCATTACATATAAGCAAATAAAGTAATTTCTCTAAAGACTCTTTGTCTTCCTTAACTATAGTATAATCTTTATCAAGAATTTTTGCAAGATTTATATCGTATATTTCAAACATTGGATGGATTTCTTCGTGTGATTCTATATCAAGTATCTTACTTATTACAACAAATCTCTTATCTTTAGTTACACCATAAGTATTCAAGTTTATTTGGTACACTTTCTTATACTTATTAGTGTAATCTGAAGATTTTTTTGTTTGTCTTAAAACCAACTGACAAATATAATTATTATTTTTTCTTTCTATTTTACTTCCTTTTGAACTATTTATTTCAATATTAACTATTACTTCATCATTTTGTATTGCTAAATCTATTTCACTATTAACAATGTTTTCATTAACACTTACAACGGGATGAATTAAAGTAAAAGTAAAATCTTCATATGAAAAGCCTAAAACCTTACAAACAATCATCGCCAGATAATCAAGTCCAGCATCCGTAGATGTCAAAATATTTTTGATAATTGAATCTCTCGAAGGCACTTCTTTTATCTTGAGAGTCATTTTTCCACCTCCTTTCTTGAATGTCTATTATACATGCAATTTTTTTTACTGCAACAAGTTCGACAAAACAAGTCAAAAGGTTACAAAGAACAATTACTAGATATACAATTGTATACACATTTTTTACGCACAAAAAAACGACCATAAGGTCATATAGTTATCTTTGAATAATCATAAAATTAAATATGAATAAAAATACTGCTCCGACTTTGGCTGGTAATTTATATTTAGCACATTCTTTTAATGCTACTATCTTATCTGCACAAGTTACTACCCAAGTTTCTTTATATTTTGGTATTCTTAACGTTGCGGGAAACATATGATTATATATTATATCTTCTTGCATTTTATTAATATTAAATTCTCTTTTAGCATTTTTTAAGGCAGTATATGGGTGCTTTGTAAAACTACTTTCTTCGCTACTATGATAAAAATCATGTAATAAAGCAGCTCTAGTCGTATCTTTATAAGTTTTAATTTTAAACAATTTACATAAGTTGTATGTAAGATGGGCAACATTTAAAGAATGGTCTAGTCTAGATATTCCATGATGATATTCGTATCTTAAAGATATAACTTCTTCATTCTTTAAAATATCCCTAATTATATTATCAAATTCAACTTGTTTTTTTATTTTCATTATACATCACTTTAATTATTATATCATATCGAATGTAATATGTTTCATATTTTTTATTATTTTACATCTTTTTCATCAAGAATTTTTAATATTTTCTTTTGATTTGCTTGAAGTTCTTTCATTTGTTCATGTAATACTTCTAAAATAAGTTCACTTTTTAAATCTGTTTTATAATCATTTAAACTTCTTAAACTATCTTTTTTAGCTGCTCTATTTTGACTCATCATAATAATCGGAGCTTGCAATGCTGCAATACAAGATAGTATTAAATTAAGTAAGATAAATGGATATGGATCGACGTTTACAATCATATAATAATTTATTATCATCCATATTATTAAAAAGGCACAAAAGAAAATAATAAATGTCCATGAGCCTGCAACTTCTGTTACTCTATCTGCAAGTCGATCTCCGAAAGTTCTTCTTTCATCTTCAACTTTGTCTGAATCTATTGCAGTGGGATTATCTAGTAACATCTCAATAAGCTCATCTTCATCTGCAATATCAAAATCTCTATTTATTAATTGTTTAACTAATTTTTCTTTTCTACTATTCTTTTCCATCATTTAACCTCCATCTATAATGTCCAAGTATTTTATTTTTAAATAAACCATCATATTCATATGTTTGATACATATGTTGATGTAATATATAATTTTGTCCATCCTTATTTAATTTATCACTAACTATGGCAATGTGATCTTTATATACAACAATATCTCCAGGATTAAAATCACTATCATTTTCAAGGTTCATTGTATTTCTATCTAAATATACTTTTATATTTCTAACTCTTCTAAAATCTATATTTGCATCTCCGACATCTTCATCATATTCTTCTTTATTATTTTTTATATCTTCATCAATTAATGTCTTAAAATCATAACCAGCATTTTTTAGAGAATACCAAATTATATCAGTACATACTCTATATTCGTCAGTGGGATATCCTCCATCATAATATTTACTCTTATATTTTGGTTTGGTACTAATAAAATCTTTAGCTCCCTTTAGTATATCCGTGTAATCATCTATTCCATCATTATCTTTATCTATATCACTTTTTATTATTTCATCTAATTTAGTCTTTACGAATCTATCTTTTACATCTGTTTTAAAAAATGCTATTACAGCAAGAAGTAATATTAAAAATAAAACTAGCATATTTCCGAACCTTAAAAAAAACTTCAAATTGTATCACCACTTTTATTATATCACTTTATATAATTATAGAAAAGAAAAAACTTCCAAACGGAAGTTTTATGAGCCTTATTATTTTGGCCACTCTTCTTTAGTAGTACAAGTAAATCTTGAATCGTTATCAATCTTATCCCCTGATTTAACATAGTCTTTAATATCTGTTGTTGCAATTTCGGATGATGTTTTAAAATCATCTCCTGCTCCAGCACTTATAACCATAAGTTTTTGGTTAGTCATTGAAACAACGTACAAATAATTTTGACCAGATTTTTTAACTAAAATTTTACCTACATAATCTTTTTTACTTTTAAAGTCTCCGTTTGTCACTAATTCTTGAATCGTTAAACACACAACCTTATCATCTTCTGTTGGAAATGTTTTATTGCCCGTTGCTGTTAATGCTGAATTCATTAAATAAGAAGAAGCTGCATTAATTGCTTCGTTTGCTTCCATTGTAAATACTTGTTTTCTAGCGTCGTTCATTCTTGGAACAACAGCCATTGAAGCCATTAAGATAACGATAGCTAAAACTACGATAACTGCTAGTAATTCGATTAAAGTAAAACCATTTGCATTTTTTATATTTTTCATTATTTATAGACACCTCTCTACTTTTAAATAATACTATAATTTGTGGTGTTAGTCAAGCATATCTAATTAACTTTTATTATATTATTTACAAAATTTATTACTTTAATACATTTAATACAGAACTTACTAAATCCATATTATCAATGATACTTTCTATTTTATCCGTAGCTCTTTCTTTGTACTTCTCTTTCATCTCTTGATTAAATCTTTTAAAATCTATTACTCCCCGATTTAAGTATTTAAAATAGTAGGAATTTTCTTTTAATAATTCATAACTTTTGGGATTTTCTTTAAAAGCAATTTGTAAATAGCTTTCCATTTAGTCCTCGAAAAATTTATTTAATGGGCGTGGTGAAACTGGTCCTTTAGCTAAATTATCTGTTATATTCGGAGTAGGATTTTTCTTTGTTAAATCAGATACAAAATCTATAGCTTTTTGAGCTGTATTTATATGACTCTTTATGGAATCTACATTAACATTTTTAACCATATTTGTTATTTTGGAAATACTATCTTCTACCCCGTTTCGTTCGCTTAAAATATATTTATTCCATACTGATTCATCAGCACCATATAAATCATATAATTCATAAAACTTTTGCCAAGTCATTTCACCATTTTGAACATACTTTATAAGTTCAGGTTTAGTTCTTACAAAATTTTTAAACTCTTCTTGTTTCATAATATCACCAGTATAATTTTATGTTTCTATTGAAGATAAATGAACTATTTTTTGTCATTATATGAAGAATAATATTTATAGGGGATATTTATGACTCAAGAAAAAATATTTACAGCTATAACTGAAGAAGAACTAGATAAAATATATAAAATGATATCTAAAATTGTTAAGTATTATAGATTGTTTAATAAATCTAAATATGCTGATGAAAATGGAAAAATTAGTCAAGAAAAACTTGCTGAATTATGTAATGTTTCAAGAAGTTTAATTGCTAATATTGAAAGTATAAAAGTAAAACAAACTTTTTCTATTAGTGTTATTGCATCAATTAGTAAAATATTAAATGTGCCTTTTGAAAATTTTTTTAAAGAAATAAACTAAAAAAAGTGGAATGCCCACTTTTTTATATTTTGAAATCATCTATAAATGAATCAAATGATAATTGCTCTTCTTTTTTAGCTAGCTTTGGTTCTTCTTCCACAACGGGTTCTTCTATAGATTTTTTTGTTAAATCTATAAGATCCTTTTTTAAAGCAAATAAATCATAATTAAATTTAACTTGACTACCTGTTGATGATAAATCCATAATTGGTATATCACTATTTTTAAGTTCATGAATATCTGTTTCCACTCTATAAAGATTTATATCTTTTGTTTCTGTAAGATATGAAAATAATATTTTATAATCTTTAGTTTTAGCTTTTTTAAATAGCATATTACCCTTTTTTGCTCTAGTTATCGGGGTTATATCTGATAACTTTAATCTTTTAATAGTTTTATAATTTGTATAAATATTTAAATATTCTTGATTATTTATTGGACTTGCATAAATACAATAGTCATCTTTTAAATTTATACCTTTAACACCACTGGCTTTAGTGCCCACTACTGGAATTTCACTGGTATTAAATCTTAATGCAAATCCATTATTTGTAACTATTAATACTTCATCTTTAGCTATATCAGCATTAATTAACTCATCATTATCTTTTAATTTAATAGATGTCATTGGTTTAGAATATCTTGTTACTTCAAAGTCTTTTAAAGCTACTTGTTTAACTAAACCATTTTTAGTAAATAAGACAACATTCTTATTCTTATCTTTAAGTATTAAACTAGCCACTATTTTTTCTTGTTCTTTAATCATTATTGTATTACTTATGTGTTTACCTAAATCACGCCATTTAACTTCTGGTAAAATATGAACTGGAACAAACAAATAATTTCCTAAATTAGTAAATAGTAATAAAGAATTTTTGGTTGAAGCTAGGAACCTACCTGTTACAAAATCGCCAGGTTTAAGAGTTGTTTCATCTTCAGTTGTTTTAAAACTTTTTTGACTTACTCTTTTTACATAACCATCATTTGTTACCACTACTACTACTTTTTCATCAGGTATCATTTCTTTAACATCTACTTTTAAATCAACTATTTCATCTCTAATTTCTGTTTTACGAGCAACTGCATAGTTTTTCTTAATTTCACGTAATTCTGATTTCATAACATTTTTTAATTTATTTTCATCTTTTAATATTTCATTACATTCTTCAATTAGTTTGGCTAATTTTTCACATTCTTCTTTTAATACGATAATATCAGTATTTGTTAATCTATAAAGTTGTAATGTTACAATTGCTTCTGCTTGTTCTTCAGTAAATTCATATTTATTTACTAAATTTACTTTGGCATCACTTTTATTTTTACTAGCACGTATTAATGTTATTACTTCATCTAATATTGATATAGCTTTTATTAAACCTGTTGCAATATTATAATTTTTTGTATAATACGCTAAATCAAATTCTGTTCTTTTAGTTATAACTTCTTTTTGATGAGCTATGTAAGCATCTAATATTTCTAGAATTCCTAAAGTCTTCGGAGTTCTATTTACTATAGCTACACAGTTATAATTATAAGATATTTGTAAATCAGTATTTTTTAATAAAAACTTCATTATAACATCTTTATTAGCATTTGGTTTTAAATCAATTGCTATTCTTATACCTGTTCTATCTGTTTCATCACGAACTTCTGAAATGCCTTCGATCTTTTTATCAATTCTCAAAGCTTCGATTTTAGCAACACAGGCTTGTTTATTAATTTCAAAAGGAATTTCTGTTATGATTATTTGTTCTTTTCCTTTTTCTTTTACAAATTCATATTTGGCTTGCACTATTACTTTGCCACGACCAGTTTTAAAAGCATCAATAATGCCTTGTTTACCGAATGCTATACCACCGGTTGGAAAATCTGGTCCTTTAACTATTTCTAAAATTGTATCTAAATAACAATTTGGTGAATCTATTCTTTTGATAGTAGCATCAATTATTTCTCCGAGATTATGAGGAGGGATGTTTGTTGCATATCCGGCTGAAATACCACTTGTTCCATTTACAAGTAAATTGGGAAATTTAGCTGGCAAGACAGTTGGCTCTAAAAATCTATCATCAAAGTTTGGGGCCCAAGCTACGGTTGATTTATCTAAATCTTTTAAAAGCTCGCCACTTATTTTAGATAGTCTTGCTTCAGTATAACGGTATGCTGCAGGTCCATCACCATCCATAGAACCATTATTACCATGGATATCTACGAGAATATGATTTTGTTTCCACCATTGACTCATTCGAACCATTGCATCATAAACTGATGAATCTCCATGAGGATGGAATTTACCTAGAACATCTCCGACGGTTGCTGCACATTTTATATATCCTTTTTCTGAAGTATTTCCAGCTTTATACATTGCATAAAGAATTCTTCTTTGAACTGGTTTTAACCCATCTCTAACATCAGGTATAGCTCTATCTTGAATAATTTCTTTGGCATATGCTGCAAATCTTAAAGACATTATCTCTTCTAAACTATAATCTTCTATTTTTTTTATTACGTCCATTTAAACCACCTATTCCGCTCTATAACTATCTTCGAGAGTAAATTCAACATTTTCATTTATCCACTCTTTACGAGGTTCAACTTTATCTCCCATTAAAACTTGAACTCTTTTTTCTGCTAGGGCTGCATCTGTAATTCTTACTCTAATTAAGCTACGAGTTTCTGGGTCCATTGTTGTTTCCCAAAGTTGATCAGGGTTCATTTCTCCTAAACCTTTGTATCTTTGAATACTATATTTTCCCGTATTATTTAACTTAATTTCATTTAATTCATCATCACTATAAGCATAAAATCTTTTTTTACCATAATCTAGCTTATATAGTGGTGGCATGGCAATGTAAAGCTTTCCATTTTCAATTAAGCCACGCATGTATCTATAGAAAAATGTAAGTAGTAAGATTTGAATGTGGGCTCCATCAACATCGGCATCTGTCATGATTATTACTTTATCATAATTAGATTCTGTGGCATCAAATTCTTGACCAATACCTGCACCAATAGTGTGTATTAATGTGTTTATTTCTTCATTTTTAATTAACTCATCTAAAGATGCTTTTTCACTATTTATAACTTTACCTTTTAAAGGTAATATTGCTTGGAACTTTCTATCTCTACCACTTTTAGCTGATCCACCGGCTGAATCTCCTTCGACAATAAATAATTCGTTTATTTTAGGATTTTTACTTTGAGCCGGAGCAAGTTTCATTGATAAATTTTTTTCGATTTTATTTTTATTTTTACCATTTCTTGCATCTTCTCTAGCTTTTCTAGCTGCTTCACGTGCTACTTTACTTTTCATCGCTTTATCCAATATCGTTGATGCAACTTCTTTATTTTCTTCAAGGAAGAATTTTAAAGATTCATATGTAATACTTTCTGTTACACTTCTAGCTTCTGGGGTACCAAGTTTTCCTTTTGTTTGCCCTTCAAATTGTAGTAATTCTTCTGGTATTTTTAAACTTATAACTGCTGATAAACCTTCACGAACATCTGATCCATCTAATGAACCATCTTTGGATTTAAAAATATTGTTATTTTTTGCATAATCATTAAATGCTTTAGTAATACCAGTTTTAAAACCTACTTCATGAGTTCCTCCATCAGAAGTTTTAACGTTATTTACAAATGATAAAATATTTTCATTATATGTATCTGTATATTGCATTGCCACATCTACTTCAATTTTACTTTTTGTATTACCGAAATTAATTACTTTATGTAAAGTGTTTTTACCTTCATTCATGTATTTGATAAAACTAGTTAAACCATTTTCATAATGGAATTTTGCTTGATGACCGTCTTCTTCATCGATAACCTCGATAGTAAGCCCACTTAATAAAAAGGCTGATTCTTGCATTCTTTCACAAATTGTTGTATATGAAAAATTACAATTTTTAAATATTGTATCATCTGGCAAAAATTTTACAATTGTTCCAGTTTTATTACTTTTTCCAACAGTATGAAGTGGAGTTTTAACATGTCCCCCATTTTCAAATTCAATTGATGAAATAAGGCCATCACGATAAATAACTACTTGCATTTCTTTTGATAAGGCATTAACTACACTAGCACCAACACCATGAAGACCTCCGGAAACTTTATAACCCGCTTCAGTAAATTTACCACCGGCATGAAGTATTGTATAAATAACTTCCGGTGTACTTTTTCCAGATGCATGCATTCCAATTGGAACTCCACGGCCATTGTCCGCTACTGTTATACTTTTATCTTTATTTATAATTACTTTAATATAATTACCATATCCATTTATTACTTCATCTATTGCATTATCTACAATTTCCCAGACTAAATGGTGCATACCTCTTTTATCAGTTGATCCAATATACATCCCTGGTCTTTTTCGAACTGCTTCTAGACCTTCAAGAATTTTAATCGATGACTCATCATAATTTGCCATATTCCTTATCACTTCCTAGACCATTATAACAAGAAAGATGAAAAAAAATCAACTTTAAACTTGATTTTAACCGCAATTTAAGAAAAAAGTTTAGATTTTTCTGCAATCTAAACTTAATCTTTTTAAATTATAATATGTGTTTTTTTGAAATATTTTAATTCTTTGGATGTTTCCTTGTTAATTTCATCACTTTTACTTTGCCTAAATCTACATTTAAAACTTCACTAGTATTTTTAGTAAAACTAGACTCAACACGATAATTTTTTGTATCTGATTCAACCTTATATTTTGCTTTTTCTTTTAAATTTACTAATTTATATATTAATTGCAATCTTTCTTCTTCTAAAGATTTTATACTTGAATTTAATTTCTTATTTTCCTTATATCTGCCAATTCTGGTACCACATATTGCAGTAGTTATTGCTTTAAAAACTGCATAAAATCCTGTTAACAAATAAATCAATAATTGTGTTGATACAACAGGAAATATTGCTATAGCTAGCATAATTAAACCAACAATAATTACAAGATTACAAAGTTCACCATTTATTGTCCTTTCTTTATTATCAATTAATTTTTCTTTAGCAGCTATTAATTCTTGATTTAAATTTTCTAACTCATTTTCTTTTAATAAAATATCTTGAAATTCGCAATTGGTTTCACTTTTTGTAACAACTTTAATTTCACCATTTTCATCACTAACTATTCCATAATTATCGTTAATCTGACTTAAATATTCATTCATTGTAAACCTCCATATAAATTATATTAGCACAAGAATTACTATTGTCAAGTTTTATACGTCCCAATAAAAAAGGACTTTTTCAGCCCTTAATTCTTCATTGATTTAAATACTCTATTCCATACCTTATCTGTTGAATAGTTTAAGATACCATTTTTATATACTTTTAATCCTTTTTTAAGAAGAATGTAAATAAATAAAACCATTATAATTATTGATATAAATATTTCAAATACTGATATTTCTCCGATTATATATAAAGTTGGAGTTAAGAATGCTGATAAGAATGGAATGTAAGATAGTACATGTATTAAAGTTGAACCACTAAACATTGATGCAGTAATTGATAAGTAATAACCCACAACCGAGATAAGCATTACTGGTGATTGTAATTGATTAAAATCTTCAATATTTACTGTCATTGATGCAAGTATTCCTGATAAAATTGAATAAGCAAAGAATGATAAAAGCATTAATATTAAAGTTGTTGGTACAAGGATTAATAATTTATCTGTTAAAATTGATAAATCTAAATTTCCAATAATTGAACTTATAAAGTTTAATGCTGATGTACCAGTAACTAATTTATTTACTAATAGGCCTAATCCTGCAAAAACTATTAATAATAATCCTTGTGTTATTACAAAAATGTTACTAGCTAATACTTTTGAAAATAAATGTATTTTAGGACTAACATTTGATATTATAATTTCCATACTTCTTGTAGTTTTTTCTTCACATATTTCTCCGCCGACCATTTGAACTAGAAATACCACTAGCATAAAAAACGGTAAAATTATTGTTGGGAATACACTAGTCATAACTATATTCATATTTTCATCAATGCTTGCTTCATCATTTAATATTGTTCTATCAATTTTAGCTGGAGCTGAAATATTGGCAAGTATTTCAGGATTCATGTTTGTTTTTATCATACCAAGGGTAGCTTTTGATGTATTTATTGCACTAGTTATTTCTTGATATATTCCATTGTCAATTGTGTTATTGCTAATTATTTCACTAGTTAAATATTCTGTATTATTTTCATTTAAAACTACTATAATTTCTGAATCTTTTAAATCTTTTTCTAATTCATCTTTTGTTTTTGAAGTTTGTTCAATCTTTATTAAATTATCTTCATCTAAAGAATTTAGAGTTACTTCAAAATAATTATATGTATTTGAATTATCTATTACATAAACTGTTAAGTTATCAGAAAAATCTCCGCCGAAGAATTTCACTATCGAGTTAATATTTATTATACCTATTATTGCTAGTGCTAATATAATATTAGTTACTAAAAACCATTTTGAACCTATTTTTTTCTTTAAACTAACACGAGTTAAATACCAAAATTTCTTATTCATTTTTACCTCCAACATAATGGATAAATATTTCATTTAATGGGGCATCTGCTACAACATATTTAGAAATATTTGTATTTTTAATACTATCAAATACTTTTGGGGCAACTTCTATATTTTCGATATGAACAACTATTTCATTGGCTTTTTCTTCAATACTTGTTACACCTTTTATTTTAGAAATATCATTTACTTTGATGTTTTCTCCCTTTATTAAAATGTTTTTCTTGGCATAATTTTCTTTTATTTCATCAAGGCTTCCATTTAATATAGCTTTGCCGTGAACTAGTATTATTAATTGTTCACAAAAGTCTTCGATATATTCCATTTGATGTGATGAAAATATGATAGAGCATCCCTTTTTTTGTAACTCTTTAACAGCATTTTTTAATAAACCAACATTTATTGGGTCAAGTCCTGTGAATGGTTCATCTAATATAAGTAGTTTTGGTTCATTTATAACGGCAGATATAAATTGAATCTTTTGTTGATTTCCTTTGGATAGTTCTTTTATCTTTTTAAATTTATATTCTGTTATTCCAAATTTTTCTAGCCAATAATCTAACTTTTTATCAATGTCTTTTTCATCCATGCCTTTTAAAACACCATAATACTCAATCATTTCTTTAACAGTTAGTTTGGTAAGTAGACTTCTTTCTTCAGTAACAAAACCTATCTTATCAGTTTCTTTGTAATCAATTTTCTTTCCATTTAAAGTAATTTTTCCTTTGTCTGGTTCAAGTAATCCCATTATCATTCTAAATGTTGTAGTTTTACCTGCACCATTTTCACCAAGTAGGCCAAAGATTTCTCCATCTTTAACAGTAAAAGATAAGTCATCTACCGCTACTAGGCTTCCATATGTTTTTCTTACATTTTCTAATTTTAACATATTAACCTCATTTCTTAACAACATTATATTACAAAATGTCCTAGAAAAAAAGAAAATTTAAAAAAATCTAGAGTTTTTATCTAGACTATATCAACAATAAGAATTATTTTAATGTGTTCGTGTTAAAAGTCACACATTTGCACGTCGATATATGATATGTTATGTCAAATTTAATTACAACTAAAAATAAATATGTTTAATAGCATATCGTTATCCATAAAGTGGTAGTGCCTACTTTCATTTTGGTTGATCTCTATACCTGGTTATTTTTAATCAGGGGGAGAAAGGGCAAGGTGACAGTTATGAAAGAAGAGAAATATAATGGACTCTTTTAGTAATTATAATCTTATTATTAGTTATTATTTTAAAATTTATATAGGAAAAAGACACTAACCATACCGGTGTAGTGTCACAAAACAATGTAGGCATTACCCACTTTTGGGTAACCTTACATTGTTATTATACACAAAAATTTATATAAATATCAATACAATTCAATATAAATAAATTTTCTTTGGTAAGTTTCGTATTCATAGCAACACTTTTTAACAAAATTAGAACCTGCTTTTTTCATTAAAAAAAGAGGTTTCCCTCTTTTAATAGAATGCTCCACCCCAGATTATAGCAAGTAAGATGAATAGTATTAAAACTATAAACGCATAACTAGCTGTAAAATTGTTTCCTCCGGTGTTGTCGCAGTCTTTTTTACAACAACTCATTGTTTAAACCTCCTTAATATATTAAAAAACTTAAATAAATGCCCCTACTATGATGATTAAAAGAATGAATAATACTAAAATTATAGCAGCTCCAAGGCCATTTCCACAGTGATTCATAAAACTTTCCTCCTTTATTTTGTCTTTTCACTAGTATTTTATGGTATATTTTTTATTGTGTGAGGGCAAAAAATACTTAAAAACGTTGTAAATTAGGAAAATAATTGTTATAATGTCTACATAAGGAGAGATAATATGAAGAAAAAATTAGTTGCGTTATGTGCAATTATGCTACTTGCAAGTGGCTGTGGCAAGGTACCAAAATTAAGCAATGGAGATGAAGCTATCGTAAGTTTTAAAGATGGAGAAAAAATTAGTGTAAATGATTTTTATAGTAAATTAAAAGATGAAATGGGTCTTAATACTTTAATTACTATGGTTGACACATATATTTGTGAAACTGAATTTAAAGATTATAAAGAAACTGCATCAAAAAATGCTCAAGCTTATGTAGATGCTTTTATAGAACAATATGGTGGTAAAGATAAATTTCTTGAAGCATTACAAAGTCAAACAAATTATCAAACAATTGATGCCTATCAAAATTATTTATATTTAGCTAATTTACAAAGTCATGCAATTGAAGAATATGCAAAAACACAAATAACTGATAAAGAAATTGAAAACTATTATAATAATGAAGCTATTGGTGATATGGAAATTAATCATATTTTAATAACTGCAGATGTAAAAGATGATGCTAAAGATGATGAAAAGAAAGCAGCAGAAGAAGCAGCTAAAAAAACTGTTAATGAAATTATTGAAAAATTAAATACTGCTAAAAAGAATAAAGAAGATATTACTGAGGCATTTACAAAACTTGCAAAAGAATATTCAAAAGATGAATCTACTAAAGATAAAGGTGGATCATTAGGTAAAATCAATTTTGGAGATTTAGATAGTAAATATGATGAATTATTAAATACTGCTAAAAAACTTAAAGATGGAGAATATTCTACAAGTGTTATAACTACTGAACTAGGATATCATGTTATATTAAAAGTTAAAACATATGAAAAAGATACTTTAGAAAATCTAAAAGATAAAATAGTAAAAAAATTAGCAGATAAATATATTTCTGATAATCAAGATAGTATTGGACTTACAGCTTTACAACATTATCGTAAAGAATATAATATGGAAATTGAAGATGATGAAATAAAGAAACAATATTCTAATTATATTCAAAATGCTTTAGCTAGTATTGCTAGTTCAAAAACAACAAAATAAAAAGCACATGAACGTGCTTTTTTCATTTAGTCTTTAGCAAAGACAATCTACATATGTATCTGATAGACATCTAATGCAACATAAGCAGTCGCAATCCATTGTAAAGAATACATTCGTAGCTACATATGGATAAACGCTAGTTTCATCAGTGTTATCTGCAAGAACTCTAAATGTACAGCAATTGCCTTCAATTTTTTCTACCCTAAATACATTAGAACATGTAGCAGAAGATCCTGTGCATGTTGCTGTGGAATCTTTAGTTATTGGCATACTCCATGGAGTTCCATTACCGCAACAAGTATAAAGCATTACAGGTCTAGTATTACATATTAAGCAATTAGTTCCTCCGCCTAAAACTGGTCTATCGCAAGTTTGTAAACAATTATCTGGACACGCATTTTCTTGTAATACTAAAATAACACATAGTATTTCATTTATGCAGTTTCCTTCTGATGATTTACTTTCTCTATTCATAAACTTTCACCCTTTCATGTACTTTCATTATTAATTTATGAAAATATTTAAATTTAGTGTATGCTTTTTACTTTTACTTTTTTAAAAATTGGTGTATAATTAATTAGGTGATTATTTTGAAAACATATATTGAATATATTATTATAGCTTTTGTTTTAGTAATTATTTCATTAGTTATTGTGAAATTATCTAAAAGAGATTTTAAGGTTGAAGCAAATAAACTCATTACATATCTTGGAGGAAAAGATAATATTATTAATGCAGAATGTAATATGTCAAGGCTTAAAGTAATATTAAAAGATGTTACACTTGCTAATAAAGATGGAATACAAAAGCTTGGTGCTAAGGGGATAGTAGAAATTGATAATCAATTAAAAATTATATTTGATAAAAATGCAAAACAATTAAAAAAGTATATCGAAGAAATTCTCTAGGATATACTTTTTTTAAATCTTCTCAATATCAAGAACATCTGTTATTTTTATTAACTTGTTATCTATGGTGAGTAAATTAATATTTGTTTTACCAACTATTTCTTCTTCATGTATCCCATCATTCATAGTTATTCTTACCCTACTTTTATAAACATGATTTAGTGAACCAAATATTTCATTAATTTTTTTATTTATATCTTTTGGATTGTAAGTTTTAATCTCTCTATCACTGCGATATAAATCTTGATAATTATTTAATTTTTTGGTAATGGGACTAGCAAATACATTGGGTAATTTGTTCATATCTACACCTCTAGTATATTTTATGATAAATACAAAAAAAATGCACATATTATAAATATGAAGAAAATATTGAGCAACAAACTACTATTTTTTATTCCACTCTTAATAATTATGATTATTAGTTTTTTAGATATGTATAATGCTAAATATTTAAGTAGTTTATATAATAATAATCTAATTAAACAAATTCTTTGGTATGTAATGGGATTTCTTATATTTTTTGTTTTTAAAAGTATCAATAGTAAAACTATTTTTAAGTATGCTAATATACTATATATTATTTCTATATTACTTCTTATATATGTTTTGTTATTTGGAAAAGTTATTAATGGTGCAAAAGCATGGATAACTATAAAAAGTATTTCATTTCAACCTAGTGAACTTGCTAAATTAAGTTTGGCAATTATTTTAAGTAAAATGGCAAATTCTTTTACAAGTACTGGTATTAATAGTGAACTTTTATTTATAATTAAAGTTGGAATATTAACAATTATTCCTTCTTTGCTTGTTTTTTTAGAGCCAGATACTGGTGCTATAATATTCTTTTTGTTAATTGCTTTATCTATACTTTTTTTTAGTGATATACATAAATTTTGGTTTATTATTCTTTTTGTGATTTTAGGTTTATTTTGTGCATCTTTCATTCTTCTTTATTTATTTAATAGAGATTTACTTATTAATTTAATTGGAACTAGTTTCTTTTATAGAGTGGAAAGATTAGTTACATTTAAAACTATGAGTAGTTATCAATTAGAAAATGCTTTAGTGGCAATGGGTTCTGCAAGTTTGTTTGGAACAGGACTGGGAAAAGTTTCAATTTATATACCTGAAGCTCCGACTGATTTTGTCTTTGCTTTTAGTATAAGTAACTTTGGATATATAACCGGTTATTTGATTTTAATATCATTTTTATTAATTGATTTTTATTTAATATATAAAGTAGTTCACATGAAAAAAAACACTATAAAATATTTTTTAATATCTTTTACAAGTATTTTTATCTTTGGACAAATAATTAATATTGGCATGAATCTTGGTTTAGTTCCCATTATTGGGATTCCTCTTCCATTTTTAAGTTATGGTGGTTCAACATTAATTATCTATTTTATTTTTTTAAGTATCATTTTTAATGCTCAAGAAAAACCATATGTAAATATGGCTTAATAATAGTAAACTCTAGGTATTGGTTGATAATAACTATATGAACTATTATAATATGGCATTCCAGGGCTGTACATAGCTCCAGGGTTTTGTGGATATCCTCCGATTCCAGGTGCTACATTATAAATAGGTCTTGGTCTAGTTAAACCAACTGCTGCACCTCCTGCTAGCCCCCCTAACAAAAACGGCACAACAAAACCGCGGTTTGTATTTTGATAATAATTTGGATACATAGACTCTCCTTTCATAAGTAATTTATGAAAAGTATGCTAATTAACTAATTACTTTTACCCAAATATATTTTTTTTGATTTTCTTAATAATCCTAAACAAGTTTTACTGTTAATTTTACCTATTGCATTATCCACTAATTCCATATATTCTTTGTCAGTAAAAATATTAACGTCTTCAATTCTTGTTATAGTCATTTCTTTATTATCTAATATAAGGAATTCATATACTATTTCTAAAGATATTTTTTCTTGCATTTGTTTTTTAGCTAATGCGTGACTTAAATTTAAATATTCTTCCATATTACCAACTCTCTTTCTTAAAATTATAGCAAATATTTTCGTATTTGTCTGTAATTTTCGGTATATTTAGTAAATTAATGGGAAAATTAAACTGGTGAGCAAAATTAATGGAAAATGACAGATTATTTGAGTTGAGAGAATATAATAATCTAACTCAAAAGTTTGTTGGGGAAATCATAGGAGTTCGTCAACAAACTTATGCTGAATGGGAAAAAGGAAAAAAGATTATACCTTTGAAACACCTTGTTACCTTGGCAAAATATTATAATGTTAGTATGGATTATTTAACTGGATTATCCAATAGAAAAGATCATTTTTATAAAGATGTATTATTGGATAAAGATAAAATTGGCAAAAGAATTGTTTATATTAGAACAATTAATAATATTAAGCAAAAAGATTTGGCTCTTTTTTTAAACACTTCTCCATCAACCCTATGGGCTTATGAAAAAGGAGTAACATTAATTCTTACTGCATTTTTATATCAAATAGCCAAGAAATATAAAATCTCAATCGATTGGTTAATCGGAGCTAGTCCTAATATGAAAAGGATTTAGCTCTTTTTTTCAAATATTGCCACCTTCATTTACTTGCATAGTTCCTACCTTCCTTAATATGATTATAACAAATTTTTTTAAAGAAAAAAAGGACTTTTTTAAATTAGTCCCATAAAATAATTCTTTTTGCCTTTTTTAATTAGTAACACTTTACCATCAATAGCATCTTTTGATGTAATATTTTTTTCTAAATCTGTAATTTTTTCATTGTTAATACTTATTGCACCTGATGAGATCATTTCTCGTCCTTCTCTTTTACTTGAAACAATCTTGTTATCAACTAAAATATCTAATAATAAAGTATTTTCTTTTAGATTAAATCTTGGTACATCCTTAATGCTTTCTATTATTTCATGTGCAGTTAATTCCCAGATTTTATCTGAAAATAGTGATTCAGAAATATGAAGAGCTTTTTTGTATTCATCTTCACCATGTAAGAATGTAATTATTTCTTTGGCAAGGGCTTTTTGAGCTTTTCTTTCTTCTGGGTGTTCCTTTAGACTTACTTCAAGTTCTTCAATTTCTTCTTTAGTTAAGAATGTTAATTTCTTTAAGTATTCTATTACTTTATCATCTTCGGCATTAATGAAATATTGGTATAACTCGTATGAACTTGTCTTATTTATATCAAGCCATAATGCTTCACCAGATTCACTTTTACCAAACTTTGAACCATCACTTCTGGTAACTAATGGCACCGTAAATCCATAACATTTAACATCTGCACCATGAACTTTTCTTATAAGTTCAAGTCCTGATGTAATATTGCCCCATTGATCTTGTCCTCCGACTTGCATTGTTACCCCGTGTTCTTCGTATAACTTTAAAAAGTCTATTGATTGAAGTAACATATATGAAAATTCTGTGTATGTAATACCAATATCTAATCTTCTTTTTACAGTGTCTTTAGCTAACATATAGTTTACATTAAAGAACTTACCAAAGTCACGAAGATAGTCTATTGCTTTCATCTCACATAACCAATCAGCATTATTAACTATTTCAATTTTACCACCTAAGATGGTACTAATTTGGTCTTGAATACATTTAATGTTGTGAGCTACAGCTTCTTTGCTAATCATTGGTCTTTCAACATTTGGCTTTGGATCTCCGATTAATCCAGTACCGCCACCAGCAATTATTATCGGAGTATGTCCTCCTTCCATTAATCTTTTTGATGTAGCTATTACTGTACAATAATGTCCAATATGTAGTGAATCTCCAGTTGGGTCAACACCTATATAAAATTTTAAGCCTCCGTTATTAATGGCTTCTTCAACATCCGGACTAGTTATGTCATTTACAAGTCCTCTCCATTTTAATTCTTCAAATAATGTCATAAAATTTCCTCCCTTTAAATAAAAAAAGAATGGTACACAAGGAGTGCTTTTGCACGGTACCATCCTTTTATTTAACTTAATTTATCTTAACGCGATTTAACGATTCAGCTCCAGAGTCGTAAATTCCTTCACCACTGATTGGGTCAATTATAGCACTTTAAATTTTTTAATGCAAGCTTATTTTAACAAATTTTCAAAATATTTGTTCATTTTTATTTCAAAATTCATTAATTTATTATTAACTGGATGATTAAATTCTAGTTTGTAGGCTTGCAAACAAAGTAAATGATTACTTTTTGGGCCATATTTTTTATCTCCGATGATGGGATGATTAATATTAGCAAGTTGTACTCTAATTTGATTTTTTCTTCCTGTTTTAATATTAATATTTAATAAGCTATATTTATTATTATATTCTAATACCTCATAATCCGTTATTGCTAGTTTTCCTTTTTTCTTATCTTTAGTTATAATTACATCATGAGTTTTTGTTTCATATAAGTAATTTTCTAAATGTCCAGCGATTTTTATAGTTCCTTTTACTACAGCATAATAATCTCTTTTGACATTCATCCAATTGGCTTGAAATTTCTTTTTAATTAATTCACTTTTGGCAAAAATAATTAACCCACTTGTGTCTTTATCTAGTCTATGCACTATAAAAACTTTATTCCGAGGATTTTGTTTTTTTAAATACTCTCTTACATCATCATATAAATTTCTACCCATTTTATTATCTCTTTTAATAGTTAAAATTCCACTTGGCTTATTTATAATAATAAAATATTTGTCTTCATAAATTATTTCTAATTTTTTCTTTTTCATAAGAACTCCATAAATTTATACAAAAAAACCCATTACTGGGCTTTTAATTTCCTTTTGGTGGAGAATGTGGGACTCGAACCCGCGACCCCCACGGTGCAAGCGTGGTGCTCTAGCCAACTGAGCTAATTCCCCAGGAACAAGAATATCTTATCATACTTTGATAAAATAATCAAGTTATTTTTGTGGTTCTTCAACAATTTTTATTAATCCTGCTTCAACTTCTTCTAATGCACGGCCTAAACTCTTCTTATTTTGATATTCACTTTCTTTCATTTGATAGTGATTATTTTCAAGCATTTGCTTACTTCTTATTGAAGCTACATGAACTAATTTGTACTTTGAATCTACTATATTAAGTAGCTTATCTATTGATGGATATAACATAATTCCACTCCCTTTTCATTACTTATGATACTCATTATATTTAATTAATTCAACAAAAATTTAAAAATTTGACATAAATTTGACATTTTTTAATTTCATGTTAATACTTTTGCAATTATTTTATTGTCTTCATTTGTAACTTTTACTTTAACATCATTTAAATTTTTATCTTCATTTCTTGGATCTTTTACGACATTGTTATCACCACTTACAATGGCATTCGCTTTTGCTAGGTCATCTACGGTTAAATAAATAGTCTTGTCTTTTTCAAATAAATTTTCATTTAATTTAGCATACAACACTGCATTATTTTCAATTGTTTCAATTTTTTGCTTATACATTTCTTCTTCATAATTAAATCCAAAATCTTTAGAGACAATCCATGTTGCTGCAAAATAACCTATACTAAAGACTGCTAATACAACTACTAATTCTATTACTGTATATCCATTTTTCTTCATTTATTAACCTCCATTTTAGTATATCCACGATATTCCCACAAAGGAAATTCATCTCTTATTTTTGCTATTTCTAATAACATCTTATTTTTTAATTTATCACCTTTAAATTCAAATAAACTTGTTATTGTCTCTTCTAAATTTTTATAGGCAATTTCTTCTTCATTTAAAGAATTATATAAATATGGAATTACTATATTTTTATCTATAAAATCAATATCTTTATTTTTAAATACATAATAATTTTTTAACATTTTAATTAATTTTTTATAAGCCTTTATACTATGATGATATGTGTTTTTCCCCATTTCTACATATTCTTTATTAGTAAACCCTTTATACTTATCATCTTTATAATAATTATTAATTCTTTTTTTGTTACTTAATTTTTTACTTTTAATCATCGTATTATTTATATCATATTCTCTTTTATAGTAATATTCAAGTTTTGGATATATTAGTTCTTTATTTTCTATTCCACTTATTATAAAATCAACATACTTTTTACTCACTACGCCATATGCTATTATAATTCCATCCATTAAATTATAAATTCGATCCCACTTTTTTACATAATTGGCAATACTTTTACTTTTAAATACTTTTTTAAATGACATATTACTTGCTACTTCTAAATTATCTTTTTGCCAAAAAATATGTTTTTCTATTAAATAATTTACTAAATTCTTATTCTCATTTAAACTTTTTGTATCATTATTTTTTAATATTTTCTTTAATGTTTCATAATCTTTTAAGTCTAATGATGAAATAATATATTCTAAATATAGATTAATGTTTGGTAAAAATTTTTCTATTAATAATTCTTTCTTTAAATTTTTAGATTCTATTTTTTCAGAACCATATATATCACATAACTTATTGTAATCTTCTATTATCTTGATTAATTCTTCTTTTTTTAATTTATTTAAATATTCTTTAAAATCAACACCGATTTCAATCATGTTATCACTCCATAAACATTTTATCAAATTTCTGATAATTTTTCTATGGTAATTATGTGAAAAGTTGAAATTTATTATATTTTGTATTTTTAGATATCAAAGTAATAAACATTTTCAGGTAAGTTTAATTGTTTATATATTTTATTTTTAATATATTTTCCACCAATATGTTTATAAAATTCGTTAGATGGATTTTCTTTTAAACATGATACAAGCATTTTATCAAAACCCATTTCTTTTAAATTTTTAATGGATTCTTCTACAAGTTTTTTGCCAAAACCATAATGGTGATATTTTTTTATAATGTATAGAGCAAATATTTCCCCACAATTATCAAATTCTAAATCTTCAGTTTTTCCATAGTTTGTGAATCCTACGACTTGATTATTTATTTCTAAAACAAGGGTACTATAATCTTTTGTAGCGAATTTTTCTTTGGCATCTTCACCTCTTTTTAATTCATTTGTTTTTACTTCTTCTAAAAAACAATCAGACATAATACCTTTATAAGTTTCATTCCATGCTATTGTTATTACATGAGAGACTCCCATACAATCTTCTTTTTTTCTTTTCTAATTGTGTATTTCATTAAAATATACCTCCTTAATCCATAATATATCTTCGATTGATTTATCTATATTAAATCTACCATTTCCAATCGGATAATAAACTGGAAAACAAGAATACTTTTTATTATTTATTTCTTTGATGTATTTTTTCTTACGGCTTGTACTTACAGAAATTTTTTCGTCTAAAAATATAGAACTAACTTGATTACCAAAAAGTATTATTATTTTAGGATTAACTAACTCAATTTCTTTTTCTATTAAAGATAAATACTCTTTAAATACTTTGTCTGATAATGGTCTTGCATCCGCTTGAGTACATTTGCCTAGATTGGTTATAAAGATTTTATTTTTTTCAATAGTTTTATAAACTTTCTTGGCAAATTCAGGGGTCCATTCACTCCCTTTTTTGCTTTTTATTTCACGATATAACTCTTCGTCAATAATTCTTATTGCCATGAATAAATCCCAGATATTTTTAGTCCCTATCCAAGGGCTTCTTGGGCCTTTCCATGATTTATCAGCCGCAATATTTCTAGCTGTTGGATTCATAAACATAAAACAAATATCAGGATTTTTTTCACATCCCCCGAAATAAATTGGTTCAAGATTTGGATCTCCATAGACATTTTGCATCTTTTTATATTCTTTTTTTATATTATCTAAATTCATCTTCTTCACCTTTAAAGAAAAAACAACACTTTTAATGTTGCTTTTAATTTGACACAATTTTTTCTTTTACTAGCTTGCTAACTAGAGACATATCAGCATTTTTACCTACAAGTAATTCATTTACTTTTTTCATGACAAGTCCCATATCTTTCATACTTGATGGTTTTACTTCATTAATAGCTTCATCTACTATATTAGTAATTTCTTCTTCACTCATTTCTTCAGGTAAATAAGCATCTAAAATTGCTATTTCTTTTTCAAGCGATTCTACTAATTCAGTTTTGTCATATTTTTTGTATTCTTCTAATGAATCTTTACGTAGCTTTACTTGTTTTTTTAAAACTGCTGCTATTTCATTATCATCTAATTCATGTTTTTTAGCAATTTGTTCAAGTTGCAAAGCACTTTTAAGCATTCTTAATACTGATAGTTTAAAAGTATCTTTTTCTTTCATTGCATTTTTTAAATCTTCATTAATTTTTTCGTACATAATCAATCTCTATTCTTTCTGTTTTTCTTATGTGAATTTTTAATTCCTTCTTTAATTTCGTTTCTTCTTTTTACGCCTGGTTTTTCATAGTGTTTTCTTTTTTTGATTTCAGAAGGGACTCCACTTCTTGCAACTTTTGCTTTAAACTTCTTTAATGCTAAATCAACATTCCCGTTTTGCACAACTACTTTTGTCAAATTCATTCCCTCCCTTCTCGTTTTTCAATACATATTATAACATTAGATAAAGGCATTATCAACATTTTTTGCGAATAAAATGATGTTTTTAGTAATAATTTTGCTTACGCTGTACCTAAAAAGGGGTATCCCTTTTTAAATTTAACACATTTTTTTTGAAAAAGCACGTCTAATTGCAGAACCAATTTCATAACCAATATCATAAATTGTTTGAAATACTCTAGCTATAGCATTATATAGTGCTGCAGATGTGCCACCTACAATTTTATTTAATTCATTTTTATCTAAATTCATTTTTCCTCCTTATCCATTACATTTTTTTGGATTTACAAATCCTGCGACTACTCCGGCCAGGAAGGTGGCTATACCACTAAAAATATACCAAAGATTTTTTCCTCCTCCCGTGATATCATTTAATTTTTTATCTGTTAAAACTTCCATATACACCTCCTAAAATAAAAGTTTTTTTACCTTTTTAATAACTTTTTCTTTATTATATAAAATTATTATTTTAAATACTTGGTTTTCTCTTAGGGTACTATTTATTTTTAAAGATATTTCTTGATAATTAGTTAAAGTATCTTTATCTACTGAAAATGTCCCAACTTTATCTAATGTTGTTTTGTATTTTTTGCTCCCTATAACTACATATTTCATGGTGTTAATTGTATCAGGGGTATTAACATCTAATCTAGTAATTAGTAATCCATTTTCAATATAGCCATAGGTTTCTTTTGTATCATAAAGCTCTAAATTTAAAACATATATAACAGTACTTATAATAAATAAAATTATAAATATTAATCCCAATTTAACTTTATACTTTATATTTAATAAATCTAAATATGACATAATTTATCTCCGAAGGTTATGATATTATCAAATATTTTAGGATACATCTTATGGGATATATAAATAATTGTTTTATCTTTATATAATCGTCTTATATTTTTTATTATATTTAATTCAAGCTTTCGATCTACTTCACTTAAAGCCTCATCAAGGATTAGGATATTAAACTTATTTAAAAGTGCTCGAGCCAAAATAATTCTTTGTTTTTCTCCACCAGACAAATTATTTTCATCAGGACTTATATAAGTTTCATACCTTAAAGGTCTTTTTTTTACAATTTCATCTATCTTACATAAATAGCATATATATTGAAATTCTGTTTCTGATATATTCTTTTTTAGAGTAATATTTTCTCTGATGGTTCCCGAAAAAATATTTTCTTCTTGATTTATATATACTATATTATTTCTAATAGTTTCAATATTAATATCTTTTAAATCAATTGCTCCGAGTAAAATATTACCTTCATAGTCATCAATATATTTATTTAAAATATTACATATCGTAGATTTACCACATCCAGATGGACCTTTAAAAAGAATAAAATCTCCTTCATTAATGGTTAAACTAAAATCTTTAATAATGTTTTCTAACTTATTATAAGAATAAGTTAAATGTTTGATCTTTAAATCATATCCAAATAACTCTTCTTTTTGACCTAGAGATTCTGCTTCTAAACTTAAAAAATCATTTATTTTAGATATGTTTGCTTTCATATAATTATATTTAGGAAAATTATCCACTATATTCTTTAAGGGATTTATAAATAATCCTAAAATTGTATTAAATGTAAATAGATTTATTAGTTCTAATTTGCCCTTATAAAGAAGATATAATCCATAAGTATTTATTATAAAAAATCCTATTTCATATATAATATTTTTTAATGTTTTTTCTTTATTTAAAAAGATTCCAAATAAATAAGTATCATATAAATAGTTAGTTAGGTTATATTCTATCTTTTTTAATGCTGTGGTAACTATATTTAAATTTTTTATACTACTAATCATTTTTACATCTTCAATTAAGTTATTATTAAATGTTGCTTCATAGGTAATATTCTGATAAGCTTTTTCATATATTTTTTTACTAAATAAAAGCCCTACTAAAAAATATAATATAATCATTAGAAAAAGTATTAAAAATAAATTTTTACTTATTTTTATAAGTAAAGGTATAGTTATTAAAACTAGAACTAAATCTAAAATAGATGTAAATATTTCTGTTAAAATATCTTTTATATTGCTTAAATCATTTACTCTAGATACTATTTCTCCAACATTTCTAGTTTTAAAAATATTTAAAGGGAGATTATATAGATGAATTAAAAAGTCACTGTTCACTAAACAATCAATATTTTTATTTAAATGATTTTCTAAATATGACTTATAATATGTTAATATTATTTTTAGAAATGTAAATATTAAAAATAGTAATGCTATTATTTTCAAAGTCTTATAAGAATAACCTTTTGATATTGAAGAAAATAATATTTGAAAATAATATCCTAGCAATAGACTTAAAAGTATGAGTATAAAACTTACAAAAGTTATAATTTTTAATAATGAGTTCTCATTTTTTATGATTCTTGCAAATATTTTAAATAGTGTTACCTCATTTTTTAAAACTATAATCTTTCGTTTTGGATAAAACAATAATACTACATTACTCCATTCACTCATGAATTCTTCAACCTTTTTTACCACCTTTCCTTTCGCTGGATCCATTAATGTTATTTTGTCTTTAGCGATTTTTTCAATTACAACATAATGACTATATCCTTTTTTTAGATTCATGTGTGCTATTGCTGGAAATTGCTTAATATCATAAACACTATAAAGTTTTACCCCTTGGGAATCAAAGCCGTATTTTTCTGCCGCTAAAACTAAATTTAGAGCAGTAGTTCCTTCATTAGATGTATTAGCATCTAATCTTATTTTTTCTAAAGAAATACTACCTTTATAATGCTTAATTATAGATAATAAACAACAGGCTCCACAATCTTTTTCATCTCTTTGTCTAATAATTTTCATTCTATTTCTCCCTTCATAATATATATTTCCTAATTGAGGTCAATTTTTGCGTTTTTTATATAACTTTTTTTACAAATTTTTTTGGCAATAAAAAAATCCCGAAAATACGGGAAATTATCACTTAACTTTTTTCTTATGAAATAAAAGCCAGTATGTGAATAGAATGACAAGCACTACGACAGAAATAATGACAACAGGAACATATTCTGGCATTTTTTCTACGGCCTCTTCCCTCGGAGTAATTTCTACTTCATGAAAAACATTTTTGGTTTCGTTTTTGTAAACTTCTAGCGTATACATATTTTTTTCATTTTCATGAGTCACTTCAATAAACACATAATTTAATCCTCCGATTAGATTTTCATTATTTAATATTTTTATTGTATCTTTTTCATCAATTTTATATTTAATATCTAAAAAATTTACATCAGATTCTATTTCTATGGTATAAGTATTTACATATTTATCAAATTTTAAAGACATATTACCATTTAATACTTCTAAATCTAAAAGCACATTACTTCACCCTTTTATAGTGTATCCAAAAATATTTAAATTATTTTTAAAAGTATTTCATTTGAAACATAAATATATATTGGATTTATAAATATATACCCTTTTTTCTTAATTAATTCCTTATTTTTTAAAAGAGGTTTTAGTTTATAAGCTTCTTCGATATCTATTTTAAACTTATCTTTAAAATGTTTGATATTAATTCCATCTAACTTTCTTAATCCGAGCATTATCTCATAATCCATTTTTTCTTTATCACCAACAATTTCTTTATCTTTTACCCAGTTACCTAATAAATAATCTTTTAAATTTTTGGTATTCGTATACCTAATATTATCTATATATCCACTAGCACCAAGACCAAAACCATAGTATTCTTCATTATTCCAATATACTAAATTATGAATGCTTTCAAATCCTGGTATGGCAAAATTACTTATTTCATAATGATGTGAACAACTTAAACGTTCCTTGATATATTTATACATTTCATAGTCAAGTTCTTCTTCTATTTCACTTACACCATTTACATAGGCTTTAGTGTGATTTTCTAATATTAAACTATATGTACTTATATGAGTTGGTTTAAGTTTTAAAAATAAATCAAGATCCTTTTTTAACGTTTTTAAAGTTTCCCCAGGTATGGCATACATTAAATCTAAATTAATATTATTAAAACCTAATGTTCTACATAATTCTATTTTTTTCTTGGCATCTAAAAATTCTACAGATCTTTCCATAAACTTCAATTTTTCTTTATCAAATGATTCTATTCCGATACTTAATCTATTTACACCATAACTTTTTAATAAAAGTAATAATTCTTCATTTATATCTTCAATATTACATTCAAAGGTAAATTCAATTAAATTATTTTTGTTAACTTTATCTAACATTTTTAGTAAACTTTTTATTTCATTTAAACTTAAAGCACTCGGAGTTCCTCCGCCGATATAAATAGTTTTTATTTCTTCCCCCATGTACCTATCATTAATTTCATTTTTTAAAGCTTTTAAGTACGCATAAGCCCACTTTTCATTATATAGAAATTTACAAAAGTCACAATAAGAACAAATACTTTTACAAAATGGAATATGTATATAAATTGAACTAGCCATTATCTTGTATTCTCCGAACTATTTATTTTGAAATTTAATACCTTTTTAGTATTCACTAACTTCTGCCTCCTTTTTTATGAGAGTCAAATTTATCTTTAAGGGCATTATATTGAGATACTAACACGGGATATTTTATAGCTAACTCATTAACTTTATTATCATAACTACCATGATACATATGAAAAATTAATTCCATTTGACTAACGCTTAACGAATGTTTTAATTGATATTTTAATAAAGCTAAAGTATCTTCTTCAGTCATTTTATAATTATAATTTATTTTTCTATTAGCAAGACGGGTTGCATCATTATCCTTAAATATATCAAGAATTGTTTGATATCTAGTTATGTCTTTCTTTTTATAAGCATCCACTAAAGAATTAAAGAAATTTATAAAATTTTCTTTTGCTTCTTCTTGAACGTTCATTCCTAATCTAAATAATCTATCTAGTGAATCTTGCTTATAATTATTTTTATAAATAAGTTCATAATATAAGTTTTTTTCATCAAATCCTAATACTTCACTTAATGTTTCTAATCTTAAACCAAATGTTAAAGCTGATTCAACTATAAATTTTGTTCTTCTTTCTTTATTTGGGAACATTATAAATAAATACTTTATTTCCATTTTACATTTTCCTTCCTTTGTTATTGCTATTATAAAAATCACTTAAAGAGTCAAAATATGAAACAAGTCTTGGAATTTTATCCTTTAAATTTCTAACTCTATCGGCATATGTTTTATGTTTTATAGAAAATTTTTCAGATATATAAGTTGTTGAATACAAATATTTTAGTTGGTATTTTAAAATCAATATTATTTGTTCATCAGTTAAGTGACCATTTACTTTATCAAGACGACATTTTATAGCTTTATCTTCTAAATCCATTAAAACTTGAAAAATATATTTTCTAGGTTTATTTTTTACAGTCCAGACAAGTCTACTAAAATAGTATACAAAATTGCTCATTGCTTCTTCTTCGGAAATTAAACTGTGATTAAACACTCTCATGAGTGGTTCATATAAATCTTTGCTATTTTCTAAAACTAATTTTTTGGCTGTTTCTTCATCTGTTTGTAATATTTTTGCAACACACGGTAGTCTTAATCCAAATGTGAAAATACACTTTCTTATAAAAATCATTCTTTTTTCTTCAGAAGGAAAAAATTTAGTTAAATATTCACTTATGTGTGATTCTTTCACAAATTCATCTTTCATAACATAAGATTGCCCTTTTCTCGAGCTATGTTTTCTTAATGTTTCTAGTGATCTTCTAACCATATCATCTGTTATAATCTCCGGAGCTGTTTTGTTTAAATCTCTTAAACGGTTTGTTATATCGCGATAAACTGTATTTTCTGTTATTGACATTATGGCTGCAATTTCTGGAACAGATTTGTTATTTAAAACTAATAATTTGTATTCTTCAATTATCCTTCTTCTAACACCCTCATCTTCAATAGTTTTTTCTGTATTTTCTTCAACTTTTTCTAATACTTTATAGTACTTTTCTAGATCAATTTTTCTTAATCTTTCAGTAATGTTAGTTCTTACAGTTACATGTGATTGTCCCACTTCTTTAGCTATTTGTCTATAAGACATACCGCTTAAATACATATCTGCTTGGTTTATAATAAATTGCTTTTCTTCTTCACTCATTATTCATCACCTAAAACTGCCAAGAAAGCTTCTTGAGGAACTTCAACTGTTCCAACCATTTTCATTCTTTTCTTTCCTTCCTTTTGTTTTTCTAATAATTTTCTTTTTCTAGAAACATCTCCGCCATAGCATTTTGCTAATACATTTTTCTTTAATGCACTAATATTTTCTCTAGCTATTATTTTAGAGCCAATACTTGCCTGAATTGGAATTTGAAACATTTGTCTTGGAATTAGTTCACGTAATTTTTTTACTATTGCTCTTCCTTTGGGATAGGCAAAATCTTTGTGTATAATAACACTTAGGGCATCAACAATTTCTCCATTAAGTAGTATATCCATTTTAACTAAACTACTTTCCTTATATCCACATAATTCATAATCAAATGAAGCATAACCTTTCGTAGTACTTTTTAGTCTATCATAAAAATCATATACTATTTCTGATAAAGGAATTTCATAGTGAACATCTATTCTAGTAGCATCAATGTAATCTACACTTTTATAAATGCCTCGTTTATTTTGACACAATTCCATTATTGCTCCGATATATTCAGATGGTGCTATAATATTTGTATATATATAAGGTTCTTTTATAAAGTTTATTTTAGTTTTTTCTGGCATTTTAGATGGAGCATCCACATTTACAATAGAGCCGTCTGTTAGAGTTACTTCATAAACTACGCTTGGACTGGTAGCAATAATACCTATATTAAATTCTCTTTCAATACGAGTTATAATAACATCCATATGAAGAAGACCAAGAAAACCAATACGAAAACCAAATCCTAGGGCTTCACTTGTTTCTGGTTCAAAGGACAATGCAGCATCATTTAATTTTAATTTTATTAATGCTTCTTTTAATTCTTCATATCTATTTGGTTCAGTTGGAAATATACCGGAAAAAACCATTGGTTTCATTTTTTTATAACCCTTGATTGGTTCGGTTGCTTCACGACCTACGACCGTGATTGTATCCCCGACTGATACGGTACTTATATCTTTAATTGATGCGGCAATATATCCTACTTCTCCGCTTTTAAGTTCATTATATTTTTCTTCTTTCGGAGTATGTACACCCAACTCTACGACCTCAAATGTGCTATTTGTCGCCATCATTTTTATTGTATCCCCAATTTTTATCTTACCATCTACTAACTTAACTAGTAAAACAACACCACGATAAGGATCAAAGTATGAATCAAATATTAAAGCTCTTGTTGGTTTATCTACATTTATTTTAGGTTCGGGTATTTTTTCAATTACAGCATCTAAAATATCTTGGACTCCTTCACCAGTTTTAGCACTACATAAAATTATATCGTTTTCATTAAAACCTAATACGTCCATAAGTTCTTTCTTAACTCTTGGAATATCAGCATTTGGTAAATCTATTTTATTAATAACTGGTATAATCGTCAAATCTTGTTCCATAGCAAGATATAGGTTAGCTAATGTTTGAGCTTCAATACCTTGAGCAGCATCCACAACTAAAATAGCACCTTCACAAGCTGCTAGACTTCTTGATACTTCATAAGAAAAGTCGACATGACCTGGGGTATCAATTAAATTAATAACATAATCTTCATCTTTATATTTATAGTTTAATTTTACAGCATTTAATTTAATCGTTATTCCTCTTTCACGTTCAAGATCCATATTATCTAAAATTTGGTCTTTCATTTCTCTTTTGGAAACAGCACCGGTAAGTTCTAAAAGTCTATCTGCTAATGTACTTTTTCCATGATCTATATGAGCTATTATTGAAAAATTTCTAATATTTTCTTTTTTCATCTTTTTTCACCCCTTTAATTGTACCAAAAAAACATATAAAAGTCATTAAAAAAGTTGGATTCTATGCCAACTTGTAGTCTTTGTATTCTAATTTAAAACCTAAAAAAAATAAGATAGTCTAGATTTTTTAGATTTCAAATTTTTCAAAAAATTTGTCTTTTACTTTTCCCTAGAAATGGAATGAAATGATGCAAATATCCCGATTTATATCGATTTTTGACGGATGATTTTTCTTGCAATGTTAGCTATTTGTGCTTTAAGATATAAACTTATCGAAGGAGGATTTTTATGTCAAATAAATTAATAGAAAAAGAAAAAACAAAAGAAGTCTTTTATGGATTTAATTATGATAAGATGTTTAAAGCAATATTCGTGGGATTTAATGAAGACAGAACTCACTTACTTTGTGAACTTTTAAGTGAATGTTTAGATATCAAAATTGATCGAATAATTAAATTTATTCCAGTAGAATTAAGTGCTAGGCAAAAAAATGAAAGAAGCAAAAGACTTGATTTGCTCGTAGAGTCTCAAGGAAGAAAAATAAATCTTGAACTTAATTCATCATATAGTGAGATTACCAAGGTAAGAAATATAAACTTTTATTTTTCATTCTGTAGTCAAAAGACATTAGTAAGTGAAGCATATGATACTGTTTCAGAGTTTATTCATATTTCATTAAACTACAAAGTAAAATCTAGTGATCCATTAATAACATGTTACACATTTTATGATAAGAATTATAAAAAGGAATTGGATAATCGTTTCAAATATTATGAAGTCAACGTTGAAAAGTTTGCTAAACTTTGGTATGATAAAGATATGAAAAGTGCTAGAGAAAAGCCACTTTTAACAATGCTAGGAATAAAGAATAAGGAAGATTTAGAAAAGTATTGTAGTGAGATAAATAACTCTAGTGTTAAGGAGAGTGTTGATAAATTGAAAAGATTAAATAAAGATGATGTATTCATATATGATATTACTCCGGAAGAAGAGGAAAAGTACATTAAAAATACCGAAAGGAATATTGCAAAAAGAGAAGGATTAAAAGAAGGTCTTGAAAAAGGATTAGCTGAAGGACTTAAATCTGGTAAAATAGAAGCTCAACGTGAGATGACTATAAACTTATTAAAAGAAAACATTCCAATAAAAAAGATTGTGGCTGTAACAGGATTAAGTGAAGAAGAAATAAAAAAATATAGATATTAGTAAATAAATTTAAACGTAATTGTGTAGTGTATTTTTAATATCAAATTTAAATTAGTATGCTAATTTATGTATAGAATTTGTTAAAGACATGAAAAGCGATAGAAAAAAACACTTTTAACAATATAGTTTATTATTAAAAAAATAAAACTTTTATAGCATCCCAAGCCCCACTAAAACCTTCGGTAAAAATTTTAGTTACTGCTTCACTTATTTTTTCACCTGATTCTGTAAATTTATTGCTGTAATCAACATTATTATTTGATATATATGTATTAACATCGACATTTTTTCCTTCTAAAACATCTTGTTCAAACTTTTTTATAGCTTCATCAGTTAACGCAACTTTATTACTTAATTTTGTTTCATAAAAACCACTGACACTTGATATGTATAATCCCATAAATATAATAAAAGATGTACTTAAAAATTTTTTAAACCAATTATTCTTTTTTTTCATTTTCTAAATACTCATAAATGACTTTAGCCACTATTTTTAGAGTATTGTTCACCTCCTCTATGTAATTATATTGACCACCTACTTCTATAAGTATTGTATTTTGATTAAAATCTTGATTATATTTGCCATTAACCCCGGGGCCTTTTTTTTCTAATACTCCACGACTTAATGAAGGATTTATTTCTTTTACTTTTTCATTAAGGTGCTTTGCTAAAGCTAAATTTTTTTCGTAATTATCATGCTCAAGCCCTACTACAAACAAAATTTTTGCATATTTTTTACCTTCTATTTCTAGAACTGTTCGTTCATATGAGGCTGCATCACGATGTAAATCTATAAAGAAATTTAAACTAGGATTTTCTTTATAAGCATTTTCCATTAAAATTCTACTTGCTTTATAACTGTATCCATATTTCCAACCATTAGTATTTAATACATCTACGATGCTATTTTCTTCAACAATAGATGATATTCCTAAATCTTGTAAATACTCTTTTAAGATATGACTCGCAATGAACACAGTATTATTTATATTAAAACTTTCTAAAAAATTACTGTTGTAGCCTTCTGTTTGATGAGTATTAAAAATATATACTAATGGTTCTTTATTAGTTGTTTTATCATTGTTTTCTTCATTTTTTATAACTGGTGTAACAATATCTACATTTGTACCGGTATTTATTTTTTCAATTCCAAAAGAATATTTTAATAAAAATTCTGTTGATGAAAGTCGTTTTAAATCATTTAAATCATAATTACTAAATGAATCTTTTACTAAATAACCTAGATATGTATTATTATCCATTTCTATATCAATTTTATCGTATAATAATTTAAATGTTACTATAAAAGATATAATTATTAAAATAATTACTAATATTAGTTTTAAAATTTGACTTTTTAATCCATTTCTTAATTTTAATCTAGACATTTTCTCACCCTTTAATACATTATATACTATTAACTGCATATAATTTGTCGAAAGGAATACTTTAAATTAAAAAAATTTTAGTTTATAATATTTATAGGTGATTCATATGGATAATTTAGTAAAATATGTAAAAGAGAATAAAAATAAAACTTTTAAAGACTATCCGTTTAATGAAATTGATGCCGCGATATATTCAATTTTACCATACATTAATTTTATGGGAATTATAAATGATAAAATAACTATTAAAGATGCTTATGAAAAAACAAGGAATCGTTTTTTATTAAAGTATCAAGATAAATTTTTAGAAAAGAATAAAGAGTTATTTAAAGAAATGGCTAGTTCAATTAGATTTAAAGATAATATTATTACTAATTATAAAAAACTTGTTAATCATGAAACACAATTTGCAGCGATTGCAATTAAAGTTCCTGGACATTTTAAATATATTGCTTTTGAAGGAACTGATGATGAACTAGTGGGTTGGGAAGAAAATTTTAAAATGTCTTATATGTACCCGATTCCTGCTCAAGAACATGCCATTAATTTTTTAAAGAAAAATATTAAATTTGATGATTTTGTTGTTTATGTCGGAGGGCATTCTAAAGGTGGTAATCTGGCAATTAGTGCAGTAATGGAACAAAATATTTTAAAGAAATATCAAATTGATTATATATTCAATTTTGATGGGCCTGGTTTTTTAACAGAAATTATAAATTTGAAGAAGTTAAAAAGTGTCTCTAAAAAAATTAAAAACTATTATCCCGAAGAAAGTGTCGTAGGAATGATATTTGATTCACTCGGAGATAAATTTATAGTTAAAAGTAATGCTCATCAAGTGTTTCAACATAATATTCATACATGGAAATGGAATAATAATAAATTTATAAACTGTCAATTATCAAATTATTCAAAAGACTTTCATCTAAAAATTGAAAATATCTTAAAGAAGTTTTCTAAAGAGGAACGAAAAAGATTTGTAAATTTATTTTTTAACCTTTTATATAATGCTGGTTTTGTTTTAAAAAGTGAAATTAATAAAGTTAATCTAATAAGAATGAAAAATATTTTAAAAGAAACAACTAGTCTTACAAATGAAGATAGAAAACTGATGCTAGAAATGTTTAAAGCTTTAATAAAACATGATAATAAAGATGAAGATAATAATGATTTAAAATAAAATTTTAGCTTTTTAAGATAATTATGCTAAAATTACTTGCTAAATGCTTAATTTTTTGTTAAAATTAATAAGAAACAAGGAAGGAGCTGGATTATGCCAAATATTAAAAGTTCAAAAAAAGCTGTTAAAGTAATTGCTAAAAAAACAGAAAATAATCATGAACTAAAGATGCGTGTTCAAAACCTTATTAAGAACTGCGAAAAAGCTATTGCTGCTGCAAATAAAGAAGAAGCAGATAAATTAATTAAAGATATTCAAAAATATACAGATAAAGCAGTTAGCAAAGGTTTAATTAAGAAAAATACTGCTGATAGAGAAAAATCTAGATTGACACAAAAAGTTAAAAATATGAAGTAACAATTGTTTACTTTATTTTTTTTTGATATTATATATGTAAGGTGGTGCAACATGAAGAAGGCTTTAATACCAGTTTTATCAATTATTATTCTATCTTTAACTTTGTATTTTATTAATCCCATTACAGATAAACTTGCTAGTGTTTTTGAAAACGAGCCTAAATTAGTAATTAAAAAAGCTAATGAATTTACAAAAAATGGAAATTATTTATTTGTCCAAAAAACTGATAATTTTACTCCCTACTCATATCAAGATTTATTAAATATTTTTTATTCAGTCATAGATAATGGTTGGAATGAATTTACGTTTTATTGTCCTAAAGAATATACTAAATGTTTAGCTGATGTTTCAAAAATAAGTGGTGATGAATTAATACTTACACATTTAAATAATTACTCTCACCCTTTTAATAGTTTTACGAATGTTAAAACAAGTATTTCTGATTCTGGGGAAATAACCTTTAAAGTTTTTTATTTATATGATCAAAAGGAAATAAATGATATTAATACAAAAGTTAATGGTATAATTAATTCTGTTATAAAAGATAATATGGATGATACACAAAAAATTAAGGCTATTCATGATTATATTATTGATAATGCTAAATATGATGTAGAAAGAAATTTAACAGGCAATAGTAATTATAAATCTTATAATGCTTATGGGCCTTTGTTTCAAGGATTTGCAACATGTAATGGCTATACCGATTTAATGGCAATATTTTTAACTAAAATGGGATTTGATAATTATAAGATTGCCACTACTCCGGATGAAATAAGTTATTCAGCAACTGGGCATATTTGGAATGCTGTAAATGTTGATGGTAAATGGTTACATTTAGATCTTACTTGGGATGATCCGGTTAGTAATGATAGTAAAGATTATTTATTTCATACTTATTTTTTGAAAACCACAGAAGAAATAAAAGATGCTGATAAAGGCGATACAGTTATTGAAGAACATAATTTTAATAGTCTTTATTATTTGGAATTTAATTAAACTAAAAAGGATAGCTAATTTGCTATCTATTTTAATTTATCCTTATCGGTTCGTTCATGGTCCCTACCCCTGATACATACATAATTGAAGAATCAAGAAAGAAGGAAGGTCTTACTCCATACATGTAGTTATCCATAGCACTAGCGATACTACCATCATTGAAAACCCCAAACGCTTTAGAATCGGCTGAATTACGAGAAATTGTCCATTCCCAGCAACCCCCATATAACCAATTTTCTCCTTTAGCATATCCATAACCTTTTGTAATATCACTTTCATTTTTACCAACCAACTTCCATGCACTTGGGTTCCTGTATATTGTGACAAAACATATTCAGCTAAGGTCATTGAAGGAACTACATAAATATCAAAATAAACATAACATTTATCTGATATATTACCTGAAAATATTGTGATACGATTTTTACGTGGTGAAGATATGAAAATACTTTGTAATAAATATAATACTAAAGAAATTATTAAGTTTATGAGAGATTGTACTGAAAAAACGCAAGCTGAATTTGCTAATGATTTAAATAAAAAAAGAGGCTGGACAGCTAAACTTGAAGGCGGAGAAACAAATATAGCATTAAAAGACTTCTTAACTTTAGCTAAAATTAATAATATTGATATAATTATAGTTAGTAAAAATGAAAAAATCTAGTATTTTGTTACTAGATTTTATTATGGAATTACATTAAATACTGTTGGAATTCCTCTGGTTTTATGGCTTCCCGTTGAATCTATTGGGTCATTAATCATTGTGCCTTCAACTACCATAGCTGATGAAGTACCTCCATCTAAATTTGCAGCATTTATAGCACCATATCTTTGCATTATATTTACTAAATCAACCATAGTTGCACCTTTGGTTCGAGATACATTAGAATCAACTACTAAAAATAAAACTATACCATCTTTTCGTTGCCCAATTGCAGTTCTAGCAGCTATTCCCCATCCACCATTACCTTTTGTAAATGATGGTACTCCGTTTACTATCAAAAATGGGGCCATTGTAACAGCGTCTCTAACTCCAGCCTCAAGAGCTTTTTCTCCATCAATATCGTGCATTAACACTAAAGTATTATCTTTATTAAAGCCAATTATTCCGTATGTTGAATTTAAAGCTAATTTTTCATCTGTTATAATTTTTCCATTTGATATTGTTACTCCGACTGGACGTTCTCCTTTTGTATTGTGACCAGGATCTAAAAATCCTCCACCATTTATGGTTAGAACCGATCCTTGTTCTTTAGCCATATCATAAACATATTGACCACTCCTACCTAACCATTTAGAGTATCCAACCTTGATTTTACTAGCATCATAAACTACACCCAGATAGGCTTTTGCACCATTGACATCTAAATTAATAACTTTATATAAGACGCCCTCTTCTCTTTCAAGTATTTCTCTTTCATATTCATTGGCATAATTTATTGTTTCAGTATGATCTATTAAAGAAGGATCTGTTTGTCTTCCACCATCATCAATATAGTTATTGCCCAATACTTTATTTATTTCTTCATCATTATAAAACCATTTACAATAATGTTGATGATTCATCGTTGCCATGGCAGTTGTAATTAGCCAATTTTTAAAGTTTTCTACTGGTCCATATAATAGAATTAAAAATGTTATGCACCCCATTACATAAAGACTTACTAAACTTGAAAATATCCATGTAATTTTTTTAGCATAGCCTTTTCTCTTTTTATTTTTTATTAATAGAAAAATACCACAAAATAAAGAAATAACACTTACAATAATTAAACCTAATGAAATATTTTTAAAAACATTATTTACTAATAATGATGAGTTAATTCCTATTATATAAAAAACTAAAAATGTTAATAAAATAAATAAACTTATCCAAATTATTATTATGCTTTTTTGTTTTTGATTTTTCATATTACCACCTTTATATTTATATCATAATATATTATTTATGACAAGATAAAATATAACTTTCTACATCTTTTATAGTGTTATTAAAGTTATTAAAATCAACATCAAACCATTTTATAGTCATTTTATTATTAAACCAAGTATATTGTCTTTTAGCATAATGTCTACTGTTCTTTTTTATTTCTTCAATTGCTTTTTCTAGTGTAATATTATTTTCTAAATAACTTATTATTTCTTTATACCCTATAGCTCTTTTCAAAATTAAACTATTCGGATATTTTTTATATAAGTTTTTTACTTCGTCTATTAAGCCTTGTTCTATCATTTTATCTACTCTTTTATTAATAATTTCATACAAATCTTCTCTTTTTGTAGTTAAACCAATAAATATCACATCATTATAAAGAAGAATTGGATCCACAATATTAGTGTTTTCTCTTTGTAAAAATCGTTCTAATCTTACACGATTATTTTTATCAATATTACAAGTTTGATCTTTTTCTAATGCCATTTTATAAAGTTCTTCAGTACTAAATTTGCTATAGTCTTTTTTTACTTCTTCACTAAATCTATAATCATATACACCAGCGGTAGCATAAAGACCTGTACCTCCAACAATTATAAGATTTTTATCTTTGTATTTTTCAAAAAGATCTCTTAAATCAGCTTGATAATCCTTGACACTATATTCTTCATTTGCTTTTTTTATATCAAATAGAAAATGTTTTATTCCATCTTTTTCATCTTCAGTTACTTTTGCACTTCCTATATTTAGTCCTTCATAAATTTGTACTGCATCACAATTAATAACATAGGCATCAAACTTTTTTGCTAAAGCTATACTTAATTTTGTTTTACCAACTCCGGTTGGTCCCATTATAAATATTTTCATACGACATCACAATAGTATTATATCATTTACTAACCCTTTTTTAAATGATATAATCTTAAAGAGGCGAAAAAATATGAATGATTTTATAAATTATAATAAAATGGATATAATAAATGATGATAATGATATAAAAGTTAAAGTTATGATTACTGAAGAAACTTTAAATCCTTTTAATATTGTACATGGTGGTTTAATATTTAGTATTGGAGATACAGCGATGGGAGTAAAATGTAGAAGTCTTGGAAGAGATGCTTTTACTTTAAATTCTTCGATTAACTTTATATCTCCAGGTACTGGAAAATATTTAATCGCAACAAGTAGAATTATAAAAAATGGATCTAAAACATGTGTTTTAGATTGTGAAATAAAAAATGATAAAAATAAATTAGTAGCAACAATGAGTGGAACATATTTTTATGTAAATTAGGTGATATAATGAATGTAATTGGTTTAATCGCAGAATATAATCCATTTCATAATGGACATATTTATCATATAAAAAGAATTAGAGAAATGTATCCGGATGCAATATTAATTTTAGTTTTAAATGGTTACTTTTTAGAACGCGGAGAAATATCTATTTTGACTAAAGAAGAAAAGACAAAAATATCTCTTTCGTATGGTGTTAATTTAGTTTTAGAACTCCCCTTTATATACGGGACTCAATCAGCAGATAATTTTGCTGATGCAAGTATAAAGATACTTAATAATTTTCATGTTAATAAAATTATTTTTGGAAGTGAATGTAATGATATTTCTTTACTTACTAAAATAGCTAACAAAGAATTTGAAAATGATTTTAATTTAAATGTAAAAAAATATATGGATGTTGGTTTAAATTATCCCACTGCTTTAGCAAAGGCTTGTAATATAGATTTTTCTTTTAATCCAAATGATTTGTTAGGTATCTCTTATATAAAATCAATTATAAAAAATGATTTTTCTATAATTCCTGAATCTATAAAAAGAACTAATAACTATCATGATATAAATAGTGATGAAGAAATAATTAGTGCATCTAATATAAGAAATAAAATTAAAAATAATAATGATATAACAAATTATTTACCTAATGAATCAATTAATAATTTGATTAGAATAGATTATAATATTTATTTCAAGTTATTGAAAACTAAAATTATTACGGATAATAATTTAAATAGTTATTTAGATGTTGATGAAGGAATAGAATATAGATTAAAAAAATGTATTGTTAATGCAAATAATTTAGAAGAATTTATTAGTTTAATTAAAACTAAAAGATATACTTATAATAGATTAAATAGAATGTTTATTCATATTTTAATCGGATTAAAAAAAGCTGATAATTTAAACAATTTAGATTATACAAAAATACTTGGGTTTGATAATACTGGCATGAATTATTTAAATTCTATAAAAAACAAATTAAATATTCCAAATGTTATTAATAAAGATTCTTTAATTTATAAATATGAATTACTTGCAAGTTTAGTATATGATTTAATTAATAATACTAATACTTATTCATATGAATTACAAAATAAACCAATTATTAAAGGTAGTGTTTGATTACACTACCTTTAAATATGTCTTAATATTCTTTTTCTATTTGGGATTATTACTAGAAATACTCCTGCTACTAAAAGAATTAATATACTTATTAAACTTATAAAATTACCTGTTCTAGGATTTTCAATATTATCTTTTTTTAATAATACTTCCATAGTTTCTGATGTTTCTTTATCATTACCTTTTAATGTTACTTTATTTACTAATTTTGTATTTTCAGTTATTTTTCCAGTTTTAACTTTTATTGTAATTGTTTTTGAACTTTGTTTAGGAATATTATCTATTGTCCAAGTAATTACGTTATTATCAACTGCTCCGGAACTTGAGTCTAATATACTTAATAATTTATCTACTTCATTTATTAAAACTACACTTGAAGCATCTTTATTACCAGAATTTGTTATTTTAATTGTGTAATAAAATTCTTCATTGCTTTTTATTTCACTTACGCTACTTTTTAAACTTATAGATAAAATACTATCAATTACTTTAATACTACTGCTTGATTCAAATTCTTTATCTTTATTAGTTAAAATACTTTTTAAAACTATTTCAGCATCATTTTGAACATTATTTTTTACTTTTGCTGTAATTTCAAATTCTTTTGCTTCTTCTGCTTCAAGAGATGAGATTGTTGTTATTATTTCATCACCATTCTCTTTTACTATTTCAAAATCATTTTTTACTGATACTTTAACATTTTCTAATTCTTTAGGAATAAATGTTTTTATAGTTATATTTTCTGCTTTTTCATTACCACTATTAATAACTTTTATTTTATATGTTACTAATTCATCTTTTGATGCTTTTAATGTACTTGGTTCATTTAAGAAATAAACATTAGAATCACTTATAATAATTTTTTCAGTGGTTGATCTTTTTGATACTCCATTTTCAAAAAGATCAGTTTGGGTATCAAGTATTTGATTAAATTTTGCATCACTTTTAACTTTTGCTTTTATTATTATATTTTTTTCTTCATTTATACTTATATTACCAATAACTAAATTCACAGAATTTTCATTAGCTGTTAAATTAATTGTTTCATTAGTTTTTTCATCGTAAGCTTTTATAAATTCAATATTATTATTTAATGATTTATTAATTGTTACATTATTTGCTATACTTGTTCCAGTATTTTTTATTTTTATTTTATAATTAAATTCTTCATTGGGCTTTATTACATTATTACCTTCGATATTATTTTTACTTATAGTTGACGTCATTTCTAATTTTGAATCAACGATTGTTAAATTTATATTTTTGGTTAAATTTGCATGATTACTAGATGTAACTGTTACTATGTTATTTGTTGAACCAACTGATGAATCATTTTTAGCTTTTAATTTTAATTTTAATGTGCTACTTTTTCCCGGTGATAAGTTTTCAATAGTTGATTCTCCCACTTTATTTATAATTTCAAAATTTTCATCTATGTTATAATCAATTTTAACATTTTTAGCATTTCCATCACCATTATTTGCTAATGTTACATTAATCTCTGTTTCATCTCCGCGCTTAACACTCGTTTTACTTGATGAAATATTCAGACTCAATTTTGGTATATATACATTTATGTTTTTTGTTACCAAAATTGATTCTTTACCAGTTTCAGTTATGGTCGTTTTATTTTCAATTGTTTTAGCTGTAATATTTCCATTTACTTGTACTTTTAATCTGATCGTTTCTTCACCATTCGGAGCAAGCGGGTCAATACTAAATGTATAATTATTGTTAGTGTTACTATATTCTTTTGATGCACTTAAAAGTTTTAAATTAGAATCTAGTAAGCTATTTACAGAAATTTTTCCACTTTTGATATTTCCAGTATTTTTTATATTAAAATCATAGTAAAATACATCATTTGGAGTTGCTGAAGTAGCACTTGGAGTAATCTTAAGTTCAACATTAGAATTGCTAACTGCAACCGTTTTACTAATAGTTGTCTTGTCATCACCTATACTCATTATAAAATCATTTTTGTATGTTCCTAGTTTTTTAGCTTTTACTTTAACATTTAATTGTTTTTCATAATTTCCTTTTGATGGAGTTTTTAAATCCCAGGTTAATGTTTGATTACTTGTACTTGTTGCATCACTTGATACTATTTCTAAATCGGCAGGTATAGTCGTAGAAACTGTAACATTTTTATCATTATAGTAGTTATCAAGTCCATTTATATTTATAATATAATCAAACTCTTCACCATCTTTTACAGAAGCTATTTCTTTATTATTTTTCATTATTTTTGCAGACATATCATATTTATTGAGATTTACTTTTTTTACTGTACTAACGTTAAAATTCATAACATCATAATCTGCATTTTCATTTACAGTATAAATTTTTCCAAACATAAGGATTCCATTTTTTTCTTCTTCATGATATTTAATGTCTGTTTTAACAAAAATAAGCTTTAATTTTCCTGTTACATTAACAACATTACCATCTTCATCTCTTTGTTCATCATATGCTTTTACCATATTTACCAGTTTCCAGGGACTATTATATAATGGAACATACTTATAAAAATCTGTGTTTAATATATTGAACTCTACTTCAAAACAATTAAAACTATCATCTTCAGCTACATATAATTCTCCACTCCAATAGTCACCATTACCACCAGGACCCCTTACTACTACTTTTCCACTTGCTTTAACTTCATCACTATGTTTAAAAATAGCAAAAGATACTCCCCCAGCTAATACAATAACACAAAAAATCAAAAATATTATAAACTTCTTCTTACTCATTACCTTCACCTATTATAATTAAGTTTACCATATTTTGATAAATAATACAATCATTTTTGAATCTCGCTTATTTTCTTTATAATATAATCTTTGGTTTGTTCAAAAGACATATTTAATACTACCCCTATTTCTTCGTATAAATATTTTTCTGCTCTTTTTAAATATTCATCATCTTTATCACTTATTTTTTTATTATTTAATATTCGTATTTGATTTCTTAAATATGTCGTTTTAATTATTTTTACTAGATCTTCATGTGTTCCACTATTCATTAATTCTTTGTATGATTGTTCAATTTGTTTATCTGACATACTTATTACATCTATATGAGGAATTTCTAATAATAATTTATCTATTTCTTCTTTAGTTATAAGATCTTTTAATAATGGAGAATCTACTAAAATTTTATATTTTATGGAATTATCATAAGCTGGTATTAAAACATAAACACCTTCTTTTTCATCAATAACTTTACACACTTCTTTTCGATATACTATATATTTTCTCATTTTTCCCTCCGAAGAACATAACTTAAATTTCTAACAAAATTCAAGTATCTGTGTTACCTCACGGTAACACTTTTCTGTTTCATTGAAACCTTTGGTTTCTCCACAGACCAATTTCGGATGGTCGCCACCCTACTTGTTTTTTATTTTTTTGTTCTTATTTATATTATACATTCTTTCATATATATTTTTAATCCTTCAAACATTATATTTATACTTGCATTTATATCTCTATCATGTATCAATCCACATTCTGGGCATATCCATTTTCTTACACTTAAATTCTTTACTTCTTCATTTTTAAATCCACATCTATTACAACTTTGACTACTTGGATAGTATTTGTTTATCTCAATTACTTTTTTACCTAACCAATTTGATTTATATTTTAAGACTCGTATAAATTCACTGATTGGTAAGTTTTTTAAGTGTTTGGCTATTTTATGAACTTGATACATATTTTTAACATCTAATGTTTCTACTGCTATGATGTCATTTTCTTTTAATATTTTATTTGCAAGTATATATATCATATGTTTTCTAGCATTTCTAATTTTTAAATATAATCTTTGTATTTCTAATTTTACTTTATATCTATTCTTACTTCCAGGTTTACATCTTGATAACCATTTTTGTAACCCTTTTAATCTTTTTTCATTTATCTTTACTTCATTTTTTAATTTTTCTCCATGTGATGTTACTATAAAATCTTTAATACCTAGATCTAATCCCACGATTGATGTTGGTTTTAATGAATACTTAATAAATGGCACTTCAACAAGAACGCTTACAAAGTATTTGTTAGCATCTTTACTAATTGTTGCTGATTTTATTTTACCTACGATTTTTTTTGTTGTTCTATATCCACGAAACTTTACTTCTTTTAATTTTGGTAAAGTTATTATTCTTTTGTTGAAATCTATTCTTATACTTTCATACTTTTTATTTTTATAAATATTTAATGTATTATTTGTTCTAAAACTTTCATGTACATCTTTTGCTCTAAATCTTGGATAACCATTTCCTTTAAAAAACTTTTGAAACGCATCATCTAAATTATATACGCATGCTTGCAAAGCACATGAATCTATTTCTCTTAACCATTCTTTTTCTCTTTTTAAGTTTATTAATTCTTTTAATTGTTCATATACACTTATTTTTGTTTTATTTTCTTCATATTTACTCTTTCTTTCTGCAAGAAAATTATTATAAATATATCTAGTACTTCCAAAAGTCTTTTCAATCAATTCTCTTTGTGTATCCGTAGGATAAATTTTTAATTTATATGCTTTATAAGTATTCATATGACCACCCCCTTGGATAATTTAATTATATCATACGTTCGGCCATATATCAAGACTTTTTGTTTCAAAAATTGGATGACTTTCCTAGTATATAAAAAAACTGCTATAAAACTGGTCTTAGGCCATTTATAGCAGCACGTTTTATAAGTTTATTATAACACGTTTTAAAATTTTTTTCTAATTAAACTTGCATTAATTCTTCTTCTTTTTGCTTAATTTCTTCATCAACAACTTTGTTATATTTAGTTATTAATTCTTGAATTTCTTCTAAATATAGTTTTTCTTCATCTTCTGGATATTCTTCCTTTTTTATATCATTATTCGCATCTTGCCTAATATTTCGTAAAGCTACTTTTGCTTCTTCGCCGATTGTCTTTGCTTGTTTAACATATTCTCTTCGACGGTCTTCAGTTAATTCAGGAATACTTAAAATAATCATTTCACCATTATTTGTTGGAGCAATACCTAAATTTGCTTCATTTATAGCTCTTTCTATATCTTTTAATGTACTTTTATCAAATGGCTTTACAAATAGTTTTCTTGCTTCTGGTACAGTAATATTTGCTATCCCTTGAATTGGGGTAGCCATTCCATAACAATTTACCATGATTCCATTTAGCATCGCAGGATTTGCTCTGCCTGCCCTGATTGTTGTTAATTTTGATTTTAATGATTCTATCGTAGCAATCATTTTCTTTTCTGTGTCCATAATTTCTCCTTTAATTTAATTCTATACTATCATTATAATTAATTTTATTAGATTTTACAATAAAATTTATCTTTAATTTACCATTTTTACTAATACTTAAAGCTTTTAAATTGTTATATGTTGTATTATTAAAGTCATTAATTGTTCCATCTATATCAATTACTTGAATATCTTCATCTAATATTTGAGTATCTCCAAGTCTCTTTTTTACTTGTTCTATAATACTTTCTTCAGTAATATTAAATATTTCTAATAATTCTTCATTTGTTATTATTTTTCCTGTTGTATTGTCTATTACAAAACTTTTTAGATTTCTTGGCAATGATCCATTTATGCAATTATAATCATAATCACGAATCACTACACTTGAATATTTTTGATATTGTGTATTTTCATAATCTCTGTATGAAAAACTGTACAAATCATTTTCACATGTAACACCTTCTGGTATTTCTTGGTTATCAGTTTTAACTATATTATTACTTAAATTTTCCACTTCGTTATGTAATGTTTCATTTATTTGTTCTAATCCTTTAAAATTTAATACAACATCTTCCTTATATATTTCATCTATTATTTCTTTTGTATTATCAAAATATATATAATCTTTACTTGTATTTATTCTTAATTCTGCTTTTAACTCTTCCTTTGTTTTTTCTTCTTTTTGAATATTTTTAGGATTTGTTAAATATTTCATCGCAAAAAAACCGCCGATTATAAATGCTAATATTATTATGCCTAAAAATATAGCTCCGATTGTATTTTTCGTATTATCCATAGCAACCTCTTTAATTAGACATATATTGTGTAAATACTTGTCTTAACATTTCTTCTTTTTCTAATGTTGTTTGTTGATTCCAATATTCACTCGGAGTTGTTTTTCCTTTAATAAATGATGTTTCAGAATCAAATAATAAAACTTTATCATTGCTAACTACCAGTAAAGATGGCGCATAAATTTCTGCCACACCTTTGTCATTATATGTTACATATTCACTTAAATTTTTAACTATATCTTCATATGTTCCATTGTTATCTTTTCTATTTTTAGTAAAATCATAATAATATATTTCTTTTATTCCTACTTCTTTGGCAATTTTATTTACCATATAAGCGTAATAGTCTACCCATTCGTTGTTAGTGCCAAATAATACAATCCCTTTTGCTTTACGGGAAACCATTCTAGCATCTACTGCACTTACATATTTAAAAACATTATCTTCTGAAACCATGCTAAATTCACTAGCAAACCTTTCATTATCTGGAAGTTTTACATTATATTCTTTTTTTCCTAAATATATAAACGCATATATAAGTAAACAAAATATTATTAAGTATATAATCATTTGCGTTTTACTTTTAAACATTTTTTTATTCTTAATATATATTTTTTCCATTAAAATTACATCTCCATTTATATTTTACCAAATTATTTGCCATTTATAAAGTCAGTTTTCTTTTTTTAGTGAACAAAACTTAAATTTCTAACGAAATTACAGTATCTGTGTTACCTCACAATAACACTTTTCTGGTTCATTGAAGCCTTTGGTTTCTCCACAGACCAATTTTGGATGGTCGCCACCCTACTTGTTTTTATTTTTTTGTTCTTATTTATATTATACATTCTTTCATATATATTTTCAATCCTTCAAACATTATATTTACACTTGCATTTATATCTCCTGTCATGTACTAATCCACATTCTGGACATATCCATTTTCTTACACTTAAATTCTTTACTTCTTCATTCTTAAATCCACATCTATTACAACTTTGACTACTTGGATAGTATTTATTTATCTCAATTACTTTTTTACCTAACCAATTTAATTTGTATTTTAATACTCGTATAAATTCACTGATTGGTAAATTTTTTAAGTGTTTGGCTATTTTATGAACTTGATACATACTTTTAACATCTAATGTTTCTACTGCTACGATATCATTTTCTTTTAATATTTTATTTGCAAGTTTATATATCATATTTTTTCTGGCATTTCTAATTTTTAAATACAATCTTTGTATTTTTAATTTTACTTTATATCTATTCTTACTTCCAGATTTACATCTTGATAACCATTTTTGTAATCCTTTTAGTCTTTTTTCATTTATCTTTACTTCATTTTTTAATTTTTCTCCATGTGATGTTACTATAAAATCTTTAATTCCTAAATCTAATCCCACGATTGATGTTGGTTTTAATGAATACTTAAAAAATGGCTCTTCAACAAGGATGCTTACAAAGTATTTGTTAGCATCTTTACTAATTGTTGCGGATTTTATTTTACCTATGATTTCTTTTGTTGTTCTATATCCACGAAACTTTACTTCTTTTAATTTTGGCAATGTTATTATTCTTTTCTTGAAATCTATTCTTATACTTTCATATTTTTTATTTTTATAAGTATTTAATGTATTATTTGTTCTAAAACTTTCATGTACACCTTTTGCTCTAAATCTTGGATAACCATTTCCTTTAAAAAACTTTTGAAACGCATCATCTAAATTATATACACATGCTTGTAGAGCACATGAATCTATTTCTCTTAACCATTCTTTTTCTCTTTTTAAGTTTGTTAATTCTTTTAATTGTTCTTATACACTAATCTTTGTTTTACTTTCTTCATATTTACTTTTTCTTTCTGCAAGAAAATTATTATAAATATATCTAGTACTTCCAAAAGTTTTTTCAATCAATTCTCTTTGTGAATCCGTAGGATAAATTTTTAATTTATACGCTTTATAAGTATTCATATGACCACCCCCTTGGATAATTTAATTATATCATATGTTTGGCCATATATCAAAGCTTTTTGTTTCAAAAATTGGATGACTTTCCTAGTATACAAAAAAACAAGCCTATGCTTGTTTAAAATCAATTAAAATATATTTGTTATCTACTTTTTTATATGAATATGTAAATTTGAAAAAATCATCTTTATTATTTGCAAAAGCTTGTTTAAAGTATTCTTCATCACTCATTCCATCAAATTCACTATCATAATTAATTAATCTTGAAATATTATTTACATTTGTTACTGTAGTTGGCCCAATTTCATCTTGAATGGCATATAAGCCATAATAAGTAATTGTTAAAATATTGTCTTTTTCTTTTGTACTTTCTAATTTATAATTATAAATATATCCATTTCTTAAATCTGTAACTATATCTGTTCCCGGAGTATTCTCATTATAGATATATTCATCTGTTTCTTTATTATATTTAAATAATGGTTCTTCATCAGTTGGTAACATGTAATAATCATTAGGCAAAAGATTTAGATCTGTTCCATAGATTTTTATTAAATTTTCTTTCAAATCTTCAAACTTTTGATTTTTAAATTTTTCATCTTCATTCTCAAAATATAATAGTCCCGCGGCATACAGTTTTTGATTATTATTTAAATTTGTTAAATAATTATTTAAATCACTATTTTTACTTTGAATGAAATTATATAATATTTCAAATGTATATTGTTTGTAATCTTCAACATTAATTTTAGTTGGTTTATTTTCTTCATTATTATTTTTGTTTTCATTATTTTTAATCGGTGTTTTATGATTATTTACAAAATTAGTCCCAAGAAAGAATCCTGAAAGTCCTGATAATATTACACAAAATACTACTACTAGTGTAACATAAAGTGATTTATTTTTCTCCATTATTAGCTCCTTCTGTAGAACTTTTTTCTTCAACTTTTACTTGATTTTTTTCACCAAACTTTGTTCCTAAAAAGAATCCTCCAATACCTGAAAGTACTATACAAAATATAATCATTATTGTAAAAAACATTGATTTGTGTTTATCCATATTAACATCTCCTATTCTCAAATAAAGAATATCATAAACAAAGAAAAAAAGCAACCCATAGGTTACTTTAATTAATTACCTTTTACTTGGTTCATTACTTCTTCGGCAAAGTTATCATTTCTTTTTTCCATACCTTCACCAACTTCGTAACGTACCATTTTTAGTATTTCTCCACCATTGTTAGCTACATATTTAGCTACTGATAAATCTCCATCTTTAATAAATGCTTGTTCAGCAAGACAGATTTCTTTATAGAACTTTTGAATTCTTCCTTGTACCATCTTTTCAGCAATGTCAGCTGGTTTTCCTTCATTGATAGCTTGTTCTTTTAAAACATTCTTTTCATTATCTAATACATCAGCTGGTACATCACTTATGTTTAAATATAATGGTTTCATAGCTGCAGCTTGCATTGATACATCTTTAGCTACATCTTCACTTGCACCTTTAACAACTGTTAGAGCTGCAATTTTTCCTCCCATATGAATGTATGAACCAAAATGTTCATCATCATTTTTAGTTAAAATTTCAAATCTTCTTAAAGATAATTTTTCTCCGATTTTAGCTGTCTTTTCAACAATTAGTTCACCAATTGTACCTTCTTGTGTTTCAACTTCTTTAGCTTCATCAACTGTTTTAACATCACTTTTTAATAAAGCTGTACCAATTGTATCAATCATTGCTCTAAATTCTTCATTTTTACTAACAAAATCTGTTTCACTATTTACTTCTAAAATAACAGCTTTGTTTCCATCAACATATATATTTGCTAAACCTTCAGCAGCTATTCTTGATTCTTTTTTAGCAGATTTAGCAATACCTTTTTCTCTTAAATAATTAACAGCTTCTTCCATATTACCATTTGTTTCTGCTAAAGCTTTTTTACAGTCCATCATACCTGCGCCAGTTTGTTCACGCAAATCTTTAACCATACTTGCAGTTACTTCCATAATATCCTCCTTATTCACTTAATTTTGCAACTAGTTCTTCTTTTTTCATTGTTGAAAAACCTTTAATTCCAGCTTCTTTAGCTAGTTTTTTTAATTCAGCTAATGTTTTTCCTTCTAGTTCATCAGCTTTTTCCATTTCTTTAATTTCTTCTAAAACAGTTTCATCAACTTTTACTTCTTCATTTTTAGTTTCTTCTTTAACTGATGCTACTTTTTTATCATCTTCAGTTACATAGTCATCAAGTGGAAGATCATTTGCTTCACATATAGCATTTGTAAGTACCCCAAGCATAACTTTGATACTTCTAACTGCATCATCATTTCCTGGAATAACAAAGTCAACATCATCTGGATCACAGTTAGTGTCAACTACACCAAATACTGGAATATGTAATTTTCTAGCTTCTTTAATTGCATTGTATTCTTTTTTAGGATCTACGATGATTAATGCTTGTGGAAGTTTATCCATTGCACGAATACCACATAATACTTTATTTAGTTTTTCGTATTCTTTCTTTAGTCCAACAACTTCTTTTTTAGGAAGTAGTTCAAAAGTACCATTCTTTTCCATTTCTTCAATTTCTTCAAGTCTTTTAACTCTTCTTCTTATTGTTCTAAAGTTTGTAAGTGTTCCACCTAACCATCTTTCAGTTACATAATAAGAATTACTTCTTGTTGCTTCTTCTAAACAAACTTCTTGTGCTTGTTTTCTAGTACCTACAAATAAGAATTTACCACCATTACTTGCGATGTTTTTAACTTCTTCGTATGCAACTTCTAAACATGATTTTGTCTTTTCTAAATCAATGATATAAATATCATCCCTAGATGTAAAAATATACTCTTTCATTTTTGGATTCCATCTTTTAGTTTGATGTCCAAAATGAACTCCAGCTTCTAATAAATAACTCATAGAAACTACTGCCATAAATTATTCCCTCCTTCGTTTTCAACTTCTTGATGCCTCAACTTAATTCAACACCTCTTTAGGCACTCGATGAATTAATCCACACCAATGTTTAATATTTGCATTTACAGCACTTTAAATTCTACCAAAAAAACACTATTTTTACAAGTGTTTTTCTTAAATTATATGCAAATTCAATGGCTTTTATAATAAATTATCATTAATTTCTTCGGCATTAATATACTTTTTAGTTAAATTACGATTTAATATACTCATTAAGTAATATCTATTGGTATGTAGATTAGTTAAAAAATCATAAACATCGCGTTCTTCATTTAATATATAAACCTTATCTTTAATTTTAACATCATCATCAATTCTTACAAATAATTTGTCAATGTCATCTGCTAAAATTTCTCTTTTATATTTATCGATACCTACGAATTTAATTGATTTTGTAACACCATCTTTATGACCAATTGGAATTACCCCTACTGCCATATCTTCTTTTGCTACAAAAGATCTACCAACCAACGTATTTTTTAATACTTTTTTAATTTCCATTACTTCACTGGTAATATTAAAAATTAGCTCTAAATCAATATTTGGAAATTCCAATGCTCCATATTTTTTTTCTATATTTTTGATTTTAACTTTTGTAAAAAAATCATCTTCAATATTTTCTTCAATGCCTAAAATAGATAAATCGAATCTTATTCCATTAACATATTTTAGTTTTGTATGATACATTATTGGTTCATTTAAATGAATCATAATATCTTTATTTATAAATGGCTTTATTATTTTATAAAAATTATTTACTTGGTTATAGTAATAATCATCTGAAATACCAAAAGATGTTAGATCCGTATATAATCCCGTTAATTTTATATTTTTAGTTTCTTCAATTTTTTTTATTATGTATTCTAAATCACTTTTTTTATTGACCCCGAGGATGTTTGATCCATTGTCTATAAGTATTTGAACGTTTATGCTATCTTTAAATTTTAAGTTTAGTAATCTATCTAAATATTCTTTACTAAATATTGTAATGGTTATATCATTATTTATACAATCATAAACTTCATCTTTTGTTACATAATAACTAGCTAAAATAGGAATGTTTTTATTGAATTTTCTAATTTCTAATGCTTCTTTTAAGGAACCTACAAGACAAAAATTTATCCCATATCTTTCCATGGTGTTTATAATTTTTAAACCTAATCCATGAGCATTATCTTTTAAATCTACAATTTTATATTTATAATCACTATAACTTTTAGCTAGTAATTTTGTATTATTCTTTAATTTTTTTAAATCTATTTCTAAAACTGTTTCATACTTCATAATTTACCTCGTAAAATAATTATAATTGATAGACTTATTTTTTTCAATATGATAAAATTAATTTGGATAAAACAAAAAGATGATTATGAAACCAGATAAATATCAATTTGAAGCTATAAAAAGTGATAAAAATACCCTTTTAATCGCTGGGGCCGGAGCTGGCAAGACTTTTACAATTGTTGAAAAAATAAAGTATTTAGTAAACGAAAAAAAAATAAAACCTTGTGAAATACTTGTCATTTCATTTACTAATAAAAGTGTAAATGATTTAAAGAAGAAAATTAGTTATAATGTAGATATTATGACTTTTCATAAGCTAGCAATGTCTATTTTAGATAAAAAACATTTTAAATATAGTTTAGTAAATAGCGATTATTTAGAATATGTAACTGATGAATTTTTTAAAAGTATTGAATTAGAAAAACGAGATGAATTGCTTAAATATTTTAAAGAATATGATTATAATAAATTTTTAGAAAGTTATAAATATAGAAATTTAAAAAAACTAATTATTACATTAATTAAATTGTATAAAACTAACAATAAAACTAAAGATGATTTTAAGAAATTATTTTTTGAAAATTCATTTTTAAGTAAGTATACTTATATTGTAAAATGTATATATGATAGTGATTTATATTCAAGTGGAAAATGTGACTTTGATGATTTAATTATTAAAGCTACCGAAATTTTAGATGAAGATTTAGATTATAAATATATTATTATTGATGAATTTCAAGATACATCTTTAATTAGGTTTAATCTTATAAAAAAGATTAAAGAGTTGTCAAATACTATACTTTTTTGTGTCGGAGATGATTATCAATCTATTTATCATTTTTCAGGTTGTGATATAAATCTATTTTTAAACTTTAAAAATTTGATACCAAATTCAGTAATTTTAAAATTAAAATATACTTATAGAAATAGTCAAGAACTTATAGATGTTAGTTCTAAATTTGTTATGAAAAATAAAGGCCAAATAAAAAAAGAGCTATTTAGTAATAAACATTTTGATAAACCAATTAAATTTATTTATTATATTAATCCCCGAAAAGCTTTTAGTAAGTTATATAAAAAAGTTAAAAATATAAATAATGATATTCTTGTTTTGGGAAGAAATAATTTTGATATTAAGAAATTTAGTAATAAAGAAATAAAAGAATTTATGAGTGTTCATTCTTCAAAGGGATTGGAAGCTGAAAATGTAATTTTAATAAACTTAACGGATGGATTATATGGTTTTCCAAATAAAATCATAAATTCTAAATTAATCGAAGAACTTCATCCTTCTGATAAAACGTATTTATTCTCTGAAGAACGCAGACTTTTCTATGTTGCATTAACTAGAACTAAAAATAAAGTATATATTTTAGTGCCTTTTTTTAAGAAATCTATTTTTATTAAAGAGTTAAAAAAAATAATACGTTTAAGTAAGATTTAAGTAAGATTTAAGCAAGATAATAAAAGAACCTGTACTAGTTTTCATGAAGTGATAAAGTAAAAGTAGACACATAAAAAGAATGTGATCTACTTTTCTTTTGTTATAATTAAATTAAGGAGA
>CAKOHI010000008.1 GCA_934085585.1 uncultured Bacilli bacterium
TCCCAAGACTTTTAGTATTTTAATTATTATTTCAGCAAGTTTTTCGGTATTATTTACTTTTTCTACTAATACTTGTATAATGTCATTATTTAATAATTCATCAATACTAACATTAAGTGCTTTAGAGTGATATATTGAAGTATAAAGAAGAAAACATAAACATATAATAACACCCACAAAATTGCGGGTGTTTTTTTGATTTAACGTTGTCAATACTATTATTTAAATCTGATTTTCCCATATCTAATTCATAAATTCTTTTTCCACCAAATTTTTTTTCTAAATAAATCTTTACAGTATTAAATTCTTCTAAAGCTTTAATATCTTTTTGTAAACAATATTCTTCTAATCCGTCATAACCCACTTGTATTTGTTGATGATAATAATAAAATTATATTTTATGTACTTTAAAATTTTGACTTTTATACTGTCAAGTACTTTTTTTGCTTGAGAAGTGTGTTTATTTTTGACCGCACCTATGTTATTATTAGAGTAATAGGAGATGTAATTATAAGAGAAGTTAAATAATTTTAAATGAGCTTGATGTGTTTTTGGCTTTATTTACATAGGGGGGTACTAAAACATTTTATCAGACAAATTTAATGATAGACTGGGATTTAGAATATGAGAGTAAAATTATATCAATAAAAAATTAGGTAAAATACAAATATAAGAAATTTAATGGTGTAATTCTCTATATGATTTTATTACTAAATTAAATAATTAAATTAATAGAAATTAGGTGAAAATAAGTTATGGAAGATTTAAAAGAAATTTATGAAAAAACAATACAAGAAGGAAAGCCTTTTATACTAACAGAAGAAATGCTAAACGCTGGTATAAAAAATATAGACAAACCTATTAAATCGATAGAAGATTTAGTTATGGTTCATAAAACAAATTTTTTTCCATATGGTGCTGTTAAAACTCCTTATGAAACAGGATTATCAAGTCAGAGAACATACGAATGTGTAATCGATGGAAAAGAAAAAAAATTTTGTATTCCATATAGAGTTTATAGAAATACTGCTCATTTCTGTCTTAATGGGGCAGTCGAATCACATGCTTATGGTTCATGGGATGGTGCAAAGTATGCTGTTCTCATGCCACTAGCAAAAAACAAAGAAAAAATAGTTGCTGGAACAGAATGCGATTTATTTAGTTTCGGTTCTGTACCAATTACTGATAATGCTTATATTCTTTGTCCCAAAGATGAAATGAATACGATGAGAAATGCCAATCCCAGTGTTCATATAATAGGATTTGAAGGGAACTCTGTTGATCCATACGTAAACATATTTTTAAGTAACATCCTTGATTATAAATATAAAATGCCAACTCAAAATTCCAGAACATGGGATAGTGGTTATTCAGAAGACTGTGAAAACGTATATAGAATAATTAAAGAAAATGACTGGAAATACGGCGATCATACTGGATCAAAATGGGATAAGGATGACTATACAAAGCGTTTTACCGATCGATTATGTAATTGGTTAAAAATAGTAATGAATGAAAAACTATTATATTCCATAAGTAATAAAGATGAAGTAAAAAAAATAATTATTGAAATACTTGAAGGAAGTAACTTGTTTAACGGATTTGGTTTTGCTGGTCAGTTCGAGAACGATGAACGTTTTAAATATATTAGTGATACTATTAGAGATAATACAGGTATAGATTTAAGCGTTTTTTCGGGTACAGATATCATAAAAAAATTTACTTGGGGAAATGACCATAAATCAATAGTGGCAGATTATATAATAGATATTTTAAGAATTAGAGCATTAAAAGAAAAAGCTCAATTAGAATATATGACAGAAGAAGATAAATATGAACTTCAATATTATGAAGAATTTGGGAACTATATTAAGTTTTCAGATGAAGAAAGAAGTAAATTACAAAAATTGGAAGAGATGCGACCAAAACATATAAGTGAATTATCTAGTGATGATTTAAATTTCTTGATGGAGATGACTAACTATAAAATACAGCATCTAAATAAATCATTTAAAGAAAATAATTATAACTTTAATATTATATATTTGGAAGGCACAACTCCAGAAAAAGCTCTTGAATTTGCTAAAGTTGGTATTTATATAAAACCTATTAAAGCGGGAATGTATTTAACAGTACAGTTACCCGATTCACTAAAAATATTTTCTCAATTAAGTGGTGTAAATATTCAAGAGTTATATGATAAAAGCAATTCAGCAAAATCTGATGAAGAATTATATTACATAGATGAGCAAATTGCTAATATTCCCAATTGTCATTTATTGCAATTTAGCAATGTTAGTATTACTGATTGTAACTTAACAGATTGTAAAACAGTAGATGATTTTGAAGCAGTAGCAATAAATTATTCTAGATCTTTTTCTAAAATGTTATCTGGACAAAATATAGAATTTGATACAAATGGATATATTCTGCCAAGTAAAAAAAATCCAGAAAAAACTGAATTTCAAGAATTAAATACACAACAAAAAATAAATAGTTTAAGAAAAGAATTGCAGGAAGTAAAACAAATTTTACTTATGGAAGAACAAAAAAGGGTTAGCCAAGAAAACCTATCTGAAGATGAGATTAGTAAAATTTCTAAATAAAAAATAAAAAAATATTCAAGATTTAAATTATCTGAACTATTATGGAATTAAGTTTTGTCTTGAAGGATTGGGTTATAATTACAACTGATAAAAATAAAATTATTAAAAATATAATTAATGGATTAATAGTTTAAATATGCTTTTAATTGTTAAATTTAACTTTTTATGGTATCATATTTACCAATTCAAAAGAAGGGATAGTATGAAAGTTTTTATTGGTGAATGTAATAGCTGTGCATTAAATTATCAGCATTATGTTATTTACGAAGCGTTAATGGAAGATTTTGAAATAACAAACAAAGTATCTGAAGCTGATGTAATTGTTATTGCGGAGACATGTTGTGGTACTCAATATGGCATTTTGAACACTATAAATTATTTAAAAAGTATTGTTGATAATAAAAAAGCTGGTGCTAAAATATATTTAACTGGTTGTATAACTAGAAAGTTTAAAGATAATCCGTTTTTAAATAAAGTTGAGACTTGGTTAAAAGAAAATGTTGATTATATTATCCCTCAAAATCAACCTAATTTATTGTTGTAAATGATTTCAAAAGAAAAATATGCTGATAGAGATAAAAATGAATTTGGCTTTGTTGAAAGTCATAGAGAAGATTTAGCAACTATTTATATTGGAAATGGTTGTTTAAATAATTGTTCTTTTTGTAAAAAAATGTTTTAGAATTATTCTTTAAAAAGTGCTGATTTAAATGAAGTAAAAGATGCTATGGATGTTTTGAATGAAGAAAATTATTCTAAAGTGCTTTTAAAAGCTACGAATATTTGTCAATATGGTTTGGATAATTATCATGAATATATGTTGCCAGAAATAATAGCATATCTAGAAAGGTAAGGAAAATATAAGGAATGTGGCTTTGGTAGGTTTTTCCTTTAGTGATGCAATAAAAAATAATTTTGATGAGGTCTTAAGAACTAGTAGAAAGATTACAGAAATAAGTGGTGCCTTGGAGTCTGGTAGTAATAGATTGCTAGAAATGATTAGAAAAGGATTTACTAGTGAAGAAATAATTGAATTTGTAAAAAAAATTAGAGAAATTTATTTTAAGCAATTAAGATTAACTATTATTTCAGGATTTCCAACCGAAACTTTGATTGATGTATCTAAAACTTTGGAGGTATTAAAACAATTAAATCCTGGTATAGTTGATATATGCAGGTATATAAATTCTTCTTTCGTAGATTCAAGTAAGTTTCTACAGTTATTACCTGAAGAAATACAGGAACATACAAGAATTTATTCGAGAGTTTTAAAAAAAAGAAGTGTTAATACATTGATTTACTATCCAGAATATAAATATAATTAATTTACTTAATTTTTTTAAATATTACTATGAAAAAAGAAAATAATGTGGTATTCTATTTAATAGAAAGATAGTGATGTATATGAGTAATTTTTATGTTTTGGTTAATTTATTAAATCAAAGTTCTGAATTTGATAAACTTGATATTAAAGAAAATAAAATTGGCTATAATGGTCAATATATAGATTTTTCTTATTTTGACTATTACGATTTTTATTCTAAAAATGCTAATTTTAAAAATAATCTTTCTAATTTGAATGCAGAATCAGTTTTTAAAATATTAGAAATTCATGCAAAGTTTTATGATGAAAAAAATAAAAAACAAGAAATGACATCAGAAGATTTTGATAAAATAACTAAAAATAATGAAATTTTACAAAAATTTCATTTAATACAAAATAATAAAAAAGTTGAAGGTGTAGTTAAAAACTATGTTCATTTTCAAGATAAATCTGGCAAAAGCTATTTATTATATGATGTTACTGGTGAAGATGTTTTAAAGGCATATGAAAATTTAGTAGCTAGCCATGGAAATAATGTTACAGAAGAAGAACTATTTTCATTTTTAAACCGTGGAAAGAAAAATATTGAATTAGAATGTTTAAATGAAGCTTTAATGAGAAATAATGCTACTGAAGAACATTTAAATAATTTGAAATTATTAAATGATAGAAATCATGCAACTGGAAATACTTTAGATACACCATTTGGTAATGATGAAGAAAAAATCTACATTAGTAATGGAATAATTACAACATTTAATTTAAATAAACAAAATGAATATGTTAAAGAAAATCATGAATTATCTAATACAAGTGGATCAATTTCGGTAGAACAAAAAGTGCAAGAAGAAAAGATTGTTGAAAAAGAAAAGATTCCATTAATAACATTTGAGGAATATACAAAATTAATTTTAAGTCCCCATCCTTATACTAAAGAGGAAGAAGATAAAATTAAAGTTTTTGAAAATTATATTTTTGATGTCATTGTTTATAAAGACTATTTAATTCCTGAAATTTATGAGTATTATACTAAATTTTGTAGTTTGTCAAATTATTTATACAGTATAAAAGAACCTAATGAAAATATAACCGATACAATAAAAAGATATGAAGATATGCTTGAAAGAAGTGAAAAAGTAAGTTTAGAGAATGTTCATGAAAAAGCTGCAAAATTAGTTAGAACTAATCCAAATATTGATAAAGTTGGATTTGCATCATTGGCTATATATATTGCATTTTTGATAATTGCTATTGGATTACTGGTTGCTATTTATTTTTTATTAAAATAAAAATAGAATGAAAAGATGGTTATAAATGAATGATGAACGTTTTATAGATTGGAATACTAATTATGGTGAGGTTATACTCACTATTAAAGATGTACTTATTAAAAAAAATATGTCAATGTATAAATTAAGTTTGTTAACGGGTATTAAGTATGAGGTTGTGAGTAATTATTGTAAGGATAAAATTCAAAGAATTGATAAAGATGTTTTGACTAAAATATGTTATGTTTTAAATTGTTCGTTAACGGATTTAATAACTTATGTGCCATATAATGATGGTAAATAAATTTGGCTATTTAAAAAAGTTAGTTTAGTTCATATATTGCAATAATCATATAATTTTGGTATTATTATATTGTAAGTGGGAAGTACTAATATCGACATTAAATGTTGATTGGTAGTTGTAGTTTAAGAGTAAGTAACAATTTAATCAACATTTATAATGGAACATAAGGGTGCTTTTATGTTCTTTTTTCTTTCAAAAGATATAAAGAATACTATAAAAAGGAGAAGTTTATGAAAAGACTAGTGTTGTTAATAACTTGTGTTTTATTGTTGTGTGGATGTACAGTGAAGGATTATGATAAAGATAAAGTTAGTACATCAATTAATGGAGTAAGTTGGGGATTTGATACAGTAACTAATGAATTTCATGTTATTTATGAATATGAAGATGAAAGGAAAATTATATCTCAATATAAAAATATAACTTATCAAAATAATGATGAAGGTGGATCTTTATATTATTTAGAAGACGCTTTAAAAGAAAATGTGATAACTATAAATGATTTAATTGATAAATATGAATTAGATAAGGATGAGAAAAATATTAAGTTATATTCAAATCACAGTAAGTCTACGTTTATAGCAGTATGTGGTAATATAATAATTGGTAATAGTGATAAAGTAGTTGATGAGTGTAATATGTAGTAAAAGATTTCTAAATGAGATCTTTTTTCTTTTAATTAGAAAAAATAAATGCTATAATAAATTTAAGATAGAGGTGTGATATGAAAAAGGCTATTATATTAATAATGTTGTTAATTACATTAGGTGGATGTAATAAAAAAAGTAATGAACTTGTTATGGTTACTGAAGCTGGTTTTGCTCCGTATGAATATTATGAAAATGGAGAAATTGTGGGTGTTGATGTTGATATTGCCCGTGAAATTGCTAAATATTTAGGTAAAGAACTTGTGGTAAAAGATATTGCTTTTGATTCAATAATTAATGAAGTAAAAACAGGTAAAGCTGATTTTGGTGCTGCAGGGATAAGTTATAGTGATGATAGAGCTAAAAATGTAGATTTTTCTATTAATTATTCCGTGAGTAAACAGGTAGTAATTGTTAAAAATGATAGTAGTATTAAAAATATAAATGAAATTAGTAATAAGAAAATAGCCGTTCAATTGGGAAGCATTGCGGATACATATGTTACAGAAAATTATAAAGATGCAAATATTGTACGTCAAAAAAAGTATTTGGCTGCGATAGAAGATTTAAAGACAGGTAAAGTGGATTGTGTTGTAATGGATGAACTTCCAGCAAGTGAAATAGTTGCAAGTAATGATGGTATTAAAATATTATCTGGAGCTTTAACTAATGATTCTTATGGAATGATAGTAAAAAAAGGAAATAAAGAATTACTTGATGTTATAAATAAAGTTTTAGAAAATTTAAAAAGTGAAGGAAAAATAGATGAGTATATTATTAATCATACTGAAAAATAGGTGACTAAATGGTAAATAAAATAATAAATAGTTTCTATGAGAGTATTATTTGTGATGGAAGATATAAGTTTATTTTTGAGGGCTTATTAAATACGCTTATAATAGCTTTTTTTGCTGTAATTTTAGGATTTGTTATTGGAATTCTTATAGCAATTGTTAGACATCATCATGATACGAATGGTAAATTAAAAATTTTAAATAGATTATGTGTATGGTATGTAAATATAATTAGAGGTACACCAGTTTTATTACAATTAATGATTATATATTATGTTATTTTTAAATCTGTTGATATTAGTATAATTATCGTTGGGGTTTTAGCATTTGGATTTAATTCTGGAGCTTATGTGTCAGAAATAATTAGAGCTGGTATTAATTCCATAGATGAAGGGCAGATGGAAGCTGGGTTATCTTTAGGACTTAAATATAATATGGTTATGAGGTATATTATAATGCCTCAGGCAATTAGAAATATTTTGCCAGCTTTAGGAAATGAATTTATAACTTTGATAAAAGAAACTTCTGCAGGTGCTTATATTGGAATAATGGAATTAACTAAGGCTAGTGATATTATTGCATCAAGAACTTATGATTATTTTTTCCCACTTATAATTATTGCTTTAATTTATTTAGTAATTACTTTGGGATTAACTAAATTAGTTAATAGAATGGAGGTAAAACTAAATGCTAAATGTTAAACACTTGAAAAAGAGTTTTGGAAAAAATGTTGTTTTAAAGGACATTAGTTTTGAAGTTAAAGAAGGAGATATTATTGCTATTGTTGGACCTTCGGGTAGTGGTAAAAGTACTCTTTTAAGATGCCTTAATATGATTGAAAAACCATCTGGAGGTAAAATAATATTTGAGGGAAAAGATTTGCTTTCTAAAAAAACTAATTTATCTTTGGTTCGTGAAAAAATTGGTATGGTTTTTCAACAGTTTAATTTATTTATGCACTTGAGTGTTTTAGATAATTTGACTTTAGCTCCGGTTAAACTTAAAGTAATGGGTGCAGGTAATGCTAAAAGAAAAGCTATGATGTTTCTTGATACAATTGGATTAAAAGATAAAGCGTTAAGTTTTCCTGGGGAATTATCCGGGGGACAAAAACAAAGAGTTGCTATATTAAGAACACTGATGATGGATCCAGATATAATTTTATTTGATGAACCTACGAGTGCACTTGATCCCGAAATGGTCGGAGAAGTATTAGATTTAATAAAGGATGTTGCTAATGAGGGAAAAACAATGATTATTGTATCTCATGAAATGGAATTTGTTAGAAGTGTTGCTAATAGAATATTGTTTTTAGAAAATGGTAAAATAATATATGATGGAGATAATAAAAACTTTTTTAAAAATGAAAATAAAAGAATTAATTTGTTTTTAAAAAAAATTAAAAAATAAAAATTGCAAATAGATAGTATGTCTGTTATAATTTAATTAAGAATAAGGAGAGGATTTAAATGAATGCAATTAATGTAAGAAGTGAAATTGGTCCACTTAAAAAGGTTTTATTACATAGACCTGGTAATGAGTTATTAAACTTAACACCTGATTCTTTAAGTAGATTACTATTTGATGATATTCCTTTTTTGCCTGATGCGCAAGCTGAACATGATGAATTTGCTAGGGCTTTAAAAGAAAATAATATTGAAGTAGTTTACTTGGAAGACTTAATGGCTGATGTGCTAGAATTAAGTGGAGAAATAGAAGATAAATTTATAAGACAATTTATTTTTGAAGCAGGAATAACTACACCGAAATATAAAAATTTGGTTTTTGATTATTTAAAAAGCTTTAATAATAAAAAAGAACTTGTTTTAAAAACAATGGAAGGAATAAAAATCGAAGAAATAAGTAGGAAAAAAAGAGAGATAGAAAAATCTTTGGTTGATTTAGTAAGTGAAGAATCTGAATTTTTATCAGATCCAATGCCAAATCTTTATTTTACTAGAGATCCATTTGCAAGTGCTGGTAATGGAGTTATATTAAATAAAATGTATTCTGTTACTAGAAATAGAGAAACAATTTATGCAGAGTATATTTTTAATTATCATCCAGATTTTAAAGGTAAATTAGATAAATATTATGATAGATATTTGCCATATCATATTGAAGGTGGGGATGTACTTAATTTAAATGGTCGTATTCTTGCAGTTGGAATTTCTCAAAGAACTGAGGCAGCTGCGATTGATGAGCTGGCTAAAAATTGTTTTAAGGATCCAAATTGTAAAATTGATACAATTTTAGCTTTTAATATACCTGAGTCTAGGGCATTTATGCACTTGGATACTGTATTTACTCAAATTGATTATGATAAATTTACGTATCATCCAGGTATTATGGATACACTTCAAGTTTTTGAAATTACTGAAGGAGATATTCCTGATTCTGATGAAGATTTAAATGTTACAGAAGTAAATGGAAGTTTAGAAGAAATACTAGAAAAATATTTAGGCAGAAAAATTACACTTATTCCATGTGCTGGAGGAGAAAGAATATCTAGTGAAAGAGAACAATGGAATGATGGAACTAATACTTTATGTATTGCCCCAGGTGTGGTTGTTGTATACGATAGAAATAATATTACTAATAATATATTACGAGAACATGGTATTAAGGTTATAGAAGTTAGTAGTGCTGAACTTTCTCGTGGTAGAGGTGGCCCTAGATGTATGAGTATGCCTTTAGTTCGTGAAGATATTCCTGATGTAACTGTTAATAAAAATATTGAAGAAGATATTAAAGTTGTTCATGAAGATGTATTTGAAAATAAAAGTCTTGATATTCCAACTTTAAAAATTGAAGATTTTATTAAAGTTGATGCGTTAAAGAAACCAGATTTAAGAGGTAGAAATTTCTTAACATTATTAGATTTTACACCAGAAGAAATTAGATATTTGTTAGATTTATCTAAAGATTTAAAAGATAAAAAGAGAAATGGTGTAGAACATAGATACTTAAATGGTAAAAATATAGTATTGTTATTTGAAAAAACTTCAACAAGAACTAGATGTGCATTTGAAGTAGCTGGAATGGATTTAGGAATGGGCGTTACATATCTTGATCCGGGAGCATCCCAAATGGGTAAAAAAGAATCTATTAGTGATACTGCAAAAGTTCTTGGAAGAATGTATGATGGTATTGAATATCGTGGATTTGATCAAAAAATTGTAGAAGAACTTGCAGAAAATGCCGGGGTTCCAGTTTGGAATGGTTTAACTACAGAATTCCATCCAACGCAAATGCTTGCAGATGTCTTAACTGTTGAAGAAAATTTTGGACATTTAAAAGGTATTAAGTTAGTATTTATGGGTGATGCTAGAAATAATGTTGCTAATTCACTTATGGTTGTTTGCGCTAAAATGGGAATGCACTTTGTAGCATGTGGACCTAAAGAATTATGGCCAAATGAAGAATTAGTGGATAAATGTAGAAAGATTGCCAAAGAAACTGATGGTTCTATATCAATGAATGAAAATGTAATAGATGCAACGAGAGATGCAGATGTAATTTATACTGATGTATGGGTTTCAATGGGAGAACCAGATGAAGTATGGAATGAAAGAATTAATTTACTTAAAAATTATCAAGTAACTATGGATGTTATGAATAATGCAAGACCTGATGCAATATTCTTACATTGCCTTCCATCATTTCATGATTTAAATACTACGATTGGAAAAGATATTTATAGTAAGTTTGGTTTAAAAGAAATGGAAGTAACTGATGAAGTATTTAATTCATCAAAATCCAAAGTATTTGATCAAGCTGAAAATAGATTACATACAATAAAAGCTGTTGTTTATGCAACGATGAGGGAAGATAATGAGTAAAATTGTAATTGCTTTAGGAGGAAATGCTTTAGGTAAGAATCCTGAAGAACAAATGAATTTATTAAAAAATGTAGCAAAGATAATTGTGAGCCTTGTTAAAAATGGTGAACAAATTGTTTTAACCCATGGAAATGGTCCTCAAGTGGGACAAATAGCTTTAGCAATGGAGTATTCTTCTAAAGGAGAAGCTAATACTCCATTTATGCCATTTCCAGAGTGTGGGAGTATGAGTCAAGGTTATATTGGTTACGGATTGCAACAATGCCTTCAAAATGAATTGAAAAAAGAAGGTATTGATAAGTCGTGCGTAACTTTAGTAACACAAGTTCTAGTGGATGCAGAAGATAGTGCTTTTAGTAATCCGACAAAACCTATAGGGATGTTTTATAGTAAGGAAGAGGCTATAAAAGAGGAAACTCTAAAAGGTTATACTTTTGTTGAAGATGCTGGACGTGGGTATCGAAGAGTTGTGCCATCTCCGATGCCAATAGATATTGTTGAAGCTGATGTTATAAAAAAATTAGTTCAACAAGATATACTTGTAATTGCTGCAGGTGGTGGAGGTATTCCTGTTATAAATGATGGGAATAGCTTAAAAGGTGTAGAAGCTGTAATTGATAAAGATAAAACAGCATCATTGTTAGCAAAACTAATTGAAGCTGATAAATTATTAATATTAACTGCAGTTGATAAAGTTTCTATTCATTTTAATACACCAGATCAAATTGATTTAGATGAATTAAGTGTTGATGATGCTTTAAAATACATTAGTGCTGGTGAATTTGCAAAAGGAAGTATGCTTCCTAAAATTGAAGCATGTTTAGATTTTGTAAAAGGAACAAATCATGTAGCAATAATAAGTTCACTTGAAAAAGCAGCAGATGCTGTATTAGGAAAAACAGGTACAATAATAAAGGAGGAAAATTAAAAATGGCAAAAGTAAAGAAAAAGGCTAAAACAATGTTGTCGTCTTTTTCCATTATTCTAATTCTAATTTTTGGTCTTGGAATACTATCTCATTTGCTTCCGAATGCTAAATTTGTAGGAGATGTATTAGTTGATGGAAGTGGTACTGTTGGAGCAACATTATCTCAAGTATTGATGGCTCCGATTAAAGGTTTTGAAGATGCTATTGATGTTAGTATTTTCATAATGATGCTGGGTGGTATGCTTGCAGTTATTAATAAAACTGGAGCGTTAGAAACTGGTATTAAAGTGTTGGTTCATAAACTTAAAGGTAGAGAAATTTGGTTAATTCCAATTCTTATGACCATATTCTCTGTTTGTGGAACAACTTATGGTATGTTAGAAGAAACCGTTGGATTTTATGTATTATTATCAGCTACTATGATGGCGGCTGGAATGGATCCATTAGTTGGTTCTGCAGTTATACTTCTAGGTGCTGGTAGTGGATGTTTAGGTTCAACAATCAATCCATTTGCAACAGGTGTTGCTTTAAGTGCTCTTCCAGAAGGAGTAACAGCTGATAATGGTTTTGTTATTCTAATTGCAACATTCTTATGGCTTACAACATTAATTGTTTCAATTCTATTTGTTATGAGCTATGCTAAAAAAGTTCAAAAAGATAAAGGTTCAACATTCTTATCTTTAAGAGAACAAAAAAATGCTGAAAAAGCTTATGGTAGATTTGAAGATGATAAAAAAGAAGTTAAGTTATCAAATACTCAAAAAATTACATTAATACTATTTGGATTAACATTCCTAGTAATGATTATTGGATTCATTCCATGGGGAGAATTCGATGTAACAATATTTAATAAGTTTACTGGATGGTTAACCGGTGCTCCATTAGGTGATTGGTGGTTCTATGAAGCTGCTTTATGGTTCTTGATTATGTCAATTATCATAGCAATTATTAACAAACTTGGTGAAAAAGGGTTTGTTGATACATTTGTTGATGGTGCAGATGATATGATTGGTGTAATTTTGGTTATTGCAATAGCTAGAGGTGCTAGTGTACTTATGGCAGAAACTCATTTAGATAATTATATTATCTTTAATGCAGCTAATTTTTTAAGTAAAGTTCCAGAACTTCTATTTGTTCCACTTAACTATATATTACATGTTGTTTTATCATTCTTGGTTCCTTCAAGTAGTGGTCTTGCAACATTATCTACACCAATTATTGCTCCGCTTGCAGCACAACTTGGTTATAGTGTAGAAGTTACAATTATGACAATGGTAGCAGCAAATGGTTTAGTTAATTTAATTACACCAACATGTGGAGCTATTATGGGTGGTTTAGCTTTAGCTAAAGTTGAATATTCAACTTGGTTTAAATGGTCTATAAGCCTTGTTATCTTAATTGGTGTTCTAAATATGTTTGTTTTAAGTATATTTAGCTTATTAGTTTAACTTAAAAGATACTCACTTAATTGTGGGTATTTTTTTGTTTTTAATAAAAAATGTGAAAATAAATTTAAAAATTTCACAAAAAATGTGAAAATAATAGTTGAATTTTCACATTTTTTGTGAAATTCATTGACATTTCTTACTGAAATATAGTATATTAATGATGGTGATATCTTATGAAAAGAGATTTTTATGAAACATTAATTAATTGGAAGAATGAAGATATTCTTACTCCATTATTGGTTATTGGAGCTAGACAGGTTGGTAAAACATATATAATTGATAAGTTTTGTAAAGAACAATTTGATGATTATATTTATATTAGTTTATTTGATAATCCTGAGGTAATTAAAATATTTAAACAGGAAATTAACACAGAAGAAAAAGTTAAACAGTTTATATTATATTTACATAGAGATATTGGTGAAAATACTGTTATTTTTATTGATGAAGCACAAAAGTCAGAAGAGTTATTATCAGCGATGAAATGGTTTTGCGAAAGTAGTTTTCCTTATAAAATTATCTTGGCGGGTTCTTTACTCGGGGTTACACTAATGAGGCTTAAAAAAGTGTTTCCAGTTGGTAAAGTGCATTTTGAGTATATGTATCCACTTTCGTTTAAAGAATTTTTGGAAGCAACTGAAAATTATGAATATGTTCAATTAATTGAAAAATCGTTTAATAATAATAAACCAATGAATGAGGTTTTACATAATGATTTGTTAAAGATATATAGAAATTTCTTGTGTACTGGTGGAATGCCAAGAATGGTGCAACAATACATAGATAAAAATAAAGATTTATCTTTATGTGGACAATTTATTTTATCTGATATTAATACAGGTTATATTTCTGATATGCATGATAATGCAGTAAATGTAAATGAAGCAATAAAGATAGAAAAAATTTATAGAAATATTCCTTCACAACTTGCTAAAGAAAATAAAAAATATCAAATAAGTAAAGTTGCTCCGAATGCTAGAAATAGAGATTATAGAGAATCAATGAATTGGCTTTTAGCAAGTAAATTGATAATTCCTGCTTATTATGTTAATTATTTTGAAACTCCATTAAAATCGTATATGGATGAAGATTCATTCAAGTTGTATTTAAGTGATACTGGTCTTTTAATTAATTTGGCGGGTCTTTCCTATGAACCCATTATAGCTAATGCAAATTTTATGTTTAAAGGATCTGTAACAGAAAATTATGTGGCTAATGAGCTTCAGAAAAATGGATTAAATCTTTATTATTATCAAAAGGATCAACAATTGGAAATAGATTTTTTAATAGATATTAGAGATGGTATTATTCCAATCGAGGTTAAAGCTAGTGATGAGGTTAAAAGTACTAGTTTGAATAAGTATATTATAAAAAATAATCCAAAGTATGCTATTAGAATTAGCTCTAAAAACTTTGGATTTGAAAACAATATAAAATCTGTTCCTTTATATGCAGTGTTTTGTATAAAGAAATAATTATTCATTAAAAAATTCTTTTATATTAATTTCTAAAGCATCTGCTATTCTACCTAGGATGGCAATGCTAAAACTTTTCTTTCCTTTTTCACTTTCTATTTCTGCTAAATAGTCCATGGACATATCTTCAGCTTCTGATAAGCTTTGTAAAGTATGTCCTTTTTCTTTTCTATATTTTTTAATATTTTTTCTAACTATATTATGGTGTTAGTATAGATATATAGACACAAAAGTGTGGACAATGTGATAAAATAATACACCTTGAAAGGAGTGTCTATAATAATGAAAGGAAAACAATATGATGAAGAATTTAAAAAAACGATAGTAGAATTATATAACAACAAAAAAACAGCTTGTGAAATAATTCGTGAATATGGCATAAGTAGTTCAGCTCTTTACAAATGGATTAAAGAATAAATATGTAATTCATTTATAGATAAAAGATTCTCAAATTTCCTCTTTTTTTAGTTGTAAAAAAAGATTTAAAGTAACAATTGTTATTATTTAATATATTTACATCTTGTTGTCAGTAGATGTTAATTGTAAATTGAATAAAATTATTATTAGGGGTAAAATAATAATAGGTGAATATTTTATGAAAACAATAAATGAAATGGATGTTAGGAATAAAAAAGTAGTTTTAAGACTTGATTACAATGTACCTGTTGTAGAAGGAATTATTAAAGATAATTCAAAAATTGTTAAGAGTCTTAAAACAATTAATTACTTGTTAGAAAATAATTGTAAGGTAATAATTTTAAGTCATTTTGGAAGAATTAAAGTTGAAGATGATAAGACAAAAAATAGTTTAAAAGTTGTTGCAAAAGAACTTGCTAATTTATTAGGAAAAAATGTTAAATTCTTAGACAAATGTTATGGTGAGAAAGTAAAAAGTATTGTTGATAACTGTGGTTTAGGTGAAGTAATATTACTTGAAAATACAAGATTTATGGATGTGCCTGAAAAGTTAGAAAGTGGTAATGATTTAAAACTTGCTGAATTTTGGGCGAGCCTTGGGGATGTATTTGTTAATGATGCTTTTGGTTCAATGCACAGAGCTCATGCTTCCACTGCTGGTATTTGTAAATTTTTACCTCATGGTATTGGCTTTTTAGTAATGGATGAACTTAATCATTTGAATGTTTTAATTCATGAAACCCCACATCCATTTACAGTGGTTATGGGTGGTGCTAAAGTTGATGATAAACTTCCAATTATTAAATCTTTGATTAGTAGATGTGATTATTTATTAGTTGGTGGAGGTATTGCTAATTCATTTTTAAAAGCGAAGGGTGCTGATGTAGGAAATAGTATTGCTACGAGTGATGAATCTATTTTAAGTGAATTAAGAAAATTGATGGATGAAAATAAAGGTAAAATTATATTGCCCGTTGATTTTACAATTGATGATGGGGTAATATATGATTTAGGTAATAAGAGTATTGATTTATTTAAAAAATATATTAATGAATCAAAAATTGTGTTTGTAAATGGCACGTGTGGTAAATTTGAAGATGAACGTTTTATGGAAGGTACACAAAATTTATTTAAAGCTTTAGATGATAGTGGAAGTAAAGTTATTGTCGGAGGAGGAGATACAGCATCTGCATGTATTAAGTTTGGGTTTAAGGATTCATTTGATTTTATATCTAGTGGTGGTGGTGCTACACTTGAATATATAGCTGATGGAACATTAAAAGCTTTAGAATGGATGGAGTAAAATGAAGTATTTAATTTGTAATTTTAAAAACAAATTATTGAAGGAAGATATTATAAAATATAATAATAGATTGGGAGATATTGAAACTAAAGTAAAATTAGTTTTATGCCCACCTTCGATATATTTATCTTTGTTTGATAAAACTGGTTATGATTTAGGAGTACAAGATATAAGTAGTTTTATGGATAAAACTATTACAGGAGAAATAGAAGCAAGTCAAGTAAAAAGTTTGGGGGCAACATATGTAATAGTTGGTCATAGTGAAAGAAGAATGTATAAGCATGAGATAAATATTGATTTTATTAATAAGATTAATAATGCTTTAGAAAATAAATTAAATGTTATATATTGTATTGGAGAGACATTAAGTGATAAAGAAAATGGAAGTACATATGAAGTATTAGAAAAACAAATTAGTGAAGTATTAAACAATGTTGAGATTAAAAATATTATGATTGCTTATGAACCAGTATGGGCAATTGGGACGGGAAATGTTCCAAGTGTTAAAGAAATTAAAGAGAATATAGAGTTTATAAATGATTTATTATATGAAAAGTATGAAATTAAGTTAGATATTTTATATGGTGGTAGTGTAAATGATGAAAATATTGAAGAATTATGTGGTATTAAAGGCTTAAGTGGATTTTTAGTAGGTGGAGCATCTTTAGATGTTGATAAAGTTAAAGGAATGATTTTGGAAATAGAGAAGTAAAATTACTTCTTTTTTTGTATACTAGGAAAGTCAAGTATATTTATTTTGGAAAAGATAAATTTGATGAATATAATAAGATAAAGATTGAGTAATTTTTTTCTTTTTTTTATGTTTTCTACATGTAATGTCAAATGTTTACAGCAATTGACATAGTTCGACAAAAGATTTTGTAGCTTTTTAAGTTATTGTGACTTATAATGAAGTTGTAGGGAAGAAATATAATTAACTTATGAAAGGAAAAAAACACATGGAAAAACAAGTTAAGGTAGTTGTCGTAGATGACAATGAGGCAGTGATAAGGAGTGTTAAAGAGTACTTTAGGAATAGTGAAATTGTTTCTGTTATCGGGGGTTTTACTAATGGGAAAGACGCTTTAAATTATTTATTACAGAATCCGGATCAATATGATATATTAATGTTGGATTTAATATTAACACAATTTGATGGAATTAGAATTATTGAAGAACTAAAAAATCATAATATAAATAAGAAAATAATGGTATTATCTAGTTTTAAAGATGATTTTACAATAAGAAGAGTTCAAGCTTTAGGTGCTAGCTATTTTATGCTAAAGCCAGTTGATATGGATGTTGTTAATAGTAGATTAATAGATCTAGTCATGCACAAAGAAGAAATAAAAGTGGTTAAATCAAGTAAGATTGAGAGTGAAGTTAGTGTCTTATTGCATGATTTAGGTATCCCTACACACGTCAGAGGTTATCAATATATTAGAGAAGGAGTTATGCTTTTATACGCTAGTGATGGTGTTTCATCTTTAGTAACAAAAGAGATATATCCTAAAATTGCTAATAAATATCAAACTACATCTTCTAGAGTTGAAAGAGCTATTAGACATGCTATTGAAATAAGTTGGTCTAGAGGAGATATTAAATTAATGGAAAATTTATTTGGTAATAGTATTGATTTTGATAGAAGTAGACCAACTAATTCTGAATTTTTATCAACACTAGCAGATAAATTTAAATTAAATACAAAAGAATTGATTGCGTAGGTTCTGAATAGTCAGAACTTTTTTTGAATTTATTCTAGATTATTGAGGGATTGAAAATATAAGTTAAAAAATGTATAATATAAATAAGAACAGATAAAAATTAGTAATGTTTTTGTTCTTTTGCGAAGGTGAGATTGTGAAAAAGATATTAACTATTATATTAGATGGATTTGGAATGAGAGAAGAAGAAAAGGGTAATGCTGTTAAGCAAGCAAATATGAATACCTTTAATTCCTTGTGGAATAAATATCCTCATGCATTGTTAGGGGCTAGTGAAGAAGCAGTAGGGCTTACTTCAGGTCAAGCTGGTAATAGTGAAGTTGGTCATATGACAATTGGGGCTGGAAGACTTCTTAAACAAAATGAAACAATAGTTAATGATTTTTTAGCTAACCCTGATATGGAAAACAAAAATGTTGTTAAATTACTTGAAAATAAAGATAAAGATATTCATATAATGGGACTTTGTAGTGATGGTAATATACATGCTGGTGTAGATGATTTTGTTAACATGTATAAATTTTTAGTTGAAAATGGTTGTAAGAAAATTCATTTTCACTTAATTACTGATGGTAGAGATACTAAAGTTAATGAAGCAATGAAATATATAGATATGATAAAAGATGCTATTAATACATATGGTGTTGGAGATATAGTTAGTGTTTGTGGTAGATTTTATGCAATGGATAGAGATGAAAATTGGGATAGAACTAAAGCTTATTATGATTTAGTAGTAAATGGTAAGGGAGTAAGTTCAATAAATATTGCTCGATCAATACAATCTAGTTATGAAAAAGGAATAACTGATGAATTTATTAAACCAATTATATGTAGTAATAATACTATTAAAAATGGTGATGTAATAATGTGGATGAATTATAGAGCTGATAGAGCTAAACAAATATTATCATCTATTGTTAATTGGAGTTCTTTTGATGGTTTTAGTGTTTCTAATATGAAAGATACTTTAATATTTAGCTTTTTACCTGTTGATAAAAAGATTAAAACTTATAATTTAATAGAACCAGTTTCATTAAAAAATTCATTAGGTTTGTATTTGAGTGAACTAGAGTTTACACAAGCAAGAATTGCTGAAAGTGAAAAATTTCCACATGTAACATACTTTTTTGATGGTGGTGTTGATGGTAAAATTAAAGGTTGTGATAAATTTCATATTCCATCTCCGAGTGTGGCAACTTATGATTTGAAACCTGAGATGAGTTGCGTTGAAGTTGCTAAAAAAGTTATTTCATCAATGAAAAATGATTATGATTTTATTTTAGTTAATTTTGCTAATCCTGATATGGTTGGTCATACTGGTGTAATGGAAGCTGCAGTTAAGGCTTGTAGTGCTGTTGATATCTGTTTAAATACAATTATGGAAAAAGCAGAAGAAAATTTTTATAAAGTGATTATACTTGCTGATCATGGGAATGCTGATACTATGATTAATCCGGATGGTAGTGTTTGTACAACTCACACAACTAGTAAAGTGCCCTTTATCCTATGTGATGAAAAAGTTAAAATAAAAAGCGAAGGAACTTTGGTTAATGTTGCTCCGACGATTTTAGATTATATGGATATAGCAATACCAAAAGAAATGGAAGGAACTGAATCATTAATAATAAAAGATTAGGAGGTTTTTTATGTATTATTATAGTGTTGATGGAAATGAAATTTTGAAGTATGAGGTTAGTTTTGACTTAGAAAAAGTAAAAGAATTACAAGAGAATTTGTTTAGGGATTGTAGTGTTGAAAGGGCGGGGAGTTATTTATGTTATGGAATTCCTAGACGTAATCCTTTGACAATTTATAAAAAGTTTGAATATAAACAAGTTGATGTTCAAGATGATTTTTATGGAGATAGAGATATATATCAAGTGGAGTATATTGAAATTGTAAAACCAAAATTATATAATTTGATTGATAATATTGTTGCTGGTGATGTAGATTCTTTAAGAGATATTTTTATGTATGTTGCTAAAAAGCCTGAAGCTGAAAATGTTAGAGATATAAATTACTATTATTATACTTTACAAAGAATGTTTAAAATGAGACTTGTTGATACTTTAGATATTTCTATATATAATAAGGTTAGAGAATTTGTTGGTGAAGAAAAAATAAAAAGTAATGATTTAAAATTAGTTCTTAACAAAAAATAAGTTAAGAACTTTTTTTGTTTGCAAAAATTTTTAAAAAATGTACATTTTTGCTTGATTTTTCATAGAATTTAATGTTATAATTATAGTCGTATGACTGCGGAGATGTGCGAGGTTACCGATACACTAGGAGAAGTTGGTAGTAAAATAGTGCAATTGGAGAACTTGTACGGAGTATGTCTATACTAGATATAGGCGAAAGGAGGACATGAAATAATGTCAAAAGAAAAAGTTAGAATTAATTTGAAAGCGTATGATCATCAATTACTTGATGTAGCTGCTGGAAAAATTGTTGAAACTGTTAAAAGAACTGGTGGCGAAATTTCTGGACCTGTTCCACTACCAACAGAAATTGAAAAAGTTACAGTATTAAGAGCAGTTCACAAATATAAAGATGCAAGGGAACAATTCGAAAGAAGAACTCACAAGAGACTTATCGATATTAAGAACCCAAGCAAAGAAACTGTTGATGCATTACAACACTTAGACATACCTAGTGGTGTTGATGTAAATATCAAATTATAAGAAAAGGAAGGAAAGAAATTATGAAAGGAATCTTAGGACGCAAAGTTGGAATGACTCAAGTATTTACTAAAGAAGGTAAGTTAATTCCTGTTACAGTTATTGAAACTGAACCTAACGTAGTAATGCAAGTTAAGACTGTTGATAAAAATGGTTATAATGCAATTCAACTTGGTGTATTCGAAAAGAAAGAAAAACAAGCAACTAGACCAGAAATGGGAAATGCTAAAAAAGCAAATACTACTCCTAAGCGCTACTTAAAAGAAATAAGAGATGTAGAATCAACTTATAATATTGGTGATACAATTTCTGCTTCAGTATTTAGCGTTGGAGAAATTGTTGATGTAACAGGTACAACTAAAGGGAAAGGTTTCCAAGGCGTTATTAAACGTCATAACCAATCTCGTGGACCAATGACTCATGGTTCTCATTATCACAGAAGACCAGGATCATTAGGTACTATGTTACCAAAGAGAGTTTTGAAAGGTAAAAAATTAGCTGGACACATGGGTGTTGATACAGTTACTATTCAAAATCTTGAAATCATCGAAGTAAACGATGCAGAAAACTATATTTTAGTTAGTGGAAATGTTCCAGGAGCAAAAAATTCTTTAGTATTAATTAAGACTGCTGTTAAAAATAGCAGAAAGGAAGATCCAAAAGAAATTCTTACATATGTAGAAGAAACTGTTGTTGATGAAGTTGTTGAAACACCGGAAGTAACAGAAGAAGTTGTTGCTGAAGAAGTAACAGATGCTAAAGAAGAAACTAAGGAAGAAGAAAGTAAGTAATACTTGCTTAGAAAGGAATTAAAATGACAAAGATAAGTGTTAAGAACCTTAATGGTGAAAAAGTAAAAGATTTAACATTAAGTGATAGTATCTTTAAAATTGAAGTAAATGATGATGCACTAAAGAAAATGATTCGTTTACAATTAGATGCTACTCGTCAAGGAACAAGAAAAACTAAAAATAGAAGTGAAGTTTCTGGTGGAGGAAGAAAACCATGGAAACAAAAAGGAACTGGTAGAGCTCGTCAAGGTAGTATAAGAGCTACTCAATGGGTTGGTGGCGGAGTACCATTTGGTGTTGGTAACCGTGACTTTAGTTTCAAAATTAATAAGAAAGAAAGAGTGCTTGCATTAAAGAGTGCTTTATCTGAAAAAGTGTTAGAAAAAGCTTTAGTAGTTGTTGATAATTTCAATATGGAAAGTACTAAAACTAAAGATGCTTTAAAAATGTTAGAAGCATTAAAATTAGAAGATAAAGTATTATTTGTTACAAGTGATGATGCTGCAAATCTTTATTTAGCAACAAGGAATTTACCAAATTGTTTAGTTATATATGCTGATGAAGTAAATGTTTATGATTTAGTAAATGCTGATGTAGTTGTTATGGATGAAGCTGCAGTAAGTAAAATAGAGGAGGTGCTTAAATAATGAAACATTATTCTGATATTATTATTGCACCAGTTATTACTGAAAAATCTATGGCTAATAGACAAGCTAATGTTTATACATTTAAAGTAGCTAAAGATGCAACTAAAACTGAAATTAAAAATGCAGTTGAAGAAGCATTTAAAGTTAGTGTAGTTAGTGTTAATACATTAAATACAAAATCTAAAAGAAGAAGAGTTGGAAAATATGCTGGAAGAACTAAAACTTATAAAAAAGCTATTGTTACTTTAGCTGAAGGCTCTTCAATAGAATTATAGTAGGGAGGAAAAGAATATGGCTATAAAACATTATAAACCAACGACTAATGGACGTCGTGGAATGAGTACACTTGCAAATGATGAAATAACTACTTCTACTCCTACTAAATCATTACTATCTAGTAAGAGTAAAACTGGTGGTAGAAATAATCAAGGTAAAATGACTGTTCGTCACATTGGTGGTGGAGCAAAAAGAAAATATCGTTTAATTGATTATAAGAGAAATAAATTTGGTGTTACTGGACGTGTTGCAACAATTGAATATGATCCAAATAGAAATGCTAATATTGCTTTAATTAATTATAAAGATGGAGAAAAAAGATATATAATTGCACCAAATGGGTTAAAAGTAGATATGATTATTGAAAATGGAGAATCTGCTGATATCAAAGTTGGTAACGCATTACCACTTAAAAATATTCCAGTTGGTACAATGGTTCATTGTATTGAATTAAAACCTGGTGCTGGTGCTGAAATGTGTAGAAGTGCTGGAGCTAGTGCACAAATACTTGGACGTGAAGGCAAGTATGTAATGCTTCGTTTACAATCTGGTGAAACAAGACTTGTTCTTGGGACTTGTATGGCAACAATTGGTGTTGTTGGAAATGAAGATTACAAACTAGTAAATCTTGGTAAAGCTGGTAGAAAACGTCATATGGGTATCAGACCTACAAACCGTGGATCTGTAATGAACCCTAACGATCACCCTCATGGTGGTGGAGAAGGACGTGCACCTATCGGCCGTAAGAGCCCAATGACTCCTTGGGGTAAACCTGCTTTAGGAGTTAAGACTCGTAAAAGTAAAAAGAAAAGCGAAAAACTTATAGTTAGTAGAAAGGCTAAGAAATAGGAGGAAAAATGGCAAGAAGTTTAAAAAAAGGACCTTATGTTGAAAAATCACTTATGAAAAAGGTTCAAGAAATGAATAAAGGAACTAAAAAAACAGTTATTAAAACTTGGTCAAGAAGATCTACTATTTTTCCTGACTTTGTTGGTCATACTATAGCTGTTCATAATGGAAAAGATTTTATTCCAGTTTATATAACTGAAGACATGGTTGGACATAAATTAGGAGAATTTTCACAAACTCGTAAATTTACAGGCCATGCAGGTAATAAGTAGGAGGTAACATGGAAGCATACGCAATTCATAAAAATGCTTTAATTAAGCCAAGACTTGCTAGAATGACAATGGACTTAATTAGAGGAAAAGATGTTGAAACTGCTAGAGGTATATTAGAAAATACTAATACTAAAGCTAGTAGATTAATTCTTAAAGTTTTAAATTCAGCTGTTGCTAATGCTGTTAATAATAACGGTGCAAATGAATCTGAACTTAGAATTAGTGAATGTTACATTAATCCAGGACCTGTTTATAAAAGAATTAAATTTGCAAGTCGTGGAAATGTAGATCGCCATGATAAGAGAAGTAGTCACATTACTGTTAAAGTAACTGATGAAGCGAAGGGAGTTAAGTAATAATGGGACAAAAAGTAAATCCTATAGGATACAGACTTGGTGTTAATAAAACTTGGCAAAGTAAATGGTATTCTAAAGATAATTATCAACAATATTTAATTAATGATATTAAAATCAGAGAATATTTAGAAAAGAATCTTAAAGAAGCTGCTATTGCAAGTGTTATTGTTGAAAGAAGAAATAATAAATGTGAAGTTAGTATCTATACTGCTAAACCTGGTGTTATCATCGGTCGTGGTGGCGAAGATATTGAAAAATTAAGAAAGAAATTATCTAAATTAGTTGGTGAAGAAATTTATATTAATATAGTTGAAGAAAAGAATCCAGATTTAAATGCTTCATTAGTTGCTCAAAATATAGCTAGTCAAATAGCTGCTAGAGCACCATTTAGATCAGCTCAAAAAAGAGCTATTAGAAATGTAATGAAAGCTGGAGCTAAAGGATGTAAAACGGCAGTTTCAGGTAGACTTGGTGGAGCTGAAATGGCTAGAACTGAAGGATATACTGAAGGAACTGTGCCTCTACATACTATAAGAGCTGATGTTGATTATGCAATCGCTGAAGCTGATACAACTTATGGTAAGATTGGTGTTAAAGTTTGGATTTATAAAGATGAAATTCTTCCTGCAAAGAAAAATCTGAAGGGAGCTGATAAACATGTTGATGCCAAAAAGAACTAAATATCGTAAAAGTCATAGAGTAAGTTATGATGGAAAAGCTAAAGGTAATACAGAACTTCATTTTGGAGAATATGGACTTCAAGCTTTAGAAGGCGGATGGATTAGTGCTCGTCAAATTGAAGCAGCTCGTATTGCAATGACACGTTATATGAAACGTGGTGGAAAAGTATTTATTAACATATTCCCACATATGCCTAGAACTAAAAAACCTCTAGAAACTAGACAAGGTAAAGGTAAAGGTTCAGTAGATGAATGGGTAGCAGTAGTAAAAACAGGTAAAATTATGTTTGAAGTAAGTGGTGTTTCTGAAGAAATAGCTCGTGAAGCATTAAGACTTGCATCTCATAAATTATCTGTTAAAACAAAATTTGTAAAAAAAGAAGAAGTAAAGGATGGTGATTCTCTTGGAAATTAAGGAACTAAGAAAGTTATCTACAGAAGATTTAGTTAAAAAAATCAAAGATACAAAGGAAGAATTATTTACAAAGAGAATGCAACATGCAAGTGGTACTTTAGAAAAACCAGTTGAACTTAAAGTTTTAAGAAGAGATGTTGCAAGAATGAAAACTATTCTTAAAGAAAGAGAAATTGATGGAGGTAATAAATAATGACAGAAAAGAAACAAGAATTAATTGGTAAAGTTGTTAGTGCATCTAATAACAAAACTATAACTGTTAATGTTGAAACATCAAAAAGTCATCCTTTGTATAAGAAAAATGTTAAATATTCAAAGAAATATGCTGCTCATGACGAAAAAAATGAAGCAAAAGTAGGAGATACAGTAAAGATTAGAATGACTAGACCATTATCTAAAACTAAAAGATATGAACTAGTAGAAGTTTTAACTAAAGCTGTTATCCTTTAGGAGGTATTATTATGGTAATGCAAGAAAGTAGACTTAAAGTTGCTGATAACTCTGGAGCTAGAGAACTTTTAGTTATTAGAGTTCTTGGTGGATCTAAAGTTAAATATGGTAATATCGGGGATGTTGTTGTTGGAACAGTTAAAAAAGCTATTCCTAACAGTCCAGTTAAAAAAGGTAAAGTTGTTAAAGCCGTAATCGTTAGAAGCGTTGAAGGCGTTAGAAGAAGTGATGGTTCTTATATCAAATTTGATGATAATGCGTGCGTACTTATTAAAGATGATAAATCACCAATTGGTACTCGTGTTTTAGGACCTGTAGCTAGAGAGTTAAGAGAAAAGGATTATATGAAGATTGTTTCTCTTGCTTCAGAAGTATTATAGGAGGCAAAAATGAAAGTAAAAGTTGGAGATACTGTTAAAGTAATTGCTGGTGCTGATAAAGGTAAAACTGGTAAAGTTATTAAAACATTAAAGACTGAGGCTAGAGTTGTTGTTGAAGGTGTACATATTGTTAAAAAACATAGTAAACCAACAAGTATGAATGATAAAGGTGGAATATTTGAAATTGAAGCTCCTATACATGTTTCTAATGTAAAGGTTATTGATGAAAAAGAAGCTAAAGCTTCTAAAAAAAGTGAAAAAATAGAAGAAAAAGCTGAAAAGAAAGCTAAAACTTCAAAGAAAGTGAGTAAGTAGTTATGAGTAATTTTAGAAAATTATATGATGAAAAAATTGTTCCTGAATTAATGAAAGAACATAATTATACTACTATTATGGCTGTTCCAAAACTTGAAAAGATTGTTATCAATATGGGTGTTGGAGAAGGTAGTAAAGATGAAAAATTTATTACTGCAGCTGTAAAAGATCTAGAAGCTATTAGTGGTCAAAAGTGCGTTGTAACAAAAGCTCGTAAATCAATTGCTGGTTTCAAATTAAGAGAAGGTCAACCTGTTGGTGTTAAAGTAACACTTAGAGGTGAAAATATGTATAACTTCTTTGAAAAGTTAGTTAAGATTGGACTTCCTCGTGTTAGAGATTTCCGTGGAGTTTCAGGACATGCTTTTGATGGAAAAGGAAATTATACAATTGGAATTAAAGAACAATTAATATTCCCAGAAATTGAATATGATGAAGTTTTAAAAGTGCGTGGTATGGATATTATATTCGTTACTACTGCAAAGAGCAATGAAGAAGCTAAAAGTTTATTAAAAGGCTTTGGAATGCCTTTCAAGAATTAAGGAGGCACTATGGCAAAGAAAAGTATGATTGTTAAAAATCAAAGAACACCTAAATTTTCAACGCGTGCTTACACAAGATGTAATCGTTGTGGAAGACCTCACGGAGTACTTAGAAAATATGGAATTTGCAGAATTTGTTTTAGAGAACTAGCAAATGAAGGTAAATTACCAGGTGTTAAGAAATCTAGTTGGTAGAAGGAGGAAAATTATGTTTGTACAAGATAAAATAGCAGATATGTTAACTCGTATTCGTAATGCTAATCAAATGAGATATGCAACTGTTGAAGTTATTGGTACTAAAATGACTTTAGGTATTGCTGAAATACTTAAAAAAGAAGGCTATATCGCTGATTATGTATATGAAAAAAATACAAATGGTGATAAATTAACTTTAACATTAAAATATGGTCCTAAAAAAGAAAGAGTTATTGTTGGACTTAAAAGAATTAGTAAATCTGGTTTAAGAGTTTATGCTAAAGTGGATGAAATTCCTCGAGTTCTAAACGGACTAGGTATTGCTATAATCTCAACTTCTGAAGGTTTAATGACTGATAAAGAAGCTAGAGCTAAAGGGTTAGGAGGCGAAGTTCTTGCCTATATATGGTAAGTTATTATGAGTAGAATAGGTGAAAGAAAATTAGTTATTCCTAACGGCGTAACAGTTAGTGTTAACGGAAACGTTGTAGATGTTAAGGGACCTAAAGGTGAACTTACATTAGAATTTAGTAAACTTGTTAGTGTTGTAGTAGAAGATGGTGTTGTTTTAACTAAACAAATTAAACCAAGTAAAGATGCTAATATGATGCAAGGTACTACAAATTCATTAATTAGTAATATGATAACAGGTGTTTCTAAAGGATATGATAAAGGTTTAGAAGCAGTTGGTGTTGGATATAGATTCCAAGTTAGTGGTAATAAAATTACTATTAATGCTGGTTATTCTCATCCAGTTGTTATGGAAGCACCAGTTGGGTTATCGGTAACTAGTGAAAGTAATACAGAAATTACTATTCATGGTATTGATAAACAAAAAGTATCTGAATTTGCGGCTAATGTTCGTAAAGTAAGAGAACCAGAACCTTATAAAGGTAAGGGTATTCGTTACAAAGGTGAACATGTTCGTCGTAAAGAAGGAAAGAAAGCGGCATAGGGAGGAGTTAAAGTATGATTAAAAAAGAAGCAAATAATAAGGCTCGTGTAAGACGTCATGCAAGAGTACGTAAAACTATAAGTGGTACTAAAGAAGTGCCAAGATTAAATGTATTTAGATCTAATAAAGGTATTTATGCTCAAGTTATTGATGATGTAACTAAAACTACCCTTGCTAGTTCTTCAAATTTAGAATTAAAAATTGCTAATGGAGGTAATATTGAAGCAGCTAAAGCTGTTGGAAAAGATGTTGCTGAAAAATGCAAAAAATTAAAAATTAAAAAAGTCGTATTTGACCGTGGTGGATATCAATATCATGGTAGAGTAGAAGCTTTAGCAGATGCTGCTAGAGAAGCTGGACTAGAATTTTAAGGAGGGTAGCATGAGAAAAGAAGATAAAAGACAAGAAAAGAAAAATTTATTAGAAGAAAAAGTTATTTCTATTACTAGAGTAACAAAAGTTACTTCAGGTGGTAGACATTTCCGTTTCTGTGCTACTGTTGCAGTTGGAAATCGTAAAGGTTTAGTTGGTATTGGTAGTGGAAAAGCTAATGAAGTTCCAGAAGCTATCAAAAAGGCTTTACAAGCTGCTAATAAAAATGTTTGTAAAGTTGCCCTTAGTCAAGGAAGAACTATTCCTCATGAAGAAACTGCTAAAGTTGGTAGAGCTGTAGTTTTAGTAAAACCTGCTAAAGAAGGTCGTGGAATCATCGCTGGTGGTGCTGCTCGTGCAGTATTAGAACTAGCTGGTGTTAAAGATATAGTTGCTAAATCTTTAGGAGCTAATACTCAAGTTAATGTTGCTAAAGCTACTTTAGAAGCATTAAAGAGTCAAAGAACTCCAGAACATATTGCTGAACTACGTGGCAAGAAAGTTGAGGAATTATAATATGAGATTAGAAAATTTACCAAAGACTAAAGAAATGAAAGCCTCTAAAAGAGTAGGTAGAGGTCCAGGATCTGGAATGGGTAAAACATCTACTCGTGGAGAAAATGGTCAAAAATCAAGAAGTGGTGCATCAATCAAAGCTTGGTTCCAAGGTGGTCAAACTCCATTATATAGAAGAATTCCTATTAGAGGTTTTAATAACAAACAATTTGAAACTAAATATGCTGTTATTAATTTAAGCGATTTAGATAAATTCTTTAATGATGGAGATGTTGTTACTCCAGAAGTATTAAAAGAAAGAAAAATAATTAAAAAACAACTTAGTGGTGTTAAAGTATTAGGTAATGGGGAACTTACTAAAAAGTTAACTGTTAAAGCTAATAGATTCTCTACCAAAGCTGTTACAAAAATTGAAAATATTGGTGGCAAAGCTGAGGTGATTTAGATGTTTCGTGGCTTTTCTCAAATATTTAATAAAGCTAACAAAGATTTAAGAAAAAGAATCTATATAACATTATTTTGTTTAGGTCTTTTTGCTCTAGGATCATCTGTTACGATTCCTTGGGCATCTCAAATTTATAAAGATTTAGGTTTTTTAGAAATTTTTAATATAATGAGTGGTGGTGGACTTCGAAGTTTCTCCATATTCGCACTAGGAGTTTCTCCATATATTACAGCATCTATCATTACTCAATTATTACAAATGGACATTATTCCTTACTTTAAAGATTTAAAAGAACAAGGCTATACAGGAAGACAAAAAATCAATAAAATTAATCGTTATTTAGGTATTTTAATTGGTTTTTTCCAAGCATATGTATTATGTATTGCTTATATGGGTGATGTTGGTGTATTTGTTCAACTTAAAACAGCTTTAGTTATGACTGCTGGTACTGCATTCTGTTTATGGATGGGTGATCAAATTACTAATAAAGGTATTGGTAATGGTCAATCAATGTTAATTATGGCTGGTATAATATTAAGTATGCCAAGTATATTTACTGGAGCATATAATGGATTTATTACAAGTGGAACATATGAAATGGCTTTAGGAATTTTATTCTTTAGTTTATTTATCCTTGTATATATTCTTATTATCGTAGGAATTATATGGATACAACTAGCAGAAAGAAGAATACCTATTCAATATGCTAATAAATCAACAAGTGCCTATGGGGCACAAAGTAGTTTCTTACCAATTAAGTTAAATTCAGCTGGTGTTATGCCTGTAATATTTGCATCAATTCTTACAACTATACCAGCAACAATTGTTGCTTTAACTAAGAATCAAGGTGCAATAGATTTTGTTAATAAGTATATAGTTTATAATACTCCGACAGGATTTATATTATATATAATATTAATATTATTCTTTGGATATTTTTATACTTTTATGGTTATGAATCCAGATGAAATGAGTAAAAACTTAAATGAACGTGGTGGATATATTCCTGGTATAAGACCTGGTGAAGATACTAGTAAATATATTAGTAATTCAATGGGTAAACTTACCCTTGTAGGTAGTATATTCCTAGTAATACTTGCAGCTATTCCAATTATTTTCTCATTAATATTTGGCTTATCAAGTCAAGTTACAATCGGAGGAACAGGAATGTTAATCGTTGTAGGTGTTGCAATTGAAACATATAAACAAATGGAAAGTAGTTTAGTAAGTAGAAGTTATACTGCTAAAAGAAAGAGATTAAGATAATATGAAAAATATAATATTTATAGCTCCTCCCGCAGCGGGTAAAGGAACTCAAAGTACAATGTTAAAAGAAAGTTTTGGTTATAATCACTTATCAACTGGTGATATGTTAAGAGAAGTGGTTTCTTCAGGTACAGATTTTGGGTTACAAGTTAAAAATATTATTGATCGTGGAGAATTAGTTAGTGACGAATTAATTATTAGTTTAATTAATGATAAACTTGCTAAAATAGATGGAAAACCATTTATATTAGATGGTTTTCCTCGAACTCTTAATCAAGCAAAATCTTTAGATAATATGTTAGATAAAGATTATGAAGTAATATATTTAGATTTAAGTGAAAAAGAAGCAATTGATAGAATTCTTGGAAGACTTACATGTAGTTGTGGAAAGTCATATAATCTAAATGTAGATAATTTAAAACCGAAAGTTGAAGGTATTTGTGATGGATGTGGAAAAGAGTTAGTTAAAAGAAATGATGATAATGTTGATTCTTTTAAAGTAAGATATAAAACTTTTTTAGATAATACAAAACCTTTGATGGAATATTATGAAGATAAAAATAAACTTCATAAAATAAATGTTAATAGAAATGTAGAAGATATCTTTAAAGATATTGTGGAAGTTTGTAATGATTAGTATTAAAAGTGATAGAGAAATTGAATTAATGAGATTAGCTGGTAAGTATTTAAGTGATACGTTTAAATATATTGAAAAATATATAAAAACAGGTGTTACCACTAAAAAAATAGATACATTAATTCATGATTATATTATTAGTATTGGATGTGTTCCATCTTGTTTAGGTTATGAAGGATATCCAGCAACTGCTTGTATATCAATTAATGATGAAGTAGTTCATGGAATACCTGGAGGACGTAAAATAAAGAATGGGGATATAGTTTCAATAGATTTAGTTTTAAGTTACAAAGGTTATCATGCTGATGCTACGAGAACTTATATTATTGGTAATGTAAGTGATGATGTTAGAAATTTAGTTATTGATACAAAAGATGCTTTCTATGCTGGAGTTAAAAAAGTAAAAGATGGTGCAAGAGTTTGCGATATAAGTCGTGCAATTGAGGATTATGCTCATGCTCATGGTTTATCGGTAGTTGAAGAATTATGTGGACATGGTATTGGACTGGAAATGCACGAAGATCCGGATGTACCAAATTTTGATGATAATAATCGTACAAGGCTAAAATCTGGTATGGTTATAGCAATTGAACCGATGCTTAATTTAGGAAGTAAGGAAGTAGCATTATTAGATGATGATTGGACCGTTGTAACAAGAGATGGTAAACCATCTTCTCACTATGAAAATACAGTTCTAGTTACAAAAGATGGATATGAAATATTAACAGGAGATTAAAATATGGGAAAAAAAGATAAAATTGAAGTAGAAGGAAAAGTTACGGAAGTATTAAAGGGTAGTGATTACCTAGTTGAACTTAGTAATGGACACACTGTAAAGGCCTACGTTTCTGGTAAAATGCGTATGAATATGATTCGTATCTTACCAGGTGATAAAGTTACAGTGGAACTTTCACCATACGATTTAACACGTGGGATTATAAAATGGAATAATAGATAAGGAGAGAAATTATGAAAGTTAGACCATCAGTTAAAAAGATTTGCAAAAAATGTAAAATTATAAGAAGAAAAGGAAAAGTTAGGGTTATTTGTGAAAATCCTAAACATAAACAAGTACAAGGTTAAGGAGGATAATAAATGGCAAGAATTAAAAATATTGAATTACCAGGAGAAAAACATACTTGTATAGGACTTACTGCAATTTATGGTATTGGTAGAAATTTAGCAAAAACTATTTGTGAAAACGTAGAAGTTGATCCAGCTAAGAAAATTAAAGATTTAACTGAAGAAGAAATTGCAAAACTTCGTAAAGAAATCGATAATTATACTGTTGAAGGTGACCTTAGACGTGACGTTCAAATGAGTATCAAAAATAAAATGGAAATAAATTGCTATGAAGGTATTAGACACAAAAAAGGATTACCTGTAAGAGGACAAAGAACTAGTAGAAATGCTAAAACTCGTAAAGGTAGAGGAAAAGTTGTAGCTAATAAGAAAAAGGTCGGAAAGTAGGGTGTTAATATATGGCATATAATAGAAGAAAAAGAAAAGTAAAGAAGAATATTCCTGAAGCTGTTGCTCACATTCATTCAACTTATAATAATACAATTGTTACTATAAGTGATAAAGAAGGTAACGCTATTAGTTGGTCATCAGCTGGTAGAATTGGTTATAAAGGAAGTAAAAAGAAAACTCCATTTGCTGCTGGTTTAACTAGTGAAGCTGCTGCAGCTGCTGCTGTTGAAGCTGGAGTTAAAAAAGTTGATGTATTTGTTAAAGGTCTAGGACCAGGAAGAGAAAATGCAATTAGATCACTTCAAACTGCAGGACTTGAAATCACAAGTATAACTGATGAAACACCAATTCCTCATAATGGATGTCGTCCACCAAAAAGACCAAGAAACTAATTAGGAAAGGAACGTGTACTATGATTAAATTTGAAAAACCAGACTATAAAATAACTGAATATCAAGAAAGTAACCATTATGCTAAATTTGAAATTGAACCTTTAGAAAGAGGTTTTGGTACTACAATTGGTAATGCAATGAGAAGAGTTCTTCTTTCTAGTTTACCAGGAAGTGCTGTTACATCAATTAAAATAGATGGTGTGTTACATGAATTTCAAAAAATTGAAGGTGTTGTTGAAGATGTTACAACTATTGTATTAAATATTAAAAATTTAGTTGTTAAAAATCATTCAAATGAACAAAAAGTTTTAAGACTTACAAAATCTGTTGAAGGACCTGTACTTGCTTCTGATATTGAAAAAGATGCTGATATAGAAATTATGAATCCTGATTTTGTAATTTGTAATTTAGTAAGTGGTGGAAAAATTAATATTGAAATGACTCTAAATAGTGGACGTGGATTTACATCTGCTGCTGAAAATAAAGCTAATTTAGAACATAATGTAGCTGGAGTTATTGCAATTGATTCAAATTATTCACCAATAGAAATTGTTAAATATGAAGTATTAGCAACACGTGTTGGACAAGATGAATCTTATGATAAATTAGTTATGGAAGTTACTACAGATGGTAGTATGTCTCCGGAAGAAGCAATGGCACTTGGTGCTAAAATATTAATAGAACATTTTACTATTATAGCTGATTTAAATTCAATTAGTAATATTGCAAATATTATGCAAGAAAAGAAAATTGATACAATGACTAAAACATTAGAAACACCAATTGAAGAAGTAGAATTTTCAGTTAGAGCTTATAATTGTTTAAAAAGAGCTGGTATTCATACCGTTCAAGATTTAGTTAACAAAAAAGAAGTAGAAGTTACTAAAATCAGAAATTTAGGAAAGAAATCATTAAAAGAAGTTCTTGATAAAGTTGCTGAATTAGGACTTACATTTAAGGAGTAGAATATGAAATATAGAAAATTAGGAAGAGAAACTAGAATTAGAAGAAGTATTTTAGCTGGACTTACTAAAGATGTTATCATGAATGGATTTGTTGTTACTACTGAAGCTAGAGCTAAAGAAGTAAGAAAATTTGTTGATAAAATGATTACTTATGGTAAAGATGGTTCACTTGTTGCTCGTAGAAAAGCACTTGCTTTCTTACATAATGATAAAGAAGTTGTATCTAAAGTATTTAATGAACTAGCTAAAACTTATGAAACTAGAAATGGTGGATATACTAGAATAATTAAACTTAAAGAACGTCGTGGAGACGATGCTTTAGAAGTAAGATTAGAATTAGTTTAATTTATGAAACAGCTGATCAATTTGATTAGTTGTTTTTTTGATGTAATACAAAAAGTTTTGCGGTTGTAACCGCAAAAAGTTAGAAAAATTAAAGTTTTGCGGTTATAATCGCAAAACTTGACAATGGTAAAAATATAATATATAATGCTAGTAGGTGATGAGAAATGTTAAAAAGAGATAAATATTTAGATCAATTAATTGAAGTAAAAGATTTAAATTTAATTAAAGTTATTACTGGTGTTAGGCGATGTGGTAAAAGTACTCTTTTGTTACAATACAAAGATTATTTATTAGAAAATGGTATTAAAGACTCAGATATATTGTATATGAGTTTTGAGAGTGCTGAATGGTATGAAATTAAGGATTATAAGGATTTATATAATTACATTAAAAGTAAATATCATAATAGAAAAGTTTATTTATTATTAGATGAAGTACAAAATGTTGAGGATTGGGAGAAAGCTGTTAATTCTTTGTTGGTAGATATTAATTGTGATATTTATATTACGGGTTCTAATGCTTACTTATTATCCAGTGAACTTACAACGTTACTTGCAGGTAGAGTTTATACAATTAATATGTATCCATTTTCTTTTTCTGAGTATCTTCAAATAAATGATAACTCTAATAGTCAAGATAAATATCAATTATTTAATGATTATTTAAAATATGGTGGAATGCCAATGCTTATTAATATGAAAGATAATGAGAGATTAAAAACAGATTATTTAGCTGATATTAAAGATGTTGTTTTAAAAAAAGACATTATTGCTAGAAATAAAATTAAAGATGTTGTATTTTTAGATAACCTACTAAGATATATGTCCACAGTTATTGGTACATTAATAAACCCAAGTTCTATTTCTGATTTTATGAAGAAAAATGGCAGTAACATAGATAATGAGACTGTTGATAAGTATTTAAAAATGATAGAAAATGCCTATTTTATCTATAGAGTACCAAGGTATGAATTAAAAGGTAAACAACTTCTTAAAACACAAGGAAAGTATTATTTTGTGGATAATGGATTAAAAAATGTATTAGCTGGATTTTCATCTTATGATACAGGAAGTAGTTATAAAAATATAGTTTATATGGAACTTTTACGTAGAGGATATGAAGTTTATGTTGGAAAATATAATGATTTAGAAATTGATTTTGTGGCGGTTAGTCCAAATGAAAAGATATATTATCAAGTAACACGTAGTTTATTAAGTGAAGATGTTGAAAATAGAGAAAAGAAGTCTTTACTTGCTATAAATGATAATTATAAAAAAGTTATTTTAACAATGGATATGGCTTATAATAAAATCATTGAAGGTATTGAAGTAAAAAATATAGTAGATTTTTTACTTGAAAGTTAATCTTTAGTATAAAATAATAAAACATTCTCATAATATAGGTGGAGGATATTAAATATGAAAGATAAAGAATGTAATTGTTGTGAAGATGCTAAATTTGGGGTAGCTTATATAGACCCTGAATCAGGCCTTTTATGTAGTAGAATTGATACAGGTATGAAACTACCTAAAGGGAAAAAAGTTTTAGCACCGAAGATTTGTACTAAATGTGGAAATACTGAGTGGAAAACCATTGATAATTAAATGCACGTTAAGTGCTTTTAATTTTGCAATAAAAAAATGACCGAATGAAAATGAAAAAAATTTGTTATTATGCATGTATAGAATTATTGTCTAAAGAATAATTCTATAGATATATTTAAAGAATCTGCTATTCCTCCTAGAATAGCAATAGTAAGATGTTTGTTTCTATTTTCATTTTTTATATCAGTTATATATTGACGAGATATACCTGATCTGCAAGTTCTTGTTGGGTTAAGTTTTTTCTCTTCTATATTTTTAATATTTTTTCTTGTTATATTGTAATAATACTCGTCAGTATGTATATAAAGTGTTTCAATCTTAGGGGATCACCAGCCTCTATATGTATTTTCTTTAAAAATATTATAACTTTATATAGTCTAGGAGTGGCATTTGTGACTTTCTAAGTTTTTACAAGTATTTTCTGTAAATTTCTTTAAAAAGTTATAAATTAACTTAAAATTATGACTTTGTCCACGACTGAAAACACCAAAAATGCATATTTTTTTAAAAATTTGGTGTTAATTAGTTGATATATATTAAATAAAATGTTAAACTAATTTTGTTGTTGGGAATTATTCATGCATAATGCATAAATAATTCTTATTAGTTTAGTAGAACAGGCAGTTAAACAAGCGTAGAAATGTTTACCTTCCTGTTTTTTCTTTTGGTAATAAACATATATTGAATTTTCTTTATCACATTTTGCTGATAAAGTAATAATATTTCGACTACAATTAAATAAAATTTTTCTAGCATATCTTTTTCCACGTTTTGAAATAGGCCCATGATAATTTATACTTTTACCTGATTGAACTATAGTTGGATCAAGTCCACAACTAGCATTAATTTGTTTTATATTATTAAATCTAGTAATGTCTTTTAATTCAGCAATTATCAAAGATGCAGATAGTTCTCCAATGCCAAACAATGAATTAATACATTCAAAATTTTTAGTTTCTTTAGCAAGTTCAATCATTTGATTTTTAACTTCATCTTTTTGTTCAGTTAAATTAATAATAATATTGGCTAATTGTTTTAAATTATCAACATCTTTAGAATTTTTATTAACTCCTGGGTAAGAAGTACATGCATATTCTTTAATAATATTAGCTTTTCTTTTATAGTAATTAAGATGTCTATTATTTGTATTAGCCATATTATAAGCAAGTGCATCAACTCTTTTATCTTTGATAATATAGGCATGTGGAAATTCTTTGATAAAGTTTAATGCAGTTAAATCATATGTTTTTCCATCTTTAAAACATAATTCAAATTCTGGAAAGCATAGATGTAATAATTCTTTATAACGATTTTTATGACGAGTTAATCCTTCATTTAAGTGATAATATTGTCTAGATAATTCATTAAGCTTAGTATAAATTTCATCTTCGGTGTAATTCCTATCAGGAATACTTCCTTTCCAAAATAAATTAGTTAATTTAATGCAGTCTTGTTTATCGGTTTTTGTTTTTCTGATTGTGTTAGTAATTTCTTTACCAATAAGAGGATTAAAGACAATAACATGATAATCATTTTCTTTAAAGAATCTTTCTGGTGATTTGTGATAAATACTAGTTGCTTCCATGACAACGGTCAAGTTATCTTTGATATTTAGTTTGTTAATATAAGAATCTATTTTTTCAAAATATGATTTATTATGAATGTATTCAGTTGGTTCTAATAACACTTCGCCAATATCAGATGATAACATAAACATACTTTTACCTTTAGCAACATCTAGTACTAAAACATAATTCATATAATACTTCCTTTCCTAGTTTGACTCTTAGTACATACCATTATCTCATCATGCTGGTTATATGGATTCATTGACCCCACTTTCTAAGACTAGATTAATAATAAGATAAGAGACGGGCAGTCACAAAAATGGATTCAAAGACCCCTGATATAATCTGCCCTTACTCAAACGTGATTTTTAATCTTTCTTATAAGAAAGATTAAAAAATATTCTATCATAAACTAATGATTTTTTCTTTCATTAATTTACATCTTAAAGTATACATGATATAATTAATAAAAATAGAGAAAGGAGTTACGAAGTGAATAAGAAAAAATATTTGTTCTTTTCAATATTTATAGTTATTATACTAGTTTTTATATTAATTGTATACAATAATAATTATAAAAAAGATATATATGTCGAAAAAAGCAAAGATAGTATTAAAAATAGTGATAATAGTAATAAGATTCCAGGAATGGTTAGTTTAATGATTGAAACCAAAGTTGGAACTGGAGTTTATGAAGCATCGACAAGTACAACATGGCCAACTAAAGGATATGAATTTAATACTGAAAAATCAGGTTGTGAAAATGGAGGAACACTATTATATAATGAAACTGCACAGAAAGTAGTATTAAAAACTAAACAAAGTGATAAGTGTTATGCATATTTTGATGTTGTATCACCTGATGTTACACTAGCTATAACTAATAGACCAACAACATTAACAGAAAGAAATATGGGTGCAATTAGTTGTACAAATAGTAATGCAACATATAACCAACAATATAATAGAGTGGAAATATCATCAATAGATAAGAAATATACTTCTTGTACATTAAATTATACTGATAGTACATCAAAAGTTAATTTAGCAACATATATTACTGGATTAGCTGGAACAACGCAAGGAACTGGTAAAGTTCTAAATGAAAATGGATATAGATATGAAGGAAAGAATCCAAATAACTATATATGGTTTAATAATGAATATTGGAGAATAATCGGAGTATTTGATAGTGCATCACATGGTCAATCAAATAAAAATTTAGTTAAAATAATTAGAGATGAAGCTTTGGATGGAATAGCATGGGATAAATCAAATACAAACAATTGGGATACGTCAAGTTTAAAATCACTTTTAAATGGAGCATATTATAATGCAGAAGATGGAACAAGTTCAGGATATTGCTATGGATATAGTACAACTGCTACAGCCAATTGTGATTATACAAAAAGAGGAATCCAATCAGGTTATAGAGGAATGATAGCGAGCGTAACGTGGCATCTAGGTGGATATTCAAGTAATAACGCTACTACAAGTGCATTTTATGGATATGAAAAAGGAACAACAGTGTATAGTGGAAGACCAACAAGCACAACTGGGTATATCGGATTAATGTATCCAAGTGATTATGGATATAGTGTATTATCAAGTAGTTGTGCAAGAACAACGAATTTAGTTTCTTATAATACAGCAAAATGTGCAGGAGCAAGTTGGCTGTATGGAAAAGGAACTGAATGGACATTAACGTCTAATTCTTCGAATAGCGACAGCGTGTTCATTTTGAACAGCAACGGCTACGTCATCAACAGCGGCGCGAACTATGGGTGCGGCTCTCGTCCAGTCTTGTATCTAGATGCTTCTGTATATAAAATAGGTGGAGATGGTAGCTTAAAAAATCCGTATATTGTAGGAATGTGATATGCTTAGTTAGTGTGTATGGCGGTGGTATTCGCCCCACGTGGGCAATATAAATGTATTATTATAGAAAGGATAGTGAAAGAATATGTTTACACAAATTATATATCGAGGAAAATCCTCATGTTAAAGATTTTAAAAAAATTAATCAATATTCTAAATATAAGTTAATTGCATTACAAAAACTTGATATAAAAGAAAGAATGGATGCTTTAGTAGAAAAAGTTAAATCATTAAATGATGAACAAGCTAAAAAAGTTATGTTGGAGTTAGAAAAATGTTTAGAATAAATAATAATGATTTCAAAATACTTCAAAAATATAAATCATTTCTAATGAATTTAGATAATTCATTAGAAATGATTTCCAGAAAAGATATATATTTTAAAGATAGAATTAAAAATATTTCATTAGATGTTTTAAAAGATATATTATTATGTTCTTATGATTCTGTAAAAATGTACAGAACTAGTATCAAAGCTAATACTCTTTACTTGATTTCATGTTAGAAAGATTATTATTAAAGAAATATATAAGTGAAAAGCACTTATATAAACTAGCAAATGAGTTAGTTGAAATAAATAAAATGGTTACTGGATGGTTAAATAATAGTGAAAGTAAACTTATTTGATTTACTTGATATATATGAGACTGAAGTAAAGAAGAATGTTAGAAATAAGAAAAAAATATTTGATTTTGAAAAACATAAACTGGAATATTTAGTTGATATTAAAAATGTGTTAGAAAATAATTTATATGATGACGGAAGATATAATATATTTCTAATATTTGAACCTAAAGTAAGAGTAATAATGGCTCAAGGGATATATGATAAAGTAATTAATCATTATGTAACTAGGTATATATTAATACCAAAACTAGAAAAATATTTAAATGATAGAAATTGTGCTACTAGAAAAGGAATGGGTACAAGTTATGCTATAAAACTATTAAAAAATGATATTGAAAGTTTTAAAAAATATGATAAATTTTAATTTTTAAAACTTGATATTAGTAAATATTTTTATAGTTTAGACCATGAGGTGATTATTTCAATTATTAAACAAGATTTAAATCAAGATGAATTAAATCTTGTTAAGATAATATTTGATAGCACTAATAAAAAGTATATTAATAAAAAAATAGGATATTTAGAAAAGAAATATAATGTTATATTACCAAAATATGAATATGGAAAAGACTTGGCCATTGGTAATTTATCTAGTCAATTTTTAGCAATATTATATTTAAGTAAATTACAACATTATATTACTAATAATTTACATATTAAATTTATTAATTATATGGATGATTATATTTTAATTCATAATTCTAAAGAATACTTAAAAGATTCTTTAGAATTAATAGAAAATAAAATTAATAAAGAATATAAATTAAAATTAAATAATAAAAAAACAATTATTAGTAATTCTAGTCAAGGAATTTCATTTTTAGGATATACATTTAGAGCGAAAAATAATATAACTATTATTAAATTAAGTTCTAATACAAAGAAAAACATAAGAAAGGGGATAAAGAGAGCAAATTATTTATATAAAAATAATATAATTAAATTTAATCAATACTTTTCAAGTATTGAATGCTTTAAAAATAATTATATATTTGTAAATAAAGATAAAGTAAAGCATTTTATCGATAGGTATAATTGGTAATTCTTTAGTAAAAAAGACGCCTAATTCTTCGAACAGCAACAATGCGTTCAATTTGAACAACAATGGTAACCTGAACAACAACAATGCGAACAATGGCTATGGCTCTTTTGTGAGATCTTTATGTTAAATGTTTATTATCCTAAAGGGTGTAAAAGGGCATAAAGAACATGAATTATCCAAAGGATAATATCCTTAAAAAGAAAATAGATACGGAATAAGTCTAAGGACTTTTCCTATAAGTCTATTAAATATTATTTTAGTTATGAAAGAAAGATATTTAGTAATAAAAAAATTATATAAAGATTATGTTATTTTAATAAAAGATAAATATAATAATTATATTTCATTTGATGAAGATGAAAAAAATAATTCATTATTTTGGTATTAAAGATGTAAATGCAATTTATTTAAATAATTTAGAAATAGAAGAAAAGTTTGAATATGAAAATAACAAATATAATGAATTATATTTGAAAGTGAAAATAATGGAAATGTTGGAGGTCTTATGCAAAAAAGAATTGGAATAGTTAGTGTTATTATAGTTTTTGTAATATTATTAATTGGAATTAATGTATTATACAATAATTCCAATAATAAATATACATTTATACAAGATGGAATAAAATATGCAATAACTTTAGATGGAGAAAAAACAACTTCATTTCCATCTAAAGGAATGTATAAAGCACAAGTAACATGTACTGGTGCGGATGGCAGATGGGTATATGATGAATGGAAACTGGCTATAGAAAATATAACTAGTGATGATGTTACTTGTGATATTAAATTTGAAACAATTCCAAAAACATATTTAAGTAATTATATAATTAGTTTATTGGAAAGTGAACAAGGAACTGGTAAAGTTGTAAATGAAAATGGATATAGATATGAAGGAAAGAATCCAAATAACTATATATGGTTTAATAATGAATATTGGAGAATAATCGGAGTATTTGATAGTGCATCACATGGTCAATCAAATAAAAATTTAGTTAAAATAATTAGAGATGAAGCTTTGGATGGAATAGCATGGGATAAATCAAATACAAACAATTGGGATACGTCAAGTTTAAAATCACTTTTAAATGGAGCATATTATAATGCAGAAGATGGAACAAGTTCAGGATATTGCTATGGATATAGTACAACTGCTACAGCCAATTGTGATTATACAAAAAGAGGAATCCAATCAGGTTATAGAGGAATGATAGCGAGCGTAACGTGGCATCTAGGTGGATATTCAAGTAATAACGCTACTACAAGTGCATTTTATGGATATGAAAAAGGAACAACAGTGTATAGTGGAAGACCAACAAGCACAACTGGGTATATCGGATTAATGTATCCAAGTGATTATGGATATAGTGTATTATCAAGTAGTTGTGCAAGAACAACGAATTTAGGTTCTTATAATACAGCAAAATGTGCAGGAGCAAGTTGGCTGTATGGAAAAGGAACTGAATGGACATTAACGCCTGATTCTTCGAGTAGCAACCTCGTGTTCTATTTGGACGTCCTCGGCATCGTCAACTACTACAACGCGAGCAATGGGTTCGGCTCTCGTCCAGTCTTGTATCTAGATGCTTCTGTATATAAAATAGGTGGAGATGGTAGCCTAAAAAATCCGTATATTGTAGGAATGTGATATGCTTAGTTAGCGTGGATGGCGGGTGTATCCGCCCCACGCGGGGGTGATAACTTACTGTCATGAAAAGTTTGTATAAAAAGGTCTGTAATTATAAATGTTAAAATAAAAACTGATAGAGATGTCAGCTCTTCAATTTCTATGGGAAAGTTAGTAGTAACTGGAAAGTATAAAAATACTTTCCTTTTTTATGTCTTCAAGTATAATAATATTTAGTCTTTTAGGAGTAATTGAAGGAGGTGAAGGCGTGGATAATTATATCTTATTAGGATTAAATAGAAAGATAGTAAAAATAATGAAAGTGAAAGATGAAAAAGGAATAATAATGGTTGAACTAGTAAGTAAGAAAAAGAAAGTAAGATGTCCAAAATGTGAGCAATTCACAAGTTGTGTGCATGATGTAAGAAAACCAATAAAAAGTAAGTATTTAGATTCAGCTGGGCAACAAGTAATATTAGAAATAATAAAAAGAAGATTTACATGTCACAAGTGTAAGAAAACATTTACAGAAACACTTGATTTAAATAGTAAAGATGGTATTATATCTAATAAATTAAAGATACAAATAAGAAAAGATCTATTAGATTATAATTTATCTATGAGGAAAATAGCAGAAAGAAATCATATATCGGATTATATTGTAAGAAGAGAGTTAGAAGAAGCACCATCAACAATAACTGATTATATCAAAAACTTGCCAAGGGTTATATCGTTCGATGAGTTTAAAGCGGATACAACAGAAGGAAAATATGCATTTATATTAAATGACCCAATACATAAGAAAGTATTGGATATTTTGCCAAATAGAAAAAAAAGAGTATCTAGAACAGTATTTTACACATACCGAAAATAGACACTCAGTAGAGTTCGTCATAAGTGATATGTACGAACCATATCTAAAAGTACAAAAAATCATGTTCCCGCATGCCAAGTACGTAGTAGACCGATTTCATTATATCAGATATATAATGGATGCGCTAGATAAAGTTAGAATAAGATGGTAAAAAGAATACGGAGAAAAAAGTAAAGAATATAAACTTTTAAAGAATAAAAAGAATGTAAGTTTACTCCGAAGATATGGAAATGATATAAATTGGTGGGTAGAAGTATCAAGATATAAAAATGGGCATATGATAAAGGTTTTACCAAGTACAGTTTTAGATGAACTTCTTAGTATTAATGAAGAAATTAAATATGCATATCAATTAAAAGAAATGTTTGAAAAAAATATATAATTCATTTATAAATTTGAATTTTTAAAAATGGTACATTAAATTACTTAAAAATGGTACATCAATGTTGACTCCGTTATTTGTTTAGTGAATAAATTATAATACTTTAATTGTTTAATTTTTGATTTTGTTCTCTGAAAATGATAGACAAGTATTTAATAATTTGATAAAATAAAGTAGTACGTAAGTTGTATAGAATGGAAGTGCTTGTTATGGCTAAAATTATATCACTTGTTAATCAAAAAGGTGGAGTTGGTAAGACTACCACTAGTATAAATTTAAGTGCGGCATTAGGAAAAATGGGTAAACGTGTATTATTAATAGATATGGATCCTCAAAGTAATGCTACGACTGGATTAGGCTTAAATAGTAATGATTTTAAGAATGATATTTATGAGTTAATAACAGGTAAATGTGAAGTAAAGAAGGCTATAAAAAAAACTAAATTTCATAATTTGAGTATTATACCATCAACTATTAATTTAGCTGGTGTTGATGTTGAGTTTGTTAAAAAGATGCTTGAAGATAAAGAGTTTAGTCAAAATATGCAACTTAAATTAAGACTTGATGAAATAAAAGATAATTATGATTATATAATAATAGATTGTCAACCATCTTTGGGTTTAGGTACTATGAATGCGTTAGTTGCTAGTGATAGTGTAATAATACCTGTTCAATGTGAGTTTTTTGCACTTGAAGGTATTACACAACTTTTAAATAGTATAATAATGGTACAAGGAAGTATGAATCCTGAACTTAGAATTGAAGGAGTACTTTTAACAATGCTTGATGGTAGAACAAATATAGGGCTTGAAGTAATAGAAGAAATAAGAAAATATTTTAAAGATAAAGTATTTAATACAATAATACCTAGATTAGTAAGATTAGTAGAAGCACCTAGTCATGGAAAACCAATCAATGAATATGATCCATTAAGTAGAGCTACGGAAGCTTATGCTAATTTAGCAAAGGAAGTGGTAAGTAGAGATGGAAACTAAAAAGAAAGCATTAGGTAAAGGGTTAGAACAATTATTTTCTAATAATGTAATTGATTTTGAAAATTTTGAAGATACTGTTATTGAAGAAAATAAAAAAGATGTAACAGAAATAAATATTGATGAAATAAGAAGTAATCCTTATCAACCTAGAAAGACATTTGATACAGCTAGTTTAAATGAACTTGCAAAGAGTATTGAAGAATATGGTGTTGTTCAACCAATTATAGTTAAGAAAAGTATAAAAGGATATGAGTTAGTTGCAGGAGAAAGAAGAACTAAAGCTGCAAAGATTGCAGGATTAAAAAGCATTCCAGCTATAATTAAGGATTTTGATGATCAAGCAATGATGGAGATTGCTTTAATTGAAAATATTCAAAGAGAAGATTTAAATCCAATGGATGAAGCTAGTAGTATAAGTAATATTATTAAATTAAGAGGTTATACACAAGAAGAATTTGCAAATAAATTTGGTAAAAGTAGGACTTATGTAACTAATTTACTTGGATTATTAAAGCTTCCTGATGAAGTAAAGAGATTGGTTGAAAAAAGAGCTTTAAGTATGTCTCATGCAAGAGTATTATCTAAAATTGATGATGATGAAAAGGTTACTAATTTAGCTAAAAGAGTTATTACTGATGAAATATCTGTTAGAGAATTAGAAAGATTAAGTCAAGATGTAAAAGAAGAAATTATTGTTAAAAATAATAAAAGTAGTAAAAAAGGATTTGATCATAAGTATAGAATGTATGAAAATATAATAATGGATAATTTAGATACAAAGGTTAGAGTTAGTAAAAAGAAAATTGAGATATATTTTGATGGGGTAAATGAACTAGAAGAGATACTCTCTAAAATGAATATTAAAGTTGAGGAAGAGTAAATGAATAAAGATTTTAATTTGAATGATGAAGTAATTATGAAAAAGCAACATGCTTGTGGTGTTAATTTATGGACTATTACTAGAAATGGTGCGGATATTAAAATCAAATGCAATGGTTGTGGTAGAGAAGTTATGATGGACAGATTAGAATTTATGAGAAAATTAAAAAAGGTGATTGTAAATGAAAAAACTTCGAACTAAAGAAAAAATTGGATTACATCCAGTTATGACATTACTTGTTTTAAGTTTTATAACAATTATTTTAAGTGGTGTTTTTAGATTCTTTAATGTTCAATCTACATTTAATAAAATATCTGATATAACTGGGGATTTTCAAGTTACTACAGAAGTTGTTAATTCCTTATTTAGTTTAAGTGGTCTTAAGTATATATTTACTACCACGGTTAAAAATTTTGCAAATTTTGCTGTTTTAACTAATTTAATTATAATATTACTTGGAATAGGTATTATGGTTAAGAGTGGTTTTTTAAAAACAATAATAACATTGATGACTAAAAAAGCTAAAAAAACAACTGTTACTTTTGTATTAGTATTAATTTCAATACTTGCTAGTTTAGTTGGGGATTTATCATATATTATTTTAGTACCTTTAGGAGCATTATTATTTTTATATGGTAAGAGAAATCCAATGATAGGAATTATTACAGCATTTGCAGGGCTTACATGTGGAAGTGCTTTGAGTTTATTTTTAACTAGTTATGATTCTAGTTTGTTCGCTACGACGCTTTTAAATGTTCATGTTATAAATAGTAGTTATACAATATCTAGTTTTGGTTTTACATTTGTTATGATTTTATTAATTGTGATTATGTCTTTTGTAATAACTAATGTCACGGAAAATTATATAGCTAAAAGAATGCCAAAATATGAATTTTTAGAAGAAGATGTAGAAGATGAATTAGTTCTTACAAGAAAGCAAATGAGAGGTTTATTGTTTTCATTTGGAGCTGGATTAATTTATTTAATTATATTTATTTATAATATAATACCTGGATTACCTTTTTCTGGTAATTTACTGGATTATAGTCAGAATTTATATATAGATAAATTGTTTAGTTATAATTCATTTTTTAGTAATGGTTTTGTATTTATTGTTGCAGTATTTTTTGTAATATTGGGGTTATTTTATGGAATGGGTGCAAAAACTATTAAAAATAATAAAGAGTTTGTTGATGCATTGGGACATTCATTAAATGGAGTAGGTAAGATATTAGTTATGATATTTGCAGCATCTACATTTATTAATATATTTAAACAATCTAATATAGGTAATGTTGTAGCTGGAGCTTTTACAAATATATTACAAAATTCTGATTTTGGTGGGTTGCCTTTGTTACTTTTATTGTTTGTATTTTCGGGAATAATTACAATATTTCAACCTACGGTATTATATAGTTATAATATTGTATCTGGGGTAATAATTAAATTGATGAATGCGGGTATTTCTCCGGAATTTACGCAACTTGTATTTAGGCTTGGAAGTAGCATTACTTTAGGACTTACGCCCGTATTTGCATATTTTATTGTTTATTTAGCTTATTTAGAAAATTATAATCAAAGTGAAAAACCAGTAACATTAAAAGAAGCAATTAAATATCAATTGCCATATGCTTTAGTAACATTCTTAGTTTATTTAGTATTTATAGTTGTATGGTATTTAGTTAAGTTTCCTTTAGGAATTGGAACTGGTGTTGGATTGGGGGTATAAATTATGGGATTAAAAGCTGGAATTGTAGGTTTACCAAATGTAGGTAAATCAACATTGTTTAATGCAATAACTAAACAAAATATATTGGCGGCGAATTATCCGTTTGCTACGATTGAACCTAATGTTGGAGTGGTATTGGTTCCTGATAAGAGAATTGATTATTTAGTAAAATTGTATAATCCGAAGAGTATTGTACCTACGACATTTGAGTTTACTGATATAGCAGGATTGGTTGCTGGGGCTTCACATGGTGAAGGTCTTGGTAATAAATTCTTATCTCACATTAGGGAATGTGATGCAATTGTTGAAGTGGTTAGATGTTTTAATGATCCGAATGTTACTCATGTAACAGGTGGTGTAGATCCAGTTAATGATATTGAAGTAATAAATATTGAACTTGTTTTAGCTGATTTAGATGTAATTAATAATAGAATTGAAAAAATAGAAAAAAAAGCTGTGACTACAAAAGATAAAGAGTCTTTAGCAGAAGTTGCAGTTTTAAAAAAATGTCAAACTGCATTGGAAGCTAATACACCACTTAGAAGAATTAGTTTTGATAAAGATGAATTAAAAATACTTAAGAATTTTAGCTTTTTAACATTAAAACCAATTATTTATGTTGCTAATGTAAATGAAGACGATGTAGCAGTTGGAGATAATGAATATTCTTTAAAGGTAAAAGATTATGCTAATGCTGAAGGCGCTGGAGTTATCGTAATGTGTTCAAAGTTAGAGGCAGATTTAGCGGGATTAGATGATGAAGAAAAAAATCTTTTTTTACAAGATGTTGGTATTAAAAATAGTGGACTTGATAAATTAATATTTGCAACATATAATTTATTAGGTTTAGCAACATTCTTTACATCTGGTAGTGATGAAGTTAGAGCTTGGACATTTAAAGTTGGAATGAAAGCTCCAGAATGTGCTGGGCTTATTCATAGCGATATAATGAGAGGGTTTATTAGAGCAGAAGTTACTAGCTTTAGTGATTTAGAAGAATATGGCGATGAAAAGAAAGTTAAAGAAGCTGGTAAGATGCGTGTAGAAGGCAAAGATTATGAAATGCAAGATGGAGATATTTGTTATTTTCGATTTAATGTATAAAAAGGAGGAGAATTAAAATGGGAGATAATAAGTTGTTAAGTAAATCATTCTTATGGATGTGTATTGGACTTTTAGTAACATTTGTTACAGGGTTTGGTGTTTCAATGAATGAAAGAATGTTGGAAAATATTTTCGGAGGAAGTGGATTTTGGATTCTTGTATTATTAGAATTTGTATTAGTAATAGTTTTATCTGCAAGAGTTATGAAAATGAATCCCACTACTGCAAAGATTTCTTTTATACTTTATTCATTTGTAAGTGGACTTACTTTTTCAAGTATATTTGTTGTTTATGAATTAACAAGTATAATGATGATATTTTTAATAAGTGCAATTATATTTGGAATTATGGCATTCATTGGATATACAACAAAAGTAGATTTATCTAGGGTAGGATTTTATTTATTAATGGCATTACTTGGAGTTATATTAGTATCAATTATTAATATTTTTCTAGGAAATGGCACATTAGAAATTATTATATGTATTATATGTCTATTGTTGTTTATAGGTATAACTGCATATGATGTTCAAAAAATAAGAGCTTTGGAAAGTACTGGATTACCTGAAGATAATTTAGCTATTTATGGAGCTTTAGAGTTATATCTTGACTTTATTAATATTTTCTTACAAATACTTGAGTTATTTGCTAAAAATAAGGATTAATTATGGATACAAGTTTAAAAAGAATTATAGCATTTGTAATAGATATAGTTATAGTATCATTGGTTGTAAGCTTATTAAATTATTTGCCGATTGATCCATATAAAGATAAATATCAAGAAAAGTATAAAGAATATACGGAATTAATACAAAAGAATACAGAAGAAGGAAGTCAAGAATTTAAAGATGAAATAATTGAAGTAAATTATGAGGTTTATAAATATAGAACTTATAGTAGTATTATTTCAGCTGGAGCTTTAATACTTTATTTTGGAGTATTGCAACTTGTATTAGATGGTCAAACACTAGGTAAGAAAATAATGAAAATTAGAGTTGTATCTAATAAAGATAAAAAACTTAATTTTTGGTCTTACTTAATAAGAATAGTTGTTTTAAATAATATTTGGTTAAGTTTATTAAATGTTGGAGCTGTATATGTTGTTAGTGGAGTAAAGTTTTATTATGTAACGTATGTTATTGGTATGATTAGTTCTTTAATGTATATGTTAAACTTAATAATGATAATGTTTAGAAATGATAATAGAGGACTTCATGATATGATTGCTGGTACGAAAGTAATAGATATGAATGAAGAAAATGTAGTTATTGATACAGTTTCTGAAGTAAAGGAAAAGAAAGAATCTATTAAAGAAAAAAGCGAAAGAAAAAATAAAAAAAGAAAATAGTTTTATGACTTAATGTTGTAAAACTTTTTTTCTTGACTAAAATTTTATTTGTGTTATGATGTATTAAGTAGAACGGATAGCTTTTGTATATATGGATAGGGAAAGGAGGTTTATTTGCGATTAGATAAATTAAAAAAATTATCTTTTGATGAAATTCAAGCATTATTTGATTATTTAACTGATGGTGAAGAATTACTTGAAGAAGTATTGTTAAAGAAGAATAGTATTTTAATTAAGACAAATAAAAAAGTTTATTTGTTAGAATTGGTAAAAGATAATTATGGATATGGCGTTTTATGGGAAAAATAATTTGATTATTACACTGAAAAAAATAATATTTTCAGTGTGGAAAGTAAATTTATGTTTCCTTCCGTACTTAAATATGGTATAATTTAAGTACGGGAGGAAAATTATGGCTAGTGTTGATAAGTTTAATGAATTTGCAAAAAATGGATATTTAAAAATAAGTGAGGTTAAAAAAACTGATATTTCTAACTATTATTTAACAACATTGTTAAAAGAGAAAAAAATTGAAAAGGTTTTTAAGGGATTATATTTAGAATCAAGTGAACTAAATGATAATTTTTATGAAATTCAATATTTAAGTAATAAATGTGTTTATTCAAATCTAACGGCCTTATATTTTCTTGAATATTCTGATAGAATACCAATGATTTATGATATAACTGTACCTAGAGATTATAAGGGATCTTTACAACAATTAGAAAATGTAAAATTATACTATGTGGATAAAGATATATTAAATTTAGGGGTTATAATAGTTATAGATGAATTTGGAAATGAAATTAAATGTTATGATTTAGAAAGATGTATATGTGATATTATTAAAAATAAAAATAAATTAGATAGAGAGCTTGTTAATAAAGCTTTAAGAAAATATTTTTATAGTGCAAATAAAAATACTAAAAATTTATTTGATTATGCAAAAAAAATGAAAATCTTTAATAAAGTAAGGGAGGAGTTTGATATATTATCATGATTAAAAATAAAGACAGTTTAAAAGCAAAAGCAAAAAATTTAGCATTAAAAAATAATATTGATAGCAGTTATATTTTACAAACGTTTATGTTTGAAGCGTTATTAAAAAGAATAGAAAAATCTAATTATAAAGATAATTTTATTATAAAGGGAGGTTTTTTATTATCATCTTTGTTTGGAGTTGATAATAGAACTACTTTGGATTTAGATACAACTTTAAAAGGTATTAGTTTGACTAAAGAAAATATAGAAAAAATAATTGATGAGATAATTAATATCGATGTAGATGATAATATAGAGTTTTCTATATTTTCTATAAAAGATATTAGGCTTGAAGAAAAATATTCTGGTTTTTGTGTACATTTAAATGCAAATTTTGAAGGATTAAAAAAACATTTATTGATTGATATAACCACCGGAGATGTAATTACTTATCGAGAAATTAATTTTTCTTATAAAACTATTTTTGATGATGAAATAATTAATATTATGGCTTATAATATTGAAACAATAGTGGCAGAAAAATTTGAGGCTATTTTAAGTAAGAATATTGAAAATACTCGAATGAAAGATTATTATGATTTATATATATTTACTAGTTTAAAATGGGATAAAATTGATAAAGAAATATTAAAAAAAGCTATTTTAAATACTTGTAATAATCGTGAGTCTAATGAATACTTAAATGATTCAGATTATTATATTGATATGATTTGTAAAAATGAGTTTATAAAAAAATTGTGGAATGATTATAAGAATAAATATTCATATGCTAAAAATATTTCTTTTGAAGACACAATTAAGGTAATTGAAAAAATAAATGATGTTGTAAAGGAAAGTGTGTGAGAATAAACACATTTTTCTTGTGTTTTCTACATATATTTGTTATAATACTTGCGAGTAAAGAAATTACTCCTTGCTTCTAAAGAAGCCGAGAAGACCGTAAGGAGGTGGAATTGATGACTAAATATGAAATTATGTTTATAGTTAAATCAACATTAGATGAAGAAACTATTAAGAAAACTAGTGAAGATTTACAAAAACTTATAAACAAGAAACCATCTAAAGTTATCGAATTCAAAGAAATGGGTAGAAAAAAATTAGCTTATCCAATTAAAAAAGAAGTTAGTGGATACTACTATGTTATGACTGTTGAAGTTAACAATGAAACCCTTCAAGAATTTGATAGAAAAGTTTCTATTAATGAAAATGTTTTAAGACATTTAATTATCAAAGTTGAAGGAGAATAAGAATGAACAAAGTAATATTAACGGGAAGATTAACACGAGATCCTGAATCAAGGATGACTCAAAGTAATATGGAAATATCAAGATTTTCTCTTGCATGTCAAAGTGATTTTGTTAGTCGTGATGGAGAAAGAGATACAGAATTTATTAATTGTGTTGCATTTAATAGAAGTGCTCAAACTATAAATAGATATTGTCGTAAAGGACAAATGATTTTAGTTCAAGGAAGAATTAGAAATAGTAGTTATGATGCTCAAGATGGTACAAAGAGATATACAACTGATGTTGTTGTTGATAATTTTGAATTTTTAGGAAGTAGAAATGATGGAGGTAATACTAATAATTATAGTAATCCTTCAAGTAACAATAGTGTAGCTTATAGTCCTGAAGCACCACAAATGCCTAATTCTGTTGAAACAACTGATATTAGTGAAGATCCTTATAAAGACTTTGGGGATGAATTTACTTTAAGTAGTGATGATTTACCGTTTTAAGTGAAGGAGGATAAGTAAAATGGCAGAATTTTATCGTAAGAAAAAGAAAATATGTCAAATGTGTGCTGGAAAAAGCGTAGATTATAAAGATGTTATGATTATCAATAAATATATAAATGATAAAGGCAAGATTTTACCAAGAAGAATGACTGGTGCTTGTGCTAAACATCAAAGACATATTGCTCAACAAGTTAAATATGCAAGATTTATGGCTTTAATACCATTTGTTAAATAGAGAGAAATCTCTATTTTTGTTTTGAATAAATCTTACTAGATAGTTGCGAATTATATTGTTGGTATGGTATAATATAAGTTACTTAAAGGAGGTCTTTTATGAAAGTAATTTTATTAAGTGATGTAAAAGGAAAAGGCAAAAAAGATAGTGTAATTAATGTAAGTGATGGTTATGCAAATAATTATTTAATTAAAAATAATTTGGCTGTTCCTTATACAAAAAGAAGTAGTGAAATATTAAATGAAGAATTAGATGAAAGACAAAAAAATGAAGATGCTTTAGTGGCTAGTCTTAATGAAATAAAGAAAAAGTTAGATGGTAAAACTATAACTTTTAAAGTTAAAACTGGTGCATCTGATAAAGTATTTGGTACAATTTCTAATAAACAGATATCTGAAAAATTAAAGGAAATGGGATATAAAATAGATAAAAAATGTATTAAAAGTGATATAGCAATAAGTAGTTTAGGAGTTACTAAAGTAGTTGTTGAGCTTCATAAGAAAGTTAAGTTTGACTTAAATGTTGAATTAGTTAAATAGGGAGGTTTTATGGCAAGAAGTATGCCTCAGAATCAAGAAGCAGAAATGAGTGTTTTGGGAGTTGCTTTTTTAAATAATAATGAAGTAAGTAAAATTGTTGAAGAAGTAACTAGTGATATGTTTTTTGATGAGAGAAATAGAAATATTTTTAATGCAATAAAAAGCTTACATGAAAGTAAGACTCCGATTGATATAACGACATTAAAAAATGAACTTGATAAAGATAAAAAATTTAATTCTGTGGGACTTGATTATATTACAGAAGTAATTGATAGTGTAGTAACAAGTGCTAATTTAGATTTTTATATTAAAATTATTAAAGATTATGCAATTAGAAGAAATTTAATAGATACTGCGAGTGATATAATAACTAAAACATATGATGAAGAAGATGTTAATAGTTTACTTGATAGTGCTGAAAAAAATATATTAAATGTTGTAAGAGCTAGAAGTGTTGGAGATTTTGTTCCGATTAGTGAAATTTTAAGAAGAGCACAAGCTAAATTGGAAGAGTTAGCAAAAAATAAAAGAAGTATAACTGGTATTGAAACTGGTTTTCCTGATTTTGATAAAATAACAACTGGGTTACAAGGTGGAGAAATGATTATTTTGGCTGCTCGTCCAGGAATGGGAAAGACTGCCCTTGCTTTAAATATGGCTTCATATGCTGCGACACATACAAAAAAAGCTGTTGCTATATTTAACTTGGAAATGTCAGCAGAAATGCTTATTAATCGTATGATTTCTTCGATTGGACAAATTGATGCTTATAAACTCCAAACTGGTAACATGCAAGAAAAAGATTGGAAAAGATATAATGAAGCTTTATCTCAACTTGCTGATACTAATATATATATTGAAGATAATGCTGGAGTTACTGCACAAGAAATACGTGCTAAATGTCGAAGACTTGCTAATAGTGAATCAGGTTTAGGATTAGTTGTAATAGATTATTTGCAACTTGTAAGTAGTGGTTCAAGAAGGGTAGAATCACGTCAAGTGGAAGTATCAGAAATATCAAGATCACTTAAAACAATGGCTTTAGAGCTTGGAGTTCCCGTTATTGCATTATCGCAATTATCAAGAAGTGCAGAAAAAAGAGAAAGTAATCAACCAATGCTTGCAGATTTGCGTGAATCTGGATCTTTGGAACAAGATGCTGATATGGTTTTATTTATAAATCGTAAAGATTATTATGAAAAAGCTAAAGATTTTAATCAAAAAATTGTTCCTGCAGAATTAATAATTGCCAAACATAGAAAAGGAGGACTAGGAACAGTTAACCTATTATTTGAACTTAATATGAGTAGTTTTAAGAGTCAATTAAAGGCTGCTGGAGATGAAAATGAGTAATAAAAGTAAAGTTATAACTGCTATATTATCAATATTAATTATAGTTTTATATTTTGTTAATGAAAAAACTGATTATAAATTTGATGAAGCAAAAAAGGCTTATCAGATTTATTTGGATGGTAAAGAAATTGGGCTAATAAAAGATAAAAATGAATTATATAATTTAATAAATAAAGAACAACAAAATATAAAAGATCAATATAATGTTAGTTATGTTTATCCACCAGATGGTTTAGATATAGTAGAAACAGAAACGTTTAATGATAATTATATGGGGGTAGAAGAGATATATCAAAAAATTGAAAATGCAGATGATTTTACTATAAAGGGTTATGTAATCACAATTAAAAGTGATGATAAGGAAAAAGATAATATCGTTATAAATGTATTAGATAAAAAAGTATTTGAAGATTCCTTAAAAAAATATGTTTTATCGTTTGTTACGGAAGAACAATTAGATAACTATAATAGTGGACATAGAAGTATAAATGATATTGGTTCTGTTATTGAGAATATGTATTTTAATGAGGCTATAACTATTAAAGAAGGTTATGTTAGTGTTAAAAATAAAATATATACTGATTCTGAATCGTTGAGTCAATATTTATTATTTGGTCCAGATGTTAAAATGGATACATATGTTGTTAATTCAGGTGATAGTATTGCTAGTATAAGTGAAGATAATAAAATGAACCCACAAGAATTTTTAATAGCTAATCCTAAATATAAAAGTGAAGATGCTATGCTTGCAGTGGGTAGTGTTGTTAATATTACAATTATTAATCCAGTTATTACTTTAACATATAGTGTATATGAAATTAGTGAAAATATTACTCCGTATACAACAGCAGATCCGATTGTTGATAATACAAAGGAACCTAGTTATAAAGAACCAACGAGACCTGGTGTTAATGGTATTACTTTAGTTCATAGTAGTTATGAAGTTATTAATGGTGAACGGTCAACAGGTGTAGAAATTAAAGATCGTAAAGTTATAAGAGAAATGGTTCAAGAACAATATACGATAGGTAGAAGAAGTGGAGGATCTTATTATCCAACATCATCTGGATGGGGTTATCCTACAGAATATCCATATGTTATTACTAGTCCATTTCAATGGCGATGGGGAAAACACCACGATGGTATTGATATTTCAGGTACAGGTTATAGATCTAGAATATTTGCAGTTGCTGCAGGTACTGTAGTGGAAGTAGGTTATAGAAAAATGGATGGAAATTATGTTATTATAGAACATGGAAATAATATATTTACACAATATGCTCACATGTATCAAGCTTTAGTTTCAGAAGGACAAACAGTTAGAAAAGGAGATCAAATTGGAGAAATGGGAAATACAGGTTATGTTGTGCCTGCTCCGAGTAGAAATAATCCAACTGCTGGTACTCATCTTCACTTTGGTGTTTCTATTGGTTGGCCATATCATGGTAGTTACGTATTCCAAAATCCAACGAGGTATATAAGGTTCTAATGAAAGTAGTGGTATTATCGAGTGGTTCTAAAGGAAATGTAACTTATTTAGAAACGGAAAACAAAAAGTTTTTGCTTGATGCAGGAAGAAATTATAAATATATTAATGAAAGTTTAAAGGATATTGGAATAGATGTAAAATCAATAGATTATGTTGTTATTACACATAATCATAAAGATCACGTATCAGCATTAAAAACTCTTTTGGATAAAACTGGTGCTGCTTTAATAGTAAGTGAGAAAATGTTTTATTCGATTCCTGATATAAGTGATTATAAACATATTATAGTTTTGGAAGATACATTAGATTTAGAGGGTGTACATATTACATCCTTTAAGTCAAGTCATGATGCACCAGATTCTAGGAATTATGTTTTTACAGAAAATGGGAAAAGCATAGCTTATGTTACAGATACGGGATATGTAAATGCAAAGAATTTTAAGTATTTGAAAAATTTAGATGTTTATTTGTTTGAAAGTAATCATGATATTGAACTTTTGATGAATGGACCATATCCTGAATGGTTAAAAAGAAGGGTTTATTCTGATGAGGGTCACTTATCTAATAAAGCAGCTTCATTTTATCTAACTAAATTAATCGGTGATAAGACTAAAAAAATTGTGCTTATCCATTTAAGTGAAACAAATAATTTAGAAAGTATAGCAATGGAAACCATTAATAATACTTTTATGGAGTATGGTATTGATTTTCATGATATAGTTTGTGCTAGACAAAATGAAAAAACGGAAGTAATTGAAATATGATAAAGATATTATGTGTTGGTAAAATAAAGGAAAGTTATTTAGATGAACTTATAAACGATTATAAAAAAAGAATAGGAAAGTATATAAAAATTGAAATTATTGAGTTAAAAGATTATCCAGATTATAATAAAGAAATAGATAATTTAGTTAAAAATATTAAATTAAGTGATTATAATATTGGGCTTGACTTAAATGGTAAAATGTATACAAGTACAGATTTTGCTGAAAAAATAGAAAATATACTACCTCAGAATAGTAATATAACATTTATAATCGGAGGTTCTTTAGGTTTAAATGATGAAGTTAGAAAATGTTGTAATGAACTTATTAGTTTTTCAAGTATGACTTTTCCACATGGATTATTTAGAGGCATTTTACTTGAACAAATATATCGCGCTTGTAAAATAAATAATCATGAAATGTATCATAAGTGAGGTTGTATGAAAGTAAGTGAAGTAAAGATAATGGAAGTAGCTTTAACACATGCTGGCAAATTTCATGCTGATGATGTTTTCGGAGCTGCTTTTTTAAAGATAATAAATCCCAATTTAAAAATTATTAGAAGTAACATAGTTCCAGATGATTTTGATGGATTAGTTTTTGATATAGGAATGGGTGAGTTTGATCATCATATGGCAAATAATGAGACTAGAAATAATGGTCAACCTTATGCAGCTTTTGGAAAATTATGGAGAGCTTTTGCAGAAGAATTGTATGGAAAATATATTTATGAAAGCATTGATAAAAAGCTAATTGAAGATTTGGATTTAAGTGATAATACAGGTAGTTATAATGCTTTGGCTATAGCTATTGATGTATTTAATAATAAAGATGTTAGTGATAATGATAAATGTTTTTTTGAAGCTATGAAGTTTGCAAAAAGAATATTAGAAAATATGATTAATAAAGGTAAAAGCCATGAAATTGATTTAAAGAAAGTTAAAAAGTGTTATGAAGAATGTGCGGATAAAAGAATAGTTGTTTTAGATGAACCATTATTTTATAAAGATTATTTACCTCAGACTGAAGCTATTTATGTTATATATCCATCAAATAGGGGCGGTTATGCTGCTCAAGGAGTGACAAAAAATAGTAATACAAATGAACTTAAAAAGGATTTTCCTGCCTCTTGGGTTTTAGAATTACCTCCGTTTTTAAGGTTTTGTCATTCTTCAAGATTTTTAATAGCATCAGATACTTTTGAAGGAATAATGTATGCTGTAAAGGAGGCTTTAAAATGATAGGTAATGATTGGGATGAAAAATTAAAAGTTATTTGGGAAAGTCCTGGATTTAAAAATTTTTATAAAAAAATTATGGATATGTATGAAGTTAAAGAAATTTATCCTCCGAAGGATTATATATTTAATGCTTTAAAGCTAACTAGCTATGAAAATACAAAAGTAGTTATTGTTGGACAGGATCCTTATCATGGAAAGGGGGAAGCTCATGGTCTTTCATTTTCTGTTCAAAAAGGAGTTAGAGTACCTCCGTCTTTACAGAATATTTATAAAGAACTAAAAGATGATTTAGGAATACCTCCGAAGGATAATGGAGATTTAACCGAATGGGCTAAACAAGGAGTGCTTTTGTTAAATTCTGTTTTAACTGTAGAAAAAGATAAGGCTGCAAGTCATAGAAATTTAGGTTGGGGATTAATGACGGATTATATTATTAAACTTTTTAATTTAAAAGAGGAACCAGTTGTATTTATTTTATGGGGAAATTTTGCAAAAGAGAAAGCTAAATTAATAACTAATCCACATCATTATATTATTATGAGTCCGCATCCTTCACCTTTTTCTGCTTATTCTGGATTTTTTGGAAGCAAGCCATTTTCTAAAACTAATAAATTTTTAGAAAAAAATGGGCTTGTACCAATTGATTGGTCTAAATAAGATTTAGTTTTTTTCTAAATCTTTTTCTTTTTGAATTAAAAAATCAATAATTAGAAAATATCTAAATATTGATTCTTTGATGTTATGCTATTTTTATGATATTAATGTAGGCACTAGTATCTGATGATGGCGATATCGTTGCTGTGTTTGTTGCTTCTATAGAAAGTCCTATTTTGTCGTTTGCATTTAAGTTAGCAATGGTACTTCCTACGAAGTCTGTATCTACATTGGCTGTTAGATTTTTGTTGATTGTTGTATCGCTTATAGGGGTTGTATTTTGGTTTATGGTTATGGTAACATCTGTTGCTGTATTTGTACTACCTGAAAAATAATAATCTATTTTATAAATTCCATTTGTTGGAATTGTTAATTTGTTAGCAGTTTCTTGGGTTATTCCATTTGCTGGACCATTGCTTGCTAGTGGTATATCTTGTGAAACACTAGCTGTTAGTGAAAGTGGTGTTTGTGATGTATCATATTTTCTACCATAAGTGGTTGTTTCAGTTGTGCCAGCAGGTCCGGTAGGCCCGGCAGGCCCGACTGCCCGATGTAATAAATCATCTATATATATTTTTAAATGGTAAAGTTCCATATTATTTTAATATCCCTTGAATTT
>CAKOHI010000009.1 GCA_934085585.1 uncultured Bacilli bacterium
AAACCCCAATTCAGTATAAAACTGAACTAGGGTTCTAAAAATTCTTTTTTAGTGTCTACTTTTTGTTGACTAATTCATACCTGATGTGAATCCTATTTTTGTTTTATTTATATATACAATATTTATTTATATTCACATTTACATATTAAAAACGGAGCCTTTCGGCTCCTTCAGGGGGTTTTGGTTGATCTCTTCACATTGAGATTCGTAAGAGAGATCAGGTTATTAGCATGACTTGTATCATGCTAGTATAATCTTAATATTTTTTTTTTGTTTTGTCAATAATTTTTTTGAAAAATAACAATTTTTTACAAAATAATTTATTTGTGTTTTAATTAATGTATGAGATATGTTATAATGAAACAAAGATAAGATTAGGTGATCATGTATGAATGAAAATTCAGAATTTGTATGTTTAGAATGTAAAAGTAAAATTGAAAGTGATGATAATTTTTGTTTTCATTGTGGGCATTGGACAGCTAAAGGCTATAAAGTCATTAGTGATCAAGAAAAGTTGAACGAAATAGTTAATGGGAAAATATTTAAACAAAGTAATAAAACATCATTACTAATTAGTTTATTAAGTATTTTAATTATATTATTAACAATTATTATCATCATCCGAGGTAATAATTTAATTAGGCCATTAGCTTATTTAAAAAAACAAATTAATACATACAAAAATGGATATAGTTCTTCCATTTTAACAACGGATAATGTATACAATAAAAAAGAAATAGGTTCGCTTGATGAAGCTAAAATATTTATAAATAAAGACAAAGAAGATCAAAGTTATCTATGTAGTAATAATATTGATGTAAAAAGAATTGAATATGATTTAGAAAATACATATGATATACCTAGTGTAAGTTTTTGTGATATAAGTTTAAATGAAAGTAAGAAAATAAGTGAAGTTATAGAAAAAATGTATAAATTATTTCCAGGTATAAAGGGTGGATTAACAAATATTACAATAACAAATGCAGAAACAAAAGATGAATACATTGCATATTTTCAACCAATGTTTCAATTTGTTAATGTAAATGAAAATATTAATGAATATAACAAAATTAATAAAACTCAAATCCTACTTAATAGCTATTATTTTTTAAACACAAATATAATGTCAAAACCCATTGAAGAAGTAATTAAACCAAATTGGTACGTAAAAGATGCTAACTGGGAATCAACAATCGCTCATGAATTAGGTCATTATATATCATTTAAAATTCTACTTAAAGACAACAATTTGGATAATATAACATATGTAACCAAAGAAAATGAATCAAAAATATTGGAAGTGTTAAAAAAGTTTGATAGTCAAGAATTTTCATTAAGTATTTTAAATATAGCTTTAAGTAATTATAATTTAAAATATAATAGTAATATTAGTATTGCTGATTTTACAGCATTAATATCTAATTATGCTGGTGCCAAAGATAAAAATGGAAATTTAATTGCTGATGAAGCTATTGCAGAAGCCGTTCATGATTATTATTTACACAAGGATAGTTGTAGTAAAGCAAGTTTTGAAATAATTAAAGTAATTAAAGCAAAGTTATAGGGTGAAAAAATGAAAAAATGTCAAAATTGTAAAGGAATAAATAAAAATAAAGATAAGTATTGTAGAAATTGCGGATTGCGACTTCATAATGGATTATATTATGCAGTAACAAATATACTTATTAAAATTATTATAATCATATTTATATTATTGATAGCATTATTTATTGCGTCATTTATGAACTTTTAAAGGAGTAAAAATGGAAGAAAAAAAGGAATTATACAATAAAAGTATTGAAGAACTCTATAAAGAGTTAAATACATCAATAAGTGGATTAAGTGAAACAGAAGCAGAAGTAAGATTAGAAAAATATGGAGAAAATAAATTAAAAGAGCCTAAGAAAAAATCAAATATTGCAATGTTTTTAAGTCAATTTAAAGACTTTATGGTAATTTTACTAATTTTTGCTTCAATATTTTCAGCATTTATTTCTTATATTAAAAATGAATCGTATTTTGATTCAATAATTATTCTTATAATTGTTTTTGTAAATGCTATATTAAGTTTTATTCAAGAAAAAAAAGCCGATGTTGCGATCGAAGAATTAAACAAAATGTTTGTCACTAACAATTATGTAATTAGAAATAATCAAAAAGAACTAATAGATGTAAGAAAAGTTGTACCCGGAGATATAATAGAACTTGAAGCCGGAGACTATATTTCTGCAGATGCTAGAGTAATAAGTTCAGAAAACCTTTTAGTTAATGAATCGACTTTAACTGGTGAATCAAAAAGTATCAAAAAAAATAATGAGATAATAACAAATAAAAAAGAATTATATGAAAGAACAAACATGGTATATGCTGGCTGTAACGTATCAAATGGACATGCCCATGTATTAGTTTGTAACACTGGTATGAATACTGAACTTGGAAAAATAGCAAACAGTCTATTAAATAAAAAAAGTGATATAACACCACTTCAAAAAAAGATAAATAAAATAAGTAAATTATTAACTTACATAATCCTTTTAATAATTATAGTAATGATGATAATTGGCCTTATCATGAAAAATGACTTTTTTGATATTTTAATGTTGTCAATATCTTTAGCAGTAGCTGCAATACCAGAAGGAATGTCATCAATTATAACAATAATCTTATCTTTAGGAATGAGGTCAATGGCCAAAAGAAATGTTATCATAAGAAAAATGGCTTCCGTAGAAACACTAGGGTCAACCGATGTAATATGTTCAGATAAAACAGGTACAATTACTCAAAATAAAATGTTAGTAAAAATGATTTACACTAATAATAGAATGTATAAAGAAAAAGATACAATACCAAATAATGAAATGCTAAAATATGGAGCTAATCTGTGTCATAATATTGTAAAAAATAATAGTGGCTATATCGGTGATGAAACAGAAATTGCTATTTATAAATATCTAGAAGATAGTAATAACTTATTAGATAGTAAAATGGTGCGAGTAAAAGAATTTCCATTTGATTCAGAACGAAAAATGATGAGTGTAATATATAATATCAATAATAAAGATTTATCATTTACAAAAGGAAGTCTTGATTCAGTAATAAATAATTGTACAAATTATTTATTAGATGGTAAAGTATATCCTATAACAGATGAATATAAAGAAAAGATATATGAAATTGAAAAAAGAGAATCAGCAAAATCTTTAAGATTATTAGCTTTTGCATATAAAGACAATTTAGTTTCTATTCCAGAAGAAAACATGACTTTTATAGGACTCATTGGAATGATGGATCCTCCAAGAGAAAGTGTAACAAATGCCATTTATACTTGTCATAAAGCTGGACTAAAGCCAATCATGATTACCGGAGATAGTATTAATACTGCAATAGCAATTGCAAAAGAAGTAAATATTATAGATTCTCCAGATTTAGCAATAGAAGGAAAAATAGTTGATAAAATGACAGATGATGAAATATTAGAAGCTGTAAAAACTTATCAAGTATTTGCTAGAATTAGTCCAAACACCAAATTAAGAATAGTAGAAGCTCTTCAAAGTAATGGATATGTAGTTGCAATGACTGGTGATGGTGTAAATGATGCACCCGCTATCCAAAAAGCAGATATTGGAATAGGTATGGGAATAACAGGAACAGAAGTAGTAAAAAAAGTTGCAGATTGCATTTTAGTAGATGATAGTTTTTCTACCATCGTAGATGGAGTAGAAGAAGGAAGAAGAATTACCAGTAATATTAAAAAAGTAATTTTATATTTATTAGCGGGTAATATTGTAGAAGTAATTTTAGTATTTGTATCAATGTTACTTAATATGGAAATGTTTACAACATTACAACTTCTATGGATAAATCTTGTAACTGATTCAATTCCAGCAATTATGCTAGCTTTTGAAAAAAGTGATGATGATATAATGGAAAATAGTCCAGCCAATAAGTCAAATACAAGTTTCTTTACTCCATTTTTAACAGCTAAAATAATAGTAAGTGCTATTTTTAAATCAATAATAATGATTTTCTTATTTATTTACTACGCTAAAACAAAAGATGCAAGCACAGCAGGAAGCTTAATGTTTATGTATCTTGTATTAAATGAGTTATTATATTCATTATCATGTAGAAATCTAAAAAAATCAGTCTTAAATAAAGAAATATTTAGTAATAAAAGATTAACAATAGGTCTTGTAGTGTTATTAATAATACAAGTAATACTATTTACATCTAATTTGTCAAAATATTTTATTGTTACAAACTTATTATTAAAAGATGTTATAATAGTATTAGGTATAAGTTTTATAAGTTTTATAATCGGAGAACTTGTAAAACCACTATATGTTAAATATTTTAAAGATTATACAGGAGGAGAAAATGAACGAAGATAACAAATTAACATTTATAATAACTGCAGGAATATTAGTATTAGTAATATTTGTTGCAATAATTATTTATAACCTAATGCCTGCAAATATTGAAAGTAATTCATATTATGTAAAGGTAAATGAAGAAATGAGTGCTAAAATTGAAGGAATGGAATTCAAAGATAACAGACTAAATATTACAACTTCCGGAGATGCAATCGCTTATTGTGTAAAATCTACAAGAAGTACACCAACAAACAATTCTATATGTTGGAAAAATATCTATAACAATAGTGCTTCAATATCAATTTATCAACATAAAAAATATTATGTTTGGATTAAAGATACAAAAAATCAAATAAGTATTCCAATGAGTATAAACACATATAAAGAAAATTAGTAATAAAAAATTAATTAAATTTAAATGGCATATAAATAAGTATGTCATTTTTTAATGCAAACTAGTTGACAAAATGTTAATAAGATATCATAATTTGTTTGTGATATTTATGATTTTAAATGTAAGTGGAAGAACAGATATAGTAGCATTTTACGAAAAATGGTTTATGAATCGTTTAAAAGAAGGTTTCGTAGATGTTAGAAATCCTTTTAATCCAAAACTAATAAGCAGAATCAATTTTTGTGACGTTGACTTAATTTTGTTTTGCACAAAAAATCCAATTCCTATTTTAAAAGATCTTGAAAAAATAAAAATTCCTTTTATATTTCAAGTTACAATAACTCCATATAAAAATGATATTGAACCAAATGTACCATCCAAAAAAGATATAATTGAAGCAGTAAAAAAAATATCAACATTTATAGGCAAAGAAAATATTTATATAAGATATGATCCAATATTTTTAAGTGATAAATATAATATTTCTTATCATGTAAAGGCTTTTGATAAATTATGTAAATTACTAAAAGGTTATGTCAAAACTATTATTATATCTTTTTTAGATGAATATAAAAACGTCATAAAAAATAAAAATATTTTAAAGTATAAAGAGTTTATAAACTCGGACTATGAAGAAATAGGTAAAAATTTTAGTAAAATAGCTAGGCAAAATAATATGACTGTTCAAACATGTTTTGAAGATAATAATCTTACTCAATACGGTTTTGTAAAAGGAGAATGTTTATCTCATGAATTAGCTTATAAATTAACTGGTAAAAAATATAAGTCGTGGAAAGCTAGAAAAGAAAGAAAATGTAATTGTGTTGAAATGGTTGACATAGGTGTATATAATTCTTGTAAACATTTTTGTAAATACTGTTATGCTAATTTTGATGAAAAAAAGGTTAATCAAAATTTTAATAATCATGATGATATTTCCTCATTATTGGTGGGATACATAGATAGTAGTGATACGATAAAAGTAAGAAAATAGATAAATGCACTTAAAAGTTGATAGAATTAAATAAGTATTTATCATATAATTTCTAAAAGAAAGAAGGCTATTTATGAAATTTGGTGAAAATTTAAAAATAATTAGAAATCAAAAAAATATTTCTCAAGAAGAACTAGCAGAAAAAATTGGCGTGTCAAGGCAAAGTATTTCTAAATGGGAAACTGGTGAAAATTTTCCTAGTATGAATAATATAATGTGTTTATGCAAAGTGTTTGAATGTAAAATAAATGATTTGGTACACGAAAATTTTACAGACATAGACTCTTTTGATGATGAAATTAAAGAAAATATCGTCAAATTTAAAAAAGAAAAACAAGTTAAAGTAAAATTAATCAGTAAAATAATATATACTATTTCAAATATAATTAAGAAATTAATAAGTATTTTTATAATTATATTATTAATAGTTGTAATTTCCCTTCCGTTTATAGTTGCAAGTATAGATACCAAAACTCAAGATACAATAATAAATAATATAAAACAAATAAGTAATTTAAATGAGATTGGAAACACTATAATTAGTTATTACAATACTCACAGTATTACCCAAATAGTTATTCACACAGAAATAATTTTAATTGGAAGTATAATTAGTTTTATATTTTTAAAAAAAGTATTTGAAAACATGTATAAATTATTTTTAAATATTTATAATGGTGATACACCTTTTACAATTGATAATATAAATTGTATGAAAAAAATATCATATTTTATAATTATCTATATTTTATGTAGCTATTTATATGGTATATTTTGTGAATTAATAACAGACATAGATCTTGATGTGGGATTAGAACTAATAGATATTTTATATGCCATGATTATATATGGAGTTTCATTTATATTTGAATATGGATACGAACTTCAATTGGACTCAAAAAGTAGAATGTTAGATAAGACAGCATAAAACAACAGTAATTTTGCATATTGTTTTTTACTATTCACAGTGAATTTTGGTTTACACAAAATAAAAATAATGATATATAAATCATGGGAAAATTATGTAGATACTATGCTTGTTGCAGATGGATTTGTAAGAACAGATAAGCCTTCAAGATAAACTATAGTAATTTGACAAAACCTCAATTTAATGCTAAAATATAGCATCTAAACGGGGGTTTTTTTATGGATGAAGAAACATTTAAAATGATTTATGGTGGAATAAAAGCATATGTTATGTTTTTGATTGATTGTTTTCAAAAAAAATCTAAAAAAGACGATTTTATTCTTGAAAAAGATTATTTTTATTTAGCAAAATTTAGTTTATGTAATTGTATTTTACTTAATATAAAAGAAGAATTATTAGAAAATACTAAAGACAATTTTATTTGTAAAACTCTTGATGCAGGAATATTAAATGCGGTATATTCAATGGCAGATATAACTAAAGAGGGATTTATCATAGATGGTTATACTTTTTCAAATCCTGAATCCATCGTAGGGAAAATAAGAAATAAATTAGCTCATGGAGAATTTAAAATTGATATAAAACGTAGAAAAGTATTATTTAATATGGATGATAAGTTTATTGGAATAAAAATGGAAAAAGTTATTAATATGATAATAGCTTCATTATACTATTACTACATGAATGTATGCAATAATGAATATAAAAGAAATATAGTAATCAATAACAAAGTAACAAACAGAATAAATCCATTAAAAACAAAGAGTGAAACCAAAAGCTTTTTAAATAACTGTAGAAAAATAAGTTTTAGTTTAAGTAAAAAAGACGGAAAAGAACCAGATGAATTTGTGATAAAAAAAGTAGATGAAATAATAACATATTATCAAAATACATTAGATGTAAAAATTTTATATAAAATAAAGCAAGATCTTGAAAAAAATGGTTATAATTTCATTTGGAAACAAGAAACTATAAATGAAAGCATATTAGAAAATATAGAGAGTGATATATTAAATGTTTTTCCAAAAGATATGACGTTTAATGATCAATACATATTTATAAATAAAGCAATACTTAAAAAAATTGATCCTAAAAGACAATTAATAGATTCTTTTTTGAAAAATATCTCAATTTTAGACATAGCATACAAATTGCAAACAACAAATTATGAAAATATTTTAAAAGTAGTTTATAAGGTGTATGATCATGAAACTATTGGATATGAAGAATTAGCCACTTCCAGTTTTGGCCTTTTTGAATCACTATTTTCATATGGAAACGACAAGTTACTAGAAAATAAAAATGAATATACATTTTTACCTAATACAGGATTAGATTATAGTAAATTAGATTTAAGTTGTATTAATGTTTTATATACAGACAAAGAAAATAAAGAAAAAAATAGTTTATTATTAGAAATTATAAGTAAGAAAAAAAGAATCAAAGAATTAGATGCAAAAATAGATAATAATAAAGTAAGCTTAACTAATGTATTAAATAAAAATAATATGAAAGCTTACCAAAAAATAAGTTCAATAATAGCAAATTTAAATAACACCAGAAAAATATTATATCAAGAGTTAAATACTTTAAACACAAGATTAAATGAAATAATGTTGTATGAGTCATTTTATGAAAATCATTTAAAAAATAAAAATATAGTAAATGCGATTAGAAACAGTATATCCCATGGAAATTATAAGATAGAAAGAATTAATAATGAAAATAAAATAGTTTTTGAAGATATTTATGAAGGAAAATTAACATTTAAATGTGAAGTTAATATCGTAGAATTTATTAATATGATTTTTAAAAATGAAACAATTATTATAGATTTTATGAATAACAATAAAACTTTAAAGAAAACATTATAGTGGGTGGATAAATCCACTTTTTTTGTTTAAACTAACTTTAGTGATAAATATGATTTTTAAAGATATAATAATTATTTTATTAAGTGTGTTATGTATAATATTTTATTTAATAAATAAAAATACAAAAATAAAATATATAATATTTCTTCCATTTATATTAGTAATTATTCATAATAAAACAAGTAATGAAAATTTGCTATTTAATTTAGTTATAATAGGTAGTTTATTTGTACTTTTACTTCCCTTTATAAATAATAAAAAACTAAAATATTGTTTGCTAACAATAATATTACTATTATATATGTCGTATCCAATATCCACTATAAAATATAATAATTATTCATCGTTAAGTTATTTAGAAGCTTTTCAAAAGTTACACAAGACTTTAAAAGAAAACTATGTTTTAAATGATTACAAAAAAATAGATTATGACAAGCTTTATAATAAGTATTATAAATTGTTTAAAGATGTTAATAACAATGAAAAAGAATACTATTTAGCGTTAGAAAAATATTTAAATGAATTTTATGATGCACACATAAATATTAAAAGTATTACAAATAATGAAAATCTAAATAAAGTAAGAAAAGAGTATTATAGTAACTATTATGGTTTTTCAATTATGAAGTTAGATGAAGATATTTATGTAGCAACAAATGTAAACCCAAGTACATTAGCATATAAAAATGGAATCAGAAATGGTACAATTATAACTAAATGGAACAAGATAAATATTAAAGATGCTATAAAAAATAAACAATATTTATATTTAAATTCAAAAAACTTATCAGATAACGAGGTTAAATACTATTATTTAGGTTTTTATTTATCTGCAATCAAAGAAGATAAAATCTATGTAACATATTTAGATGAAAATAAAAAAGAAATAGAAATACAATTAAATTCCATTGAAAAAGGGGATGATTATGTAAGTATAGTAATTGATAAATTTACTAAAAATAATCAAAATGAAGAGAATTATTTGTATAAAAAAATAAAAAGTACGGGATATTTGAAAATAACGCATGAAAAAGATTCAAAAAGGTATGTAAAAAAGAAATTAAATAATATAATAAATAAAATACAAGAAGATAATGTAAAAAAATTAATTATAGATTTAAGAAATAATGATGGAGGAAGTGACTTTATAGGTAGTATAATAATGAGTTTTTTTACTGATAAAAATTTTCTATATCTTAAAGAATGTATAAAAACAAATAACGAATATAAGATAAAAGATAATATTTATGTAAATGGTAATAATAAAATTGATATACCTATTATCGTTTTAATTAATGGACAAACTATTAGTGCCGGAGAAGCTTTAGCATATAATTTAAAGAAATTAGAAAATGTAAAAGTAGCAGGATTAACTGGATCAAATGGAAGTGCATCAACAATAGGAAAAAGAATAATTATGCCTCACAATATACTTATATCAATACCAACAATTTTACTTTTAAATGAAAAAGATGAAGTTATAATAGATAGCAATGATTATAGATACGGAGGTATAAAACCTGATATAAAAATTCCCATAGATAACAAAACAATTAATAATATATTTGATGATAATATCGATTATGAATTAGAATATGTTTTAAATTATTTTAATGAAAATAAATTTTAAAAATTAAAAAAATAGTGTATAATTATTTTAAGGAGGATACTTATGAACAATAACATTAATTATATTTTATTAGCACTATTAATATTTGTAATAAGTTTATTAATTTATTTTCTAATCAAATGGGCAGTGCGTGAAGGAATAAAAGAAGCATACCATGATATAACTGGAAAAAACACATATGAAGATAAGAAAAATAAAGAGTTAGCAAATGAAATTAAAGAAGGTATTACTAAAATAAAAAATAAAAAATCAAGCAAAAAGAAGTAATATCTTTTTTGTTTACAGAAATTTGACAAAATTGCAAAAGTGTGATAAAATATAGCCAATATTAAGGGGGATAAATATGTTTGTTACAAGGGGGAATATACTATCTTTATTAAGTAGCACTAAAATTAGCTATAAAGAAAAAGAAAGTATTATTAAAAAAAATGACAAATTATTAAAAAAAGTATTACAAAATGCAAATCCAAACTTACTAGTTGAGTATCTTTTTGATGGAAAAATACCTAAAAGTGTCAAAAAAATTATTAAAACTGTAATTGAAGATAAATCTAATAATTATGAGTTTAACAAAGAATTAAAACATTTATTCCAACAACATCATGGATATAAAGAAAGTGATTTATTTAAATCTCATTTTCCTGATGTATTAAAAAGTTACATTGTAAAATATTTATATAATGATGATATTTTAGAAGTATTAAATTCTAACAAAAAGGATCAAAAATTAAAAGAATTAATTATATTATATGGAGTAAATGATAATTTACTCGCAGAGTTTTTATCTTTGTCATCTGATAAAGAATTAATTAAATATTGTTTAGAAAATAAATTTAAAGCTTCAAATAATATTGCTTATGTACTATATAATGAAAAAATAAGTATTGAATTAAAAGAACTTATTATAAAAAGATTTATTAATGAAGATAATATTTTTGAGGTATTAAAAAAACCATCTACTGAAGAAATAAAAAATAAAATTATAGAATTAAAAAAAGAAGAATTGTTTCAAAAAATAATTAATATTACAGAAGTAGAGTTAAAAGATTTAATAACAAGTAGTGATCTTTTACCTGAAATAATATATGATATTTTATTAAAAGAAAAGAAATCTATGATAATTAATTTAATTAATAAAATGAGTTTTAATGAGTTTAAAAAAACACTTATAAATATTAAAAATATTAAAATATCAAGCATGATTATTAAGAATTTTTCTTTAAAAACAAAAATGGTATTATCAAACACTAGCGATATAAATGTTTTATCATGGATCTATAATGATTCAATACCTTATGAAATAAAAGAATTTATTATGGACAAAAAAGAGTCAGATCTAAAGTTAGCGATAAAAGGTAGATCCATAGCAAATTTAAAAATATGTTATTTAAGAAATTCTAAAAATATACCAATGAAAATTCAAACATTAATTTTAGAACTAAAAAAAGATGAGTTATTACTAGATTTAAAAAAGAAGCCATCATCCATTATTATACCTGATATTCTATATGGTAACTATTGTGATTTATATAAAATATTTTTAATTGAAAATGGAGAATTTGAATTAAAAGAATTATTAGAAAGAAGTAATGAAGAATTAACTGCATTGATTTTTACAGCTAAAAAAGAATATATTAAAAATATAATTATAAATATGTCTTTAAAAGAACTAATAACCCTTGAAGTATTTCCAACATTATTATCTAAAGAACTAGCAGTTTTTCAAAACAAGAAATTAATTTTAAAGAAAATAAATAATGAAAAAAAAGAAGATTTATATATATACCTTAAATCTTATGAAACACATAGAGAAATTAAAAAACTTATTCTAAAAAGCCTGGATATAAATGAAAACGACCTAGATAATTGTGTAGAATTAATAAATTATACCGATGTAGAACTCGTAGTAAAAAACTATAATAAAATAAAATCGTTTATAAATAAATCTGGAATAAATTTTGATGCTTTTGTTCAATATGGATCAGGTAGTGAAAATTATAAAGATTGGTTTAAAAAAGTTATAGAAATAATGGAATTTAATAAAGAAGAAGATTTTTTTGCATCCGTTAAATACTTAATGAATGAATTATTTCATGAAGATCAAAATAAAGAAAACATGGTATATAGTATAATTAATTACTTAACTATAATAGATGCTTTTAAAGATTGTTATTATCTTATAATGAATTTAGTTCATGATAATGTTTTACTAGATAAGGAAAATAGTGATAACTTAAAAAGATTGTTTGCATCATCTTATAATAAAAAGAATGAAGTAAGAAGTCTTGATGATATAAAAACAATCAGAATAAAAATATTAGAACAATATAAAGATCCAATTTTAAAAACAAGTTCAATTGAAGAACTAAAAACTATTTTTATGGATGTTATTTGTCAAAAAACTAGTAAAACCCTTAACTATATTGGTGGTACTAAAACATTATTAACCTTAAAAGAAGTTAATAAGAGTAATAAAAAAATTACTGAATTTACTGATGAATTATTAAAATTTTCTAAAGTAATAGATGCAATTAATAATACCAATAATATTGAAACATTACGAAATTTATTAAAATATTTTATAATAGATCATCCTGAAAATTTGCTTATAATTGAATCATCATTTATAAACTTTCAAAAAAATATTCAAAAACTATTCGAGTTAGATGCAAAATTAAATTTAACAAAACTAGATAGTGAAGTTGCTAAAAGTTTAATAAATAGTGAATTATCTCAAAAATATGGCGGAGTTGTATATGATTTTTCTAGTGTTAACTATTGTTTATATGCCCACATATTAAGTCGAAGTGAAAATGTTGAAGATTTAATTAATGGAGAAGCTAATAGTAAAAGAAACTTTTTATCAGTAAGTCCGATAAGTTATCTAGGACAAAAATATTATTTTGATAAAACATCACCAACATTTGCTATAGATAATATTCTTACGGGTAGTTTTATTCACAGTTCGTTAATAAATATGGGAACAAACTATAATATAAAAAATAATTCTGTAGAGGTAAAAGAGTTAAATCGTACTGAAAGAGGAATATTAGAAACAAGTGCAGTTACAATGACCAATTCTGAAGTTTTACTATATCGTGAAGGTATAAAAGTAAGTGGTATTATTTTGCCCGGTGGAAGAATTCCATCTGAAGAAGAATTACTTTATCATGAAAAATATAATTTGCCATTTATAATAACTCAAAATCCAATGGAAACGATTAACAATGTTAAAAAGATTTTTGACTTAAATGAAGTTGAATTTTCTTATACACGTATACCAAAAGAACTTGATGATATTTTAAATACTTTAACTACAAGAATAAATATAAATAAAAAATCTAATATATATACAGGTAGAGAAATTGCAATAATTACAGATGCTCACTCATTATATGAACCGACTTTAGCAGTTTTAGAAGAAATAAGAAAAAATGGCATAACAGAAATTTATTCGCTTGGAGATAACGTTGGGGTAGGTCCAAATCCTCACGAAATATTAGGCTTACTTGAAGATTACAATGTTAAATCTATCGCTGGAAATAGTGAATATTATAATACTTTGGGTATTGAACCATTTATATATTTTGATGATGAAAAACGAGAAAATCAAGAATGGACTTATAATAAATTAAGTGCATCTGATATAAAAACTCTAAAACTATATAAGCCATCAATTGATTTAAGCATTGGAAATCAAAATGTTGCATTATGTCATTTTGCAAACGATATTCGTTGGGATTACCTAGGCAATAACTCCACCTGGGCATATCAAAGAAATTTTAAAGTTGGCTCATCAAGTAAACAATTTTTATACACAAATAGTAAGGAAGCAAATAGAAAAATTAAAGATATTGTATCACATGCCAATTTAGCCGATCCAAAGGTAAAGGGCTATATTGATGCTTTAAATAATCCTTTATTTGGTGGTAAAAAAGTAACGGATTATGATGCAGTAATTCAAGGACATGTCCATTTTGCTTTAGATGATAAACTATTTACTACAAAAATTGCATCACTAAGAGCAGTAGGAATGGGACATGCTAAAAATGACTTTGGTGATGCTTGCTATTATGTTTTAAAAGAAAAATGTGATGGAACATTTGATATTGAAAAAAGACTCATAGACTTTAACAAAAATATAATGTTAGCAAATATCGTATCAAGTGATATACCACATAAAGAAAAAATATTAAAGTTTGTTAAATTTTAAATTATGTAGTATAATGTAAATAGAAACGAGGTGTAATAATGGAAAATAAAGATAAATTAGAAACTTGCAATTGTGGTTGTGAATGCGAAGAATGCAATTGTGATGAATCTTGCGAATGTGGATGTGATTGCGAAGATTGCAACTGTGGTGAAAACTGCGATTGTGAAGAATGCAGCTGTGAAAACTGTGAATGTTAGTTAAATATTAAAGAAATCTGAAAAAGGTTTCTTTTTTATGTGATTAAAAATTTAATAACACATGTTAACTTGTTTTTTTATCATCCCTATTATATAATAATGTCAATTAGGAACGAGGTTATGTATGAAGTGGTTATTAAATCCATGGTTATGGATAATTATAGCATTATATGTTATATTATATGTTAATTATAAAAAGTGGGTTGGTAAAGCTGGTGAATTTTGGGTAAAAAGAGAACTAAAAAAATTGCCAAATGATTATTTTATAATTAATGATGTAATGGTTAAAACAAGTGATAATAAAACTCATCAAATAGATCATATTATTGTTTCAAAATATGGTATTTTTGTTATTGAAACAAAGCAATATAATGGTTATATTAAAGGTAATGATTATGATAAAAGATGGTTAATAAAAAATGGTAACAAAAATTTTTATGTAAATAATCCATTACATCAAAATTATGGTCATGTTAAATCATTAAATGAAGCATTAAATGTACAAGCAGAAAAGTTTATATCACTAGTATGTATTCCAAGTAGAGCTAAAGTATCTGTTAAATCAAAAAATGTAACTAGAATATATGACTTGCTTGAGAAAATACTTTCTTATCAAGAAGTAATTGTTGAAAACTCAATTGAATTATATGAAATTATAAACAATCTAAATATAAAAGATAAAAACGAAAGAAAAAATCATGTAAGGAATGCCAAATTAATTAAAAATAATAAAGATGAAGAGTTTAAAGATAGATGCCCAAGGTGTGGTGGAGAACTTATAAAAAGAAATGGAAAATATGGAGAATTTATGGGATGCTCTAATTTTCCAAAGTGTAGGTTTGTTAAGAAATAAAATAAGATTAGAATAAATTTTGTTAAATAGTTTTCAAATATTGATGAAGTGTTTATGAATGAAAAATGGATAAAGATTAAAATAGTAAAGCAGATAGGTGATTTTGGAATAACTGCCCATAGAGTTCTATCACTCACCACACGCAACATTACTATTGATTATTTATGTTGTAAATAGAACGATTAATTTTGAAGATAATAGCATAATTAAGGAAAGAATAAAAAAGAATATTTAATTGAAAAATAAATTGAGATATTAATTGATTTTCACTTCTTTATATGATAACATATAAAACATGAGATATATACACTTTTTATTATAAATGTCATAATAAGTAATCTTATATTTATTGGATATATACGGTTAAAAAATGTATCAGCAAAAGAAGGTGGTAAAAATGATAAAAGGAAAACCATTTGTTAAATGGGCGGGTGGAAAAAGACAAATTATAGCTAAGTTAAAATCATTTATTCCGGTCGACTACAACACATATTATGAGCCATTTGTTGGAGGAGGTGCATTACTGTTTGAACTTTCTCCAGAAAGAGCAGTTATAAACGATTACAACCATGAGTTAATTAACGTGTATAAAGTCTTATGCGATGAAGAAAAGTTCAAACAAATGTGTAAAGTACTAAATGCACATGAGACTAATCATAATGAAGAATATTATTATGAAATAAGAAATAAAGATAGAAATAAAAAATCATTTAATCGTTTAGCAGATTACACAAAAGCAGCAAGAACAATATATTTAAACAAAGCATGTTTTAATGGTTTATATAGAGTAAATAGTAAAAATGAATTTAATGTTCCGTTTGGAAAAAAGACAAAGGTAAACACATATGAAGGATCTAATTTAATAACAGTAAGTAACTACTTAACTATGAATAATGTAACAATTTTAAGTGTAGATTTTGAAGAATCAGTAAAAGACGCTAAAAAAGGAGACTTTATTTATTTTGACCCACCGTATGATTCTGATACCAGTAGTTTTACAAATTATACCGAAAATGGATTTGGAAAAGAGGAGCAAAAAAGACTTGCAAGAGTATACAAAGAACTATGTGAGAGAGGGTGTTATGTAATGTTATCAAATCACAATACAAAATTAATAAATGAATTATATGAAGATTTTAATATACATGTTATTGAAGCAAAGAGAAATATAAATGCTAATGGGAAAAAAAGAGGAAAGGTAGAAGAAGTTATAATTACTAATTATTAGTTAGATGAAAAAAGGAATATCGATGAATATTAAATATTACTATGATTCAGACAATTTTAAATTAATACTTGGAGATGCGTTTAAAGTTCTTAAAAAGATAGAAAAAAATTCAATAGATATGATTTTTGCAGACCCACCATATTTTTTATCTGGTAATGGAATAACTTGTAGAAGCGGAAAAATGTCAAGTGTTAAAAAGGGCGATTGGGATAAGAAGATAGATATAAAAGAAAAACACAATTTCAATAGAAAATGGATTAGATTATGTTATAAAATTTTAAAAGGCAATGGAACTATATGGATAAGTGGCACAATGCATAATGTTTATTCTATAGGCATGGCGTTAGAACAAGAAGGTTTTAAAATTATTAATAACATTACTTGGAAAAAATTAAATCCACCACCAAATATAAGTTGTCGTGCATTTGTTCATTCAACAGAAACAATTTTATGGGCAAAAAAAGATATTAAAAAAGCAAAACATAAATTTAATTATTCTTTGATGAGAGAGTTAAATAATAATAAACAAATGAAAGATGTTTGGGAGTCGTCATTAACTAAACCTAGTGAGAAAAAACAAGGAAAACATCCAACTCAAAAACCTATTGCCATATTAGAAAGAATAATATTAGCATCTACAGATGAAGGAGATTTAATTTTAGATCCATTTAATGGAAGTGGAACAACAGGAATTGTAGCGAATAAATTAAATAGAAAATACATAGGAATAGAACAAGAAAAAGAATATCTTGATTTAACTATTAGAAGAAAGGAAGAAAATGATGAATAGAAATTTTAATGATTGGTTAAGTAAATTTAAAGCAAGTATTTCAAATTATAGTTATTATGTTGATTTTAATAAAATATATGGAAATGTAGACAAAATAAAAATTGAACTTAATATTTTGAATTCCTTAATTGGCAGTCAAAATATAGAAGAAGAATTTAGAAATATTATTTTTAAATATCCAGAAACATTGGAATGTATTCCAGTTTTATTGGCAGTTAGATCAAATGAAATTTTTGTTAAAGATGAATTTGATGAATATTTATTCAAATTTAATAAAATGGTTTATTCAATTGATGATTATGTAAAATTCATGAAAGAAACTGGGTTATTTGATTTATTAGAAAATCATTTGATAAATAATTTATATGATTATGTTTTAGGTGTTGAAGTAGGATTAGATTCAAATGGAAGAAAAAACCGTGGTGGACATTTGATGGAAAATTTAGTAGAAAGCTATATCATAAAAGCTGGATATGAAAAGAATGTTGATTATTTTAAAGAAATGTATTTAAGTGACATTGAAAAAAGATGGGGATTAGATTTATCTGCGATGTCTGGTGATAATACTTCTACAAAAAGATTTGATTTTGTTATTAAAACTGATAATCAGGTATATGTTATAGAAACTAATTTTTATGCTTCAGGTGGATCTAAATTAAATGAAACAGCAAGAAGTTATAAAATGTTAGCAGAAGAATCAAAAAAAGTGGATGGTGTAACTTTTATATGGTTTACTGATGGACAAGGTTGGATTAGTGCAAGAAAGAATTTAGAAGAAACATTTAATGTATTGGATACAATGTATTCAATAAATGATTTAGAAGCAGGAATTTTAAATAGACTATGAAAATTCAATGAAGTTATTGTTAAATTTAATTGGTAATTTAAGTATGATTTATAGGTATAAAAATTTATTATATATTGAAAATGTTATAAATTTATAAAAATGCCTGGTGTTTTTTTGATTAATATTGTATAATATAATAGAGGTGTAATATGAAGCAAGAATATACATATACATATATTGATCTTTTTGCTGGTTGTGGTGGATTATCTTTAGGTTTATGTAATGCAGGATGGCATGGTTTTTTTGCTGTTGAAAAAAATAAAGATGCCTTTGCCACACTAGAGCATAATTTGATTATAAATAAAAAACATTTCTCATGGCCTGATTGGTTAAAAGAAGAGGCTATAGATATATATGAGCTAATTAAAAATTATAAAAATGAATTATCAAGTTTAAAAGGAAAGGTTGACTTAGTTGTTGGTGGACCTCCGTGTCAAGGTTTTTCTATGGCAGGAAAGAGAATAAAGAATGATGTAAGAAATAAACTTGTTGCAGCATATATAGAATTTATTGATATTGTAAGGCCTAAAATGTTATTTTTAGAAAATGTTCATGGTTTTACTGTTGGATTTGAACATAATAATAAACGTGGAAAACCATATTCTACTATAGTTAAAGAAAAACTGGAAAAACTTGGATACAAAGTTAATTCCAGTATTGTAGATGTTTCAAATTATGGGGTGCCACAAAGTAGAAAAAGATTTATCTTGGTTGGAACAATAGATGATATTGAAATTAATTTTTTTGAACAATTAAAAAATTTACGTGAAGATTTTTTAAGAAAAAAAGGTATTTGTCAAAAAATAACTATAGAGGAAGCAATTGGTGATTTATTAAAATCAAATGGTACATATAAAAGTGAAAAAATGAAAAATTTTGATTTTGGTAAATATGGAAAAATTGAGTCAAAATATCAAGAATTAATGAGAAAAAATTGTTATGAATATCCTGATAGTCATAGATTTGCAAATCACAATTCAGAAACTATAAAAATATTTAAAGAATTAATGTTAAAAACCAACAAAATGATGAGAGTTACACCATCAATGAATTTAGTGGAAGGATTTAAAAAAAGGGGAGTAACTGTTTTAAAACCTAATTGTATATGTCCAACAATTACATCAATTCCAGATGATTTTATTCATTATTGTGAGCCTAGAATACTAACGGTTAGAGAAATGGCTCGAATTCAAAGTTTTCCTGATTGGTATGAATTTTGTGGAAAATATACAACAGGTGGTGAATTAAGGAAAAATGACGTGCCAAGATATACTCAGGTTGCTAATGCAGTTCCTCCACTATTCGCTGAACAAGCTGGTATAATTTTAAAAAGTATGATAAAATAAAAGGTGATTAAACCTTTTATTTTTTTGTTGGGAGATGATAATTATGAATAATGAAAAAATGAATTTTAAAATTAGTACTGGATTGAAGAATATAATAGGTAGAGAATTGATAACTAGTGAGGTAGTAGCTGTGTTTGAATTGGTTAAAAATTCTTTTGATGCCAACTCAAAAAATGTAGACATAGAATTAGATTTAAAAAATCAAAAAATTGTTATTACTGATGATGGAATAGGAATGTCAAAGAATGATATAGAAAATAAATGGTTGTTTGTTGCTTATTCAGAAAAAAAGGGTATTAATGAAAAAAACGGCAGAAAATATGTTGGTGCTAAGGGAATTGGAAGGTTTGCCTGTGATAGATTAGGTGCTAACATTAAAATTGTGACAAAAACTATAAAAGAAAAGAATTTCAATGTTTTGGATATAAAATGGGGAGCATTTGAAAAAAATAATTTAGAAGAGTTTAAAAATATACCTGTATCATATTCTAATATAACAAATTTTAATGGAATAGAAAAATCTGGGACATCAATAATTATCAATGATTTAAGAGATAAATGGGATTATGATAGAATAGTCAAATTAAAAAAATCGTTAGAAAAACTTGTAAATCCTTTTGATTCTAATATTGATATGAAAATAAAATTAAATATAGTTAGTGATGATGAAAAACTTACTAAATTATCATCATATATTCATAATTCTTTATTTGATGCACTTAGAGAAAAAACAGTATGTATTAATGCAGAATTTGATGAAAAAATAACAGTAAAATTAGAAGAACATGGTAATTTAATTTATAATATCGTAAAGAAAGAAAATGATACGGGTTTGGATGGTATAAAAATATGTATATATTATCTTAATCCAATTGCAAAATCAAATTTTACAAGATTAATGGGTACTGAACCTAAGAATTATGGTAGTATATTTGTATATAAAAATAAATTTAGAATATATCCGTATGGTGAAATTAATAATGATACCTTAGGACTTGACACAAGGAAAACACAGGGATATAGTAGATACTTAGGAAATAGAGAAATCGTTGGATATATATCTATAGTTGATCCGAAAAATAGATTCGTCGAAGTAAGCTCAAGGGATAGAGGCTTTATTGAAAATTCAGCATATCAGATTTTGACAAGTGTATATATGGAATATGCACATAAACCATTGGAGAAATATATTAATCTAATTAATTGGGGTTATGACCAATCAAATAATAAAGAAATAACTATTAGTGACATAAATATAGAGGATAGCAAATTAATTTTGCCAACATTTATAAAAGATAATGATTATAATATTGAAATAAATAATAATATTTTAAAAGATAAAACTCCTAATATTGAAAAAGTATTAACAGATGCTATGAGTCAAAAAAATTTATCTCCTAATGATATTAAAGACATATTTAAGAAGAGCAAAGATACTATAATGATGACTAAAAAAATCATTAAGGAACAAGAAAAACTTGTAAATGTGAAAGACGAAAAAATATCAGGATTGGAAAATCAAAATCTTTTATTAAGAAATTTGAGTAAAGATGAAGATATTTTACAAGCTGAAGTTACCCACCATGTTTCTAAAATGTCTAATGAATTGAATAGTTGCATTGAAAACATAGCTGATAGTATTGATTATAAAAAGCAGCCTGAAATATTAGTTGAATTATCTAAAATTAAATTAATATCAGATAAAATGAGAGTTTTTAATCAAGTCATATTAAAAGGAAATTTCAAATCAAAAGGTAAAAGTAAAATTAATTTATTTGAATATTGGAATTTTTATTTTACTAGTTCCAGTTATATATCAAATTTATCTAAAACAAGAAATTTAAGCCTTCATGCAGGAAAAGATTATAATCATGATTTATTTAATTGTGATGTTGATGTATATGATATGTCTGTAATAATTGATAATTTGATATCAAATGCTATTGATTTTAACGCAACAATAATTGATGTATGTTTTGAAAAAGATGAAATAAGATTTTTTTCAAATACACAACAAATCAATGAAGAAAATATAAATAGTATTTTTGAATTAGGCTTTTCTACTAAAGAAGGTGGAACAGGAATTGGATTATACCAAATAAAGAGAATTCTGAAAAAATACAAATGGGAAATATCTGTTAATAATCAAAAAAATGGTGTGGAATTTATTATTAAAGTTGGTGAAATCAATGAGAAGTAATTATAATATTTTATGGCTAGATGATGATTTTGAGGATGATACATCATTTTTGAAAAGACTAGTTTTAAAAACTGAAAGATATTTAAAAGAAAAAGGATATGTCCCTAACATTATTAAGGTGAGTAATAAGCATGATGCTTTACAAGAAATAGGTTATAATAAAAAAATTGACTTGTTCTTAAGTGATTATAATATAAGTGAAGCTGATCAATTTAGTGGATTTGATTTTCTTATTGAAACTAGAAAACATTATAAACAAGAAATGTTATTATATTCAAATCAAGATGAGCAACAATTAAAAAAACACATAATTGATTATTTGTTTGAAGATAGTACACCACTTGAGTATTTCAGTAAATTTATTTTCAAATCGACAATAAACTTATTCGATTCGATAAAATCAATAATAGATTTAACATTAATAAGATGGAATGAATTAAATGCTATGAGAGGATTGTATCTTTCTGAAACTAGTCAAATCCATCATGATGCGAAAAAATATATACAGGAAAATATACCTGATACCTCATTAGTTAATAATTTTTGTAGAAATTATACTACGAAAAGAAATAGAGCGAGGAGAAAAAATCAAATTATAGAAATACTAAATGGAATAATTGATTATGATGATTCTATTTTTGATTTTTATGAAATACAATGCGTTTTATCTGATAATCAAAATAATTTATATAATATATGGGATGAAGTAAGGAATATCAGAAATGGGTGTGCGCATGTTAAACAATCTAGAAATTCAGATGGTGAAAATTATATAACATTGATGAATAGTCAGCTTGAAATAAAAGAATCTGAAATAGATGTATATAGAAAAAAATTATTAGATTTTGTTGAAAAATATTATGAAAATTATCCACCATCTGTCGAGGAAAATAATGTTGAAGTAAATTTGGAAATACATAGTTAATGTGAGTAATATTTATAAAAAATGTTTTCTATCAAATTAAAAATATTAATTTTTTATGGCAAGTATTTAATTGAAGTATAATTATTTATAATGTCATGTTGTCATTTAAAATAAAAAAGTTAGACAATATTTCAATCCATAAAATTGTGTTAAGTTTAAATCACGTTGATATTACGGGTTTGTTAAAAGCCTCTTTTTTGATAATTTTTTCAAAGTGCAATACAATGCTTCAAAGTGCAAAAATTGCACTTTGAAATTGATAAAATAGATAAAATGTGGTATAATATCAATAGTTAGGAGGATGAACCTTATGGAAAAAAAAGAAAAATGGAATTTAGAATTATCTGAATATATAAAACAAGGTGAACCTACTCAAGTAGAAAAAACAAAAGCTTGGGAAACAGCTATAGGACTTCAAGAAGTAGATGGATTAAAACCTTCAAATTATTTAGTTGAAACAGCTAAAGAACATATTGAAGGAAAGATTGATTTAGAAGAAGTTAAAGAAAGAATCAATAATTACTATAAAGTTTTAGATAATAGAAAATCTGAAGAAAAAGAAAATAGTGAAGAAGCAGATAAAGTATCAGTAAGAATTACAGAAATATTAAGTGATAAATCATTTAATTTTAATCCTACGGAGTTGATAAGTATTCATAAAAGATTATTTACTGGAGTATATGAACATGCAGGTATTGTAAGAAATTATAATTTTACAAAAGATGAATGGGTTTTAAATGAAGATACGGTTACATATTCTTCCTTCGAAAATATTATGCCAGCATTAGAATATGATTTTGAACAAGAAAGAAATTTTTCATATAAAGATTTATCATTTGACGAATCAATAAAACATTTATGTAGATTTACTTCAAATATATGGCAAGTACATCCTTTTTGCGAAGGTAATACCAGAACAACTGCAGTTTTTATTATTAAATATTTAAGAACATTTGGATTTAATATTAATGATGAGGTATTTGCAAATAATTCTTGGTATTTTCGAAATTCATTAGTTAGAGCTAACTATAAAAATTTTGAAAAAAATATATTTGAAGATATAAGCTATTTAGAAAAATTCTTTTATAATCTTTTATCAAATACAAAATATGAATTAAAAAATAGATATACACATGTTGATTATGTTCAAAGTGCAACGAACTCAGATTTAAAGTGCAAAGATTGCACTTTAGAAGAACAAGCTATATTAAATGTAATTAGAGAAAATTCAACTATTAAGCAAGAAAAAATTGCACAGATTATTGGTAAATCATTAAGAACTGTAAAGACTAGAATGATTGAAATGCAAGAAAAAGGATTAATATCTAGAAAAAATGGAAAAAGGAATGGAGAATGGGAAATTTTATAATAAAAAAACTGATGAGTATTTCTACCCATCAGTCACCCATCAAATTGTGTTAAATTTGCCATTTTTTAGTTAAATTGTATTAAACTTAAAATGAATTATATGTCGATATTATGGGCTTTTCAACGAGTCTCTTTTTTCATAGAATTGCCCCCAGAAGAGAACAAATTTCTGAATGTACAACAAGTTTTTTTGTAAATAGTAAAATAAAATGTAAGAAAATGACAAAATATTCATGTAAAGTTTTATAATTAATTTATTGCTAAAATTAAAATTTAAGTCAATTGTATTAGATAAGACTATATTAAATTGTAAATTAAACCAAACTAGTTAATTGTTAAATAAAAAGTTTTATATTTCAAGCATACATTAAAAAACACTTAATTTGTAAAATGTAACAAAATAAAATGTCGTTTTTTCTTCGTTCATGGGTGATTACAGAATAAATGATAAATATGGTTTCTAGCTTATCAACTTGTAGAACTGTGATAAACTCATTAATAATAACTTACAAAGCCACCTAGACATATTTTCAAAATTATATTATCATAAATACATGAAAGGATTGATATAATGAAAAGTAAAGTATATTTTACAAAAGAAATAACAAGTGAAAGTTTAGTTAAAATTTATGAAAGTTTAAATCACGAACTAAAAGAAAAAGTTGCAGTTAAAATTTCTACCGGAGAACCTGGTGGACATAATTTTTTAAATCCAAATTTAATTAAAGCTTTAGTAAATAAATTAAATGGTACAATCGTAGAATGTTGTACTGCTTATGCTGGAAAAAGAATGCATCCGAGTGATCACTGGCAAGTTATCAAAAACCATGGTTTTTATGACATAGCTCCATGCGATATTATGGATGAGGACGGTGAAATTAAAATTCCTATAAATGGTGGAAAACACTTAAAGGGCATAAACTATGTTGGTAGTCATATTAAAAATTATGATTCAATGCTAATGTTATCTCATTTTAAAGGACACATAATGGGGGGCTTCGGCGGAGCTCTAAAAAATATGTCAATCGGAGTTGCTTCCAAAAATGGTAAAGCATGGATTCATTCTGCAGGAAAGACAACTGTACCAGATGAATGCTGTAAATTAGAAACTAAACAAGATGATTTTCTAGAAAGTATGGCTGAAGCAGATAAATCTGTCGTGGACTACTTGAATCCTGAAAATATTGTTTATATAAACGTTGCCAATAATATTTCAATAGATTGTGATTGCGATAATAATCCAAAAGATCCAGAAATTGCAGATATAGGAATATTTGCATCCCTAGACCCAGTTGCTTTAGATAAATGTTGTTATGATACTATTATGAATTTAACTGAAAATGGTGCAAACTCTTTAAGGATGCGAATGCTTGATAAAAATGCAATTCATATTGTGGAAGAAGCAGAAAGACTAGGTTTAGGTACAACTCTATATGAACTAGTAAGTATTGATTGAGGTTATTATGAAATTAGAAGAAATAGTAAAAATATTAACAGAACAAAATAAAACTGTATCCACGATGGAATCTTGTACCGGCGGAGCTCTTGCTAATGCCATTACAAATATCCCTGGAGCTAGTGAAATTCTAAAATTTAGTGCAGTAACTTATTCAAATGAATTTAAAATAAAAATGGGAGTTTCTAAAGATATAATTGATACATATTCAGTTTATAGTATGGAAACAGCCATAGAAATGAGTAAAAAAATATCTGAATTTACCAATTCTAATTATGGAATAGGTATAACAGGTAAACTAAATAGATTAGATCCTCATAACTTATCTGGTGATGATAGCACAGTTTATTTTAGCATACATAATAAAGATACCAACACTAATTATAATGATTCATTAAAAGTAACAAAAGAAACTAGAAAAGAAAATAAAGAAGAAGTAATAGAAAAAATAATTGATAAATTTTATGAGATATTAAAAAAAGAAGACTAAAGCAAGTCCCCTTGATAAATATTTCTCTTAACCATTTCTTTATCTATATCATTTAAAACTACAAACTTCTTTATAAGCCAATCCGGAGCAATCAACTCATCTAAAGTTGGGTCTCCAGTTATTCTCATTATAACAATATCTTGATTTAAAAGTCTTAATTGATCACAAACAATATCAATATATTCCTCTTTAGTTAGAATATGAAATTTATCTTTTTCATAAATACTAGCTAAAGGGGTATTTTTTGCTACATAAAGCATATGTATTTTAATTCCATCAATCCCACAGTCGTTAACAAATTTTATTGTATTTAACATATCTTCTTTAACTTCATAAGGAAGTCCATTTATAATGTGAGCAACTACAAATATATTTCTTTTATGTAATTTTTTTACAGCATCCATAAAAACCTCGCTATTATGTCCACGATTTATAAAATTTAATGTATTATTATTACTACTTTGTAAGCCAAGTTCGACGATTAAGAATGTTTTTTTATTTAGTTCATTTAAATAATCTAGCCATTCATCTGTTAAACAATCAGGCCTAGTAGCAATATCTATTCCTACAATTTTAGGTAATAATAACAACTTATCAACATAACCTTTAACTAGATTTTTATCATTATATGTATTAGTACCAGACTGAAAATAAGGTATATATAAACTATCTGGCCATTTTTGTTCCATAACTTTTCTACCATTTTCAAATTGTTCTAAAATATCAAGATTACCATCACTAATACTTGCAGTAGATTTGTTAGAACAATAAATACAACCTCCATTAACTTGGTTAGGACACATACTATTTATATCTAAAGGAACTTTAAATACTTTTTGACCAAATTTCTTTTTAAAGAAATAATTTAAAGTATAATATCTTTTATTATCTAAAGTATTTTTAAACATATTACCACCTGCCAATATTTTAACATGTAAAAATATAAAATTAAAGTTGTTATTTTTAATATTTGTGGTATACTAATATTAGTTGCTGGAATAGCTCAGTTGGTAGAGCAATGCCCTCGTAACGCATAGGTCATAGGTTCGAGTCCCATTTCCAGCACCAAAAAAAATAACTAATGCTCTTAAATCAGAAATGAAAATAGAGCATTTTTAATTTTATATTAAATTTTATATATACAAAAAGTATACTATATGCTATAATATGATTATCAAAAAGGAGGAATAAAAAATGCGTGTATACGGAATGAATGTTTTAAAAGAATTAGATAAAAAGAAAATTAAAAAAGTATTTACATCAAGAAAAGAAGTTTGCACATATTGCCAAGAAAACAAAATAAAATATGAAATGGTTGATAATCATTTATTAAATAAAATGTGTGAATATAATCATCAAGGAGTAGTGATTGAGGCTTTTGACTACGATTATTATACAATCGAAGATTTAGAAGGAGATTTAGTTTTAATATTAGACCATTTAGAAGATCCCCATAACTTCGGAGCAATTATCAGAACTTGCGCTGCTGTAGGTGTAAAATCTATAATAATCCCTAAAGATAGAAGTGTCGGAGTAACAGATGTTGTAGTAAAAACAAGTGTAGGAACAATAAATTATGTAAAAATAATAATGGTTAATAACCTTGTTGCAACAATAAAAACTTTAGAAAAAAAAGGATACTTTGTTTATGCAGCATCCATGGAAGGTGAAGATTTTAGAAAAATTGATTATAGTGACAAAAGAGTTTTAGTTATCGGAAATGAAGGATCTGGAGTAAGTAGATTAGTAAAAGAAAATAGTGATGTTTTAATAAGTATACCGATGAATAAAAATGTTGAAAGCCTAAACGCATCAGTAGCAGCAAGTATATTAATCTATCATATGGGGATAAATGGATAAGATAAGTGATTCAGAACTTATAATGCTATGTCGAGAAAACATAGAAGATGCTGAAGAAATTTTAAATAAAAAATATGATAAGATTATAAAAACTATAATAAAAAATAATATGGTAACATTAAAACAATTAAATATTGCAACAGATGACTTATATACTGAATGTTTTGAAGTTTATCGCAATGCTGTTGATAATTATAGTAATTTAAGAAAAGCTTGCTTAAATACATATGTAACTACTATTATCAATAGAAAAATAAAAAAGTCAATTCTAAATCAAATAAGAAAAAATAAAAAGTACACTATAGTTTTTATTAATGATTTAATGAATAATCAAGACAACAAATTTATTATAGATAACAAAGCCAAGGATCCTCTCGATGTAATATGTGAAAAGGAAAATATTGAATCGATTAATAACATTATATTACAAAAATTAAATATTAAGGAAATAAATACATTAGTTTTATTAACTGAAGGTTTTAAATGTAGTGAAATAGCAAAAATATTAAAAAGAGATTATTATTGTATTTATAGAACTATAAAATCTATTAGAAGAAAGTTAATTCCAGAGTTAATTTAAGTAAATAGCTTGCATTTTAAGAATTATTATGCTATATTATTAATGAACACGAAAGTGTTTTTTTAAATGGAGGTTTTTAAGCTATGACAAAAGAAACAAAAGAAGCAAAAAAAGTAACAAAAGTTACTAAAGAAGCCAAGAAAAATAATGTAAAAACAAAAAAAGAAAAGAAAGGTCCTAAAGAAAGTTATTTTAAAAAAGTAAACAAAGAACTTAAACTTGTTAAATGGCCAACATTAAAAGAAGTATTAAAATATACAATATCAACAATTGTATTTTGTATAATTTTATGTTGTTTATTTATGGTATTAAACGTTATATTATCAATAGTAAAAGGATGGTTAGCATAATGGAAAAACTTTGGTACGTAGTAAATACTTATTCAGGACATGAAAATAAAGTAAAAGAAAAATTAGAAGCAAGAACAGAATCAATGGGAATGCAAGATTACATATTTCGTGTAATTGTTCCTGAAACAACAGAAGTTGAAGTAAAAGATGGAGTAAAAAAAGAAAAAGTTAAAAAAATGTTCCCAGGATATGTTTTAGTAGAAATGATAATGACTGATGAAGCATGGTATATAGTAAGAAATACTCCGGGAGTTACAGGATTCATTGGTTCAAGCGGAAAGGGAGCAAAACCAACACCATTACTTCCTCAAGAAATTGACAGAATTCTTGCAAATATGGGTATGAGTAGAGTAGATGTAGAATCTGAACTACAAGTTGGGGACACAGTAAATATTGTTGATGGACCATTTAGTGGAATGACTGGTAAAGTTGATAATATAGATCTTGAAAATAATAGATTAAATATTATAATTGACTTATTTGGTCAAGAAACAAATGTTGATGTAGAAGTATATCAAGTTAGCAAAATATAATTAAAAAGTTGAAGGTTTTTAATCTTCAGCTTTTTGTATGCTTTCAAATATTTTTAAATTATTTTTAATTCTTTCATTATTAGGGTTAATTTTTAAAGCTAATTTAGCATTCTTAACTGCATCCTTGTAATAATTTAGATTAAAATAAGCTATAGATAATAAATCATATAATGTTTCATCATAACTAAACACTTCATTTATATAAGTTTTGGGATTGTTTTTAATTTTTAATGCTTTTTTTCCATATTTACAAACATTATTATAATCTTCTAAGGTATAATAAAGTATGGCTAATTCAATATATGGATCCCTTAAATATGGAGCTTCTTTAATTGCTTTTTGTAACCACATTTCCGCCTCGTCATATCTATTTAAATTTTTATAACATCTAGAAATGAATCTCATAGATGCACATCTTTCATCTTTCCATGTGGCAGATTCTAATCTTAAATGCTTAATTAAAGTATCAATTGCATCATTCCATCTTCCATAATACATATATTCTCTTCCCAAATAATGCATATTTCTATCATTCAAAGGATTTTCTCGAACAGATAATTCAAGCAAAGGTAAATAATTAGCTCGAGACTTTTCTCTATCTGGATAATGGTTAATTATGATATTATCAGTAAAAATTTGCTTTTCTTCATGATCAAACTCAAGAACTTCATGAACAGGATTTACCCATTTGCATCCAATTCTTTTATGTATTTTATCTGCATAAAAACTTATCTTAGGTATACTATTTTCAATATACCAATTATAAATATATTTTATTCTATCTGTATCGTTTTCCCAAATTTTTAAAATTTCTTCTTTCCAACCAGGCATCATTATTTCATCTAAATCTAGAGAAATACATATGTCATATTCATTAGGAATCATTTTTAATGCTTCATTTCTTGCAACATCAAAGCGCCATGGATTTATTATTTTTTTCTTAACAACAACTCTATGCCTTCTTAACTTTTCCCTAGTTTTATCACTTGATCCAGTATCTAAAACAAATATGCCATCAGCATCTTTTACAGATTCATACCATCTATCTACAAAATTCTCTTCATTTTTGCATATTGCATATACGCATATTTTTTTTATAATTATACCCTCTTTCTCTAAATTATATAAATTAATTTCCTAAATATTCTATAATTATCGTAACTGGTGAATTAACAAAATAAGAGTTACTATTAATATTTTTCAAATCTGGTGTTTTTAAATATATACTATGATTTGATAAATTAACTAGATTATATTCGACATTTGTATCTAAAACAACAAGTATACCATCCGCGGTTATTTCTCTAGATACTTCATCAGGTATAAATGCACTTGCTCCAATATAAATATTATCAGAATCCTTTGGTTTAAAACCTAAAGCCACAAAATCTTTATTAGAATCAAAATTAGTATCATTTTTTTTAACGTATGCGTTAACTTTAAATGACACTTTAAAATGTCCAATTTTCCTAAATTTTATTGTATCGTTTTCCAACATAACAATATTTTTATTATCAATTTCTTTCCTCGTTAAAGGAAGATTTCCCAATTCTTTAACTTCAATACCATCATTAGTAAAATTATCAATAAATTTTGCTAAATATGCCATTTCTATTAAACTTGGTCCTTGAGGTCCAGTTGGTCCAATATCTCCTTTTTCGCCTTTTATTCCATCAAAACCTTGTGGAATATAAAAATCTATTGTGTGAGTTTTGCCATCGTAAGTATCTTCAACTCTAGCTCTAGCATTAGCGTCTAAAGTTTCTGTTTTACCTACCAAAATTCTATCTCCATTACCATCGCTACCTTTAGGTATGTAAAAATCTAAAATAGCATTGGTATTAGTTCCAGTATTTTGTACTCTAGCTTTTTGATTGGAATTAAGAGTATAAGTTTCTCCAACCTCAATAGTAGCAGGCCCAGCAGGTCCTGTAGGTCCAGGAATTGGCATGCAAGTATAAATTGGCCCATCCAATTTTGCACATTTTACTTTTTTTTGAGCTTTTTCCAAATTATTCATAGTTATTCAACCCCCTTAAGATATAGTATGTTAAAAAGATACTTTTAAATAATTACCATGCCTAAAAGCGTAAATAAAAAGTAAATTGATTTACATAGAATTTATAGCATGATATAATAAATTAAAGATAATACGGAGGTAATATGATGAGAGATACAGAAGTTAGCAACAATGCAATTTGTAAATCAATAGAAAAAAACAGTTGATGAAAGGATTCAAACTCTTCTTGAAAGAATTGAAAAAAACAAAGAAAAACTAGGAGAAAATTCTTTATTAGAAAGGTATAATGATATATATGAAAAATGCTTTAAAGACTAACAAAAAATTATTACTAATAATCGATGTTCAAAATAATTTTATAAATCATAATACTAAAAATATACCATTAAAAATAGAAAAGTTAATTAAAAAAAACAAGTTTGATTACATTGCCTATACTAAGTTTATTAACGATATAAATAGTAGATTTTATAAAGTATTAAATTACAAAGGTTGCATAAGTGACTATGATAGAAAAATAGTTTTAGATACAGGCGATAATAAAATATTTAATAAAAAAATTTACTCTGCAGTAAATGATGAATTTAAAACTTACGTTAAAGAAAATGACATAAACTCAATATTTTTATGTGGTATAGATACAGATGCATGTGTTTTAAAAACCGCAGTTGATTTATTTGAAAACAATATAGATGTAAAAGTAATTGAACATTGTTGCATGAGTCATTCAGGAAAAAAATATCATAATTATGCTATTAAAATGCTAAAAAAACTAATTGGTAAAGATAATATAATTTAAGGAGGATACATGAAAACACCTTTAAAATTTCAAATAACAGAATATGATTATGGAACCGTATCCCTTTTAAATGCTTTTAGTTATTTATTTGACCGTGAAAAAATACCAGCTCTATTAGTTAAACAAGTATATAAATTTATGCTTGATTGCTATGATGAAAATGACAATCTCGGTAATGGAGGAACAAGCAAAGATGCAACAAAAAAAATAACCAGTTTGATTACAAAATATACAAAGGAAAATAATTTTTGCGTTACATGTGAAAGATTAACATCACATGATATTAATTATGAAAATATAAATCTTTGTTTAAAAAAATAAAGGAGTTATTTTTGCACGATGTTGGCAAACTCAAGAACACTATATAATTATAACTAAGATTAAGCGTAATAAAGTTTATGTTTTTGATCCTTATTATTTAGATAAAACATATTATGACAAAGACAAACAAGTAAAAATTATTTTTAATAAACCATTTACACATAATCGAATAATATCCGTTAAACGATTTTTTCAGAAACACACAAGGATTTTTCTTTGGGACCCATCGAAAATAGAGAATGTGTTTTAATACGAAAGACGAAAGGTGAAACATGAAAGTAAAAGTAATAGGTTCAGGAAGTATGTGGACAAAATATAATAGTGCATGCTACCTAATTGATGAAGATATAATGGTGGATTTTCCAAATGGTGCATGTAAATATTTATATAGAATAAATATTAAACCAAATAGTATTAATCATATTTTATTAACTCATTTCCATGGTGATCATTATTTTGATATGCCATTTTATATATTAAACAAATCCAAAAGTGATAATAAAAAAGTAAATGTTTACTGTTCAAAAGAAGGTAAAAGAAAAATTTATAAAATTGGAAACCTAGCATTTCCAAATTCTTTCAAAGAAGCTTGCATTGCTACAAATTTATCATATAATTTTAATGTCAGTTTTATGATAAATCCATACAAAGTTAACAAATTACTTGTTGATCACGGAAGAATGAGACCAGCGTATGGCTACATATTTAACGTTAATGAAAAATATGTCGGATTTACCGGAGATACAGCACTTTGTAAAAATGTGGAAATGATGTCAGAAAAATGTAGTTATCTATTTTGTGATTGCATGTTAATAAAAGGACATAAAAAACACATGGGAATTGATAATATAAAGTATCTAACTAATAAGTATAAAACATGTATATTTGTTGTGAGTCATCTTGATGATGAAACCAGAGAATTATTAAAAGAATTGAATATTAAAAATGTTATAGTTCCTGACGATGGTGAAGAATTTACAATTAACTAATATCTTTTCCAAAAGTTGTTAATAAAATAATTTTGTATTATAATATTAATACGGAGAAAAATGATGAAAAAAGATAAGGTTTATTTAAAGTATAAAGAATTTACTAAGCAATATAAATTAACTAATTATGACACAAAAAAATTGTGGAAAATAATTGAACCAATTGCAACTCATGAAGAATTTGTTAAAAGATGTAGTGATCCATATTTTCATCATGATATAAAAACCCTCGGAGACCATATTCTTTGTGATGCCATTGTAACATATAAGCTGGCAACTAAGCTTAAAAGAAAAAAACATGCAATGAAAAATATAAATGTTGAACTAGCAGTAGTAATAGCAATGTTTCATGATTTATATGAATTGCCATGGCAAAATATAGATATAAAGAAAATAATGCGAAATAAACATGGCTTTGTTCATCCAATCGAAGCTATCACTAATGCCATCACCTGGTATCCAGAATATTTTGAAAATAAGGATAAAGCTATGATTATAATTGATGGCGTAATACATCATATGTTTCCTTTGGCAGTAAGAAGAATAGATAACACCGATATGGAACTTAACAACAAAGAAAAGTATGAAAAGTTACCAAAAAAATATAAAGATATGATTAAATTATCCACTGATATTGGTAAAATTGGCCATTATTCTTTAAGAAAAACATTTTTTGTAGAGGGTAGAATTATGTCAAAAGCAGATAAACTTGTAGCATTAAGAAAAGATATTGGTTCATTTTATGGTTATCTAGCTCTTTTAAGTGGTAAGAATAAAAATATTAAGATAAAACATAATAAAAAAGGTGATAATAGTGAATATAAACATAAATAAAGTTAAAATTGTAGTAATGGTTCCAAGGAATTGTGTCGATAATTTAAGAGAGTTAATTTGTGCAACTGGAGCAGGGGCAATAGGTAATTATACAGATTGTTCAGTATCCACAAAAGTAATTGGAACATTTAAACCAAATATGAAAGCTAATCCAACTATTGGCAAAAAAGAAAAATTAGAAAAAGTAAAAGAAACTAAATTAGAAATAATTTGTAATGTTGAAAAAGTAAAAGAAGTTTTAAAAATAATTAAAAAAAATCATCCATATGAGACACCAGGCATTGATATCATACCATTAATGGATGAAAGTTATTTTAATTAATATATTTTGTTAGGAAGTAGGGTATCCAAATATTTAAGGATATCCTCTTTTTCATATTTGTTTGGAAATTTAATATATTCTAAGCAAACATTTATAACAGCACTAACATAGAATTTAGATATTATTTCTACAGGAATTTCTGTTTTTAATTTTTTATCGCTATTTCTAATGTGAGTTTCAACATCTCTATAAATTGCATCACTAGCCATATCCATAACAATACTATTATTATTTTTTTTGAGTATTGAAGAATAAACATTAATATTATTACTAATATGATCAAAAAATATTTCAATCATTTGCATATAATATTCTTTAGCATTACTATAATTTACGTTTTCTTCTAACTTTTCAACTAAATCATTTTCCAAATCATTAATTAAGGAATCTAGTAACTCATATTTATCTGAAAAATGATCATAAAATGTTGAACGATTCGTCAAAGACGCATTACAAATATCAGATACCTTTATTTCCTCAAAAGTTCTTTCTTTCATTAAGTTTAACAATCCTTCATATAGGTTCTTTTTTGTTTTTATTATTCTCAAATCCACTTTTTTTGCCATTTTGACCACCTACCTACATTATATACATCAAAAACTACTTTTGTAAAGTTAAACAACGAATGTATGGATAAATACAGTACAATAAGCTACATTTTGTTGGATATTATACAAAAATAATATTTTGCTTTTGAAATTTTAATTTATTTAGCATAGTATATATAGCGTGGTGAGAAAAAATGAAAAAATTTGCAAAGTTTATAGCAAACCATAGTGTGCTTATATTAATAATAAATATATTGTTACTAGTACCAGCTATCTATGGATATGTAAACACGAGGATTAACTATGATATCTTAGTTTATCTTCCAGATTCAGTAGATACCATAAAAGGTGAAAACATTCTAACAGATGATTTTGGTCTTGGAGCTTATGCCTTTGTTATGGTAGATAGTTCTAATAACAAAAAAATATTAGATCTAGAAAAAGATATTAAAAAAATTGAAGGAGTAAACGCAGTTATTAGTATTGCAGATGCAACTGATACACTTATTCCAATTGATATGTTACCAACAACAGTGACAGAAAAATTAAATAAAGATAATGAAACAGTTATCATGGTAACATTCGATGGCACAACTAGTGAAGATGTAACAATTGATGCCGTAAGAAACTTACGAGAAATAGTTGGAGATGCAACAAAAGTAAGTAGCATGACAAGCATGGTAATTGATACAATGGATTTATCAAATAAAGAAATATTTGCATATGTAACAATTGCTGTTATTCTTTGCCTAGCTGTATTATTTATTGCAACAGATTCTTATGTAATACCATTTTTCCTACTTGGTAATATTGGATTTGCTATAATTTACAACATGGGGTCAAATATATTTTTAGGACAAATTTCTTATATAACTCAAGCTATAACAGCCGTTTTACAACTTGGGGTCACAATGGACTTTTCAATATTCTTATATCATAAGTATGAACAAGCAAAACTAGATAATCCTAAAATGTCTAAACGTGATGCTATGTCTAATGCAATCGTTGCAACATTCCAATCAGTATTAGGATCATCCCTTACAACATTCGCTGGTTTCTTAGCCCTATGTACAATGGATCTAACCCTTGGTACTGATATTGGTATTGTTATGGCTAAAGGAGTTTTATGGGGCTTAATTTGTGTTCTTACTCTATTCCCAGCACTTTTAATGGTGGGTGATAAATTAATAGATAAAACAAAACACAAGGTATTGCTTCCTGAATTTAAAAAATTACAAGAATTTTCAACAAAACATTATAAAGGTATAATCGCAGCATTCTTAATTTTATTAATTCCAGCTTATTATGGTAATAAAAATTATGATGTGTATTATAAACTAGATGAATCTTTACCAAAAAATTTAGCATTCAATGTTGCAAATTCTAAGTTAGCAGATAAATTTAATATTGTTTCTCCGGAAATTATATTACTTGACAAAAATGTTAAGACAAATGATGTTAAAGAACTTGTAAACAAACTAGAAAGTATTGAAGGTATTGATTTAGTTTTAGCCCCATCAACATTTATAGATCCATCAATGGCAATGTTACTTCCAAGTGACTTAAGTAAAATACTAGATAATGATAAATATCAACTTATCATTGTAAACTCAACATATGAAATTGCCTCCGATGAACTAGCAAATCAAATTGAAAAAATTGAAACTTTAGTTAAATCTTATGATAAGTCAAGTATCATTGCAGGTGAGGGACCACTTATGAATGACTTAGTTACAATTGCTGACCATGACTTTAGAATGGTTAACTACACCTCAATAATTGTAATATTTATAATAATGGTTCTAGTATTAAAACAAATTAATTTACCAATAGTTTTAATACTTACAATAGAGTTTGCAATATTCTGCAATATGTCCGTAGCATTTTACACAAATACAACACTTCCATTTATAGCATCTATCGTCGTAGGTACTATTCAACTTGGTGCAACAATTGACTATGCAATTTTAATGTCAACAAAATATATGGAAGAAAGACAAACGATTAAAGATAAAAAAGAAGCAATGTTAAAAACATTAAGTTTAACAGTTCCATCAATTATAACATCAGCATTATGCTTCTTTGCTGCAACATTCGGAGTTGCTGCTTATACAAAAATAGATATGATAGGTAGCATATGTGAACTTTTATCTCGAGGAGCCGTTATATCAATGCTTGTAGTTATATTAATATTACCATCACTATTAATGGTATGTGATAAATTTATTATTAAAAATAAGAAAGAAGGAAAAAATATGAAAAATCTAAAAACAGTAGCAACCGTTCTTACAATAAGTGCTTTATCTCTAATTCCATTCGGTGTTAATGCATCAAAAACTGAAAGTATTTACACAAATATGGATTATGAAGGAACAATAATAAAGACTACCGTTAGTAATCATCTAGAAAATGATAAAGATGGAGAAATTAAAGACAATTCTATCTTAACAAACATTCTAAATGTAAATGGTAGTGAAGACTTTACATTAGATAACAACATTGTCACCTGGTATGCAAAAGGTAAAGACATATTTTACACTGGAACAACTAAAAAAGAACAACCATTAAATATTGTTACAAAGTATTATCTAGATGGAAAAGAAACCAAAGCAACTGATATGATTGGTAAAAGTGGTAAAGTTAAAATAGAACTATCCATACTTAACAACTCTTTACTACGTACCAACAATACATTTACACCATATGTTGTAGCTCTCGGAGCTATGATGGATAGTGATACAAACACAAATATAAGTATTACAAATGGTAAAGTAACAGACACAGGTACTCGTAGTGTTTTACTAGCAATTAGTGCCCCAGGTCTTTATGAATATACAAACATAAATGAATTTAAAAATTTAAATAAAGTAACAATTACATATACTACAACTGATTTTGAAATAAATGATATTTATATGGTAGCTTCTCCAAAGATTTTATCAGAATTAGATCTAGGAATATTTGATAAATTAGATTCTATTACATCATCAATTTCCACTCTAGGAGAAAAAATGAATGAACTAGAATCTGGTACAAAAAATTTAGCGGATGGAACAAAAGCATTACTTACAAATTCAAGTGTATTTAATGAAAAACTATCAACTGCAGCTTCATCTTTAGAAAAAATATCAAATGGCACAGTCAAATTAGTAGATGGTGTTGATGAAATGCTTACTACTTTAACAGCTGCTAAAACAATGATGGAAGATAAAGATATCAATGGATCTCTTGCTAACTTAAAAGTTTTAAAAGCAACAAATGAAACAACTATTACTAAATTAACTAATCCACAAGTTGAAGCAGCTTATGAATTATACAAAATGAAACCAACAGAAACTGAAACAGAAATGATTGCAAGAATTAAAGAACTTAATCCAAATTTAACCCAAGAACAAGAACAAGAATTAAAAACAGTTAAATCAACCCGTGAATTAAAATTATTACTTGAATCAAATAATGAAGCTGTAAAAGAAATGATTACAAATCTAGAAGATTTAAATATTTTACTTGATACTTTAACAACAAAACTAGAAGAAGTTAAAGAAATGCAAGGAAAAGTAACATTATTAAATGCAAGTCTAAATGAATTAAGCACTGGTTTAAATAAGTTAGCACAAGCATCAACAGAAATAAATAAAGGTATAAGTAACCTAAATACTGGAGCAACAAAAATATCTTTAGGAACAACACAATTAAATGAACAAGGCATTAAAACACTAGTTAATTACTCAAATAGAATAATTACTTATGGAAATAAATTTGAAAGCATTGTTAATTTATCAAAATCTTATAAAGGATTTGCATCAAATAATGCTGATAACACATTATTTGTATATAAACTTAGCAAATAACGAAAAAGTCCGAAATAAATCGGATTTTTTAGAAGATGGAATATATGTTGTATCAATTGGCACACTTAAAGACTAATATAATATTAGGGACACTATTTATTATATAAAACTTGAATAAATAATAGCAAACTAAAAATCTGGTAACATTCCAGATTTTATTTTTCGTTATCATTAATTGTAAAATACATTCCGATAATCATAAATATTAAACCAATCACAAATAAAATATTTACATTTTCTTTGAAAATAAAAAGGGAAAGAGCTGTACTAAAAATTGGGCTTAGTGAAAAAATAATTGATGTCTTACTTGCTCCGATATATTTAGTACTATAAGCAAAACATAAAATACTAATACCGTAAGTAAAAAATCCAATGATAGGTAAATACCAATAATTAATTATTATTGATAAAATATTATTATTAAAACATATGAATATCAAATTAAATAATGCTACAAAAAAACATTTATAAAAAACGAGCAACAAAGGATTATTTTCACTAACTTTAGCAGTTAAATTATTTTCAAGCCCCCATAAAAATGAAGCTCCGATTACCAATAAAACTGCTAAAGAAAAATAATATTTAGAATGAGGATCAATCGATAATGCAATGCCCCCCAAAGTAACAGCTATTAAAGAAATAATCATATTTTTATTTACCTTGTTTTTAAATATTAAATAAGATGCCATAATTGTAGAAGCAATTTCAAAAATACTTAATAATGACACTGTACTAGCATTCAAGTATTTAAGAGAACTAACAATTAATAAAGCAGCCAAAACATCACAAATAATAACCCCACTTATAAAAGGAATCTCTTCTTTTTTAGGCTTAAAAGATCTTTCATTTTTCTTAAAAAGTATTATAAAAAACATTCCTAATGCACTTCCTAAATATAATAAAAATAAAAGGGCAGTGGATGATAAATCATCTAAAAAAAATTTTGCAACAGGAACATTTAAACTATATAAAAATGCCGATAAAAAAGAAAGCACAAAGCCTTTATAATAATTTCCTTTTTGCATGTAACCACCAACTTACATATCTAGTTTAACATAACTACTTACTAATAACAACTAAATACGGAGCATCCCCATTTGATGTATTTCTATAAATTTTATAATTCTTATTATTTTTATCTAAATATTTTAAGACATACTCAGCTTCTAATTTTCCTTCTGGATGTGGATAAAATACAATTAGAATTAATCCATCATTACTTAACATACTAAAACTATTTTTGACAGCATCCAAAGTAGTTTTATGATTCGTCGTAATATTTTTATTTCCACAAGGAAGATAACCTAAATTAAATAAAATAAGTTTAATGTTATTTTTATATTCTTTCAAAACATCATTTATTTTATCATGACTAGTATTAAAAAGCTCATAATTTAAAACATTGTTTTTTATTAATAACTCTTTAGTATTTTTTATAGCAGTATCTTGAATATCAAATCCAAATACTTTCTTAGAAAGATTAGCTAAAAACAAAGTATCATTTCCATTACCAATAGTCATATCAACTACATACTCATTATCAGTAATATTTTCATTACATATTTTCTTAACCATATTTAAAATACTTCTATTAAATCCCTGATATGTACCACGCTTTAAAAATTCATTATCAATTTTCTCTTTATAATTACATCTAATCGCTACGTTACTTTTAACATTTTCTAAAACATCACATAGAGAAGAAATGTTTATATTATTCCCATAAATATTAACTATTTTAACACCTTTAGGTAAATTAATAATTTTTTCTTCAAAATCTTTATCATTAAAATCTAAATCTAATATCATAAATAATCACGCTCTAAAAAATTATAACACTATTTAGCATCTACATTCATTAATTTTTCTATTTCTTTATTTAATTCATTAATTCTTTTTTCATTTTGTCTAATTAATTCTATATTATCTTTTGTCTCATCTTGTAACATCTTACACCATTTATCATAATTTATTTCATCATTATCATTCTTACACATATAAATAAAAGCTAAAATATTTATAGCTATAAGAATAACAATAATAATTATTTTTAATACCACACATATCACTTCCTAAAACTCTTTTTAAAAAATAAATTAATTTGTTTTCTTAATACCATTTTCTTTTGTAATTTAATAATTTTTCTATGTTTTTCTAAATCTGTATCATAATATATATCAAATCCACGATATTTTGTATGTTCTTTATCACTATATTCATTTGCTACAAGTATAAAAATTATTGAAAGAACAACAATTAATATGAAAAAAATAAGTAACCCATATTTCATAAACGACATCCTCCTTTTTTAGGCACCCTACGATTATAACAAAATATTATTTTTTAGACAATAAAAAAATTAACATAAAATACCTAGTTTACAAAATATTTTTTAAGTCTCTTATTTTTAGCAAAATCAATGTGTAAAGTAATAAATTTAAGCTTTCTATCTAGCCATATATTATCATAAAATCAAGATTTTTTCAAGACTTGCATTAATCATAATAATGTAGTATTAAGTATATGAAGGTGATTTTATGTACTTTTTAGAATATTTAAAAACAGAAAAAAAACAACTTTTAGAACTAAACAAAAATATAACTAAAGATATTATTTTAACAAAAGAAAATGTTTTAGAACTTACAATAAGTATTAGCGAATCAAAATTAATAAACAATTCCAATCTTTATTTACTAGGTTTATATTTAAAGAACAAAGATATTTTTACTTCAATTAAAGAATTAACCAACCACAATTTATTACCTCTTTACAATAAATCAAAAGAATATTTAATTTCTTTAGTTAATAAAACTAAACTTTTTTACAATACCATCTTTAAAAACAATATTCTAAATATAAATAATTATTTTTATAATATAACCATTAATGAAGGCCTAACATCTTTTTTTAAAAACTACAACACCTCATATGAAACTGACAATCATTTAATAAATCTAGATTATAACCCTTATTTAAAGATAACTAACCTTTATGGAATAGAGTATATATCAAAAGTTTTAGAATATTTAAATTACGAAAACGCTTTTTGTAGTAAATTTAAGTACGACAAGTGTTTAACTCATTATTAAAATACACCAATAAATTTGTTTGAAGCAGTGTTTAAAACGTCGCTATGTGTAGACACCATTGATAAAGACCCTTATTTTCTAGACATAACAAAAGAAGATATTCCTTCATTATATAAAGTAACAAAAAAAGACTTATATAAATCATATAATAATTTAAAAACAAGACTTAATCTTTCTAAAAACATTAATAATTATCTTGATAAAAGTATTGATTATATTATAAATGTTATTTTAATTGCCATAAAAAACAATACGTTAGAAAATTTATTTAATCTAAATAACAACAAAGAAATATATTATTATACATTACCAAAAGTATCCAATGAAACATTTATAAAATTAAAAGGTAATTTATCAACAAAAATTTTCTTAAATACTAAACTATCATTTTACGATTTTATAGAATTACTACAAATATCTAATTTAACTAATAAAGAGTTATTTACTATTTTTAATAACTTAACAATTATTGACTTAATGGCTATGAAAAAATATTTATGTTTAAGTGATACTTATATAAAGGATGAATTAGACAGATATACTTATACTAAAGATAAGCATATTCAAAAAATAATAAATGACAATTACATTAATATCGTCATTCAAGAAAAATATGTAGTATAATATTAAACCAATTTGCTTCCTTTTACTACAAGTCTTTTTTTATCTGATTGATAGATTACACCAAAAAAGGAAATTCCATATTAGAACTCCCTAATTAACTTTTTCTCAAGTAAAGTAATAATTTTATATAGCAAGAAAGAAATAATTAAAAGGATTAAAATACCAGCCATAACGAGGCTTAAATTAAATACCTGTGTTCCATAAATAATTAGATAACCAATACCAGCACGACTTACAAGAAATTCTCCCATGATTACACCTATTAAACTCATAGATATACACAATTTCATACTAGAAATTATTGTATTATAAGAACTAGGTATAATAAGTTTAAAAAGTATTTGTCTTTTATTTGCTCCGAATGATTTAATTAGTTTTAATTTTTCCTTATCAACATTTATAAAACCATTATATATAGTAATGATACTTATAATTAAATTAATAAGCAATGCCATTACAATAACACTTTTCATATTAGCACCTGCAATTATAATAATTAAAGGTCCCAGAGCAACTTTAGGTAAAGAATTAATCATAGTTAAAAATGGATCCATAATACTTGATAACATTGGAAATTCATAAAGAATAATAGCGATGATAAAACCTAGAACAATTCCTAAAATAAATGCAATTAAAACTTCTTCTAAAGTAACAAAAATATGATTGAATAAATTATTTTGTATACCTAAATTAATAATTGTATTAATAATCTTACTAGGTTTTGAAAAGACAAAACTATTTATTATATTTTTATTTGCTAAATATTCCCAAATTCCAAAGAAAGCTACAACAATTAGTATTTGTGAAATAACCACAATTAATTTTCTTACTCTTATACTTTTTAAAAATTTCTTTTGTTCATTAGACATTTTTATCTAAATCCTTCCAAAGTAAGTCGTAGTAGTAACCAAATTCTTTTGCTTTTCGGTTATTTGTGGGTGTGGATTTATTAGTTAAATTAATTTCATAAACACTTTTAATTTTTGCTGGTCTTTTAGATAAAACAATAACTCTATCAGCAACACTAATTGCTTCTGCTAAATCATGAGTTATCATAATAACTGATTTTTTTTCTAGTTTTATAATCTTTAAAACATCATCACTTACAGATAATCTTGAAACATAATCCAAAGCTGAAAATGGTTCATCAAGCATCAAAATATCTGGCTTTAATGCAAGGGTCCTAATAAGTGCCACTCTTTGTCTCATGCCTCCGGATAACTCATGAGGATATTTTTCTAAAAAATCCCCAAGACCATATTTAATAAGTAAACTTTTAACAAATTTTATATTTTCTTTAGTTTTTATTTTTTTAATATCTAAACCTAAACAAGCATTATCTAAAATATTTAACCAAGGAAATAGGGCATCTTCTTGAAGCATATACCCAATTGTACACCCATCTTTAATTTTTATTTCCCCACAAGTTTTAGTATCAAGTCCTGCCAAAATATTTAAAAGTGTAGATTTTCCACAACCACTTGAACCAACAATACAAAGTACTTCCTCATTATCTAAAGCAAAAGAAATATTATCTATTGCTTTTATTTCTCCTTTTATAGTTTGATAATTTTTACTCAAATTTTTAATTTCAAGTATTTTATTCATAGAAATTATTAACTAACACTTTATATGGAACATATTCATCAAGTAAATTAAAATCTATTAAAAAATCCTCCAAGTTAGTAAATAATCCTTCACTTATAAATGGACTATCTAACCAACAATCATATTCTTTATATCTTTTTATCATTTCAGCTAAATCTTTAGCACTTGTATCTGGAAATTGATTAATTATATCTTTAGCAACAATATCTGCCTCATTATCTAAAGTATATTTAATACCTTTATTTATAGCTTTTGTAAATTTTTTAATTATATCTTCATTGTTTTTAATATAACTTTTACGGGCATAGAATGCTGTATATGGAACTTCACCAGATAACATACCAACAGATGCAACAACATAACCATAACCTTGTTTAACTAAACTTGTGGCATTAGGTTCAAAAAGATTAACAAAGTCACCAACATTACCAATAAATGATCCAGATAAAGCTGAAAATTCAACTGCTGTATTAACATTTATTTTATCAGTATCAATATTGTTTTTCTTTAAAGCATTTAAGAAGTTTAATGCTGGCATTCCAGTACTTCTTCCAACTAATATTTCTTTATCATATAAATCTTCTAATTTAAAATCTTTTATATCTTTTCTAGAAACTATAAATTGACCATCTCTTTTAGTAAGTCCAGCAAAAAGCTCTAAATAATCTTCTTCATCTTGTTTATAAACATATATTGCTGATTCAGCTCCAGCAAAACCAATTTGTACATCACCAGATAATACTGCAGCACTAACTTTATCAGCTCCTGGAGTAAGTATAAGTTCTAAATCTATGCCTTCATCTTTAAAATAACCCTTTTCTATAGCTACATAAAGCGGAGCATAAAATGAACTATGAGTTACTTCAGCTAATTTAATTTTTGTTAATTCATTTTTATTATCTTTCTTAAAACCAAATGCTAAAAACACAACCCCCAAAAATACAATTATACAAGATAATCCAATAATAATTCTTTTTTTCAAAAATAATTCCTCCCTCTAGGGTAGTATATGAGATAAAAAATATTTGGTTATATCAATAAGGTATTTTAAAATTTATAAAATTGTGTTATCCTTATAATAAGGAGAGGATAAATTTGAAAAAACACATAAGAAAATTAATGCTTGCAGTAGCTATATTTTTAGGAATTTCTTCTGTAAGTGCAGCAACCATCAATATTAATTTAAGTGATGGAACAAAAAAGACATATGAAATCAAAGAAAGTGAATATGACAAAACTATTTATGATTTCAAAAAAAGTATTGAAAAAGATGTAGGTATTGATGCAGATCATCAAGTTCTTAGAATAATACCAGATAATTTTCAAGAAAATGATAATACAGGTTTTAAAGATATGCTTGCATATAAAGACGATGATGTACTAAATTATAACCTTTTTAAAAGAGAAGAGCTTGAAGGAGATACATTAACATTTTATAGTATACCTCCGATTGCAAATGATAATGACACGGCATATGCCATTTTAGAAGGAGCTTTAGGTGATTATTATAATGGTTACGAAGCATGGAGTATTGAATGTAATGAAACAATTACTAGGTGTAAAATAAGATTATCATCAAATGGTCAATTTTACAAAGAGATGAATATTAAATATGTTTATGATGAAGAACGTGCCAAAAGTGTTGAAAAACTTGTAGAGAATGTTAAAAATGCTGGCAAAGTTGAAGATGCAAATCGTTACAGATTTATCGTGGAAGACTTAGAATTAGTTAACTATTGGGTAAATGGTGGAAGTATGATTAATTATTCTGATGCTTATAAAAAATCATTAGATTATAAAAACTTTTATCTAGATATTAGAGCTGGAGATGAACAACCTTTATATGATGTAATGTTTGGTATAGGTCTTTATAAATTTGATAATACAATTTATGGAGCAATCGGTGATATTGGTTCAGAATCATATCATGTATTATATGTTCCAAGCGATTTAGAAAACGAAAAAATATTAAGTTATTTACAAGAAAGAATAGATTCTTATCTTGGTAAAGATAAAATGATAATTAGTGAATTTGATAACACAAATAGTAATATACGTATTGAATTTGTTGATGAAAATCACAAAAACATGTCAAGTGATGGCAAAATCTATGTAGCTACAATAAATAATAAGAAACATTATTTTATCGTAAATAAAAATACAAGTAAAATGCAAACACCAAAATTAATAACAAGTGACTTTTTAACAGATGTTACAGTATCAAGTAATTCAGGAAGTATTCCACTAGATACAATGGTTGAAATTAAAAAGCTAACAAGCGGAGAAGAATATGACAAGATAATGAAAATATTAAATGCAACTAATAGTGAAACATTTGATATATCATTATTCTCAAAATCTATAAATAAATATATAACTAAATTATCAGATGGATCTTTTGAAGTAAGAATTCCAATTAAAGAAGAGTTAAAAGATAAAAGTTTAGTGGTATATTATATAACTGATGATGGAAAAAGTGAGGAATATGAAGTGAAGGTTGAAAATAATTATGCTATTTTCAATACAAATCACTTTAGTGTTTACACTCTAGCAGAAAAAAAGACTCAACTAGAAATAGATGAATCAGAAAGTATTAAAAATCCTAAAACAAGTGATGAAATAGTAATTGATTTATGTATTGGAATTATATCTTTACTTGGAGTAGGTTTAACAATTAAAGTATTGAAAAAATAATAATTAATAAAGATGTTTGCTAAATAAGCAGATGTCTTTTTAAATTACTCTTTAAATTTTTTAATATCTAAGGTATAATGAAAGCGTGATAAGTATGATAAAAATAAAAGAAGCTACAAAAAAAGATGTTAAAGAAGCCAACAAATTATTAACAATGTTAATAAAAGATGAACAAAAATATGATGAAAATGTAAAAGATGATTTTAAATTAGCATTTGATTATGAAACAATTTATAAAGATAATTATCTTTATTTTGCCTATGATTGTGATAAAGTCGTAGGTTATTTATATGGTTATCTTGTTGATGATAATATTAATAAATATCTGGTAGGTAAATTAGATGCACTATATGTATTACCTGAATATCGTAATAAAAAAATAGCTAATACCTTGATAGATAACTTCATAAAATGGTGTAATGATAAAAATGCTAAAATAATTAGTGTTAAAGTATGTATAGATAATTTAGTTGCTAAACATCTATATATGAAGTATGGCTTTTTACCTAAAACGGAAAATTTATATAAAGGTTATAAACCCAAAAAATATCAAAAACTAGTTCGAGATAAAATACCTGAAATAATAAGTAAAAACAATGAAGAACCAGTAACTAGAGTATTAAATGATTTAGAATATAAAGAAGAACTAGAAAAAAAGTTATATGAAGAGTATATAGAAGTATTACAATCTTTTGGTGATGCAAGATTAGAAGAACTAGCAGATATGCTTGAAGTAATGATTTCATTAGCAAAACTAGAAAATAAAAATTTAGAAGATTTATTAAAAGTACAAAAAGAAAAAGAATTAAAACGCGGAGGATTTTCTAAAAGATTATATTTAGAAAATGTAAAATAAATATGAGATAATTCATTTACTAATTTACAATATTCATGTTATAATTTTATAAAGCGGAGGAAATATGGAAAGATTACAAAAAGTAATTGCTTCTTTTGGATATACATCAAGAAGAAAAGCTGAAGAATTAATCAAACATGGAAAAGTTTTAGTAAATGGAAAAGTAATAACTGAACTTGGTACAAAAGTAGAAGCAAATGATATAATAAGTATTGATGGAGTAATTATAAATAAAGATGTAAAGCATGAATACTATTTACTTAATAAACCAAGACAAGTATTAAGTAGTGTAGAAGATAAACTAGGGCGTATTACAGTAAGAGACTTAATAAATACCGAAGCGAGAATATATCCAGTAGGTAGACTTGATTATGATACAACTGGACTAATAATATTAACTAATGATGGTGATTTTGCCAATATGCTTATGCACCCAAAGTTTGAAGTTGAAAAAACATATGTTGCTAAAATTAATAAAATATTAGATAAAGATGAGATTAATAAATTAAAAAAAGGTATTGTTATTGATAATAGAAAAGTTGATATAAGAAAATTTAAAGTTAGAAAAAAAGATCATGAAAAAAACACTTCAATTGTAGAACTAACAATAGTTGAAGGAAGAAATCATATTGTTAAAAAAATATTTGAAAGTATGAGAATTGATGTAATGAAATTAAGTCGTGTAAGTTATGCGTTTTTAACATTAGATGGACTTAAATCTGGAGAATATAGACCTTTAAGTATAAAAGAAATAAAAAAATTATATGGATTAAAAAAATGTTAAGGCGATAACTTAACATTTTAATTTTCTTCATTTATTTCAATTGCAGCAGTTGGACATGAACTTATAGCATTTTCTAAATCTTTGCTATCTAAATTATCACTATTTGTAGCGTGTGAAAGACCATCAACAATTTCAAAATGTTCAGGATCTATTGCTACGCACATTCCACATCCAATACAATTTTCATTAACATTTAATTTATTCATTATATCCTCCTTTTCTAATTATAGATGATAGATTATAAAAAATCAATTATTTGTGCTTTAAAAATTTTATTAAATATGTTATTATGAGTGTAGAGGTAGTTTCAATGGAGACAAGAATTAAAAAATATAATGAGTCAAGTAGTATGTCAAGAGTTGCTAAAAATACTGATTTGTATAAACAAATAAATAATAGCGAGCTTGATAATTTTAATGTGCATAGTAATGCAACAGTAATTGGAAATCAAGATAGAGAAATAAATGTGGAACAAATAAAAAAAATACTTGATAAAAGATATAACAATGCTCCGCAAAGAAAAAGTATTAGAATAGAGCCTCAAGAGCAAGTAAGCAGATTAGATCATGAAGACACTAAAGAATATGATTTAACTAAAGTTTTAGAAAAAGCTAAAGACGAAAAAGTTGAAACTTACGAGGAAAATAGAGCTAAAAAATTAAGAAATACTCAATTTGACATATTAAATAATTTAAATATAGATGATGAAAAAAAAGAAGAAAATGAAGAAAAAAAATATAATCCTGAAGAAAATTTAATGAATTTAATTAATACAATAACAATTAATGAAGCTAAAAAAAGAGAAGGAAAAAAAGATGATGTTGATCCTTTAGATATCCTAACAGATTTAAAGGGAGATGATGATACTCAAGTTTATGAAAGCGTAAAAACTAGTGTAACTAGCATAACAGAAATAAAAGAAAAAGAAGATAACGATAAAAAAGAAAATAAAAAAGAAGAATTAGATAATTCTTTTTATAGTACTGATATGTTTAAAAAGAAAGATTTTGAAGATGATGATAATGAAGACTTTTTAGACAATGACAAGGTAAGTATTGGAATAAAAATATTAATAGCATTAGTAATAATTGTGTTTTTAGTAGGATTATTTCTATTTTTGAAATCATTTCTTAAATTTTAAAACATAATATTTACTATGAAAAAATTTAAAATGCGAAAAAATTTAAAAATATCTAGAGTTATATTAATCGCGGTAACTTTAGTATTTTTTTTTACATATATAATATTTAATAGCTATAGTAAAAGCGCAAGTAATAATTTAAAAAAAGCAGCATTTATCAAATTAAATGAATTTATGGATAGTTTTTTAAGTAATAATATTAATTATGATTTATTAAAAGATGATGTAATGAAAGATATTATTGTAATTAACAAAAATAAAGAAGGGGAAATACTTTATGTTTCATACGATATGGATCAAGCATATTTTGCATTAGAAGTTGTAACTCAAGAACTTGAAACGGCGATTAGTGAGTTAGAAAATGGAACAAGCAACATAAATAGTAGAAATATTGTAAGTGGTAAAAAAGGAATAGCTTTAAAAATGCCATTATTTATAAATAGTAAAAGCATGTTTTTATCAAATTTAGGACCAAATATTTATATACCAATAAATTTTGTAGGATCAGTTTTAACAAATATAAAAACTAAAATAACTGATTATGGAATTAATAATGCTTTAGTAGAAATATATGTTACCATTGTATTAGAAACAAATTTAATAAGTCCAGTTGTAGATGAAATGAGTAAAATAGATTATGATGTTTTAGTTGCATCAACCGTAATTAATGGTAGAGTACCAAGTGTATATGGTGGCTTAATTGAAAGTAAAAGTGGTAGTTTATCGGTACCTAAGACATAAAGGTTATGTAAATTTTCTGTGAAAAGTTATAGTTTATATATTCACATGAAAAAATTTATATGATATAATTTTGTGTAGGGTGAAGAATAGTGGATAAGGTATTTATAAATAAAGCATTTACTAAAGCTATTGATGACTATGTGCACAGTTGTGAAAATCCACAAGGAGTTGTCTATAATTCCTTTTTAGTAGTGGTTATAAGAATGCTTGTATCCATATATAGCGAACTTGATATAATAAATCCAAAACTTATTGATGAGGCAGAATTATTAAAAGATAATTTAACCAAATTCGGATATAGTAAAACCAATGTTGAAATATTTTTATCAGATTTAGAATTATTTAATGACTTTGAATGTGAAAATGAAAAAAAGAGCATCAAAGAAAAAAATCCATATTTTATAATAGTTCAAAAAGAACTAGTGGATATGTTAATTAAGAAAAAATTAAATTTTTATTTAGTAGAAAAAGAAGTTAAAGATTTTTATGATTTATTATATACACCTTTTTCAATGAATCCTTTGCGGGTATCATATAATTTTTTAATGGCAAATGATGTATTAGAAGTTGATAGATATTTTAAAAAAGAAATGAAAGACAATGTAAAAGTAATTTTGCCTAAAGAAAAACATTTTTTAAATGCTAAAGCATATGAAATTTTAAATTATAGTTTTGATCAAGTAAAAGATTTAGATAGTGCAGATGTTGATAAAATTAATTCACAAGTATATGATTATTTTAAAATAAGAGAAAATGCTATCAATAAAGAATATTTATTAGAAAAAGCACTTGAAACATTAGAAAGAGAAAATAATAAAGTAACTAGTGGAAATGGTTATGTTGATATATTGTTAATAATGAGTATAATTTGTACAGTACTTATGGTTATAGGAATAGTAGTATTTATCTTAATTTAGGAGGGTTTATGGAAGTAATAATTGATGATAAAAAGTATGAAGTAGTAAGAAATATAAAGGATGCTTTAAATATAGAAGATTTAGAAGGAAAGATAACAGATTATTACAATAATTTTGATTTCATACTAGGGGATTATGCGTATGGTAAAGTAAGATTAAAAGGTTTTAATAACAAAGAAAATAAAAATTTTAAAGATGTAAATGACATAGAAAAAGTTGATGAATATATTAATGAATATTGTGCATATGGCTGTAAATATTTCATTTTGAAAAAAATAAATTGAAAATTTAAAAAAAGTTTGATATAATTTAGAAAGAATACAAGAAGGGATTGATAATATGGAAAAAATAAAAATTAATTTAATGTCTGGATCAGCTTTAGAAAAACCAGTTGTTACAGCATTTAAAAGCAATGGTGGAGAATATGTTGTATTAGATAATGAAATGAATGGAACAATGGGACTTCCAATTATTTTAGTATCTAAACTCGTTAATAATACATTAACTTTAATACCTGATGCTGAATGGAATAGTGTTAAGGAACTATTAAGACTTATTATTTCTGGTAATCAAGTAGACTATATTAAAGTAGGAGAAATGCTTGGAGCAGAAGATATGTTCTTTAAACAATTAACATTACCTGTTGCATCATTTGAAGCTTTAAAAAATAATTATAGACCAGTAGATGCTACGACTGCTGCACCAGTACAACAAACAATTCAAAATAATCCATTAGATGCTCAAACTATTTCAAATATTAATCCATTAGATAATAGTAGGAGTAATCAAAATATAAATCCAGTAAATAATGTAAATAGTGATTTAAAAATGCCTACAAGTAATTTAGAACAACCTGTAGTTACTCCAGTAATGCCAACTGCACCTGAAACTAATCAAGTTATATCTCCGGTTAGTCCTGTTGCTCCAGTAGAACCAGTAGCTCCGGTAGCTGAACCAGTAATGCCAACACCAACTGTTGAACCAATAACTGAAATAGATAATACACCAGTTGATTTTACTGCTGACAAAGAAGCATTTTTAAAAGCTTGTGAAAACATGTTTGATGCACTAGTTGCTAAATTTAATAATAAATAAGTAAAAGCCATTTGATTAAGTCAAGTGGTTTTTTTCTTTGCATTATATGTTTTAATTTGTCTTGGTGTATTGACTTAACTCATCATATTTGATAAAATTTTTATGAAAATAGTGTAAGATAATACATAGAATAAGAGGTTAAATATGTCAAAGAAAAATAAATTGTTATTAGGTAGTCTATCATGTTTAGGTTTATTTTTAGGAATAACTATTTGCATTTTATATAATAATAAAATTGTTAAAGCAGATGCTAAAGATGATATATTAAATGATAAAAGAATTAGTATCATGCTAGAAACTGGAGCTGACACTGGTTCATATAAACTTGCAAATACTAGTAAATGGCCTGGATCAGGATATGAGTTTAATTCAGAAATGTCTTATTGTGAAAAGGGCGGAACTTTGGCATGGGATGAAGATTTAAATACCATTTCTGTTAATATAAAAAATACTGATAAATGTTTTGTTTATTTTGATGTTTTACCTCCGGATGTGTCAATTGGTGTAAATAATATGCCAACTGCAATTGGTAAAGTAGGTAGCGTTAATTGTAGCAATGCAACATCCAATTATAATCAAACATATAATAGAGTTGAAATTTCAGAAATAAATAATAAATATACAAGTTGTTCTTTAAATTATACAGATAATAGTTCTACTACAAATTTGGCAAGTCACGTTATTGGTCTTTCTGGAACAACACAAGGAACTGGACAAGTTGTAAACGAAGTCGTTGGAGTAGGTAATTATACAAATGCAACAACAATAGCTAAGTCTGGATATAGTAATATTAAGACATATTCAAGCACAAGTGAAGAAAGTACAAGTGGTACTACTGTTTCAAATAAATTTACATTTGCAAATAATAAATGGACATCAGTAGCAAGTGGGCTTACAAGTGAAACTTTTTATCATTTTCAATTTACTCCGACTGAACAGGGATATTATCAACTTTGCTACGATATTAATACTGGACATTCTGGAAATAGATTATATACTTATGTAGCTTCAATTAAAATGCATTATGGTAGCTCCTATTATACAAATGCAAATGTTAATAATACGAAGAGTGGATGTATAGAACTTAACTATTTAAGTACTAGTAGTACAGTTCGAGTAATACAAAGAGCATTTAATAATAGTGGTGCTAGTACAATTGCATCAATGTCATTCTATTTAAAAAAAGGATCTTATAATTCATATTCAGGTAATTACAGATATGAAGGAAAGAATCCAAATAATTATGTTTGGTTCAATAATGAACTTTGGAGAATCATCGGGGTTTTTAACAATACTACACACGGTCAAAGTGGGAAAAATTTAGTAAAAATTATTAGAACTACAACTTTGGGTGGATATGCAAGGAATCAAGCGGGTGTAACAACATGGTCTTCATCTGGATTATACAAAATGTTAAATAATACCTATTACAATGCTGATAATGGTACAGGAAATGACTACTGTTATCTTACTACAGGAATAAAAGCAGATTGCGATTTTAGAACAAAGGGTATTCAACCAGGATATAGAAATATGATAGCAAGTGTTAATTGGTTTACAGATGGACCTGATGAATCATATTATTCACCATATAAATTTTATAGTCTTGAGCGAAATGGAAGCAAAGTAAATGGTAAAGTAGGACTAATGTATCCAAGCGATTATGGATATGGAGTTTTATCTAGTGTATGTTCCAGAATTAATACTTTCGAGGAGTATTTAGGGAGTGGTTGTGCTAGTCAAAACTGGTTATATCAATATAGTCTTTCATGGTTTAACACACAAACTACAGCAAAAAACCCATATTATCTTCATGATTATGGTAACATTTATCCAGTACAAACGACTAATGCATACAGTGTTTATCCGACTGTATACTTGGATTCATCTGTATATTTTACAAGTGGTAATGGAAGTATTAGTTCGCCATATATATTAGGGATGTGATAATAAATGAAGAAAAAAAGAATTATATTTTTAAGTTTAACTATAGTAATATTATTTACATTTATAATATTTTTAAGCAGTAAGAGCTTTAATAAAAAAGAAATTACTTTTGAAGAAGATGGAGTAAAGTATGCTTTAACTGTAGATGGCAAAAAAGCATATAAATTTCCAGATAAAGGTTATTATAATGTAAAAGTAAAATGTGATAATGCTAGAGGTAAATGGCTATATGATGATTGGAAATTATCTATAGATAATATCGTAGGTAATGTAACTTGCAATATTAAATTTACATCATCAACTAGAACTAATTTAAATGATTATTTAACAGATTTAAGTGGCTCAAAACAAGGCGACGGAAAATTTGCTACATATCACAGAGGTGATACAGGTACTTATGTAGCCATTGCCAAAACTTTATATACGAGTACCAGTACATCATCATTTTCATGGGATACAGAGAGCTTAACTTGGAAAAGTACGAACCATACCGATAGTTCACAGGCTACAATATCTTTTAAAATTTCAACCGCTGGTAATTATAGTTTTTGCTATACACAAATAAGTGAAATTAGTTCTGACTACGCAACTTTATATAAAAATAATGTTGAATACATTTCTTTAAAAGGAAAAGCAGCATCAACAAAAGTTTGTACAAGTGAATTTAGCGTAAGTACAAGTGATGTATTTAAAGTAGTATATCAAAAGGATAGTTCAGTATCATATGGCGATGATCAAGTGACTTTTTCATTTAGTCAAAAAACAAGTAGTGGTCATTATATAATAGAATATCATAGTAATTATACAGGAGCAAATCCCAATAATTATATATATTTTAATGATGAATTATGGAGAATAGTTGGACTTTTTGATAATAGTACTCATGGTCAAAGTGGAAAAAAATTAGTTAAAATAGTTAGATCTGAACCAATTGGTATATATGGTTATGATAAATCAAATACTAACGATTGGCCAAATGCTAGTTTAAATCAATTATTAAATAATGCGTATTATAATGCTCAAGATGGAACCAGTACTACGTATTGTACTGCTTATTGGAATTTAACAGCTAATTGTGATTTTACCAAAATAGGTATTAAAGGTAACTATAGAAACATGATTGTAAATGCAACGTGGCACCTTGGAGGATTTATTTCAGAAGATGCTGATAAAAGTGAATTTTTTAAGACAGAAAGACAATATGCTATTGCTGACTCTGGTACAGTAAGATCATCAACTACAACTGCTTACATAGGATTATTATATCCAAGTGATTATGGATATAGCGTAGATAGTAATTTATGTAGTTCAGATACTGCTTTAGCAAGCTATAACACATCTAATTGTGTGGGAACAAGCTGGCTTAGAGGTGGTAGTGATGAATGGTTATTAACTCCAGATCTTACAACTAGTAATAGGGCATACTATTTAGGAGCTAGTGGGGGTGTAGACAGTACCTCTGCAAATAGAGCAAGATATATAAGGCCTACATTATATCTAAATGAATCAGTTTATGTTTATGCCGGCGATGGTAGCATAGAAAATCCATATATAATTGGAATGTAAAAATAGGGAATAAAAAACCTATTTTTTTTATATAATTTAATATGAAAGAAACATTAGAATATTATTATGGACTAGATATAGATTTTTTAGAAGAACTTGATGGAAAATATCATTTTAAACTCGACAATCAAGATTATTTTTTTGTTTTTTATAATCGTAGCATTGATGAGCTTAAGGACATAGTAAATGTATGTAATGAAATGGTTTTAAAAGGAATAAATGTAAATAAAATTTTAATTAATAGAAATAATAGTTATTTAACAAAAATAAATGAATATGACTACATATTATTTGCAGTAAGTAATATAAATGAAGAATATGATATATTTGATATGATTAAAATAAGTGATAAATTAGTCCTTAATAATAGTAAATCAAGTCTTTATAGAAATAATTGGGGAACTTTATGGAGTGAAAAAGTAGATTATTTTGAATATCAAGTAAGAGAACTTGCAATTAATAAAGATGTTGTTAAAAATTCATTTAGTTATTACATAGGTTTAGCTGAAAATGCAATAAGTTATGTAAATAATACTAATTTTAAATATAAAAATGTATTAGATTATAGAATCGTTTTATCACATCGAAGAGTTTATTTTCCAAATTATAAATTAAACTATTTAAATCCATTATCTTTTATTTTTGACCTAGAAGTAAGGGATATTGCAGAATATTTAAAATCAATGTTTTTTAATAAAAATGAAGAATATGTTTTAGAAGAATTATCAAGTTATTTAAAAGTACGTAGATTAAGTATTTATGAATATCAAATGTTATTTGCAAGGCTTTTATATCCAACATATTATTTTGATAATTATGAAGCTGTTATGAATAAGAATGTTGATGAAGAAGTTTTAGTTAAAATTATTAAAAGATGTAACGATTATGAAATATTTTTAAAAAAAGCATATTTAGAAATATCTAAATATGCTAAAATTGATAAAATAGATTGGATTATAGATCTACATTAATAACTCCTTCTAACTCGGGAATTTGCGCTTGGAAAAAGCTTAAAACCCCTTCATTTAAAGTATTATCTTGAAACATACAACTTTGACATGCTCCGGTAAGGCGTACATATATATAATGATCTTCATATTTAATAAATTCAATATCTCCGCCATCCATATTTAAATAAGGTCGTAATTCTTCGACCATTTTTTTTATTTTATCTGTTAAATCTTCTTTATTCATTTTAATCACCCAATAATATTATAATGTTTTATGATTGTTAAGTCTAGTATTTTTTGTTATACTTTATATAAAGAAGGTGAAGTATGTTAAAACTAAAAGATATAGTGCTAGCCAAAGTTACAGGTATATTTAAGTATGGTTTTTTTATTAAAGTTGGAAATTATAAAGGTTTATGTCATATATCTGAAATATCAAATGGTTATGTAGATGATATAGAAAAATTTGTTAAAGTAAACGATGAGATATATGTTTTAATACTTGATGTTGATTACGAAACTAATAGAGTAAAAGCTTCGATCAAAGATATAAATTATTTGAAAAATTGTGAAAATGAAAAACTAATTGAAACCAGAAAAGGTTTTTTACCTTTAAAAGAAATGCTGCCAGAGTGGGTTAATAAAAAAATGAATGATTACAAAAATGAAGAAAAGAATAGAAATTAATCGCTGAATTAGTCAACAAAAAGTAGACACTAAAAAAGAATTTTTAGAACCCTAGTTCAGTTTTATACTGAATTGGGGTTT
>CAKOHI010000010.1 GCA_934085585.1 uncultured Bacilli bacterium
TTATATTAGTTAGTAGTTATTACTACCTATAAATTTATGCCTAGTGGTTGTTATACTTCCACCAAAAGGGCACCATAAAAACAATAAAAGTCCCAACAACGGACTTTTTTATTTAATATTTAATAATCTCTTAAACAATTTTAACTTTAATTTTATTTTAATATTCCATAACCAAATTTAACATCATCAAAAAACAAGAAGTTATGCAAAGGATAAAAAGTTAAAATTACAAACATAATAGAGCATAAAGCAATAATTATAACCGGTAATATTTTAATATTTAATTCTTCTCCGACCAATATCTTATATCCTATAAATTCCATAAAAATATAAGTAACAAGCATTAAGCCAATGGAAATAATCATAGATTCACCAAGCCATAGGTAAAGAGGAATAAAAATAATTAAATAAAATATGACACCAAGTAATGACTTAACCATAGTTTCAATATAAAAGTTATTTATTTTTATATTATTTTTTTTGCATAAAATAAATTCTAAAACACTACCTAAAAGTAAACAATAATAAATAATTTTCATATGTTCCCAGATACTTTCATTAACTGGAAAAAATAAAGCAAATATATTATTTGGAAACCAATCATACATAAAATGCCACAAAAAAGATAGTAAAAAAAGAAAAACAACATTTATTATTTTAATTTTCTTTAAAGACATAATATCACCATTAAATATTATGCATGAATATTATTAAAATATGTTATTTTTCTTCTTTATAAATAGATGTAAACAATTCTTGTTCTTTACTATCAGCATTATTTTCTATAGGTAAATCTGGTAAATCACTAATTGTTGCAAGTCCAAAATAATCTAAAAATTCTGAAGTAGTACGATACAAATTAGGCTTTCCAGGTAAATTACTTTTACCACTAATTTTTACTAAATCTTTAGCCATTAATTTTCTTATCATGTTAATACTTGCAAGTCCCCTGAGTTCATCAACTTCTGCTCTTGTAATTGGTTGATTATAGGCAATTATTGCTAAAGTTTCAAGTGCAGCCTGAGACAAAGTATTAGTGCCTCTCGTAGTAATCAATTTTTGATAATACTCTTTATGTTCTTGTTTCGTAGTTAATTTAAAAGCATCTCCCATAAAACTAATTCTAATACCACGATTATCTTTATTATATTCTTCTCTTAAATTTTTAAGTAACTCTTGAGCTTCTTTTTTAGTAATCATCATAATCTCTGAAATATTATCCAAAGTAATACCTTCATCACCAACTACAAAAAGAAGACCTTCTAATATTGCTTCTTTATTCATATTTCCACCTTTTCAATAAATATATCCCCAAAATTATTATCTTGCTTCAAAGTAATTTCTTTCATTTTACACATATCTAATATAGATAAAAATGTTGCCACCACTAAATCTTTTGAATATTCTTCAAACAAATCAGTGAACTTAACATTTTTTCTTTTAGTAATATATTCTCTTATAAATTCTTTTCTTTCTTCAACACTTATTTCTTTTCTAGTAATTCTAGTATTAACTGGTTTTTGATAAGACATTCTTTTACTTAATTCTAACATTGCATTTTTCAACAGCTCAATATCCATATTACCTTCAAGTTTCTTATTTTCATCAGCAAACTCATTTAAATTTTCAGGTAATTTAGTAAAAAATTCATTTCTCTTTTCTTCCAATTCTTTAAAAACATTGGTTACATTTTGATAACGTTCATACTCAATCAACTTATTTTTTAAATCTTCTTCACTATTTATAGAAAATTCATCATTATCATTATCATCACTATCTAAATTTAAAAGTAATCTACTTTTCAAATGTATTAACTCTGCAGCCATAACTAAATATTCACTTGCATCATCCAAATCATCTTTTGGTATACTTTCAATAAATTTCAAATACTCATCTATAATATATTTGGTATCAATTTCATAAATATCCATTTTAGCAGTTTTAACTAAATGAAGCAATAAATCAAGCGGTCCTTCAAAATCATTTATACAAAGTTTCATAAAACACCCACCTTAATTACAAGTAAACCCCTTTGCATTCATTTCAAAATTTATAACCTTTGCATCAGTATCCTTCAAATACACATTTTTAATATTAACATTATTAGTTTTAAAAGTATTCAAATTAATAATTGTTCTAAAATATAAAGTATTATTATTTATATCCACATTCGATGTTACACCTTCAACGGAATTATAAGTAGCTTGCATAGCTCTATATGAACCTTCCAAGGCATTGAAATTAGGATCACTTGTTAAAACTTCATATGAAATTGAAATAGCATAAACTTTGTTATTGTTAAGTAAATATTCTATTTTTTCATTTTCTTTAGTACATGTAAATGTTGCAGTATTAGAATCACTTGCAGGAACTACAAATGAAGGATAATCTTTTTCATCTATGATAAGTAATGAAATTATACTTACACTACTATCAACTAAATTATAACCTGTATTAATCGTTTCATTTGCTGCTACTATTTCATCATGTAACATAATTCTTTGTAATAACTTTTTATTTTGATCAAATAAATTAATAAAATACTTATATTGAGAAAAATCCAATAAATCAGTACCAGTATTTGTAATATCAAATATTATTTTACCATTTTCAACTTTAATATTATTAATCTTAAAATTTTCCATAACTATTTCTGGATTTGTTGAAATATCGTATTCTTTAATTTCATTAGGGTTTTCATCATCAGGATTATCATCTGGTGTATTATTACTAGGTGTATCTGGTGTTGTGATTTCTGGATTCAAATAATCATTTACATATTGTGATATTTCTGGTAAATAAATTACACCACCAATAAAAATAGCAAATATTACTATTAACCAAAAAATTCCAAATATACTAACCTTTTTTTTATCTTTTTTAATAGCTAAAGTCGTAGGTGTCAATTCTTGATATGTTATAACTACTTTTTTCTTTCTTGCCATCTAATCATCCCATTTCACTCTAATAAAATTATACTATATTTGATAATTAGAAACAAGAAAAAAACAAGTTTTTAAAAATATTTTCTAACATGTTCCATCTTTATCTTTACAAACATTGTTTTTTTCATTTACTGATTCAATTATCTTTTTATATTCATTTTTTAATTCTGATTTACCTTTTTCATCTAATAATTCATAAGGATCTGTTTGACTTTCAATCGTAGATTCATGAAAACCAACTACTTTTCCACCCTTTACACCAACTACCGTCGGAGCATACAATCTTTTTACACCTGTATCATACATATTACCAGCTTCATCTTTAACATAAAACTTTTCCAATTTCTTATCTAAAAATTTAAGAATTTCATAATAAGCATCAGTACCCTTTTTAGTTTGTTCAGGCTCAATACTTCCAGAAAATTTATAAGTATCACGAATATCTAAAATATCAACATAATAAATTTTTTCAACATTCATTTCATTAGCTATATCAAGCAAAACCGGAACAGCATTCCTACACCAAGGACACGCTGCAAAACCAAAATAAATTATTGCATCTTCATTTTTCAAAACATCTAATATTTCTTTTCCAGTTTTATAAACCATTGGATTTTCTTCATCAATATTTACTTCAATATATTTATTGTCCGTAGCTTCATTTACTACACCATTTAATGCTTCATATTCATTTTTAAATTTTATTGCATCACTAATCTTTTCATCTTTATGAGTTATTATTGCATAACCACATAAACCAATAACAAGTGCTGCACACACAAATATCACTATCATATATATTTTATTACTTTTTTCCATTTTCATCTTACTCCCTTACTATAATAAATTATTAACACCCTAATATTCTTATTGATAACTTTAGCTAAATTTTATACCCCGTTTCTATAGTTAGCAAGCAAACTATCTAATTATTTTATAACTCAGCGGCGCGGGGTGGATACCCCCACCAGCCGCGCTTAACCAAAGGTTGTCATACTACCAAAGTTATTGGCGAATCTTTAGTTCCAGATCCCCCAGCATAAAGAACAGAAGCCTTTAGATACAAGACTGGACGAGAGCCACAGCCATAGCTCGAGTAGATGTAGTCGACGTGGCCGTCGTTGTCCAAATAGAACACACCGCCATTGCCGGAAGAACTAGGCGAAATTGTCCAATCATAATTTCCCATATACATCCAATTTATTGTTTTTATTGATGTTCCATTCGCATCGTTACCATTATAATAAACCAAAGTTTTAGTCCATGCACTTGGACTTGCTGCAAAGCCATAGTCACTAGCATACACTAAACCTATTTTTGATGTTCCATCGCTAGGTCCATATGTTTTGGTAGCATTTGTTATTTCTGCTGTATACATTTCACTTAATGTTACAAAGCCTGTTGAATGTCCACTTACTTTCCATGTGGCATCTTCAATCAAATTTGACCATGTTGTACCTATATTATTTAAATAATTTGTATTCAAATTTATCTTATTTAGTAAACTTGTACTCCATGTATTACTTGCATTATTTGTTGCTTTATAATTCCAATAATATGTATTTACTGATGATAAACTTCCTTTATAGTATGTTGAATCCGGAGTATCTGAGCCCCTATAATCTCCATCTGTTCCCAGTAAATTACTAGTTGCATAATCATACTTTATTAATTTTACCAATTGCTTTCCAGTTACGCCATGATTATTTTCTCCAAATACTCCGATTATTCGATATAAGTTATCTGTTGGACACGGAAGATTTATAGCACTTCCTGTTTCAAATGATAACGTATCAACAGTACTTGAAGTTATTTTTACATCAGTTTGAGCACCCTCACCTGTCTGAGCAACAAAAAATGCATATGTTGCAGCAACTAGAGTTAGTGCAAGCGCAATTATAGATATAATACTAACTATTTTTATTTTTTTGTTATCCATATTATTGCTCCTTTAATTTATTCTTCACCATAAGATAATAATACCATTTTTTTTATAATAAGAAAACTAGTTTTTTAAAATTTCATAAAAAAAATTAATATTTTCTAAACTTTTAATTACTTTACATCACAATCCTCATCATGTGAATTAATAAGTCCAATTGCTTGCAAGTAAGAATAAATAATTGTTGACCACACAAACTTCATTCCTCTTTTAATTAAGTCTTTTGAAATACTATCAGAAATTAAAGATGTAGTTTTACCCACTTCTTTTACTGGATATTCTTTAAAATACCCAAGTAAATAATTTTTAAAACTACCATATTCTTTTTCTATATCCATAAATACTTTAGCATTATTAATACTTGCTTTAATCTTTAATTTATTTTTAATAATATTTTTATTATTTATTAATTCTTCTATTTTTACTTCATCATATAAAACTATTTTTTCTATATCAAAATTATCATAAGCATCTTCAAAATACTTTCTTTTATTTAAAACACATTCCCAAGATAGCCCTGCTTGAAAAGATTCTAATATTAACATTTCAAATAAATACTTTTCATCTAAATTAAGAATTCCCCATTCATTATCATGATACTCTACATATAAAGGATTATTTAAATTACACCATTTACATCTCATCTTAATACCTGTTTCTTTTTAGATGCAATATTATTTAGTATGATTAAAATAACTATAAATAAAATCATAACTCCCATATTAATAAAAACTGGTTTTAAATTACTTAAGTTTAAAACTTCTAAACTTGCTAGTAATTCATTAGAATTAATATAATAATATGCTGGAAACACATGTGCTATTTTCAAGACACTATCAGGCATCCACATAACTGGTATAAAAGCTCCACATAAGAAAGCTTGTGATAAAGCTACTACATTTACAATACCAGATATTGCTTCTTTTTTATTTACTAAAGTACTTACAAGCAAAGACAAAGCTAAAGCCACAACTGCAAATATAAAGGTATTTAAAATATAAATTAAGCCTCTTTTACTAAACATAATACTACCAAATACAAAATATCCTAAAATAGTATATAAAATAACTACAAATAAAACATATAAAATACTTGATAACATAATATACTTATTATATTTTTTATAATTCAAACTACTTACAATAGTTCTTTTCTTTATATTTTCTTCATTAAATGAAGATAAAACCAAACAAATAATAAACATAACAACTGCAATAATACTATAACTTGCAAAATTATAATATCTTGAAAGTCTAGTTAATTTTGTAGTATTTATTTTTGTTGCCAGTTCAACATTTGCACTATTTTTCAACGAATCATTTATTTTTTCAACTAAAACATTTTTATCTTCAAACTCATCATGAAGTACACTTTGTGTTTTTAAATATCTTTTAAGTAACATTTCTGCTAAACTTGATGAATAATCCCCACTTGATTTAATATTAATTTCAGGATCCCTACCATCTAATACTTTTGCTTCATAACCTTCATCTATATAAATTACATAATTTGCATCTCTATAAAATAAAGCATCATCAATCTTTTCTTCATCATTTTCTATATCAAGTATATTTGCATTGTCATTAAAATACTCCACTAAATTATTTGAAAGAACACTATCATCATTATTTATAATTATTACATCTGGTTTACTACTTTTAAAGTCTTCAGTTACATCATTACTACTCATATTAAGTGTCCCAAAAACAAGTAACATAATAGTATATCCAATTATTGTACCTTTATATTTATTAACAACCTTCCAAAAAGTTTTAAATAGCATCATACTTTTGCCTCCTTAAAACAATACTTGATATTCCAAGTATTATACCAGAAAATATCACTAAACTAATTACATTAAAGAAATATCTATTCATCGTATCATAATAATATAGAGAGTAAAACCCATCTGTAATCATCGCCGCTGGATTAATCTTATTTATAATTGGTATATTTTTATCAATAACATATTTCATGGTAATTCCCATCATACCTGACAAGAATGAATAAAACATAGTTATGGCAATTAAAATTCCACTTTTGGCATTTTCATTTATTTTAAATATTGATGAAACAAAAACGCCCAAAGATAAGCCCGCTAAAGAACCAACTATAGCAAGCAACATAATATACCATAGATTAGAATCATAATTTATTTTTAAAACAAATATTGTATACAAGAATAAAATAATTAACCCGACTAGTTGCACAATAATACTAGCAAGTAGACCACTAAAAACTAAACTACTCTTTTTAAATGGTGCAATACTACTTCTTTTTCCAACATCACTTAAATTTGGCATACTTTTATTTATAATATACATAGATAATATACCTCCATATAAAGCAGCCATCGCTATTAAAGTATAATATTCTATCATAGTATAACTTAAATTACTTCTTGATATATTTTTAATATTTACTTCACTATTTAACTTATCTAATATATTACTTGTAATATTATCTATATCATAATTACCTTTACTTACTTCTTCATTAATATTCAAATTTATAATATTTTTTTCACTATTTACTTCATCTACAAAAAATTTAAGTATTGTTTCATAAATTCCATTATCATTAATTTTAATATTTACATCATTACCAATAAACTCAAGATAACCAGTTACTTTTTTATCTTCTAATAATTTATCAGCATCAATCTTACTTACATATTCTACATTAAATAATTTATTATTATCATCTTTACTTACACTTTTAATTGTTTCTTTAAATATTTCATTATTATTAAAATCATCACTTTCTACAACTGCTATATCAAATGGATGAAAAGATTCATTATTTTCAATATCCTTAAAAGCTAGATTAAAAAATGTACCTAGGATAATTGGAAATATAAATGTCCAAAAGATTAAACTTTTATTTCTAAAAAGAATTTTTAAAGAATATTTAAAATTATGCTTAAACATTAATCTCTCAAATCCTTTCCAGTTAATTCCAAAAATACATCGTTTAAAGTTGGTCTTTCAGAAAATATTTTTGAATATGTAACCTTTTTTTCATGTAAATAATCTATTAGTTCACCAAGGTTGTCCTTACCCTTTTTATAAACAATCACAAGTATGTTTCCTTGATAACTTAAATCCAACACAGTTTTAAATTCTTTAATCTCATCTATTACTTTTTCATTTATATTTTTTACTTCCACAGTTATTTTTTCTTCTAATTTAGCAAGTGCCTTCAATTCATCTGTTGTACCTTCAGCAATAATCTTCCCCTTATCTAAGATAATAATTCTATCACAAATCATTTCTACTTCTTCCATATAATGAGTTGTATAAACAATGGTAGCTCCTTCATCTCGAAGTTTTTTGATACCATCTAAAATATTATTTCTACTTTGAGGATCAACCGCAACTGTGGGTTCATCTAAAAATATAAGTTTAGGTTTATGTGCAATACCACAAGCAATATTTAAACGACGTAATAATCCCCCAGATAATTGTTTTGGATAAAACTTTATAAATTCATTTAACCCCACCAAATTAATAGCATCCATTACATATTTTTTTCTTTTATCTATATCAGTTATATATAAACCACAAAAATAATCTATATTTTCATAAACAGTTAATTCTTGAAATACTGCCACTTCTTGAAATATAACTCCGATATTTTTTTTAATTTCATAAGCATCCGGTCTCATTTCATGCCCAAATATTTTAATACTACCATTACTAAAATTTAATAATTGCAAAATTGAATTAATAGTTGTGGATTTCCCACTACCATTTGGTCCTAAAAGTCCTAATATTTCTCCTTCATAAACATCAAATGATAAATTATCAATTGCTTTTAAATTCTTATATTCTTTTGTTAAATTTTTTACTTCAATTACTTTCTTCATTATCTATTCTCCTTACATACACAACTTTTTCTTTTAAACTAATCTTACTTATTTCATAACCATATTCTTTTAAATTCTTTTTTTCATTTAAAAAAGAATGATCTATTTTAAAACCTAATATTTCTTCTATCTTCTCAAATGTAAGCTTACTTACATCCTCATTTTTAATAAACTTCCACAACTTATCATACTTCATATTATTTTTCCTCCTCGAGTAACATCAATGCCTTAAACTCACTAGATAAAAGTTCACTAATTTGTTTATCGCCAAGAACTATTGCATCACTTGCTAAAAGCGTAGCAATACCATGTGTAAACAACCACATCTTTACATGAAAAGACTTTAAATCTTTACCAACTAAACTAGTACTCATGTTAATATACTTTTCTACTTCATTAAAATTACCATCTGCTGCATCAATAAACTCACCTATAGAAAGATTGGTCTTACTCATAAATAATACTTTAAATAAATTCTTTTCTTCTTTGGCAAACTTTATATAATTAATACCTGTTTGTTTATATTTAGGCATTTCATCATTCATATTATTTATTAAAAAATCATAAAAGTATTTAATCATAAGCTTTTTTAATTCTTCCATTAATTTTTCACTATTTTCAAATTGATAATATATTGGTCTTATTGAACAATTTAACCTTTTTGCAATTTCTCTATTACTAACAAATTCAATCCCATTTTCTCTCACTATTTCTAAAGCTGTATTTAATATATCATCTTTACTTATACTAATCTTTTTTGGCAATTTATCACCTTCCCAACTATATTGTATCACGTGATACATTATTAGTAAAGAAAAAACTAAATGCTTCTACATTTAGTCATTATAAACTTCTTTAGCTAGATTAAATACAGCCCAAGCTTTTGGCCATCCAGCATAAAATGCTACATGAGTAATCACTCCGACCATTTCTTCTCTCATACCCTAATTATAATACTTTTCTAATTGAATGCAATTTCTGTATCAATATTATCATCAACGATAGCAATTATCAAAAATATAATACCACTTATTAAAATTAAAAACGATCCAATAAATGATGCGTATCTAAGGACAACTCTTTTATTGCTATCCTCCGGTTTTAATTTCAATATATCATCATAAGAATCTTTAGCAAAATAATAATATATAAGTAATAATATACTAAAAATAAGTATCATTAACCATTGATATTCTTTTTTACTTTTTTCACTTTTAGTTAAAATATAGTTTTTTTCCTTACTATTTGCATACCAACTTAAAACAATAATACCAATATATATTATCCATATATAATTTTCTATTTTAATATCTTTTAATTTACTTAAATCTTCATCCATAATAAATTATATTATTTTGGGCTTTCAGTTCATACCCGCAAGTTCAAAATAGTTTGATAACAATGTATTAGAGAATTTTACAATTTTTATTACATCCATTGACATATTTTACAAAAAGTTGTATATTATACTTATTGAATGTGGTCGTGCTGACTTTCCAGTGCGGTCACATTTTTATTTGACAACGGCCAATTTTTATGGCCAATTTGCAAAAAAAAGAATATTATTTCTAATATTCTCTAGAATTCATTTGGTAGCGAGAGGGAGATTCGAACTCTCGACCTGCCGGGTATGAACCGGATGCTCTAGCCAGCTGAGCTATCTCGCCATGACTACTAAATAATATCAAAAAAAAAGACTTTTGACAAGTCTTTTTTAACAATTTCCATTAATTTTTAGTAAGAAAATAGTTGTACCCAATAATATGTACCTTGAAATTTAATTACTCCAACGCCAATTTTAGTAAAAGAAGAATCAATCATATTTTCATAATGACCTTGAGAACCTTTCCAAGCGTATGAAACTTCCTTTGCATTTCGTTGTCCCATTGCTATGTTTTCACCTATACCATAAATATCTTGTCCAAAATCTTGCATAATGTAATAGCACATATTTCCATCAGGTCTTTCATGAGAAAATTTATTTGAATAAGCCATTTCAATTGCCCTAACCATCGCCGCTTTAGTTAATGTTTCATCAAGAACCAAAGAACTTTTTTGAACTTCACTTCTAAATTCATTTGTATATTTAACTACATCATTTACTTCACTTTTATACATATTCATATTTTCTATTGCTTCAGGTAACATATCTGCAGTTTTAGCATTAAAATTTTTAGCATCAACTTCACTATGTGTATACTCATCAATTAGTTTTTTAGATCCATCACTATATACTTTATAAGTTTTTATATGCCAAATGTTTAGTATCGTACCATAATTTAATTCTTTAGTTTCTTTTGTTGTTTCAGTTTCTTTCTTAACAAAAGTTACTTTGTTATTGTTACTACTACTATTATTATTACTTTGGTTATTATTAGCATTATTTTTTGTACTTGTTTTATTACTTGTTTGCTTCTTTAAAATTTCTAATTTTGTAGTTTCTTCAACCTCATTACCACTACTATCTTTAGCAATAATTACAATATCATAAACCCCTACATTCTTATAAGTCTTATCTTCCTTAAAAGATAAAATACAATCTTCTAAACTATTATCAGAACATTCTTCTACAAAATCATTAACATCATATTTATCATTAACATTTATACTTAAATCCTTTAACTTTAAAACAGGTTTTGTAGTATCTACTACATTTAATAAACTTTTATATTCTTTATCATTATTCTTAATAACTACTTCATAAGTACCTAATTTATCATATTTTTCTAAAAAAGTAACATCTTCTCCATCCTTTTTATAATTTATTTCTAAACCATCATCTATTTTTTTATTATCAAAAAAATCTTCAACTTTAAAAATATCACTCATAATTTCTGCAGTTACTTTCTTTTTCGCTACTACTTCTGCTTTAACCTCATCAACTGAATTAACTTTTATTTTCTTATTTTGTTTATAACAATATATTCCCAAAAAAACTAATGCTACGGCCACCAAACTCATTACACCAATCATCACATATTTCTTAAAATTATTTTTCATTACTACCACCTTTTTTATATTTCTATTCCATCCTCAATAATTATAATACAAAAATTTTTTTCTATTCAATAAATTTGTTCTAAAAATCTATTTATTTCATAGACTTATTTTGGGAGGACAAGCATATGGGCTTAAACGAAAAAGAAGTAATTATTTCTAGAAAAGAACATGGTACAAATGAAATAACAAAACAAAAGAAAAATACATTTTTACATCTTTTGTTAGAGTCTTTAGGAGACCCAATTATCAAAATATTATTAATTGCATTAGGAATCAAAGTTGTGGTACTTTTTCGTGATTTTGATTGGTATGAAACAATCGGTATTTTAATTGCCATATTTTTAGCTTCATTCATTTCTAGTATCAGTGAATATGGTTCTGAAAAAGCTTTTTCAAGACTGCAAGAAGAACAATTAAAAACTAAAGCAAAAGTTAAAAGAAATGGTGGAATAAACGAAATACCATCTGGGGAAATAGTTGTTGGTGACATTGTCATTTTAAATAGTGGTGATAAAATACCTGCCGATGGATATTTAATTAAAGGTTCATTAAGTGTTGATGAATCAGCCCTAAATGGTGAGACAAAAGAAGCCAAAAAATTAAGTAAAAACGGGCCCGTAATTAGTGATGTAAATCGAGTATATCGGGGTTCAGTTGTATATAACGGTGAAGCACAAATGTTAGTTAGATGCGTCGGAGATAAAACAATATTAGGTAAAATATCTCAAGAATTACAAGAAGTCGTTCCCGAAAGTCCTTTAAAAATTAAACTTCGTGGGCTAGCAAAAACTATAAGTAGAATTGGATACATCGGAGCATTATTAGCAAGCATTTCCTATCTATTTGCAAGTATTGTAATAAACAATAATTTTGATTCTGATTTAATAATGGCAACTTTAACTGATGCACCAGTTATGTTTAATCATTTGTTATATGCTCTTACATTATCAGTAACTATCATTGTTGTGGCAGTTCCAGAAGGTTTACCAATGATGATAACTTTAGTATTATCAAGTAATATGAAAAAGATGTTAAAAGATAATGTTCTAGTTAGAAAACTAGTTGGAATTGAAACCGCAGGTAGCCTAAATGTCCTTCTTACAGATAAAACAGGTACACTTACAAAGGGAGTTTTAAAAGTTACTGAATTCGTTACTCCAGATAATAAAGTTTATAAAGACTTAAATGAAGTTAAAAAAAGTAAAAATTACAAAGAATTATATAATTCATTTTATTATAATAATGCTAGCATAATTAGTAAATCAGAAATTATCGGTGGAAATTCTACCGATCGAGCATTACTGGAATTCATCAAAGAAGATAAAACAATTAGTGAAAAAGTAATAAAAAAAGAACCATTTGATAGTAAATACAAATATAGTAGCGTTACTTTAAATAATGGTATCACTTATTATAAGGGAGCTAGAGAAGTATTATTATCAAAATGTAAAAAGTATTTAAATTCATTTGGCAATGAAGTAAGTTTTATAAATAAAAATTTAATTGAAAAGAAAATTGACATGTATACTAAAAATTCTGGCCGAGTTCTTATTTTTGCTTATGGAAAAAATAAAGACGATCTAACCCTTTTAGGCTTTGTTAATATAAAAGATGAATTAAGAGATGAAGCTAAAGAAGGAATAAAATTAATTAAAAGTGCTGGAATTAAACCTATCATGATAACAGGGGATGCAATAGATACTGCTACATCTATTGCACGTGAGGTTGGTCTTATAGATATAAACAACAATTTAGTAATTGATAGTAATACTCTAGCTCAAATGAGTGATGATGATATAAAGAAAAACTTATCGAAAATAGCTGTTATAGCTAGAGCTTTACCACAAGATAAAAGTAGAATGGTTAGCATTATAGAATCAATGGATTTAGTTGTAGGTATGACCGGAGATGGTGTAAATGATGCTCCCGCCCTAAAAAAAGCAAATGTTGGATTTGCTATGGGAAGTGGTACCGAGGTTGCTAAAGAAGCTGCAGATATTGTAATTCTTGATAATAATATTTTATCAATTAGTAAAGCTATTCTCTATGGAAGAACAATATTTAAAAGTATTAGAAAATTTATTATTTATCAATTAACAGTAAATATGTGTGCTTTAGTTTTATCAATCGTAGGTTCTTTTATCGGAGTTACAACCCCGATTACAATTGTACAAATGTTATGGCTTAATATGATTATGGATACATTCGCCGGAGTAGCATTTTCATATGAAGCACCATTAAAAGAATATATGGAAGAACCACCAAAGAAAAAAGATACACCAATTATGAATAAATATATGTATAGTGAAATTATTTGGACTGGAATTTATTGTGCATTACTCTGCATAATGTTTTTAAAACTACCAATATTTAAAGAACTAATTAGAACAGGAAATGATAACAAATATTTAATGACCGCCTACTTTGCAATGTTTATTTTTATGGGCATATTCAATGCTTTTAACGCTCGAACAGTAAGGATAAATACTTTTGCAAATTTAGGCAAAAATAAAGTATTCATCACAGTTTTCACATTTATATTTATTGCCCAACTTTGGATTATTTATCATGGCGGTGACATATTTAGAACATATGGTTTAAAAACAAATGAATTATTATTAGTTTTAATACTAGCTTTAAGTGTATTTCCAGTTGATTGGTTAAGAAAATATATTTTAAAGAAAAAAGGTATAGCCATCAGAGTCTAAACTACTTGAAATTTTACAATAAATATGCTACTATAGGTATATATGAAACAAGAATTCATATATTAAAAAAGGAAACATTTGATTTTTGCATGTTGAATGTTACCGTTTCTTAATTGATATGTTTATTTGGATATTTACTATCACAAATAAACATTTTTTTAATGAACGTAAAAGTTTCATTAAAAAAATCTTAAAGTGTTTAATCACAATAAGCACCAACTCCTTTCATATATTCCAAAACCCCCATATAGAGAGGTAAGTCAATATGTCAGGCCGGTAACACTCAACAATCAAATTGTTTCCATAAATTAATTATATCAAACATGTGGCTTTATGTAAATGACAAAAGTAATAAAATGTGGCCTTCAAAACATGATAAGACGAATATATATGAATTTTTAATTCATATATTAAAAAAGGAAACATTTGATTTTAGGATGTTGAATGTTACCGTTTCTTTGTGTTAATGTTTACTTGGATAATAATTACAACAAGTAAACATTTTTTCATATTTAAAAACACACACGCAATTAAGCATGTGTGATATTTTATTTATCCTTTAGTTTCATTATCTTGTAGTTTTCTTGTTTCAATTAAATCTGCTATTCCGCCTGCACTCATCGTAGACATAATACATACAACAATTGAATTAAGCAAGTTATCATCAATATGTAGAAAATAACAAACTACTCCACTCAAAATACCAATTACCACATTTTGAATAGGAATAAACTTATTAGGAACATTCTCGATAAATATTTTTGTAATTGCTCCAAAAACATATGCCACAAGCATTATTATAACTGATAATGATATAGTCAAGATATCACCCCCTTTAAAGGTTATCCATCTTACTATATCTTATGAGCTAGTCCCAAAATCATAAATTACTTATGCCCTTTATTCACTTTTATTTTTAAATTGTAAAATAATCGGAGTACCATCAAAATCAATATTATTTCTAATTTGATTTTCTAAATATCTTTCATAACTAAAATGTATTAATCCTTTATTGTTTACTGAAAAAGTAAACTTCGGAGGACAAGTGCCAGTTTGACTTACAAAATATATTTTAAGTCTTTTTCCTTTATAAGAAGGTGGTTCATGTAAACTAACAGCTTCCATAATAATATTATTTAGTAAACTAGTTTTTACTTCTTTTCTATTATTATTATAAGCATTTATTACTTCAGGCATTAAAGTATTAACACGTTTTTTAGTTTTAGCACTTAAAAACACTACATGAGCATAAGGAATAAATTGAAATTCATTCTTTATTTCTTCCTTCCAATGTTTAATATCACTATCTGGATTATTTATTGTATCCCATTTATTTACACAAATTACAATACCTTTACCAGCATCCAAAGCATATGATGCTATATGTTTATCATGTTCAATAATACCAGTCGAAGCATCAATTACTAATACACAAACATCACTTCTATCTATAGCTTTAAGACTACGAATCAAACTATATTTTTCAACAGATTCATAAATCTTACCTTTTTTTCTCATTCCTGCGGTATCAATAACAGTAATTTCTTCATGATTATATTTAAATTTAGTATCTATTGCATCTCTAGTTGTACCAGCAATATCACTAACTATAGCTCTATCTTCATTTAATAAAGCATTAATTAAACTACTTTTTCCAACATTTGGTCTACCTATTATAGAAAATTTAATTGAATTATCTTGAATAACATCTTCTTCTGGTAAATCACTTGTAATGGTATTAAGTAATTCATTAATACCTAGATTATGTGAAGCACTAACTGCAATTAACTCACTAAATCCTAATTCATAAAAACTATATAAATTATCTTTTCTTTTATCATTATCTAGTTTATTAACAACCACAATTACAGGTTTACTTGATCTATGTAATATTTCTGCAACTTTTCTATCACTTGCATCTATTTCTTCAATACCATCAACTACAAATAATACCAAATCAGCTTCATCAATTGCTAAAGTAGCTTGAGCAAGTATATCTTTTTGAAAATCATCATCACCAAAAGATATACCACCTGTATCAATTAAATGAAATCTTTTATTGTTATATTCAACTTTACCATATATTCTATCTCTAGTAACCCCCGGAGTATCCATAATAATAGATTTATTTTCTTTAATTAATCTATTAAATATACTACTTTTACCTACATTTGGTTTACCTACTAAACATACTGTTTGCATAACTAACCTCCCTTCTATAATTCTAAATCACACTCATAATTTACATTATTACTTTTAATATTTATTGCCTTGGCATATACTCTATTATTTTTTTTATAAATTTGTATTTCATCACATAACATACTTTTATTAGTAACATTATTTATTAAATCTTTCTTATTTTCACTATTTACTTCATTAGTTGTATAATACTCATTTTCAATTAAATACTTAACATTAACTAATTTACAAAAATCATAATTTACTTCATCAACATTACATGTTTCAATTAATTCATTTTGATTTTCTTGTCCATAGATAATAGCACTAGACTCTAAATTACTTATTTTGGTATCAACCAATTTTTGTAACGAATTACGTCTTATATTCATAACTCCGAATGTTGCCATAGATAAAATGATACTCAAAATAACTACAACAGCAAGTACCTCCACTAATGTAAATCCTTTTTTACTCATATTTTCCCCTCAATTATACTTAATACTTCACTTCTACCTTTTTTAGTAACTGTACTAAATGTAATGAATTCATCTGCATCAAACTTTAAAGTATCTTTAATTAATTTATCTTGCTTGATTCTTCCATTTTTGCTTATTTTATCATATTTTGTAGCAACAATAGTAATATCCAAATTATAATACTTCAAAAACTCATACATCAAAACATCATCTTCCGTAGGTTTATGTCTATAATCAATTAACATAAATACATGTTTTAAATTCTCTCTAGATTTTAAATATTCCTCGATCATTAATCCAAACTTTTTTTGAGTATCTTTGCTTACACTTGCATAACCATATCCAGGTACATCCACTAAATAAAATGAATCATTTACTAAATAAAAGTTTAAAGTTTGTGTCTTTCCAGGCTTACTACTTGTTCTTGCAAAGTTTTTTCTTTCAATCAAAGTATTTATAAAACTACTTTTCCCAACATTACTTCTACCTACAAGTAAAAACTCAGCCTTTTTATCTTCTGGATACTGACTTCTTCTTACAGCAATAATTGGTTCCTTCACACTTTCAATTTGCATAATTTGCCTCACCCACTTAATTATATATTATTTCATTTAAAAATGCAAATTTTCATATATATTTAGTAACGAATAAAAGGAGGAAATTATATGCACAATACTAATTTTCCTCCCTCAATAGATCCCCATACTTTCTCAATTATAGCAGTTGCAGTTGGTTATGCTTGCGTCGGAGATTATAATGCTAATGAACAAAATTCCATAGGAAACTGGCTAATACTTGTTGGGCAATACATTCTAACACATGCTGCGCAACAACAATTAATAGAGTCAAGAATAGACAATAATAATATGAACTCAAACTCAAAAAAAGCAAAAAAAGGTGGTTCCCCATACACAGATAACGAGAACCACAAAAGTAACCAAAACCAACGAAACGAAGTAGACTTCTTATTAGACGCATTAAACAAAATGCAACAAGAATTGGATAAACTAAAATAGCATATGTATATCCAACATTTTTAACAATTAATTTAATATAATCGGATTATTCATGCTTCCACTTCCGGATTTGTAAGTTACAGAAGACTCAAGATTGAAAGATGGCCTAATTGCATAAGAGTTATTTACATTAAAATTTGGTACAGCACCAACACCTTGTATAAAAAAAGAAGTACCTGCACTAGTTAAACTGCGAGTAATAGTCCATTCATGAAGTCCCATATACATCCAATTAACACTTATAGCCACTCTGTAATCCTTTGTAGCATCACTATTATAACCAAATAATTCCCATGCACTTGGACTAGCACTATAAAAATAATCTGATACATAAATTAACCCTATTTTTACATTTTCAGTTGTTGTTGATGAACTACTTCCAATTTCCTTTTGAAATGTTACAGATGGAATGAATGGATCTACATTAATAACTCCTGAACTACTTCCATTGCCAATAAGTTGATATCCAAATCCCCCAACTTTCCATGTTGTTGTTGCTATTTTATTTGCCCAATTTGTACCTATATTATTTATAAAATTTGTATTTAAGTTCATCTTATTTAAATTACTTTCACTCCATGTGTTAGTTGCTGTTGCATTATTCCAATAATATGTATTAATTGACGATAAACTTCCTAAATACGTAGAATCTGGCGTTGATAGTTCCGAATAATCTCCATCCGTCCCTAACAAATTGCTATTTGCATAATCATATTTTATTAACTTTACCAATTGTTGCCCGCTTACTCCATGATAATTTTCTCCAAATACACCAATAATTCTATATAAATTATCTGTTGGACATGGACTCGTTGTTGAACCAAAACAGACAAAATTATTGACTTGGTCTGAAGGTCCTGCATATCTATAATTATTATCACCCGCTCCATTTGCGAGTGTTGAGTCATGGTAATAGATATTATTTTCTCCTTGTGTTCCTGTATATTGTGATATTACATAATCTGCGAGTGTTATCTTGTATTCCTCTTTTTGTATATACACATCAATATTCATTTTAGCATTTTCATTTACAGATTGATCAGTTGACAAATTAACAAAAGTTAAAGTAAATGTCCAAGTATGAGTCGTACCAGTCGTAGATGATGTTGTACTTATTGGATAATCAGTTTTCACATTATATATTCCATTAGCTTTAGTAACATCAAACCCTGATACACCCCCAGATGTAACATAAGATAAGCCAGCTACTCCAGATGTAACATTATTACCATTTTCATCTTTTATAGTAAGTATTACTTCTGGTGTATTATCACTAGTAGAATAAGTATAAGAATTATTTTTTATAAATACTCCCACATAATAAGTTGCATTTGCTTCATTAGTCCTACTAGATGCTACTAACTTAACTTTAGGATTAGTTGTACTACTTAAATTACTTCCACCAGTTGTAAAATTATCAGATGTGGCACTTAAACTCAAATTATTTCCCTTAGAAAATATCAAAGTATCCCCACTCGCAGTTACTTCACCTTGTCCTTCTAGATCTTCCCCTATTCTTTGACCTAAATAAGAATAAGAAAATTTTCCCACAAGTAAAGCCAATACTAAAAGTATTAAAACAAATATAAAAATTAAACTCAATTTTCTAGCATTTATTTTTTCCACTTTAAATCACCTATCTTAAACATTATATCATTATTTTTATTTAATATAAAGTTTTTTCTTTTATATTTATAAAAAATATGTTAGAATAACTCCTTACAAAGAAGGTTTATTATGCAAACATGTTTTAAAAAAGAACTAAAAGATAAATATCAATTTTTACAATCCATTTATAAAAATGCCCTACCTGAAGATAAAGAAGTAATTTTAAGAACCCTTAAAACAATAGAATCAAATCTTGTAAACGAAAGCATTCCAGGAAGTATTGACATACTATTAGAATCAGACTATAAAGAATTAATTCTATCACAATTTTTATGGAAACCCATAAAAGAATTAGCAAGTATTAGAGAACCAGAAGAAACAAAACAATCATTAAATAAATTAAATTTAACCCTTAAAGATATTATGGATTTACTTCATGATTTTTTCAAACTATCAACCACTAAAAATATATATGAAATATTCGAAAAAGTTTATAAAGAAAACAAAAAATCAATTAGGTATATAAACGGAGAAAATATTGATTACTCTGGTGAAATAATTTATTTAGAATACTTAAAAAAGTTTTATATAATGGGTACAAAAAACAATACACTTTATGATATAATGATTTTTGCTCATGAATTCGGACATACAATACAGTTTTCCACAAATTATAATTCAACTTTATTTAAGGAATTAAACATTTATATTGAAATAATAAGTATATTTTTTGAACTTATATGTAATGAACATTTTATAAAAGGCAAGTTTTCAAAAGAAGCTAATTTGAATAGTTATTTAACACTATCAAAACACACTGAATCCATTCAAAATGTATCCAGTGAATTAACGCTTTTAGATATAATAAAAATTAAAAATGGCGAATCTAATGACGTTTTAAGACAAAATATTGATGAATTAATCGCATTATTATCAAAAGAAAATATAAATAATATTATGAATTTAAGACCAGCCAGAGATTATATTTATGTAATTGCATATTATTTTGCCACTAATCTTTTTATGATTTACAAAACTGATCCAGAGTATGCTTTTTATTTAGTAAATAAAATTATGAATTTAGATTTATGTTTATCTAAAGAAGAATATTTTAAAAGATTACAAGATACAGGAATAACAGATGTAAACAGAACTAAAGAATATCACGATTTAATATTAACACGATTTAACAAAACAATTTAATATTGCATTTTTAATATTATTACGATATAATCCTTTTAGGAATAATGTATATATATTGAATATATATAGGTATGAAGGTAATTAAAAATAATCAGATAAATAATTTTCTGAAACATTTTATTACCTTTTTATTTTTGTGAAAGGAATTTATAAATGAATTATTATAATAAAATTAAAAATGAAATAATAAATAATGAAATAACTAAAAAAGTTAAAGATTATTCTAAAAATAAGAGTGATTTAACAACTTATTATAATGTAGGCAAACTATTAAGCGAAGCTGGTAAGCATTATGGTGAGGGTATTATAAAAGAGTATTCTAATAAATTAAGTAAAGATTTAAATAGAAAATATTCAGTAACAACATTGAAATATATGAGATTATTTTATAAATTTGTAAAAAGTCAGCCATTGGCTGACCATTTAACATGGAGTCATTACATGGAATTATTGCCATTAAAAGATAAAGATAAGATAAATTATTATATAGGAGTAACAACTAAAAACAATTTATCAAAAAGGCAACTTCGTGAACGAATAAAAAATAATGAATATGAAAGATTAGATAATAAAACTAAACAGAAATTGATTGAACATAAAGAAACTAAAGTTGAAGATTTCATTAAAAATCCAATTGTAATTAGAAATTCTTCTAATCATGAAATTATATCAGAAAAGATGTTACAAAAACTTATTCTTGAAGATATTCCATCTTTTTTAGATGAACTTGGAACAGGTTTTACATTTATTAGAAATGAATATAAAATTAAACTTGGAAATACTTATAATTATATTGATTTGCTTTTGTTTAATTATGAATTTAATTGTTTCGTTGTTGTAGAGCTAAAAGTAACTGAATTAAAAAAAGAACATATTGGTCAAATTGAAGTATATATGAATTATATTGATAAAAATCTAAAAAAGGTTACTCAAGATAAAACTATTGGTATTATTATTTGTAAAAAAGATAATAAATTTATCATGGAATATTGTAGTGATGAAAGGATAAGTGTGAGAAAATATGAATTATTATAAGAAAATAAAAACAGAAATAATAAATAATGAAATAACTAAAAAAATTAAGGACCATTCTAAAAACATGATTGGTTTAAGCGCTTACTATAATATAGGTAAATTATTAAGTGGAGCTGGTAAGCATTATGGTGAAGGTATTATAAAAGAATATTCTAATAAATTAAGTAAAGAATTTGGTAAAGGTTATAGTACTAGGAACTTAAGGAATTTGAGACAATTTTATTTAGTTTTTAAAAATTGGCAGACACTGTCTGCCAATTTGACATGGAGTCATTATTGTGAAATACTTTGGTTTAAAAAGCCTAAATTTCTATTTTATCAAAATCTTTGTTTAAAATACCATTTATCCATTCGACAACTTCGTGAACGAATAAAAAATAATGAATATGAAAGATTAGATGACCAAACTAAACAGAAGTTGATTGAACATAAAGAAACTAAAGCTGAGGATTTTATTAAAAATCCAATCGTTATTAGGAATTCTTTTAATTATGAAATTATATCAGAAAAAATACTACAAAAACTGATTCTTGAAAATATTGAAAGTTTTATGAAAGAAAAATTTCTCAGGCAGTGACTGAGAAATTGATTTAACAACTTACTATAATGTAGGCAAATTATTAAGTGAAGCTGGTAAGCATTATGGTGAAGGTATTATAAAAGAATATTCTAAAAAATTAAGTAAAGAATTAAACAGAAAATATTCAATAATAACATTAAGTTATATGAAACAATTTTATGAAAGTGGAATTTTCCAACCACTGGCTGGAAAATTAACATGGAGCCATTATTTGTAATTATTGCCATTAAAATTCAAAAAGGTGCGACAATGTCGCACCAATCGATACGAAATCACTATTCAAAACCTCATCTAAAAAATTATTAAGGATTTTATTTTTTATATAACACTTGTTAAGACAAAGAATCTATTGGTTAGATTTCTTCGTAAACTTACCTAAAATAAGAAATTTAACACGAAAAAATCCAACCATCAATTGGATTCATTATGCAAAAGTATCTAAAAAGGCATGTTACCACTAGACATTTTTTTCATCATATCTTTCATCATTTCAAATTGTTTTAAAAGTCTATTAACCTCTTCTACACTTCTTCCACTTCCCTTTGCAATTCTTTGTTTACGAGAAGCCTTTAAAATTTCTGGTTTTCTTCTTTCTTCTGGTGTCATAGATTGAAGTATAGCTTCAACATGAGCTAAATCTTTAGGATCTATTGATATATTATTAAGTCCCATTTTTCTAGCTTGAGGAAGCATTTTCAAAATATTTTCAAGAGGCCCTAATTTTTTTATTTGTTTTAAATTACTTAAAAAATCATTTAAATCATATGTACCTTTTTTCATCTTTGCAGCTTGTAATTTAGCTTCATCTTCATCAATAACATCCTCAACTTTATTTACTATTTCTAAAATATCCCCCATATCTAGGATACGTTCAGCCATTCTTTCAGGATAAAATTCACTTAATCCGTCCATTTTTTCACTAGTACCTACAAACTTAATTGGAATATGAGTTAAATGTCTAACAGATAAAGCAACTCCGCCTTTAGTATTACCATCTAATTTTGTTAAAATACATCCCGTTAAATCTAGGGCATCATTAAATCCATTTATAACATTAATTGCATCTTGCCCCATTGAACCATCTATAACAAGTATCTTTTCATGAGGATGTACAAGTTCATCCACATCTTTTAATTCTTGCATTAATTCTTCATCAATTTGAAGTCTACCTGCAGTATCTATAATTATATAATCATTATTATTTTCTTTTGCATAATCTATGGCATCACGAACAATTTCAGTAACAGTACCATCTTTACTAAAAACATCAATATTAAGTTCTTTACCAATTGTTTTTAATTGTTCTATTGCTGCAGGTCTATATATATCTGCTGCTACTAACAAAGTTTTTTTATTAAATTTCTTTCTTAAATAATTTGCAAGTTTACCTGCCGTCGTAGTTTTACCACTACCTTGAAGTCCTACAAGCATAAGTATCGTAGGTTTTTTACTAGTTTCCAAAGGAACATAATCTCCTCCAAGTAATGAAACCAATTCATCTTTAACAATTTTTAAAAACACTTCATCAGGTTTCAAACTCTTTCCAACTTCAGCATTAATAGCTTTTTCTTTAACATCAGCCACAAATTCTTTTACTACTTGATAATTAACATCAGCTTCTAACAAGGCAATTCTAATTTCCCTCGTGGCATCACCAATATTTTCTTCGGTAATTTTACCCATTCCTCGTATATTTTTTAAAGCATTACTAATACGATCTCCCATATATTCAAACATTTTATCTACTCCTTTGATGTATACAAAAATATTACTATAAATTCTTAATAAAATCAATTATTTTATGACAATTGTTGTATTTTATAAAGTATTAATATATAATTAAGACAAGGTGAAAATAAATGAAGAAAAAAAGGAAAATGAAAAAAAGTGCTACAAAAATAATTTTATTGCTAATAGTATGTGGATTAATAATTGGTACTACAAAATATTTTATAGATCATAAAGAAAATTCTACAACAGCAACCAGTGAAGTAAAAAAATTAATGAACAAAAATAATATAAAAGAATCAGATTATTCTAAAACTTTAGAGTACGTTTTATTAAATAATATATATGATGAAAAATATTTAAAAGAATATAAAGACATTAAATTTAATGACTCCGACGATTTTGAAAATATTCTAACAACTTTTCTACCTAAAGGTTACAAAGGAAAAGAAATAAATTACATCTTTAAATTAAGTGAAAAAAACAAAAATATTCTAAAAAAATTAGATTACAAAGATATATCTAATTATTATGTAATAAAGAATTTTAATGCTAACAATATTGATAGATACATTAAATATAATAAAAACAATGATATTGATTATAAGGATACAGTTACCAGAGTAAACTTAAATTTAGATTTAGATGTTTATACAGATACTAAAGAAGTTAGTGATCCAAATAGTTTACTTGTACTAGTAAATAAATATAATCATTTACCTAAAAATTACAAACCTAGTGATCTAGCATATACAGATGGTGCATATGGCAATCAAGTACCAATGCGTAGTTGTGCTAAAGAAGCTCTATTAGAATTAATAGCTGCTGCGAAAAAAGATATGAATTTAAACATAATGCCAACAACAGCATTCAGAGATGAAAGTTTTCAAACAACTTTATATAACAAATATGTAGCTAGTGATGGTGTAAAAAAAGCTGACACATATTCTGCTAGACCTGGATACTCTGAACATCAAACCGGACTTGCAATTGACTTGAGAAACATGGCATTATCTAGTAACATAAGATTTACAGATGAAAATTATGAATGGCTACACAATAATGTTTATAAATATGGATTTATTATTAGATTTCCAAAAAATAAAGAAGATATTACCCTTTATCAATTTGAAAATTGGCACATTCGTTATGTTGGAAAAGATGTAGCTAAAATCATTTATGAAAATGATCTAACACTTGAAGAATACATAGACTTATACGTCACAGAATACTAAAAATAGAACTCAAAAACGAGTTCTATTTTTATAGTGAATTGGCTAACCAGTTCACACTATCCCTTTTATTCTAGCTCCCCTGCTAGCTTAATTAAATTATAACTTCTTTACTTTTAGTTTGCAATACGTTTTACATCATGCTATACATTTTATTTACACTATCTTATCATAACTTGTTTTAATTTTCTAATAACTTTCTTTTCAATTCTAGATATATATGATTGACTAATACCAAGCAATTCTGCCACTTCTTTTTGTGTATATTCTTTAGTATTATTAAGACCATACCTTAATGTCATAATCTCTTTATCTCGATCAGGTAAATCTTTAATTTCTTTAGAAAGTATTTCTTTATCAACTTGTTTTTCATATTCATTTGGAACTAAATCAGCATCAGTACCAAGTATATCCTCAAGATGAAGTTCATTCCCTTCCGAATCATAATTTAAGGCATCTTCCAAAGAAACTTCTGCTTTTTTTCTTTTATTTTTTCTTAAAAACATCAATATTTCATTTGAGATACACCTTGAAGCATACGTTGCTAATTTAATATTTTTATCAATTTTATAAGTATTAATTCCTTTAATTAAACCAATTGAACCTATACTTACTAAATCTTCAATATCATAAGTTGTATTTTCATATTTTTTGGCTAAAAATACCACCAGACGTAAATTATGTTCTATTAAAAGATTTCTTGCTTCTTCATCACCAGCTTTAGCTCTAACTAAATATTTTAATTCATCTTCTTTAGATAATGGTGGTGGTAACTTATCTGTTGCTCCCACAAAAAACACTTCATTATATTTACTTAACAACCATTCAATTATTTTTCTAAACATATATCCTCCAATATTTTATAATTAAGCAAACAATCACAACCATTTAAATTAAACTCATCATTACTAATACCCACTAAATAATTAGTAAAAATCCTATTATTAACTTTCAAATATTTTATTTTAAAACATTCTATTAATCCATATTTATTTATTGATTTATAAGGAACATACATCGGACTTCTTATATTAATATAATTTACAAGTATTTTTTTTGATACTATTATCACATACTTTTTAGTTATGGGATCTCGAAGCTTATTACCAGAATCAATAAAACCATTACAAAGTAAACTTGTATCATTACAAAATACAATTTCAACTTTACAATTAAAATTATATGTACTTTTAAACTTTTTATGTTCATAAATATATAAACCTAATATAATCGGAGCTATTATAAGAAGTAAAATATAATTAATACTAAATTTATCAAAATAAAAAATCATCCCTTCTCTTTTATAACTAAATTCAATATCCAACATATATAAAAAACCGCCCAAAATTACACTACACATATATAAATACAACAAATTATTCAAAGTATATTTAATATTTTTATATTTAAAAGCCACCAAAACCATTATTATACTAATAAATATTTTCATAAAAAATAAAATAATTTTATTAAAAGGTAAAAACAATATTGCCAAAGACATACCCCCGATAATACTTGATAAAATTAATCTCTTTAAATTCATATGTCTTTTTAAAGTTATATCTATAGTCATTAACAACAATAAATCATAGCAAAAATTCAATAAAAATACAGCATCTAAATATATTTTCATTTTATTCACCAAAAACATTATACAAAAAAAAGTAACAAATTTTTGTTACTTTATGTCGACTATTTATTTTTTTTAATAATTGTCACTTCTTAAAAATGGTGGAATTTCATATTCATCATCTACTTCAGGTGTAGGTCTTCTTTTTGGAACATGAACTTCATCACTAAATAATGCTTCTTCACCAACTTCATCATCAAATCCTGTAGCTATAACTGTAACAATTACTTCATCAGTTAAATTATCATTCTTTATAGCCCCAAAGATAATATTTATATCTGAATTTGCTGCCTCTCTAACTGTTTCAACTGCATCTTCGATTTCAAATAATGTAAGATTTTTACCTCCAGTTACATTGACAATTGCATTCGTAGCACCTTCAATTGTAGCTTCCAAAAGTGAATTTGAAACTGCTTGACGTGCTGCTTCAATGGCTCTATTTTCTCCAGCATTACAACCGATACCAATAATAGCTGTACCACTTTTTTCCATAACAGTTTTAACGTCTGCAAAGTCAAGGTTAATAACCCCAGTAACAGCAATCAAATCGGAAATTGATTGAACACCTCTATGTAATACATTATCTACTTCTTTAAAAGCTTCTTCAAAACTTGTAGTTTTATCAATAATATCTCTTAATCTATCGTTTGGTATAATAATTAAACTATCAACATGAGTCCTTAATTCTTCTAAACCAACCAAGGCATTTTCCATTCTTTTTTTACCTTCAAATCTAAATGGTTTAGTAACAATACCAACTGTTAAAGCTCCCATATCTTGAGCAATTTCAGCAATAATCGGTGCAGCACCAGTACCAGTACCTCCACCAAGTCCACAAGCAACAAATACCATATCTGCTCCTTGTAGTGCTTCTTCTAATTCATTTTTACTTTCTAAAGCAGCACTTCTTCCAACTTCTGGATTAGCACCAGCTCCTCTTCCTCCAGTAATATTTTTTCCTATTTGTATTTTATTTTGACATAAAGAAGCATTTAAAACTTGCAAATCTGTATTAACTACATAAAATTCTACACTTTTAACTCCTTCTTCAATCATTCGGTTAACTGCATTGCAACCACCGCCACCAACACCAACTACTTTAATCTTGGCTATTTGATCCATCTGTAATCCATTCATAAATTCATTCTCCCTCTAGTTATCAAAAAAGTAACCAAACAATTTTCCTAACAAGGAATCATCTGATATATTAACTTTTTTATGTATTCCACTTAATTCTTCTTGTTCATCTATACTAAAAATAGAAAAATCTCTATTCCGTAAATTTAACCTACTATCATAATATTTAATTAATCCAACACCAGTTGCATATTTATTATGTCTAGCACCAATTTCCGTAACTATTCCAATACTTGCATCTTTAAAAATATATTTTAACATATCTTTAAAATCTGCCATTTCTGTTACTCCCCCTGTAACAATTATATAACTAATTTCCTTTTTTGTTAAGAGATTTATTTGTTTTTTTGCTAAATTTAGCATTTCTTCTAATCTTCCCATAACAATTTCACTAGCATCATATTGATTTATTTTAACTTTATCACCATTTTTATTTATAAAAACAACAGATTCATTAGGTTGAGCATTAGTCTTATCTGCTAAAGCTATACATTCTTTTAAATATAAAGCGTCTATTCTAGATATTTTGTAAACAAAACTTAAGTCATAATCAATTGTTTCTCCCCCCATATCTATTGCTTCACAACCAGTTATAATACCTTTATTAAATATCGCTACCGTCATTTTAGATGCTCCAATATTTATAACAGCACCCACTTCACTACTATTTTTTTGATTTTTAAATTCATAATAGTCACCTAAAGGACCAACTGTTACATCAACAACAGTAATACCTAACTTTTCTAAACATTTAATTATCGGCGTAACATTTTTTTTAGGAACCGTAGCAACTACTGCTTTAACTTTCAATTTTTGGGCACTCATTTTTAATGGAGCATCAGATACAACACTATCATCTACTAAAAACTTCGTAGGCAACAACGCTACAATTTCTCTATTATCCAATACTTTATTATAAACAGATGATTGTAAACATTTAATTATATCATTGCTTTTAATAATATGATCTTCATTAGTTATTGAAGTATATCCTTCACTCAAAAAACATTCTATTCCATTAGTTGGTACACTTACAATTACTTTTGTAATCTTTTGTCCAATTTGTTCTTCACCCTTTTTAAAAACATCATTTAAAGCTTCAATTGCACTTTCCGGATTAACAATATATCCCTTTTTTATTCCTCGTGATGGGGTATCAACACATGCTAATATATTAAGTTTTCCACGTACTATTTCGCCAACAACAAGTTTAATTGTATGACTACCAATATCCAAACTAGCTATTATTCTTCGCATGCACACATCTCCCATTACCTTATAGATAATTATATCTAAAAAACCCCATTCATGCAAGGGGCTTATCTAATTTTTTATAAATTATAAGTTAAAATCAATTCTAAAATAACTAATTTAATTCTAAAAATAGTTTTCATTACAAATTTTTTCCGTTTCTAACCTTTTTTCTTAATAAAAACAACAATAGATAAAAATGTAATATTAAAATATTTTCTTTCATATAGTTAAGTAGCTTTAGATGGAGGAATATTTATGATAAACAAACAAAATTTATGGTTCGTTACACTATTTTCTCTAATACTAGTATTAGGAATATATTATGTAACAATGAAAGACGAAACATTAAGTGTTTTAGCCGGAGAAAATAATGTAAGTAACCCAGTAGAAGTAAAAGAATCTGACATTATCGTGGCACTTCAAGTTGCATCTGATGAGAAAGTTCTAAAGGAAATGAATGAGTATCAAAGTGTTTTATTAGATGACACAGCTACAATCGAAGAAAAAAATGATGCCTACAACGCATTACAAGCATTAAGCAATTCAAAAAGTGAATGTGAAAAAATCAAAAAAACAATTACTGAAAAATTTAAATTTGATATCTTTGTAAAAATTGATGGTGACACAATAAGTATAACAGTAGCATCAAAAGAACATAACAAAGAAGTAGCCAATAAAATTATCAGAGAAGTACAAAGTATGTACGACAAACAAAAATATATAACTGTTAAATTTGAATAATATCCTATACATTTTTTAAAATACTACATACAATATTGTGAGGTATTTTAAATTAAGGAGAATATTTTAAAATGAAAAAAAAAATTTTAACAGATCGTGAACAAGAAGTTTTTGAATTACTTGTTAAAAATAAAACCACCGGAGAAATTGCCAAAAAACTTAACATAAGTGAAAAAACTGTAAGAAATCATGTCTCAAATGCCATTCAAAAACTTGGTGTCAAAGGTCGCGCCCAAGCCATTATAGAATTAATAAAATTGGGAGAATTAACAATTGAATAAAGACTTCGGTCTTTTTTTTATTTTTATAAATATAATTAATTAGGTGTTTAAAAATGATTAAAAAATCTTCAATCAGACGAATTTGTGTAGCAACATTAGCTTTATTTATTTTACTTATTATTTATTTTTTTCCAAATAATGATGTATCAATTAAAGAACATTTAAGTTATATAAAAAATGATGAAATGCCCATCTTTTTAATTGATGATAAAGATTATGTAGCAAGAACAAGTATTGTAAAATCCAGTAAAAATATAAACGATCAAATTAAAGAAATAATTGAAACACTAACCATTAATTCTCAAAAATCAAATTATATCAGAGATGGGTTTAAACCAATCATTCCAAAAGACACTAAAGTTTTAGATCTAAAATTAGATAGTGAAATATTAACCATTAATTTTAGTAAAGAATTTTTAAATGTTTCAAAAGAAAATGAAGATAAAATGATCGAAGCTTTAATTTATTCATTAACTGAAATAAAAGAAATTAAAAAAATAAAAATACTTGTTGAAAATAATAATTTTACTACTCTTCCAAATTCTAATAAAAAATTACCAGAATATCTAGACAAGAATTATGGCATCAATAAAATTTATAATCTTGACTCTTTAAAAGAAACAAGTAAAACTACCATATACTATTTAAGTAAAAATAAAGATTATTACTACTATGTTCCAGTTACAAAAGTAAGTAACGAAAAATTGGAACGTGTTGAAATTATAATCAAAGAATTAAAAAGTACCCCAATATATCATACAAATTTAATCAGTTATCTAGCTTCATCAACTAGTATGACAAATTATGAATTATTAGAAAGTACAATTAGCTTATCTTTTAATAATTATCTTATAGCAAATTTAAAAGATGATGCTGTACTTGAAGAAGTAAAATATTCAATTGCCTTATCACTTCGTGATACCTATGGGATTAATAAAGTCATATTTAATATTCCTGATATGGAAAACACAAGAATTAGCGTCTAAAATAGTGATTTTAATAAAAAAAGGGTTGCATTAACCCTTTTTTTATACTATAATTAATTTGTGTTCAAAGAAGATATCGAAAAAAAATACGTCCTGGTAGCTCAGCTGGATAGAGCAATCGCCTTCTAAGCGATCGGTCGTGAGTTCGAATCTCGCCCAGGACACCACGTTTGAACACAACAACTCAATCAAGGGTTGTTTTTTTTTTATCAATAATCTTGATAATATTTTTTAAGTTTTTTTATGCCCTCTTCTTTTATAATTTTATTCCAAGCATTTCTATAAACACTTTTAGCATATTCTTTATTTAAATATTCTTTTTGAAACTTATCTCTTTCTAAAACTAATGTAGGATTATTAGTCCACAAATTAAATTTTCCATTACTGTTTATTCTTTTACAAATATATTCATAACATCTTTCAAAATGTTCATCAAAAGTAACTAACTCGGGATAGTTTTTAATAGACATTCCAATTTGTCTTTTAGCTAAAATATCAATATCAAAGTCACGATCGGAATCAGAAACACATTCACCATAAAAATTTCTAGGCCTTGTTTTTCTACTTCCGCGATGATCTTCGACAGCTTCTTTCATTATTTTTATTTCGTCTTCATTAAAAAATTTTTTTAGCTCTACATCACTTGCTATAATTCTTCCTGCTTCCAATTCATGATTTTCTCTATCAACACTTAATCCAGAATCATGATAAACTGCAATAACATATGCCATATTTTTATCTAAATTATAATAATCTGCTAGCATTAGCATATTTTTAATAACATTATTTATATGAAGCATTCCATGAGCATAAAATCTTTCATATTTTATAAATATATTTTTTTCAATATAATCAACTAAATCTTTATTTAACATATTTTCCACCCAATACCTATTTTACCTTAAAAGCATTTAAAAAGCTAGCTTTTGAGCTAACTTTATTTTGCACAACTACAAGTTTTAAATGTATGTTTTACTCTATCGTGTTCTTCGGCTTTTTTTCCATTGTTGAAACGTTCTACTGTACCTACCAAATAACCAGTTATTCTTCTAATTCTTTCAAATTCTACTCCTTCACCAGTTACTCTTTGTTTTTTTACTTCTTCTTCTACTTTTTCCATACTACTCTACCTATTCCTTTCTTCTAATCTTTTAAGTAAATCAACACTTACAGGTTCTCCAGTTTTTCTACCACATCTTGGACAAACATCCTTTATAATTCCAACATATCCACAAACTGGATCTCTATCTACTGGATGGTTAATTGCACCATATCCAATATCACTTTCCTTCATTATTCTAACAACACTTTCAAATGCTTCCAAGTTATCTGATGGGTCTCCATCAAGTTCAATATAACTTATATGTCCAGCATTAGTAAATTTATGATATTTTCCTTCAATACGGAGTTTATCAGCAATTGAAATATTATAATAAACTGGAACATGGAATGAATTTGTGTAATAAGGTCTATCAGTTACACCAGGAATTTTTCCATAAATATCTCTATCAATATTTACAAATCTACCACTTAATCCTTCTGCTGGTGTTGCAAGTAATGTAAAGTTCAAATTATATTTTTTACTATATTCATCACATTTTTCTCTCATGTGACCGATAATTTTAATTCCTAATTTTTGAGCTTCATCAGATTCCCCATGATGTTTACCTATTAAAGATTTAAGACATTCAGCAAGACCAATAAATCCAATAGATAATGTTCCATGTTTTAAAACTTTCTTTAATTTATCATTAGGTTTTAATTTATCACTATCAAGCCATACACCTTGTCCCATTAAAAATGGAAAATTATATACCCTTTTATTACATTGAATATCATATCTTTCAAGTAATTGATCTTTAACAAGTTCCATCATATCATCAAGTTCTTGATAAAAACTCTTCATATCAGCTTTTTCTAAAGCATTTTTTCCTACAATACCATGTTTAATTCCAATCCTAGGTAAATTTATAGATGTAAATGATAAATTCCCACGTCCTGGAGTAATTTCTTTATCAGGATCAGCAACATTACCTATAACTCTAGTTCTACATCCCATATAGCCTACTTCAGTTCTATAATCTCCAGCCTTATAATATGGTTTATTAAATGAACTATCCAAGAATGACCAATTTGGAAATAATCTTTTAGCTGATACTCTTAAACTTAATTTAAACAAATCATAATTAGGATCTTTCGGATTATAATTAACTCCTTCTTTAACTTTAAATATAGAAATTGGAAATATCGGGGTTTCTCCATGACCAAGTCCTGCTTCACTAGCAAGCATATAGTTTTTAGTAATCATTCTACCTTCACTAGATATATCAGTACCAAAATTTATTGATGAAAATGGTACTTGAGCACCAGCTCGTGAGTGCATAGTATTTAAATTATGTACAAAAGCTTCCATTGCTTGATATGTTCTTTTATCAGTTTTTTCTAAAGACTTCTTTATTGACATATCAAATAATCTTTTCATTAATTCTGAATCTTTATAATATTTTTCAAAATAATCAGTAGTTATATCTATAGTTGTTATTTTTGCTATTTCTTTTTCAATACTTGCTACATTTATAAAATCATTTAAATCTTCTAAATCGATATAATCTTTAATCGTAGTTTTCAACATTTTCTTAAATGTTTTAAGAACACCTGGTGCTAAATAATAATCAAATGCCGGAACGCTTTGACCACCATGTTGATCATTTTGATTTGACTGTATAGCTATTGCTGCAAGTGCAGAATAACTCATTATATCGTTTGGTTCTCTCAAATGTCCATGACCTGTTGAAAATCCATTTTTAAATAATTTATCTAAATCAATTTGCATACAAGTCGTAGTTCCCATTGCTTCAAAATCCATATCATGTATATGAATATAACCTTCATCATGAGCATCCGCAAACTTTTTCTTCATTAAATATGATTTAGAAAATTCACGAGATACATTGGAACCAAATTGAAGCATTGTTCCCATCGCTGAATTGCCATCTATATTACCATTTTCTCTTTTTGCATCATCTTCTGCAGCACTTTTTAAAGCAAGACCTTCTAAAGTTTTCAAAAATTTATGACTTCTTTTATCATCAGTAAACATTTCCCTTGCTTTACTTCTATTTTCTCTATAATTTGCAAAATTTTCAAATACATCTTCATATTTATCTTTTTTCAATGTTTCTTCAATAATATCTTGAATATCTTCAATTTTAATACTAGCTTTATCTTGATATTCTTTTTCTATTTTTTTAATAACATGTCCATATACTTTTTGAATATCATTTGATGAATATTTTAATGTTTCTTCCTCATCATCATTCAAAATTTTTATACTGTCAAATCCCTTTTTAATTGCCATGGCTATTTTAGTTCCATTAAAACCTACTTTAGAACCATTTCTTTTTACAACTTTAATTGTTTCAAAAATTCCTTCTTCCTTATTTGGCATTTACTACTACCTTCCCTTCATATCTTCATTATAGTATGAAGAAAAATAATTGTCTACATTTTTTTAATTTTCAAAATTTACCAATTTTCTTTTTTTTAAAAAAACACCCCGTTTTTTCGTTGTTCGTATTTTAAAACAATTAAACGCAATCCAAGGTATAACCTTACATAAAATACATTTTTATAAAAAATCGTATTTTTTTACATTTCTTTACTTTTTAGTATTTTTAATTTTTCAATTATTTGACATATCAAATTTTTACATCTTTTTATTTTAAAATTTAGCATCATTTTTTTCATAAAATTATTGCACATTTTCTAATCTTTGCTATAATAAAATTATATCAAGGAGGAATACTATGTTTAATAATAAAAAAATTCATTTGATTGGTATTGGAGGCATAAGCATGAGTAGTATTGCCTTAATGTTACTTAATATGAATGCCTCTGTTTCAGGAAGTGATATTCAAGAATCAGAACTGACCAAAAATTTAGAAAAAAAAGGGATCAATATAAAATATGGACATCATCCTGAAATGATTCATAATGCAGATATCGTAGTTTACACTGCAGCGATACATGAAGATGACCCAGAACGTATAGCTATTAAAGCTGAAAATAAAGAAAATTATGAACGGGCAGAATTTCTAGGTATGATGATGAAAGAGTTTAAAAACTCTATTTGCATATCTGGAACACATGGAAAAAGTACTACTACAGGAATGGTAAGTCTAATATTTTTAGAAGCCAAAAAAAATCCAACTATTCAAGTCGGAGCAATTTTACCTGAAATAAATGGTAACACTCACATAGGTAACCATGATTACTTCATCATGGAAGCCTGTGAATATGTAGATTCATTTCTTCATTTTCATCCAACCAGTGCCATTATAACTAACATTGACAATGATCACCTAGATTATTTTAAAAATTTAGAAAACATAAAAAAATCTTTCTACAAATATGTTAGTTTACTTCCAGAAAATGGATATTTAATAAAAAATAATGATGATGAAAATTCAAATGAACTAGATAAACATACTAAAGCAACCGTAATCACATATGGAATTAACAATAATGCAAATTATATTGCTAAAAATATTACTAGTAATTCTCTAGGACATTATTCATATGATATTTACCTAAACAATGAACTATTAACAACTATAAATTTAAACATAAATGGAAAACACAATATTTATAATTCTCTTGCAGCTTTTGCTTTATCACACCAATATATTAAGGATATTAATATTTTAAAAAGTGCACTAGAAAAATATCATGGCGTAGGAAGAAGATTTGAATATCTTGGTACATATAAAAATGCTTTAGTATATGATGATTATGCTCATCATCCATCAGAAATAAAAACTACTCTTGAAAGTGTAAAGAGCGTTAAGCATAACACTTCTTGGGCCATATTTCAATCTCATACATATTCTAGAACCGCAGAACACCTAGAAGCATTTGCTGATGTTTTAAGTAAATTTGACCATATAATTATTGCTAAAATATTTCCAGCTCGTGAAGAAAACATTTACAACATTAGTGAAGATATGCTAGTAAATAAAATAAAAGAAAAAAATCCCAATGTATGTTTTATTGAAGATTTCACCAAAATCATTGATTATTTAGACAAAAATATTGAACCCAATGATTTAATTATATCTATCGGAGCTGGTCCAATAAATACCAATGTCACAAAAAAACTTATAGAAAAATAAAATCTATAAGTTTTTTAATTCATTTCTATACAACTCTAAAACATTAATTATTTCATTTTCACTTTGACATCTGCAAACTTTATTTTTAACTTCTTTATTTTCTGGCAAGCCTTTTAAATAATTAAGTAAATGATTTCTTATTTCTAACACTGCTTGTTTTTCACTTTTATCTTCGCATAATTTTTTCAAATGATATTCCATCATATCTATTTTTTCATTATAATCTATTGGATTAGGTAACTTACCACTTTCCAAATATAGAACACATTCCCGAACGAGCCATGGATTTCCAAGAAGACCACGACCAATCATAACAGCACTACATCCGGTTTCATCAAGCATTTTTTTTGCATCAAAGCAAGATACTACATCTCCATTACCAATAACAGGAATATCAACAGCTTCAACTACCTTTTTAATAATGTTCCAATCAGCTTTCCCAGAGTACCCTTGTGCTCTAGTTCTAGCATGTATTGTAATAGCACTTGCTCCATTTGCTTCAGCAATTTTAGCTATTTCAACAGCATTTATAGAACTTTCATCCCAACCGCTTCTAATTTTAACTGTAACTGGAACATTTACAGCTTCTACTACAGCTTTAATTATTTCTCCAACTTTTTCAGGATTTTTAAGTAATGCACTACCAGCTTGATTTTTAACAGCAACCTTTGGTACTGGACACCCCATATTAATATCAATAATATCAGGTTTCATTCTCTTTTCCACAATTTTAGCTGCTTCTACAAATGAATTTACATCACTTCCAAAAATTTGTTGACTTATTGGTCTTTCATCATCATTCATTCTTAAAAGTTCAAAAGTCTTTTCATTACCATAAGTAATAGCCTTATCACTAACCATTTCAGCAACCACTAATGAAGCCCCCATAGACTTACAAATCCTTCTAAAAGTCATATTGCTAATTCCTGCCATCGGAGCAACTACTATCTTTCCATTAATTTCAACATTTCCAATTTTCCACATAAATCCCCCATAAACTATTTTCTTAAAATTCCAACATCTCCAGAATTAATTAAAAAAGCATTTGCATCATCAGTATCTAAATGTGCTTCATAATATCCATCTTCACTAACCTTTGCTTTTACCATTATAGCACCAGGCTTTACACCATTTATTTCCAAATATAAATCTTCATTATCAACAATTCCATATTTTTTAGCATCCAAAGGACTAAAATGAACATGTCTATCAGCAATTATAGCAAAATTCCCACTTATAGAATTTTTTTCAGTTTTTATTGTAATCAATGATGCCCCATCTAACACTCCACTTTTTCTAACCGGAGGCTTTATTCCTAATTTTCTAGCATCACTAGCAGACACTTCCACCTGATTATAACTTCTACTAGGTCCAACAACTCTCACATTTTCTATTTTTCCTTCATTAGTTTCAATAGTAACAGATTCTTCTGCAGCAAATTGTCCAACTTGATTTAATTTATTTCTAACATTGAGTTCATGACCAAATAATTCATTTATAGCATCGCTCGTCAAATGAACATGTCTTGCACTTATCATAATATTTACTTTTTCTTCTAAATCAAATTTCACAACCAATTACCTCACAATTAATAACTTTTCCCTTTTCTAATTCTAATTTTATTATATCAACATCACTTAAATTATCATCAATTATAACTCTTTCATTAAAACTTAATACTAATCTATCATCTAAATTATAACCTTTATCTAGTTTATCTAATAAAAATCCCAATATAGCACTTTTTTGAGTAAATATAACCATATTTTTATTACCATTTTTCTTTACAATTCTATCAACAGCTATACTCATTCGTTTATTTACTTCATTTAAACTTTCCCCGTGATTAAATTTAAAATCAAAATCTCTTTCTTGCATAAAACGAAGCATTTTAATATTTCTTCTTCCCATATCTCCGATTCTTAAATCATTTAAAAAAGAATTAATATTTATATCAACATTTTTATAACTTGCATAATATTTTGCCGTAGCTATACTTGAAGCATAACTAGAAGAATAAACTACATTTGCATTAATTTTTTTTACTAACTTAACACTTGCTTTTTCTCCCTCGATTGAAAGAGGTCTATTAATTCTTTTTTCTTCTAATCCCTCATCAGTTTCATATAATATATTATCAATAACTAAATTATTACTTACTAAATATAATGTCATAACATTCACCATAATAATTTTAACAAATTAATTTAGAGTTGACAATAGATACAAATTTTAATATATTTAAATTAAGAGGTACATATTATGAAAAATACATTAATAGAAATTTTTAAACCTACACCTATCGAACTTACACAAGAAGAAATTGAAAAAAAGATTTATTGAAGGATCACTGCGGGAAAATTACAAGAAAATATTTCAAATGATTTAAAACTATTAGAATTAGAGGGAAAAATATTTTATGATGCTAGAACTAACACATATAAGACATTTCCTTCTAATTTTTTTATTACTAAAATCACATCTATAAAAGATAATGAATTTTATTTTAAAATTAACAACAAAGAATACAATTTACCAAATAAAAACAATCTAAAAAAGAAAGATACTATAATTTTAGAAAAAATTCATAATAGATTCAAATTTGTTAAAGTTCCACCCAATATTGAACTAGAAAAAAGTAAAAATTATGAAGATATATCTAACCTATTTGATACCTACAATAAAAGTTATTCATTAAACACACTAGCTAAAATGCTAAATACCAATGATTTTCAAACATTACAAAATATACTAACATCTTTAGAAGAACAAGGCAAAGTTTACTTTAATAAAGATGAAAACAAATATCAACCATTTCCAAAACGATATAAAGTTACTACTATTGAAACTAGTAAAAAAGGATTTTTCTATATAAGAAACAAAGATAGTATATATCCTCTTAAAGATGAAGAAACTATAGGTATATTACCATTTGATAAAGTTATATTAGAAAAAACTAAAGATGGATTTTCTATCATAAAAGTATTAAAAAGAAATAATCCTAGAATTATCTGTGAAGTAACAGAAAAAGGCATCAGAGTCGTGGGCAATAACAATATAAAAATTAGATGTAATGAAAAAGAATTTAAAGAATTAAAATTACCTGTGGGAACTAGAATACTTGTTAAAATTGGAACTAAAGAAACAAATAAAGTTTATGATGTATCATTTATAGAAGTAACTGGACATAAAAATGATTTAACTAGTGAACTTGAAGCAATAGCATGCAACAATGGATTTATTACAAGATATACAAAAGAAGAATTAGAACAAATAAATTCTATTCCTAAAGAGGTTTTTGAAGAAGATAAAATTGGTAAAGTTGATTTAACTAATGAAACTATATTTACAATTGATAGAGCTAACACCAAAGATATGGATGATGCTGTTGGTATAAAGAAAACTAAAGACAACAAATATATTTTAACAGTATCTATTGCTCATGTATCACATTATATACCATATAATTCTCCATTATGGATTAGAGCCTCTAAAAATACTACAAGCCTTTATCTTGCTAACCACGTACTTCACATGTTACACCCTATTATTTCAAACGGAATTTGTTCTTTAAACCCTAATGTTGAAAGACTAGCTAAAACCTACAGAATGACTATTAATGAAAAAGGTTATGTTGAAAATTTAGAAATATTTGATAGTGTTATTAAATCTAAAAAGAAAATGACTTATGATGATGTTAATCAAATATTTTATGAAAACACAGTACCTGAAGGTTATGAACCATTTTTAAAAGATTTATCTTTATTACAAGAATTATCTCATATTATTGAAAACAGAAGAATAAAAAATGGTTCATTAGAATTTGATTCTAAAGAAATAGAATTTCTAGAAACCGAAGATAGTCTTAATTTATCAGCAAAGACCCAAAAAGAAGCTGAAAAAATAATTGCAAATTGTATGATTATTACAAATGAAGCTATCGCAGATTATACTCTTAATTTATGTCTTATTTCCATTTATAGAAACCACGAAATACCAATGGATGAAAAATTACGAGTTACTTTAAAATTAATTAAGTCAATCGGATATAAAATTGAATGTTTAAAAGATACAACAGACCCACATGTTTTACAAAAAATTATTAATTCATTAAGCACTAAAGAAGAATTTTTTATTTTATCTTCTCTACTTTTAAGGAGTATGCAAAAAGCATATTACAGTACAGATAATGCTGGCCATTATGGTCTTGCTTTAGATGGTTATTCTCAAGTAACATCACCAATAAGAAGATTTATGGATCTAATCATTGAATACATATTAGATAATATTGAAAATATGCTTGATCCATCATTTGATGTAGAAAGCTTTAAAAATGAACTTGAAGAATATGCTAAAAGAGCATCAATTATGGAAAGATGTGCAGATAAAGCAGAATATGAAGCTAATAAACTTTATATGGTTAAATATGTTAAAGAACATTTCGATGAAACATTCGAAGGATTTATTCAAGATATCACTCCACGTGGATTAATTATAAAAACCAAAGAATTAATCGAAGGTATTATTTTCTTTGAAGATTTAGATGATGGACTATACACTTATAATAAGGAATGTAGATGGTTAGAACATAAAAACAATAATAAAAAGATTATGATTGGTTCAAAACTATTATTAACCCCTAAAAAGCTAGATGAGGAATTTAGAATAATTTATTTTAATGCAAACACTAAATTAGAAAAAAATCAAATTTTGACACGAAAAAATGATTAAGACCTAATTCATCTCAATCATTTCTATTTTATCTTCTTTGTTACCTAACTTATCTAATTCAACACTATTGATACTATCAAATCTTTTTGTTATTTTTTCACTTGTTGTATGAAGTTCATCAATACTTTGATTAACAGTTTTTACACTTCTAGCAAGTTTATCCCAACGATCTTTATATCTAGAAAATTCTACACTCAATTTGTTTAACTCTTCATGAATAACTTTAGCATATTTATCTCTTTCCATATTTTTAAGTATCATACTAATAATGGAAACAGTACTAATTAAAGTAGTTGGTCCAGCAATCCACACCTTTTTACTATAAGCATAATTTAAAAGTTCAGCATGATAAGCATTTATTTCAGCAAACAAAGCTTCTGCTGGCAAAAACATAATAGCTTCATCCGTAGTTTCACCAGGGATTATGTACTTTTCACTAATATCATTTATATGTTTTTTTACATCCTGAACAAACATTTTTTCATAATAATCTCTTTCTTCTTTAGATTTAGTTCTATCTGTCATTCTTTGATAGTTTTCTAAAGGAAATTTAGAATCAATAGCAATCGTTCCAAGTGGTGATGGTGCATAAAGAATTGCATCTGCAATAACACCAGTAGAAAGTTTCACTTGTGTTTTATAAATACCATTTTTGTTACTACCAAAAGCATTATTTAAAATATATTCCAAATTTACTTCACCAAATGTTCCCCGAGTTTTCTTATCAGTAAGAACCCCTTGAAGTGATACAATTTCTCCGTTTAAACTATCAATTTTCTTTTGAGCTTCATCTATCTTATTTAATCTTTCCAACACATTCATAAATGTTTTATTACTTTTTTCAAAATTTTGATCAAGTCGTTCATTAACTCTATCATTGATTAAAGTTAATTTTTTTTCGATTCTTTCATTTAAAAGTTCAAAATCTTGAGTTAAAACTTTAGAAAAACCAAACTTAAATTCTCCGATCTCTTTATTAATATTTGCTTCAAAATGACCAAGCCTTTCAGTCATTTCGTTATTGTTATTATTATTCTTTCTTAATACTAGCATTAATAAAAGCACTATAACCACTCCAAGTAACCCCACAATTATGTATTCCATACTTCCTCCTTAAACTTTTATTCTTTTTAAATTCATTATTTCATCAATATATACTTGATCTAAATCCAAATCACACAACTCATGATAAAGTCTCATAAAATTAGCATTAAATGGTTGATATAATGATCCACTATTTCTAATTCTTACACTAATACTATATTTACTTGCCAAAAATTGTTTTTCTATAATACCTCTATCAAAAGTTACTACAAATTCATCATCAACTTTTTCAATTTTAAATGATGGTCCAACATCTTCATTATAATCATCACATGACCATTTAATCATATCATCATGTACTAACTTATCATAATTTGATATTCTTCTTAACATATTTTTATCGCGTACTTCATAAGGTAATGAACAATTAATCAAACTTTCATATAATTGATTAAATATATCATAAACTCTTAAATTACTTTCATTTATAATTATTTTATTATCTATATCTGCTCCTTTTAAAACAAAATACAAATCTAAATTACCAGCAAAAGAAATTTCTAAACCAACTTTATCATTATTATATAAAATTATCTTCGGATATTCCCCATCTATTCTTTTAATACCTAATCTCTCCATAACCACTACTCTCCTTCAAAAAATTCTTGATACCATTTTATAAAAGTATAAACTGTCCAAATCTTTCTATAATTATCTTTTTTACCATTTACATGTTCATTAAATAATTTATTTAAAATTTTAACATTAAAATATTTATATGCAACATCACTATTTATTGTTTTTTCTATATCTTCCCTAAATTCTCCATCTTTTATCCATTCTCTAATAGGTACGGGAAAGCCTAATTTTTTCTTTTTATAAGCATCAGTTGGTATAACCTCTTTAGCAGCTTCTCTTAAAGCTACCTTAGTATTTTCTTTAGTTACTTTATAATCAAATGGTAAAGTAGATGCAACTTTAAATACTTCTTTATCAATAAATGGAACTCTTCCTTCAATTGATGAAGCCATTGTCATTCTATCAGCTTTAAGAAGTATATCTTTCATTAACCAAAAATTAATATCAATTGCTTGCATCTTATCAATATTACTATATCCTTTAAATTCATTATAAACATCTTTAGTTACATCAATAGCTTTTAATTCATAATTTTTATTTAAGACTTTTCTGGCCATCTTTTCTGAAAAATTTCTATTAACCCCAATATAACTATTTTCTAATTTTTCTCCTCTTCTTACTAAAAAATTAAAGCCTCTTACCTCTGGAAATAATCCTGCTATTTTTCCAATTACATGTCTAATTCCATAAGGAATTTTATTATAAAATTTATAATCAACTTCTTCTCTATAATAGTTATATCCTCCGAAAAACTCATCAGCACCTTCACCAGATAAAACAACTTTTAAATCACGACTTGCAAGTTTTGCCACAAAATATAAAGATACCGCCGCAGGATCACTCGTCGGTTCATCTAAATAATACATTATTTTAGGGATTGCTTCTAAATATTCTTCTTTAGTAATAATTTTACTTTCATTTTTTATACCTAATTTATTTGCTAAATCTTTAGCATAATTTATTTCATCATATTTTTTATTTTCATAACCCACTGTATATGTTTTCGCAGGTTTTGCTAACGATACTATATATGATGAATCTATTCCACTTGATAAAAAAGATCCAACTTCAACATCAGCTATTAAATGTTTATTAACACTATCTTTCATTACTTGACTTATTTTCTCAACAGCTTCATCAAAACTCAAGTTTTTTTCATTAAAATCAAGTTTATAATATTTATTTATTTTTATTTCTTTATTTTTATATAATAAACTACATCCAGCATCTAACCTATAAACACCTTTAAAAAATGTTTCATTCGTAGGTACAAAACTAAATTCTAAATATGTTTCTAATATATTTTCATTAAACTCTTTATCAAATTCAGGAACATCTAAAAATGCTTTAGCTTCAGATGCAAACATAAAAGTATCATTCATATAAGCATAATAAAGAGGTTTAATTCCAAAATTATCACGAGCTAAAAATATTTCATCTTTAGTTTTATCATAAATGGCAAAAGCAAACATACCGCGCAAATGTTTAGGCAAATCAGTATGCCATTCTTCATAACCATGTACCAATACTTCGGTATCGCTCTTTGTTTTAAATTTGTGTCCAAGTTTACTTAACTCATCTTTAAGTTCTCGATAATTATATATTTCCCCGTTATAAACAGTTACAATATTTTCATCTTCATTATAAATTGGTTGATCTCCCCCGGCTAAATCTATGATAGATAATCTTCGATGTCCCAAAGCAACATCTCCATTAATGTAATATCCATCACCATCTGGTCCACGATGTTTAATTCTATCATTCATCTTTTTAATTATTTCTTCATTTTGTCCTTTTCTTACTATACCAACAAATCCACACATTTTAATCACCTAAAACTTTCTTATAATAATCATTTGCCATAATATTCTTACTCATTGACATTCTATTATTTACTAATGTATTCATATAACTTATATAATCATCATCAACACTTACATTATCTTTTGGAACAAATTTATTTTTTTGTGAAAAATAAGATCCCTTATCACTTACCCAACTTCTATTTCCAAATATAGCAAGTCCAGGCTCTGTACTTAAAATATCTTTACCAATTATCAATCTAGAATCATATTTTACCCCAAATAGATTGTATAAGGTTGGTAAAACATCAATTTCACTACCTACTTTATCAACCGTTACAATATCCATTTTATTATTCCATAAAATAAAATTACTTCGATTAATTTCTATAATTCCATCTTTTTCATAATCAGCTATTTCATTTACTTCATCAACACTCAAATAATATGGATAATGATCCCCAACCAAAGCAATAACAGTATCATCTAGCTTACCAGCTTCATCTAATTTTTTTATTAAATCTTCTAAAGCTCTATCAAGTTCTATTTGGGCTGCTAAATATGCTTTAGGTTTTTCACTTATATTTAAATCCTTAACCTCATTCATATGTTTCTTGGCCATTGCACTTGATGAAAAAGTATAACCACCATGACCACTTACAGTAACATAATATGTAAAGAATGGTTTATCACTATTTATATAGTCATCAATCGTAGCATCAATCATTTCAACATCAGATTCAGGCCAAATTTTACAATTAATACTTTTTTCAAGACCATTAAAACAGCCCTTAAAATTATCAAAACCTAAAGATTTCAAATATATATATCTATTTTGAAAATAAACACTATGATCATGATATGCAAATGTATTATAATCCATATCTTTAAAAACTTTACCTATTCCAAATGGAAAATAATTATTTCCACTTTTCCAAGGTCCCAAGAACCCAGATGCAGCCACTAACCCTGTAAGTTCTTGAAATTCTCCTCCAATCGTACTACTAATCGTCGGAGTATAAAAATTATTAAAAACAAAACCACTATTTACAAGCTTATATAAAGTCGGTGTTAAATCTTCTCTTACTGCTATTTCATTAAAACTTTCTGCCATAAAAAGTATCAAATTTTTACCTTTAAAATAATCTGTATATTCATTTTGTTTTGTTCCTTCTTCATTGTTAAAATATTCGTGCATTGTTTTTATTGCTTTATTATTTTCGTTATTAATTAAATTATCAAAATCAATATCTAAATTATTATATTTGTATTCTTTTATATTATCTTTATCACTATTATTTTTATCATCTTTTGGTTTATTAGGTATATTTAAAACTTCTTGAAAACCAATTACATTTCTATAACTATCAATTAAAAACGTATTTAAAACTCCGAATGTTCTAACATTTAAATCAATATTATTAACATTAAAATACAATTTATACGGAGAATTAACCTTATCTTTATTAATATTTATAACCCCTAAAAAAGAAAGTCCTATTAAAATACTTAACCCAATTTTTATTAAATTATTTTTCCAATTACCTTTTTCAATAACTATAACTCTATTATAAACTAAATATAATATAAATGGCATAAAAAATAAAGTTACTCCGAATATATTTTGAATAACTAAATCAACACCATCACCAGCAAAAGATGCTACTTGTCCACTAGCACCAATCAAAGTCCAATCAAAATAAAATCCAAACATTTTAAATACACATAATTGAACACTATATAAAAATCCTACCAAAAATAACATTATCAAAAATAATATTTTATTTACATTTTTATCAAAAAGTTTTCCAATAAGATTAAATAAGACTGTAATAAATAAATTAAATATTAAAATATAAACAATACTTATACTAAAAACATTTATATTTGTAAGCAATCTAAAAATAACTTCCATATATATAAGGATTACAAACGTAACAATGCTTAAATAAAACGTTCTTAATCTAAATTTTTTCATAAACTCTCCTAATAAATATTATACCACTTCCAACTTTATTTATATATCTAATTATACACAATTTTACACCCAAACGTCAAAAAAACTCTAAAACATTATAAAAGGCTTCAGAGTTTCTCCATCAACTTCATATATAGCTAAATCAACATTATCACGCATTAATATTACTTTATCTTTAATATTATAATTATTTTTTATTTTTCCCCCATTAACTACTTTTTTAATTTCATTATCATTAATATTTACACATGGATAATCTAAAAATTCATGAATATTTTTTCCTTTTAAAGAATTCTTTTCTATTTCTTCTAAAGTTTTAGCATCACTAATATCAAACTTTCCTTGTTTTGTTCTTACCAAACTATTCATCGTACCAACAATACCTAAATTATCACAAATATCTTCGATTAATGATCTAATATAAGTCCCTTTAGATACATGTGTTCTAAATTTTATAATATCTTCATTAAACTCAATTAACTCTAATGAATAAATATTAACTTCTCTTTTAGGTAATTCAACTTCTATGTTTTCTCTTGCATACTCATAAAGTTTTTTACCATTAATTTTAACCGCAGAATATTTAGGAACAGTTTGCAAATATTTTTTAGGAAATTCTACAAATACTTTTTCTACATCACTTTTACTAATAGCTTTATTTTTTACTTCGATTACATTACCAGTTATATCCCCAGTATCAGTTTTAATACCAACTTTAATTTCTGCAATATATTCTTTATCTAAAGATGTCAATAAATTAACTAATTTTGTATATTTTCCTGTTAAACAAACAAGAACTCCGGTTGCAATTGGATCCAGAGTTCCTGTATGACCTATTTTTTTAATTTTTAATATTTTACTTAATTTATTTACTACATCTCTACTTGTAAAACATCTAGGTTTATTTACGACAAAGAGTTGGTCCATTTTCTTCTCGATTCAATAAATCTTTTTTCATCGCAACAAAACCTTTACCATGATTTTCAAAAGAAAAACCTAAAGATAAAAAGTATTTGGTAATTGATTCATCTTGTATAAATCCTTCAAAAACAACTTTTTCTTCATTACATTTAGCTAAAAAACTATTTAAAATTTCTAATTTTTCTAATCCATTTGGATAATTAGTAAAAATAATATCATAAATATAAAACATTTCTTCATCAGGAATTAAACGATATCTCATTATACCTTGTAATTCATCTTCTTCACCAAGAGCCAAAGCAAAAGCATATTTTTTATCTTGTCTTCCTACTGTATTTATAGCATGAAATAATGATTGATCTGCCATATCTTTATCAGATAATTTACTTTGTTGGGTAGCAAAATGAACATCTCTATAAAAAATTGATTTATCTCTATTTATTTGTTGATAATATTTATAATATTCTTCTAAAGCTATCCTCTCATAAATTTTAGGAATTGTTTTACTAAACTCAACCTTTTTTACTATACTCATTTTAAGACTCCTTTTCAATTGATTCAATTATAGCTTCTATTTTTTCTCCATAAGCAATTGATTTATCATAAATAAATTTAAGCTCCGGAGTATGTCTCACTTCTAGTCTTTCACTTAATTTTCCCCTTAAAAATGAAGATGCTTCATTTACTTCTTTTTCTAATGTTTTTTGCTCCATATCTAGTATAGATGTAAAATAAACTTTACAAAAGCTTAAATCATTTGTTACATCACAACCAGTTATAGTTATACTTTTAAGAATTTCATCATTTACATCATTTATTATAATATCACCAAGATATCTTTGAATATCACTAGCTATTCTTGCAATCTTATATTTAGGCATGTTTTACCTCAACCATTTCATAAGCTTCAATGGTATCTCCTTCTTTAAAATCATTAAATTTTTCTAAAGTAATACCACATTCAAAGCCTTTCTTAACTTCTTTAACTGTATCTTTTTCTCTTTGTAATGATGCTATAACTTCATCACTAGCAATAACTACGCCATCACGAATAACCCGAGCCATTGCTCCATTTTTAACAACACCACTTGTAACATAAGAACCAGCAATATTACCAATTTTAGAGAATTTAAATATTTTACGAACTTCAGCAGAACCCAATACTTTTTCTTCATATTCAGGATCTAACATACCATTAATTGCTGCTTCAATATCTTCAACTAATTTATATATAATTGTATATAATCTAATATCTATATTATTATCTTTTGCAATATCTTTTGCATTATTTGATGCAACTACATTAAACCCAATAATAATAGCATTTGATGCACTAGCAAGTACAACATCTGATTCACTTATAGCACCAATACCACTTCTGATAACTTTAACAGATACATCTTTTTCTTTAATTTTTTCTAAAGCGTTTTTAACAGCTTCTTCTGATCCACGAACGTCTGCTTTTAATACAACATTTATTTCCTTATTACCAGCATCAACTGATGCAAATAAATCATCTAATGAAACTTTTCTATCTTTTCCATCATTCATTTTTGCAGCATCTTTACGTTTTTCTGCCACATTTTTTGCTTCTGCTTCTGTTTCGAAAGCCATAAATTTATCCCCAGCAGAGGGATTTTCTGTTAAACCAGTAATTTCTACCGGTGTAGATGGCCCAGCTTCAACAATTGATTCTCCACGGTCATTTTTCATTGTTCTTACCTTTGCATAACTTGTACCAACAACTATTGGGTCTCCAAGTCTTAATGTTCCATTTTGAATTAAGAATGAGGCAATACCACCAACATTTTTATCAACTCTAGATTCAATAACAGCTCCAACTGCATAACGGTTTGGATTAGCTTTAAGTTCATTAACTTCAGCAATTGTAAGAATAGTTTCAAGTAATAATTCTATTCCTTCTCCAGTATGGGCAGATATATTTATAAATGGAATATCTCCTCCCCAGGCTTCCGGTGTAATACCAATTTCAGCCATTTCTGTTAAAACTCTATCAATATTGGCATCTGGTTTATCTATTTTATTAACAGCTACAATAATTGGTACATTTGCACTTAACGCATGATCAACTGCTTCTTTAGTTTGTGGTTTAACACCATCATCTGCAGCAACAATAATTATAACTATATCTGTAACTGATGCTCCTCTAGCACGCATTTCTGTAAAAGCAGCATGTCCCGGAGTATCAATAAATGTTATAAGTTCATCTTTATATTTAGTTTGATAAGCCCCAATATGTTGAGTAATTCCTCCAAATTCTTTATCAACTACATGGGTATTTCTAATATAGTCAAGTAACGTAGTTTTACCATGATCAACATGTCCCATAATAGTTACTATCGGAGGTCTTTTTACTAAATCTTCTTCTTTATCAATTATTTCAAAACTTTCAAAATTTGCAACATCTTGAGTTTCTTCTCTTTTTAAAGTCTTATTATAAAGAAGTGCTATTATTTCGGCATTTTCAAAATCAATTGGTTGATTTAAACTTAACATTAAACCATTTTCCATTAATTTCTTTATTATTTCAGCTCCACCAACATTTAGAACATTTGCAAATTCTGAAACACTCATACCATTTTTGTATAAAACAATATTTTCATCAGTTTCATTTTTCATAAGTTTATTCTTATGTTTATACATTTCTTTTTTCTTCAAATTAAATTCTTGCTTACTATCTTTTTTCTTTAATTTTTCTTTAGCAATACTATCCTTCATACTTTTATCTACTCTTGAAGAAGTCATTATTTCATCAACTTTATCTTCAATATCCTCTTCTTCTTCAAAAGTAATTTCATCATCCGTAGATATCAAATTAATAGTATTATCTAACATAATAATATCATCATCAGTTAAATAATCGTCTTTAGAACTTACATTAATTGATAGTTCATGACATTTCTTTAATATTTCTGCCACAGATAAATTTACATCATTTGCATATTCTGAAACCTTCATTTAATCACAACCTTTCTTTAATTATTTATTATTTCTTCTAACTCTTCATATATCTTATCAGGTATTTCAACTTCTAATATCCTACTTAAAACTTTATTACTTTTAGCTTTTTTTATAACCTCAATATCTTTTTTTAAATAAGCTCCACGTCCATTTGATTTACCTACTTTATCAATAATTACTTCACCATCTGGTGTTCTAACTACTCTAATTAATTCTTTTTTAGGTAATTTTTCTTTAGTTATTACACATGAACGCATGGGAATTTTCTTCATTAATTATTACCTGCTTGTTGAATTTCTTCCATTGTTTTAATTTCTAAATGATATTTGGTTAATTTACTAGCTAATTTAATATTACTTCCCTTTTTACCAATTGCTTGTGATAAATTATCATTATTAACTATTACTAAAGCATTTTTTTCTTCAGCATCTGGTATTGAAACAATTACATCTTTAGCTGGTGTCATTGCATTTTTAATAAATTCTGCAGGATCTTCACTATATAAAACTAAATCTACTTTTTCACCCTTTAGTTCTTTTAAGATACCAGCAATTCTTGAACCTCTTTCTCCGATACAAGAACCAATTGCATCTATTCTATCATTTGTTGAATATAAAGCTACTTTTGTACGAATACCTGCTTCTCTAACAACTTGAGTAATAATTATTGTACCATTTGCAACTTCAGGTATTTCATGTTCAAATAATCTTTTAACAAATCCATAATTTTTTCTAGATAATTTAATGATAGGTCCTTTTGGTCCACTTTCAACTTTACTTACATAAACTTTAATACTTGATCCCATTACTATTTGTTCTCCAGGAATAGTTTCTTTTTTAGGTAGTATTCCTCTAGTTCTACCTAGATCAATATAATAATTATTTTGGTCTTCCATTGCAACCATACCAACCATTAATTCATCTTGTTTATCAGCAAATTCTTCAATAACACTATTTTTTTCTGCTTCTCTTATTTTTTGCATAACTACTTGTTTAGCAGTACCAGCTGCAACTCTTCCAAAATCTTTAGGTGTTACTTCTTCTTCAATAGTTTCTCCCACTTTTATAGTTGGTACCTTTTTAATAGCATCTTCAAGTAATATTTGAGCATCCCTATTTACTTCAGGTTCTACTTTAGTAATATTACCTTCTTCATCTTCTACCGTACTACCTTCATCAATTTCGGGTACAACTACATAATAAGAATAAACTTTAATATCTCCAGTTTCACGATTAATATCTACTCTAACATTAGTTTTTGAATTAAAGTTCTTCTTATATGCTGTTTGAAGTGCCAATGTCAATGCCTCAAATATTATATCAGCACTTATATTTTTTTCTTCTACAATAGTATTTAACGCTTTAATTAATTCTTTACCATTCATTTTACTCTCCTCTTTCCTTACTTACTACATCTAGTATATAACTATCATCAGTTATATTGGCCTCATCCACTACTTCATTTACAATTTTTGTTGCATCAACAATAGTTTCTAAATCTATTCCTCCGATTTTATCTAAAGTAACTGTTAAAAAATGATATTTTCCTTTTTCTTCAAACGTTACATCATCAACTATTATTTCCTCACTATCTAATCTTTTTTGTAAATCAATTTTAAGTTTATCTAAAACTAGTTTCATAAACACCTCCATAACTAATAATAAAAGTGGGATTTTCTGCCCACTTAAAACTGATAAATAAATTATACCATAATTTTTACGAAAATCAAAGGAAAAATTAAAAATTTCCATGGAAAAATCACAAAAAAAGAGTCGCAAATTAACGAGCTCTTCTATATCTTTCTTTTGGATCTAAATATTTCTTTCTAAGTCTTATTTCTGTCGGAGTTATTTCAATATATTCATCATCTTCAATAAATTCTAATGCTTCTTCTAAAGTAAATTTCTTTGCTTTATTTAAAACTATTGCTTCATCTGCATGAGCACTTCTTGTATTTGTTAATTCCTTATTCTTACAAGGATTAACATCTAAATCTCCTTCTTTATTAGCGATACCCACAATCATACCAACATATACATCGGTAGATGGATCTACTATCATTGTACCTCTACTACTTAAATTAAATAATGAATATCCAAAAGTTGTACCATTAACCATTGAAACTAAAACACCATTTTTACGTCCATTAATAACTCCAGCATAAGGCCCATAAGAATCAAATGAACGAACCATGATACCTTCGCCTTTTGTTTCAGTAATAAACGAACCACGATAACCAATTAATCCTCTTGTTGGAACTAAATATTCGCATCTTGTATAACCAACTTCACCTGGTGTAACACTTTGCATAATACCTTTTCTTTCATTTAATGAATTAATTACAGTTCCAGAATATTCATTTGGTACATTAACAATAACTTTTTCATATGGTTCTTCACGTTTACCATCAACTTCTTTAAAAATAACTTCAGGTTTAGAAACAGATAATTCATAACCTTCTCTTCTCATATTTTCAAGTAAGATAGATAAATGTAATTCTCCACGACCACTAACTTTAAAACCATCTGCACCTTCTAATTGTTCAACTTTTAATCCCACATTAGTTTCAAGTTCTTTTTCTAATCTTTCTTTTAAATGTCTACTTGTTAAGAATTTACCACTTTGACCAGCAAACGGAGAATTATTAACCAAGAAATTCATTGATAATGTTGGTTCTTCAATCACAATTTTAGGAAGTGGATTAATTTTATCTTTTTCACAAATTGTATCTCCAATAGAAACATCACTGCATCCAGCAACAGTTACAATATCACCGTAGTATGCAACAGGAACTTCAACTCTTTTAATACCTTCATTAACAAATAGTTTAGTAACACGAAAAGATTCAACTTTTCCATCATTAGTTGCTAAAGATACAGTTTCACCACTTTTTATTTTACCTTTATTAATTCTACCAATACCAAGTCTTCCAATATAATCATCATATGCAAGTTGACATACTTGTAATTGTAACGCATCATTTTCATTACCTTCAAACACTTTAGTATTATTTACAATAGTTTCAAATAATGGCGTTAAATCTTTACCTTCATCACCCATATTATAAATAGCATAACCACTTCTAGCACTACCATAAAGAATTGGAAAATCAAGTTGTTCATCAGTTGCCCCTAATTCCATAAATAAATTAAATGTCATATCAACAACTTCTTCTGCTCTTTGGTCTTTCTTATCAATCTTATTAATAAATAAAATTGGTTTTAAATTATTTTGTAATGCTTCTTTTAACACAAATCTAGTCTGAGGCATTGGTCCTTCTGCAGAATCCACAAGTAAAATAACTGTATCAACAGTCTTGATAACTCTTTCAATTTCACTAGAAAAATCAGCATGACCCGGAGTATCAACTATATTAATTTTATAATCCTTATACTTAATAGCACAGTTTTTAGCTGTAATAGTAATACCTCTTTCTTTTTCAAGGTCTCCACTATCCATAACACAATCAACTAATTCTTCATTTGCTCTAAAAACCCCACTTTGTCTTAATAATCCATCAACTAAAGTAGATTTACCAGCATCAACATGTGCAACTACAGCAATATTTATTATCTTATCCATAAAACTTCACCCTTTTTTCGCATAAATACCAATAGATAATAATACAAAATGATAGAAATGTCAAGAAAAATATGATAATCAAGTAAAATTTTAGCCACAAAAAAAGTTGTCAGATTTAACCAACAACTTTCTATTCATTACCTTTTAAACTAGATACCATTAATAACATTCTACTAATTATCTATTAACGTTTGTTTCTCTAATGAATTTTCCTATTTCTACTTTTTTACATAATTCTTTATTTCATTAAAATAATCCATAGTTCCACCTTCATTTTACAAATTCATATGTAAGCGGTATAATTTTTTCATTTCTTACAAAATTTGCTACAAACTTGTCCTATTCTTTAGTAATTATTATCCCAATTGTTGGATTAATTGGTCCTCTAACAAAATTATCAACTAAATTTATATAAAATTCTACTTGCCCTTTATCTTCTTTTTTTAACTTTCTGCACTTTATTTCTACTACAACATAACAATTATATTTAATATTATAAAGCAACATATCTATAAAATAATTTTTATTTCCATCACTTACTTTATATTGATTACCTACCCAAGTAAAACCATTTCCTAATTGCAAAAACACATAATTAAGCTGTGAATAAATTAACTTTTCTAAATCACTCTCTGACTTTATTTCTTTATTCTTTAATTCTAACAGAATTGGATTTTTAAAATTATCTGTTATTGTTGGTACAATTGAAGGAACTTTAATATCTATTTTATCAGATTTATGTTCTAATCTTTCATATGAATTATTTTTCATTTCTCTTTCTAATTCTCTTTTTGATAAATGATTTTCTATACATAAATTAATATAATAATTTCTTTTATTTTCATCTTTTATTGATATAATTTTCCTCAAAATAGTCCAGTTCAATATTGGGCCCAGTGGGCCCAATATTGGAAAACACAAATAAAATCTACGAAATCTTGCCAAATTACTATAATCATAACCTTTTCCATATTCTTTTGTCAGCTTTTCTGCCCATTTTTTTAACAATTCATTTCCATATTTAGCTTTTTCTTTTCCTCCTTGTGCTTCAACTATTAATCTTCCTACATTCCAGTAACATTCTACCAATTCTCTATTAGCATTTGTTTCTCTAATGGACTTTCCTATTTCTACTTTTTTATATATTCATTTGCTTCCTTTAAATAATTCATTCATTCTCCTTTGCTCATTTATCACCGCTTTTTTCTTTTTAAATTAAAATAATTTTTAAAAAGAATTCAGTTTACTTTTCTGTGAATTAGTCAACAAAAAGTAGACACTAAAAAAGAATTTTTAGAACCCTAGTTCAGTTTTATACTGAATTGGGGTT
>CAKOHI010000011.1 GCA_934085585.1 uncultured Bacilli bacterium
CTCCTTAATTTAATTATAACAAAAGAAAAGTAGATCACATTCTTTTTATGTGTCTACTTTTACTTTATCACTTCAGAACAAATAATTTACGTTCTTTACTTTTTTGATTTAATGAAACGTTAAACAAGTTAAACATGATGATTGTGGCTATATAAAAAGGACTTTATAATCCTCTTATCAATTCATTATCATGAATTCCAGGTTTTACCCATACTATCGCATTGAATATTATTTTAATGAAATTTTTTCCATTTTTCCATTTTCAAAAATATAATATGGTAATTCTCCTATTACTCTTATACTTTTACCATCAAAGAAAATAGTATCTTCCTCTGGAATTGCTATTACCTTCTCATTACTACTAGTGTATTCAGTAATAAAATTGGTATATTTTTCAGTTAGTTTTTTATTTTCTTCTTCGGAAAGTCTAGATTTATAGTTAGTATAATGAACAAATACAGAAATATTATTTAAACAATTAAATCCTTTTGTATCAGTTAAATTAATTTCATTTTTATCCATTACTTCTATAATATCTATACTTTTTCCAAAGATAACTGTCCCGGCAGAACTACCATATACTATTCCATCATTTAATATGTAATTCTTTAATTTATCATAGGATTTTGTTGTCTTAATACCATTTAATAGTTTATAAGTATTTCCTCCCCCAATGTATATTAAAGAATAATCATCTAAATTCTTTTTTTCTAACTCTTCAAATGATCTTACCATTTCAATACTTGGAACATCTATACTAGATATTTCTTCTTTAATCCACTCGTAACAACTATCATATGGATGTTCTTCTTCATCCATAGCAAGTGGTATATATAATACCGGTTTATTATGATTAATAATTTTATTTATTTCTTCATATGTTAGTAATGTTTGTTTACCACAACCCCCACCATTTAAATATAATCTCATTTTTTCCTCCTTTAAATTTCTCTATAACTTCTTTAGTAGACGCCTAACATAAGTATTAGTTTTTTCAATGTTATCATCTACTATTTCCCCATAATTTGGATGACCTTCTTTTATAGCTTGGTATATTTCATCAAAACTACTAAAATGAAGATTTTGAATGTGCTCAACTGCTTTATCAGTTGCGATTTCTTTATTTAGTTGAATAAAATATGGAAATACACTATCTCTATATTTTACCATAGCATCAAATAATTTGCCAACATCTTCATGTTGAAAATAGTATTCATTTTTAAATAATTCTTGTATTTTAGAACTAGCATTGGGATATAATACTAATCTCCTTGTAAATATAAAAGCATCATAATAGTTAATTCTCTTATATAACTCTATATTATCCTTAACATTGTCCAACGTTAGAGTAGGATCAAATGTAATCAATCCTGGATTAATCCTTATTTTATGTTTAGCTAATTCATCTACTACAAAATCTATATCATTCGTTGTAATACCTTTATCAAATAATTTTAAAGATTTATCATTATATGATTCTAATCCAACATACATATATTTAATTCCAGCTTGAGAACATAAATCTAAATAATTATTTCTTGCTAACCACATAACTGTTTTTGCTCTTGCATTAGCATGCAAATTAATTTTTATATTTCTATCTATTAATATCTTAAATAATTCCAATGCACGTTCTACACCCGCTCTATCGCCAAAAAAGTCTTCATCAGTAAATGATAATCTATCAATATCATATTTATCAATTAGTTTTTCAATTTCATCTGCTACATATTCTGGACTTTTATATCTGAATTTAGGTTGATTTCCAACTTTTTGATATTCTTTCAAATAACAAAATGAACAATTTGCATATCCACATCCGCGAGCTGAACTTAAACTATATGCATATCCTTTTTTTTCTATGAAATCCGTGTATATTCTTTTAGGGTGATGAAGGTTATTTAAATCAACGCATCTCACCTCATTTGAAACAATATTTCCATTAACATCATGATAGTATAAATTTACAACATCTTTAATATTCTTATTATTTTTAATACAATCAATTAATTGTGGAAATGACTCATCCCCATCACCAACCATTACATAATCAATCGCAGAGCAACTATTTAATATGTGCTCAATTGCAATTGTTGCGTAAGGTCCTCCTACATATATCTTGGCATTTGGCTTTATTTTTTTTAACCATGTAATAACATCAAACAAATCACTTTCCGTAGATTCATATATACTAAATCCATATAGAAGACAATCAGTATCTTTTAAAACATCTATTAATTGTTCTTTTGTATAGCCTAATATCAATCCATCTTTCACATCCACAGAAAAACCTTTTGCTTCGGCTTCCGCAGCTAATTGTTCAAAAGCCATTGGTTCTACACAATATGTATCTAAAAAACAATTATTGTATAAATACTTCGCATCTGAAGTATCTAAAAATGAATATTCTTTACCATCATAGCCTCCAGATTTTTGATTAACTGCATAACCTATTAACATTGAATCATATTTTGCCATACTATTTCACCTTTCTCTTACTCTTAAAGAACATTGTAGGCAAGTAGCCATCATGTACAGACTCAAATTTTTCATTGCTTAAAGTAATATTTTCCAGTTTATGCATAAGTACAGGATTATCTGCAAAGCAGTATGGATCTCTTTTATTTAAATTTCCATTCCATAAATATCTTCTATCCACTACTCCGCCTTTACACATTGAAACATATTTACAACTCTTACATTCTTCAGGAATAACATTTTCCACAATACGATCAAGCTTATTATCTTTTAATCTTTTTATTTCATTTAAATCTACATCATCTTTCAAATTACCTACAATAAAATCATCTTGGATAAGATATGTTGATGGAGTAATATCACCATTTGGTAAAATTCTAAGACTATTAACACCTGATGGATCACTATTCTTTTTCCCTAATATTATTGCAGATAATAAAGCATCATCTAAAGCTAGTATTCCATAGTTATCGTTTACCCATTTTAAGAAATCTACTAATCTTTCTTTTGATAGCATAAATTGTTTAGAAAAATCATCTATACCATTAGTTGGCCTATAAATATTCATTCTAAGCATCGCACCATATTTTTCAGCAATATCAAATAATCCTTCCATATTCTCTTTTGTAACCACTAAATCACTTCCTAAAGAAACTATTGTTAATCTCTTGTTATTTTCATGACATAGTTTTAACATATTCATTGCCCAATTGTAAGCTTTTTTTTGTCCTCTAAATCTATTGTGCTCATCTTCTTTAGTATAGTCTAAAGATACATCCACTTCATCTATTGATCTTAAAAATATATCTTTTTTCCTTTCATCTCGTTTAACAACCTCACTAATGTATCCGTTTGTAGTTACAGATTGAACTATATTAGGATGATTAGTTCTTATATAGTCAATAAGATTCCACCAATCATTTGATATAGAATTTTCTCCTGTTCCATAATTAATACTTTCTATCAAATCGGCGTTTTTATCTATGAAACTGTACCAATATTTAGGATCTATATCTTTTTGTTCATTTCTTTTGCTACGACTATAACAAAATTTACAGTTCATATTGCAGGATGAAACTACACCCCAACCAATAACCCATTTTTTCATTTATATTCCTCCTTACATTTAATTAATACTTTAATATTATCTTGTGATTTATCATTAAGTGATTTAAATGCCTCTTCTATATAATCTAAATTATACACACCAGTAATAATGGTTCTTAATAAATCTTTATTATTTTTTATAATACTTATTTCTTCCTTAAAATCACTTTGGGGATGTGGGAAAGATGGCCAAATACACAAGTTTTTAAAATGCCATTTATCCATTTCTAATTCGATTTTTGTTTCTTTACTTATACCATTGAATGTTATATTTGAATAGCTATCTACTTCTTGTAATACTTTAGGAATAGTATTGTATGGACTAGTAATTATTACTTTATTACTTCCAGTAAGAGCATCTTTTAAATTATTAAAATCATAATACTTTGCATTAACCTTATTGACAAATTTTTCTTTACTACGCAAATTTCTTCTTCCTACTACTCTTACTTCGGCATTATATTTATATACTATTAGAAATGTTGCAAGTAATCCTATTGTTCCATTGCCAACTACTGTATAAATGCCATCATTTGTGGGAATAGTATGTTTAATCAAATTATTAGCTACATATAATGGTTCTATTAGCGTATAAACTATATCTACTTCATCGTCTTCAATTTTAATTATTGAATTACTATCAACAAATATTCTTTCTGAAAAGCCGTTCATATTTATACGTGTCCAATTATTACATTTTTCTGGATGATTACTATTACAATTATTACATTTTCCACATGGATAAGTAGTTCTAATAGTTACTAAGTCGTTATCAGTTTTTCCAAGTATTTCATGCCCCCATTCTTCCACATTATTCATTCCAATATACTTTTGATAATCTGTCCCGCAAATACCACAGTATAAAACATCTATTGCTGTCTTATTTTTCTCATTTTTGTATGTTTCTGCAACTATTTTATTATTTACTTTCTTATATCCTCTTATCATTTTTCTAACACTTGTTCCGATGAACCGCCGATCATATTGCTATTAATATTTAATTTTACTATTGGACAAAGAGGAACTGACTTACCAATTGTATCATCATTACATCTAGGATCTTTATCAAACCAATCGTTACTACATAATTTTGCATAGCCTCTACATCCACCATGACAGTATTTGACATTCTTACACGATAAACATTTTTCCGGATATTCACCATATTTTTTATATAGCTCATTATTTTTAAATGTATCATTTATTTCTTTTAATGTATTTTGATAAATATTACCAATAGGTTCAGATTCATTACTAAAGAATACGCATGGATATACATCACCGTTGCTTCTAATTAATAAGAAATCCGTATAATTTGTAATTTTATAGCAACCTCTTCCTCTACCACCTAAACCTAACACTTGTTCTGGATTTTCATCACTATATAAAAAGCCTTTTTCCATTACCACTTTAGTATAAAATTTATTTTTTCTAACTAATTTTCTTACTTCGTCGCAATATTTTCTCCAATCTTTAGAATTAATGGTATTATCTTTTTGAGTAATTGCATACCCCAAAGGTGAACCTAAAAAGATGGAATATACATCTATTTTCATTTTATTGAACATCTCCAATAAATTTAAAATATCTTCACGATTATCGTTCCAAGCTACACTATTAACTCTTGTATACATACCATTATCTTTAGCATATTTTACGGTTTCTAGGGCCTTTTTAAACGATCCTTTTATGCCTCTTACTTTATCGTGATAGTCTTCATTTCCGTCTAAACTTATCATAATACTTCTTAAACCGTGGTTATATAGACTATCCAATCTTTTTTTTGGTAAAAGTGTCCCATTGGTGATTAATCTTACATTTAATTTTTTTGATACAGCATATTCTATTATTTCTTCTAAATCTGCTCTTAATGTTGGTTCTCCTCCTGTTATATGCAAATCTTGTAACCCATATTGAATCGCTTCATCAATTATTTCTTTAATTTTTGAAAGTGGAATTTCATCAACATAACTTCCCGCTTTAACACTACAAAACTTACATTTTAAATTACACTTATTTGTTACATATAAATCTATTTCTTCTAATTTCATATTTTATTTCCTCACTAATACTTTATTTTTTATAACTATATCCTTTATAATATCCACAGGTACTCCATATCTATCAAAAAGAATTTCTATTTCTTCATTAGTTATATATTCTTTATATCTTAATTCTTTTACTATTTTTATTAAATTTGTATTAATTGTAGTTTTGTACAAATCATATTCATTATGAATTTCATTCATTATGAACTCTCTTTTTGATTCTAAGATTGGATTAGTTTTTTTATATATATCAATTATTTTATTAATAAGAAACATAAACGAATCAAATGTTATTCCTAATTGATTAGTAAGATTAATCGTTCTTCTTAAAATTTTTCTTAAAACATAACCTCTTCCCTTATTTGATGGCACTGTAGATATTTCATCTCCAATAATAAAACACACACAACGCAAATGATCTGCAATTATTCTACATTTTTTAATATTATTTATATCTGATAACTTATTCCTATCATCTACTTGTGATTTAACCATATTTACTATAATATTCATCTTATCTGTCTCATAGATGGTATCTACACCTTGTATTAATGCAGCTAATCTTTCTACTCCTGCTCCCATATCTACACATGGAGAAGAAGATTTTTCTAATCTTTCATTCTTATAATTATAATCAAAAAATACTACATCCCATAATTCGACATATTTACCACAATTACATGTTACAGTACATTCATGAGAACATTTTTCTTTTCCTGTATCATAAAATATTCTTGTATTAGGTCCGCAAATTTTTTCATATGAATATGGGCCTTTCCAATTACTTACTGTAGAACATAAATGATTTTCTTTTATTCCAATGTTCTTCCATAAGTTTACTGTATTTATATCTTTACCATGTATATCATTGCCTTCAAAATATGTCATGTATAGTCTTTCTTGAGGAATTTTGAGGGTCTCAGTTAAAAATTTCCAAACATCATAAAGAATATCTTGTTTATTACATTCCCCAATAACCCATAATCCAAACAATTCAAAAAAAGTTAAAAAAGAATCATTTCCAACCCTGTTAATGGCTCCTGTCCTAACAACATTTTGAATATTTACTAGTTTATTACCTTCAGGATGTTTTTCTATACCAGTTAGATATGGAATTAATGGATGCATACCCGCTGGAGTAAATAACACTGAATTATCACTACTCGGAACTAAAGAAGCCCCTTTTATCTTCACATAACCACATTTATTAGTAAAATAATTAAAAAATATTTGTTGTAATTCATCTATTTTAAAGTGTTCCATAATACATATTTCCTTTCAATGCTTAAATTCTTTAATCTTTTTTCTTGCTAGACTAGTATGTGCCTTATCTATCCAATCTTCTCTAGGACCAAAAGATAAATCATCAGTTACAATTCTAACTCTATCTTTATTCTTAAGTACATAATCAACTGGAACGCACTCATCATTAACAAATGCACACACCATTGTATTTCCAACATCCGTATGAATTTTATATGCAAAATCAATCGGCGTAGAACCTTTTGGCAACTCTATTATATCACCTTTTGGTGTATAAACATAAACTTTATCAGAAAATAATTCCTGTTTAACTCTAGTTACAAATTCTTGATTGTCTCCAAACATTGAATTAATTTCCACCAATGATTTAAAAAATTGATATTTACTTTTTAAATCATCTTGCATTCTATCTCTGACATTTCCTTTTTTAATATCCCAATAAGCTGTAAGTCCAAAAGAATCTACTTTATCCATATCAAAAGTTCTTATCTGTGTTTGTACTAATCTATCCTCGGGGCCAAACACAGTTGTATGTAAACTTTGATACATATTTGTCTTTGGGTTACAAATAAAATCTTTAAATTTATCATTTATTGGATGATACTTACTATGAACTAGTCCTAAAACTTTATAACATTCATCAACTTCTTCTACCATAATCTTTAAGGCTAATAAATCATGAATATCACACAATTTTTGTCCTGCAGCTATTTTTTTATAAATACCATAAATATTTTTAGTTCTAACCTTTATCTCATTTGGTACTTCTTTACTTTCTAATAATTCTTTAATTTTTAAAAGCATTTCCTGTAAGCAAGCTTTATTATCTACTTCAATTTTTTCTTTTTGTTCTGCTATTCTTTTATAATTATCAGGCATCAAATACTGAAGTGATAAATCCTCTAACTCGGATTTTATTCTATAAGCTCCAATATAATAAGCTAAAGGAACAAATATATCCATAGTTTCCAAAGAATTTTCTTTTTGTTTAAATTCTGATTTAAAACCTAATGTTCTCATATTATGAAGCCTATCTGCAAGCTTAATTATAATAATTCTTACATCTTCAGTTATGCCAGTTATTATTTTTCTTGTATTAGCATTGTTTTGATCCTGCTTTGAAGAAAAATTCATTTTAGAGATTTTTGTAACTCCATCAACTAATGTTGCAACTGTTTGATTAAAATCATGTGATATATCTTCTTTTGTAACATGAGTATCTTCAAGTGTATCGTGAAGTAAACCAGCACACACAGTATCAATATCAGCGTGCATTTCCGCTAAAATATAAGCAACATTTAAAGGATGAATTATATAAGGTTCCCCACTTTGCCTATATTGCCCTTCATGCAATATTTTTGCATATTCATAAGCCTTTTTAACAACATCAGCTTTTGTTGGTTCATATTCATTAACTTTTGAAATTAATGACTCTAATGTAATATTCAAGTTTTCACCTCCATATATACAAAAAAACCGGTGTCAAAAACAAACTTGTTTTTAATCACCGATTTTTTCATCACAAATCACAGAAAAACAGCATGAGCAATAAACACAGCAATTGTGTTTTTTTATTTTAATATCTAAATTGTGATAATTTTCAATTAAACTCATATGCTCTCCTTCAAATAAATTTAAATACCATTTTACTCTTATTTTTGCTAATGTCAATATATTTTTGCGAAATTTAATATTTTTATTGAAAAAAGCATAATTATTCTATTCATTTATTACTAAAGCAAGCTCTAATGCTAATAACAATACTTCTTTCTTCCTATCTATATTTACTAATCCATTTAAACTTCTTTTATCCCAGACAGTCCCATCTAAATTATCTCCAGCATAATAGAAAGTAAAATATTTCATATTTAATCTTTTACAAACTGCAGCAATGACTGTACCTTCCATTTCTACACAAACTACTCCATTATCTTTATAATATTTAATCTTATCTTTAGTTTCTCTATAAAAAGCATCTGTAGTCCAAGTAGCTCCCTTTGTATAGTCAAAATCAAACACTTTTAATATTTCAATAAACTCTTCTTTATAGTCAGGATTAATTTCTATTGTTTCACTTTCTGGAGCGTAATGATAACTTGTTCCTTCATCTCTATATCCAAGTGTTGGGATAATGATACTACAATCTTCGATATTTGTATCAAGTACGCCACAATTTCCAAAGATAATAACTTTTTCTACCCCAGCAGCATACAACTCTTCGATGTCACCAGCTATCCACGGACCACTTACACCAGCCATAAAGAATGTTATTTCAACATCTTTATACTTAATTATATAAACATTTCTTTCCATATTGGCACTTGACATATACCCTACTTCTAGAGAACTAAACTTTTCTATTACATCTTCAAATAGATGTCTTGAAAATACTCCAACAGCCACTTTAGGAAGTTTAATATTTTTATCTTGATTTTCTCTATATTTTATTCCATGAGGTCTAATAAAACCTTCTTCATCACTATATTTAATCATGCTTTCTATCCTTTCTATAACTGATCATAATATTTAATTATGTTCAATCATTTTGCCATTATTAAATTCATAAACTTTACCAATCATTTCAACATTATTGTTATTTATTCTTATACAAGATGAATTTGGAATGCCATAAATAGCATGTTTAAACGACATTTTTTTAGCTTCCTCAACTTGAATTTCATTTTTTATTTCAAAATGTGGATCAATTGTAATATTAGTAAAACCTAGTCCTTTATAAAAGAAACTTTCTTCAATATCTTCATCTTTAGAATAATAACCATATTCTGCAATATTCATTGCACCACAACTTGTACAAAGCAAAATACCATTATAATTTTTAAGTATCTCATCAAATTTATTTTCTTTAATGAAGCTTAATTGTTTTTCATAATTACCACCAAGTAAATAAATAACATCAGTATTAATGTCTAAATATTTATTTTCATCATCAACTATACTTACTTGTTCAAAACTTGCAAAATTTTTCAAATGGTTAATCATCCCTGTTATTTTTTCATTACCATAAACAAAATTAATGTTTTTCTCATGATCTTTTGGAGAAGAAGCAATAAATGATATAGTTTTTACATCTTTTAAATCTTTTTGTAATTCGTTAGAAACTACATTTGAAAAACCTTTGGTTGTACCTGGACCACTTAATAAATATATTTTTTTCATCTATATCACCACTCTTTACAATTCTTTTTTTATTATACTAAAAACTTTCATCATATCTTTATAAATCATTTCATTCAATTGATTATCATTTTTTGTTTTATTTAATACTTTTTTAAATTCATCAATAGGAATATATTCTAGCTTAAAATTATTATCTTGTTCCCATTCATCATAATTGGTATTGTTTAAATTTACTTTTTTATCTGTTAGAACATAATAATAAATAAATTCAGTTAACCTATTAATGCCTTTTTGGGGATAATCTTTATTTAAGTAACTTTATAATTTCCTTATCGTCTAATATAATTCCTGTTTCTTCTAGTATTTCTCTTTTTAGTCCTTCAATCAACGTTTCATTATCTTCTAAAAAACCACCTGGAAATTGATATGTATTATTACAAAATCCTAGTAAAATCTCGTGATTAGAATTAATCATCACAGCTCTAGGTCTATAAACAAATTCATTTATATCTTTTAGTTCAAGATTATTTTTATTTATAACCAGCTTTTTCATTTTCATCTCAATTCTCACATATTTAAATATGATTTTATTTCATCTATCATATTAATAGATTTTTCTACCCTAATTGTTTTTATACCTAATACATTTGCACCATTTACATTTTCAATATTATCATCTAAAAATAATAATTCTGTGGCATTTATTTTATATTTATTTAATATAAACTCATAAAAATCTAAATTAGGTTTTATTCTATTTATCTCAGCAGATATAATTAAATCATCCAAATAGTTTATATCAAAATGACTATTAATAAAATCTTTTACAAAAGATACATGATTAGTAGCAATAACAACTTTTACCTTGCTATTTATTTTTTTTATCTTTTTAAATATATCTTTATCCTTAACTTTATATAATTTATTAATTAAAACTTCTGTAGTATTTACTATATTTTTTCCATCACAAACAATTTCTTTTGCTTTCTTAAGATAATCATCATCGCTTAAATTAGGTCCAAATAATCTTTCTAATTTTTCTTCTTCACTTGATAAAACAATATCTCTTTCATTAACCAAAACTCCAACTAAATCAAATGCAATAACTTTAATCATAATTAAATTCTTCCTTCTTCAAAATATATTAATATATTTTTTAGTTAATTGTATCAAACAATTAACTAAAAATCACTAATTAAATTCTTTCTCATAGTAATTTACTACTACTATTTCACCATCAGCATATCTATAATAACCAGTTTTAATATATTTAGTAAATCCCCAATTAAAGTATATTTGTATATTTCTAACCTCTTTTGGCTCAACTCCTAGAGTTAAAGACTTAAAGCCTTTACTCTTTAAATCATTTTCCATAAACTTATATAGTTTAGAAAAATATCCCTGATTTTCATATTCTTTATTTGTTCTAAATGCTGACAAATAAGCTTTACCATTATCAACCAAATCATCTTTATTTTCCATACAAGTATCTTTACTAGATACAATCGCAGTGGCTTCAGTAATAATTTTCCCATCAAGTATTCCCATATAAACAATTCTAGTATCCATATTACTTAAAGAATGTTCTTTATATATTTTCCATTCTTCAGAATAATTATGTCTTTTTATCTCTTCGTCCCATTTTTCTATAATTTGGTTTTTATTTGCTATAATACATTTATAATTATCTAACATATTAACCTCATATTTTCTTTATATCCATTAAACCTCTTGTATGATATCCTTCGGATTCATAAAATCTAATAGCATTTTTATTATAAGCAAATACTTCAATACTAATATATTCACATCCAATACTCTTAAAATATTTTTCCATTTCTTGCATTAACTTCTTACCTACACCTTTACCTCTTATTTCTTTAGCAACAACAAGTTCAGTTACTACTCCACATTTTGGACATTTATAATCCAAATAATCATACTCATCATATTTTCTAACTGCTCCCATTATTAAGCCAATTACTTTTTCATCTTCAATAGCTAAAAAACATTTACCATTATTTTCATTTACTTCTTCTAAATCTAATAATGCCATTTTATCTTTATATTCTGGATGCAAATGATCTAACTCATCTTCATCAATTGTTAAAATATACTCTTCTAACTCTACTAATAATTTTTTTACATCATTAAGATATTTTTCTTCATATTCTATTATTTTCATATTTTCTCCATTTTTAAACTATTTACATACTTATTAAAATCTTTAAAAGACAACCCACTTTCTATATTATAAATTTCTGTTAAAGGTCTAGGAATACCTTCAGAAAGTTCAATATAATACTTATTTATCTTTTCTTTTGCAACATTTTCACTTTCATACTCATATATTCCGATATTATACCAATTTGCATGTTCTATATGATAAACTTTATCATTAATAAAACATAATATAAAAGCGTGCATATGTTCTTCTTTATCTAAATCATTAAAGTCGTCTGGTTCATAAATTCTTGTAACAAACATTTTATTACATATATTAATTTTATTTAGTAAATAATGTATTAAATTAGCTTGTTCAATACAGGTTCCAATTCCATAAGATAAGATATCATCAATAGACATAGTTCTATATAATTTTCTAAAATTTTTCATATTGCCAATATGTTCTTCACCATTTATATCAAGCCATCCATATCTTATATTATTTTTCATAAAGTCTATTACATCATAAATATTATTTATTTTTGTTATATCTGGTAATGCTTTATTTGTATTTATTCTTACGGTAATACCATCAACTTCTTTAGCAAATTTTTTCCATTTTGTTTCTTTGTAAATTTCAAAGCCCAACTTCAAAAATAATTCTAAAGTATGTTCTCTTTCTTTTTCAAAATTATCATATAAATATTTTATTCCATTCTTATTTGCTTCACGAATTAATAACTTCAATGCATCTTTTGCATATCCTTTACTTCTATATTTAGATTCAATCAAAATTCCACATTCATAAATATCTTCATTTTCATTATATTGATAATTTACATATCCAATATACTCATTAATATCACAATCTTTTATATAAGCAAAATATCTTTTATCATCACTTAATATCTTAAACCAATTTTCTTTATTAAACTCTATACAACCGGTTTTATAATCATAACCACTATATGTTACCTCATACCCAGCATTATAACTCATTGTTTTTGCATCACTTTCTAATTTTTCTTTATAAAAATATTCATTCTTCTTTGGAATTACTAATTTAATATTCTTCATATGAACCTATTATAACCCCACCAATCAGGGATTAATTCCTTTAACTTAACAATTTTTTTAGTTTTTTCATTCATAAGTATTTCTATATTTTTACTATTTTTAGAAAGTTGCATTAAATATTCTCGACATGCTCCACAAGGAGATCCTACTTCTCCGCGTGAATCAATACAAACCAATTTTAAAATTTCATTTTCACCATTTGTTATCATATTAGCAATAGCATTTCTTTCTGCACACATTCCAAGTGAACAAGAGGTATCGATACATACTCCGGTATAAATATGATGATTTTTAGTAAGAATTGCTGCTCCAACTCCTCCGGCACTAATCATTCCCGAAACTTCTCTACTATCTCTTACATTTTTAGCTTTTTCATAAAGTTCATCCCAAATAGTATCTTCACTATACAAATATTCAATATGAATTGCATAAACTCCTGATTTTTTTATTGCATCTTTATAGCCATCCAATTTATAAACATTTTTAATTGCTTCATCATAATCATTTGTACTTGATGTTGTATATCTAGTTCCTTCTAAAGTTAATAATTCTTCAAGCGTTTTATAATAATTTACTTCTTTTACTTCTGCATAAAAAACACCTAAATTTTTACTTGTAAATTCTATGATATCATTTATTTTTATCTTACCATAATCTATTTTTTCATCTTTATTTGCCCTAATTTCAATTTTTTTAGTTTTGTTTTTGATAGCTAAGGCGGCTCTATCATTAATATTTAATTTGTATACCATTTTTCCTCCATTTTCAAAAAAATTCTGCGTAATGCAGAATTTCATCTAAACCAAAAATGATATTTAAATATATTAAATAGACAAAAGTGTGATTAATTCTGCATTACAATTTTTAATTATTTGTAAATTCTTCATCTTAATCACACTCCTTTCATTGAATAACTTACAATACCAATATATTATATATTATTCACTGTGTCAATATTTTTTCATGTTTATTTAATTTTTTTCAAGCATCATAGTCTTTACACTCATTCCAATTCCTTCATAAAACTTAATGGTTTCATCATTGAAGGCTCAAACATTTAATTCAATCGAAGAACAATTATTTTCTTTAGCTATTTTTTCCATTTCTTGCATTAAAATTTTTCCGATGCCATTCTTACGATGATTTACATCCACTCCTAACGCATCAATAAATAATACTTTTCTATAATTTGTATAATTATTTTCTAACTTTTCTTTGATTAAGTATAATATAGCTCCTACAACTGTATTATTAATTTCTGCTACTATTATATTGTTTAGATTTTGATTAAATTCTTCTTTGTCGAAAATTTCACTGTCTTTATGTATTTTACTTCTTTTATTATGATGTAAATCTTGAACACTTTGCATCAGTTTTTTTACATAAATATAATCATTAACATTAACTTTTCTTATTATAGCATTTCTTTCATTTATACTCTTTTTTTAAATTTCAAACTCCAATACTTCACCATTTTTAGGAAAAAAAGATAAAAAGTCAGTTTTTTCATCATATCCAATAATATTAAAATATAAAGCTTTAATAAATGCTCCATGAGATACAATTAAAATATTTTTATTATCATAAGTTTTATTCACATAGTCTAAAAAATTTTTAGCTCTTTTTAAAACTTCTTTAATGGTTTCTATACCATATTCATCGTAATCAAGTTCATAATCCCAACTGTTTTTGGTAGCCTCATGATTAAAAAGTTTTCCTTCAAGAGTCCCAAAACCACGCTCAACTATTCTATCATCAATTATTAAATTAATTTTGTTATCTGTAATAATTTTGGCAGTTTCTAATGCTCTATTTAATGGAGATACTATGCAAATATCTATTTTATTTGTATCAATTTTATCTCGTAAAGCTTTTGCTTGATTAACGCCTTCTTCATTTAAAGAAATATTTGTTTTTCCTTGACATCGACCTTCTTTATTCCAATCTGTTTGTCCATGTCTTACTATATAAATTTTATTCACATATCCTCCTTATTTAAAGCTTTGTTTTGCTAGTATTATCTATAATTTTTTCTACTAATTCATCTACTGAATCAATTTCTAAACATCTATTATCACTAAACTTAATAGTGGTATATTCATCTACTTTTACGACTTTTAGCCCAGCATTTAAAGCTGATATAATTCCTCTTTTTGAATCTTCAATTGCAATTGTTTCAAAAGTATTTTTTTCTAATGTTTTTAATGCTTTTAGATATGCTTCACTATTGGGTTTTAAATTTATTACATCTTCTCTAGCAATAATACAAGAAAACAAATCTTCTATTTTTAATGTTTCAATTAGTATATTAAGATAAATTCTTTTACATGTAGTAACTAATCCAATTGTATATCCTTTTTTCTTTAATATTTTTAAGTTTTCAAACTTTTTTACCACTTCATCTGATTTAACTAAATTTGAAAATTTTTGTTTATAACAAGAATAAACTTTATTCATAATCTCTTCGTTAGTTACATTTTTAATACTATCATAAGAAATTCTTAATGTATCAAGCAATGTGGCATTTTTATCTAACTCGCATTTTTTATATAAATTTTCATTAATGATAATTGAATAATTATGAAATAAGATATCATAAAAAGCTTTATAAAACTCTTTTTCTGTATTTATTAAGGTTCCATCTAAATCAAAAAGTAATGTATTTATTTTTTTAAAATCAATCATTTTCTAATACTTCTTTTAATTCAATTTGGGCTTTCTTTACAAAAAAGTTTGTTTTATCAATTGGTAAATTGTAGCTTAATAAATCTTGTTTCAATTCATCAATATTTTTATTATCATTTTCATTAGATTCCATTCCAATACAAATATATTTATCATTTACAAGTTCTATGGCTAACTTATTTTTATTATTTTTGTAAACAATACAATTGTCACTAATTGTAAATATTTTTTTATATTGTATAGCTTCCATAAATTTAATGGCTTTATTTATATCTTCAATTGGACATTTAACTTTTCCTTGTTCTAATATATCACCATTATTATCATATTTTTTATGTTTATATAATAATTGTTTTTCAAAACCAACGATGTCTCTTACTAAAATGCAATTTTTCAAAATATCAAGGTAATTCATGTTAGAAATATCAACTCTTTCATCTAACATGTATACATCATTTACTAAATATTCTTCTTCGATTTTAAAATCTTTTTCATATAATTCTTTTTGTAAGGCATCATAATCTGTTTTAACTAATACTGTAATTTCATTATCTATTTCCATAATTATTTTATCCTTTCATACTCTTCTAGAGCTATAATCATATCTCTTGATATTACTTCATTTTTCTTATGATTTGGAATATTTTCTTTTATGATTTTTATAGCATTATCTAAATCGATATTGATTAATTCAAAATGTTTTTTTAGTTCATTTTCAGTATAATTAACATTTTCTAAATCAGGTAATTTATTAGTTTTAACAGCGTAATAATAAATATCACTTTCTCTATTTTCACCAATTTCTGGATAATCTTTATTTAAATACATTATTTTTAGGAATGGTTCATTTATTGTTTCATTATCTAACTTTATACCAGTCTCTTCTTGTACTTCTCTTTTTAAAGTATCAATTAATTCTTCATTATCTTCTTTATGTCCTCCGATAAACATATAACATCCTTCTTCATTACCAATTAGTAACTTACCATTATTTATTAATAATACTTTTATTCTTACACTTATACTTGTAACATCACTCAATTCTAAATTATCATTATTATATATTATTTCTTTCATTATTTTATCAGCTCCTTAATTAATTTTAGTGACTTTTTCTTTATCTACTTTAAAACAATCTCCGACTAACTCAATACTTTTATTATTAATTCTTATAAATGAATCATTCGGCAAGGCAATTAAAGATTTTATTTTACTTACCATTTTTACTTCTTTTAAAAATTCATTATTGTTTATATCAAAATGAGGATAAACATTTATATTTGTTAAACCAAGTCCTTTATAATTTTCTATTTTTTCATTGTAGTTATTATAATAAATTGCTTCATTACTCGAATTGATTGCACCAGCACTTACTCCGATTACAACACTTGCATTATTAATAATACTTTTTAAATTGATATTATTTATAATTTCTATTTGATTAACTGGATTACCTCCCATTAAAAAGATAACGTCATAACTCTTTAATTCATTACCAAAACTAGCCAAATGACTTTCATTAAAACTAATCTCAATATTTTTAAACCAATTAACAATTTTATCTTTATAAATAATGTATTTTTCTTTGTCATAATCACCAGGTACAAATAAAATACTCTTACAATTTTTTAAATCTTTACTTAAATATTTAATTTGTTGTTCATTAAAACCATTTGCTTTATCAATATTACTAAACAAATACTTTATCATTTGTAGACTCCTACTTTTCCAAATAATTCTACTTCATTATTTTCTCTATTTAAAATTAATGCGCCATCATTATATATTGCATAAAGTGGTTTATTTTTTTCTTTAGCTATTTTTTCTAAAGAATTTAAATATAATCTATTATTTATAGTGTGAACATCTATATAAAACGGATCATTTAAAACACCAAAACCATCATACCAAGCGAAGTATTTATAATAATTATTTCTAGCAGTTATAAAATATCTTTTAAAATGTAAGCAAGCCCCGGCAGATTCTCCGATTATTATTCCTTTAAAATGTTTTATTTCATAAAGTATTTCAGTTTCTTGCACAACTTTACTAAAAAACATTTCGGGATTACCACCAGGTAAAACTAATAAATCTGCACTATTTATAATATTTTTAAAATTAGAAGTATCTTTTTCATAACAATTTAAAATAGTTATATTTTCTTTTTTTATGCCCAATTCTAATAAAGAGTTTATATATTTATTATACTTTTTTTCTCCTTCTTTAAAATATTCATTTACTAACCTTTCATAATCAAGTTCAGTTGGAAAAGCCCAAGGGATAACTACAACTTTCATATTTTCATTAACTATTTCTTTTAACCTATCCTTTATTAAAGGAAAACCAAACTCAATTTTACTTAATAATACACTATACATAATATCACCTTCACTCTATCTAAATTATATTATAGAATTAAAATATTGCCAAGCTTTTTATCTTGTAATCATAATTAATTCATGCAAAGCTCTAGTCATTGCTACATAAAGAAGTTTCATATCAAGCATATTTTCTCTATCAAAATCCATATCCATAACTATGCAAGAGTCAAATTCTAATCCTTTTGATGTATAACTTGTTATAACACTTACACCAGGAACATTTATGTCTTTAGCATACTTTTCAATTGATTTTTTACTCTTACATATAATTGCAATGTTACTATACCCACAATCTTTTAAAGATTTTATTTTTTCAAGCAGGTTAATTTCATTATATTTAATAAATGATACTTCAGGTCCATGTCTTAAAAATGATTGAGCCTTACCAAATCCATATAGAGAAGATATTTTATTAGCACTATCCATAATTTCACATGTTGTACGATAGCTCTTATCAAGGGGCAAAATATTGATATCATTATTATAAATAATACTTTTTACTTCTTCCCAATTATCAATAGATTGATAAGAATATATAGATTGTGCTAAATCTCCGAATATACTAAATGTAGCATTTTTAAATAAATTTTTAATAACAAAATAATGAAATAAGCCAAAATCTTGAGCTTCATCTAAAACAACATGAATATATTTATCATTATTTTTATAACCATAAAATTTTAGATTAATATACACTAGTGCTGGTAAATCTTCATATCCTAAAGTCTTTTTATTTATTCTTTTTATATTCTCTTCTTTATTTAATGGATAATCACTAAACCTATCAAAACTATTAATAAAATTACGATATATTGATAAAGGTTTTATCGTATAATCTTTAAAATAATCTTTTAATATTGAGTCCATATTTTTTAGTTTTTTATTGAATTCTTCAGTTACATCTAATATTTCTTTTTTTCTTTTTTCATCAGTACTTGTTAAATATTCTTCTCTATAAATATTCCAATAATTGTTTTTTATAACATCTTCATGTTTCTTAATATAACTTTTTGCATACTTGGTAAATTCATTAATTCTTTCAACAATACCTAAAGACTTCTTATTAATAAATTTTTCTATTGTATCTTCTTTAAACAAGGTATAATCCATAAGTTTAATTGGTCCATGAATAATACTTTCTTCTAAATCATTAATATATTCTTCCACAATATCTTTATATAATAATGATGACTTAAATTTTATTATACTTGTATCCATTTTATCTAAAACATTTTCTAATATTTCTGACTGATCTATGATATTTATTTTTTCTTTTAAATAATTATTTACAATATCTAAAAAAGTATATTGACTGACATTAAATACATCTAAATCTGGTAAGACACTAGAAATATATTTCATAAAATAACTATTTGGTCCGATTACTAAAAAAGCATCTTCATTATATTTTTTTTGTTCATTATATACTAAATATGCAATTCGATGTAATGCCACAGTTGTTTTACCTGAACCGGCTGCCCCTTGAATAATATTATTTTCTTTTAATGGTTTTCTAATTATGGCATTTTGTTCACTTTGAATTGTTGAAACAATATTTTTTAGTCTTTTATCTATATTATTTTCTAAAAAAGGTTTTAATAATTCATCATTAGATATTGTATTAACATCTTGGAAATTTATTAGTTTTCCTTTTTCAATTGTGTATTGTCTTTTTAATTTTAAAATACCTTTTTCAAGACCTGCCGGGGATGTAAATTGGACACATCCCACATCAGAATCATAATAAAGGGCGGAAATCGGAGCTCTCCAGTCTACGGTTATAGCATTACCAGCATCATCAAGGACTCCAACTTTACTTATGTAACAAATAAATTCTTCAGCATTATCATTTTTAAAATCAATTCTTCCAAAAAAAGGATTATTGATTTGTTTTTTTAACATTGTTAATTTATTGTTATACTGATCAATTAATGCTGAATATAGAAGTGGATTTTTCTTATGTTCTTTAATTGCATTTTGAATTTTTATTTCATATTCGTGTGTTAAATCATTAAATGTATTTTTTATTTCTTCTAACTTTTTTGTTTCTTTATCAAATTCCATTAACTACCAGCTCCTTCATAATTGTTTATACATTTTTTAAATAATAAAACTGCTACTACAAAAATTATCAAAGTATATAATGGACTTATTAAAAACCAAATGTTATTACTTTTTCCTAAAATAAATTTTAAAGGATAAAAATTTACACAAGCCAAAGGCACTAAAAATGTAAACAGTAACAAAACTTCTTTTTTAAACATATCCATTGGATATTGACCAAATTTTTTACTACCATCAGTAAATATATTCATAAACTCCAAGCCTTCGATAGTTTTAAAACAAAAACAAGCTGAAAATATAAAAATTGATGTATAAATTAAAGCACTAAACAAAAGCAAACTAAACATATAAAGATATCCAATAATACCTATATCATAATCTAAATTTACCACTCCAATAATAAATAAAACCAAACTAGCAATCACTCTACTTATTTTAGTAAATTCCAAATTGCTACCAAACACTGACATAAATATACTTCGAGGTCTAATTAATAATATGTCTAAGGTACCATTTTTAATTAATTCTGAAAATTTATCAAAGCCTCTAGCAAATGTTTCTGCAAGACTAAAGCCAAATTGAACTATAGCAATTGCTATAATAACCTCATAAATATTATAATTATTTAAAAATTTAAATTTATCCATCAAAATTACAACTGTAAAAGAACTTAAGCTAACTGTTACAAGCTGTGAAATCAAAGTCATAATAAATGAAGACTTATATTCAAGCTCACTTTTTAAATACATTGAAATATATTTTAATACTAATTTCATATTAACCTCCTTGTATAAATACCTTTCTTAAAGATTTTTTTACGATTAAGTTTCCTATAAAAACTAATATAAATATCCAAATTAATTGTATAAAAATTGAATAACTTCCTTCAAGAATACCAATATTTCCAGAATAAATTCTATATGGTAAATCACTTATAAATCTAAATGGCAAAAAGTAAGTACTTTTTTGTATAAATGCAGGTAACATTACAACAGGTACTAAACTTCCAGCTAAAAAATCCATTATTGTAGTTAATATACTTCCTATTCCAGATGCATTATAAGTATAAAAACCTATGGTATAAATAAGTAAATTTAATGCTGAAACTAAGAAAATGCCTAAAATAAATGTAATAATAAATAAGAAAAAACTTACAAAACTATATGGCAAAGGTAAATTATAAGGTTCCGGTAAAAGAAAAGCTAAAATCATAACTGGCAAAAACTTTAAAATACCATTTGATACCCTTTTAGTAATTACTTTTACATACCACCAATAATAAAGATTATATGGTCTTACAATTTCATACGCAACACTACCATTTTTTATAGCATCTGTTATTTCTGGAAAAGCAAATCTAACTCCTAGAAATGATAAAAATGCTTGATAAAGCCAAAGATAAGCTATAGTTTCTTTTAAACTTATTCCCACATTAACACCTGAAGAAAAAAATGCAATATAAATAAATAACATCATAAATCCCCAGAAAAACTGGGTAGCAATACCTGCTAAAGCTGAAGCTCTATATTGAAAAATAGTCATTAGTCTTAATTTAAAATATTTTATATAAAGACTCATAAACCTAATTCTTGATATAAGTCGTATATTATATCATCAATTCCTTTTTCTATTATATTAACATCTTTTATTTCACAAACTTTTGAGTATTCCAAAGTTATAGATGAAACACTAATCTTTTTTGTATCAATTAAAATTCTAACAACATCTTTTTCTTTACTAACAATTTTGGTATTTTTAATATCAGGTATTTTTTTCAAATCACTAAAAAATATTTCTACAATTTTATTTTTAGTATATTTTTCTTTGATATCTTTTATATCTCCGTCATAAAGTTTTTTCCCTTTTCCAATAATTATTAATCTTTTGGCTAGAGATTCAATATCTTTCATGTCATGAGTAGTAAGAATTATGGTTACATTTTTCTTTTTATTAATCTCTTTAATAAAGGTTCTTACAGTTACTTTACTTACAGCATCTAAACCAATTGTGGGTTCATCTAAAAATAATATTTTAGGGTCATGCAATAGTGATGCAACCAATTCACACTTCATTCTTTCTCCGAGACTTAATTGTCTAACTGGTTTTTTTATGATTTCTTCAAGATGCAAAATACTTACTAATTCATTTTTATTATTTTCATATAATTTATCTGGTATCTTATAAATTTCTTTTAATAAATCAAATGAATCTTCAGCTGGTATGTCCCACCAAAGTTGACTTTTTTGACCAAATACAACCCCAATATTTTTGACATATTTTACTCTGTCATCGTTGGGATTCATCCCTAGAGCTTTAATTTTTCCACTATCTGGTTTAAGTATTCCTGTTAACATTTTAATAGTTGTACTCTTGCCTGCTCCATTTGGTCCAATAAGGCCAACTATTTCTCCTTTTTTTAGTTCAAAAGAAATATCATCTACAGCTTTAACTTCATTATATTCTTTTTTTAGGAATGATTTAAAAGCATTTTTTAGACCACTATTTCTTATGGCAACCTTATATTTTTTTGTAAGATTGCTTACTTTTAATATGTTCATCTACACCTCCTTAACACGCAAAAAAAGTCATTATTATTTAGATACCATATAATAAAATGACTTTAATCTTTAAAAACTATTCCTTTCGCGCTAAAACAAATATATCAAACAATATTTATTTTGGCAAGGGGAATTTATTATTTTTCTTCTAAAATTGCTTTAATTCTTCTTACACCAGCACTTGATGCTTCTTCTTTTTTTATTTTAAAGTGGCCAAGTTCACTAGTATTTTTAACATGTGGTCCTCCGCATAATTCTTTAGAAACATCTCCGATAGAATAAACTGTAACAATATCTGGGTATTTTTCAATAAACATACATTCTGCTCCACTTTTGACAGCATCTTCTTTGGCCATTTCTTCAACAGTTACATCTAGTCCTTCTTTAATCCATTCATTTACTAAATTTTCTGCTTTTTGTTTTTCTTCATCACTTAATTTGTGATCACAGCTAAAGTCAAAACGCATTCTTTCATCAGTGATGTTGCTTCCCTTTTGGTGAACTTCTGGACCAACCACTATTTTTAAAGCTGCATTAAGTAAGTGTGTTGCTGTATGATATTTAGTTTCTATTTCACTGTTTCCAGCAAGACCACCTTTAAATTTACCTGCTGATGCTGTTCTTGATAATTCTTGATGAGCCTTAAATTTTTCTTTAAATCCATTAACATCAACATTAATTCCAGCATCATGTGCAAGTTCTTCAGTTAACTCAATTGGAAAACCATAGGTATCATATAGATGAAATGCAGTTTCTCCATCAATATCTTTACCACTTACTTTGGCAAATTCTTTCAAGCCTTTTTCTAAAGTTTTATTGAATTTTTCTTTTTCATTTTTTAAAACTTCTAGAACAACTTTTTCATTACTTTCAAGTTCACTATAATATTTTTTGTATTTAGAAATAATCAATTTAGCTATTTGTTCTTCCCAATTACTATTTATATCAATATTTAATTTCTTGGCATGTCTTATTGCTCTTCTTATTAATCTTCTTAAAATGTAACCTTGATCTGTATTACTTGGTTTAATGCCTGATGGATCAGCACTAATAAATACTGCAGTTCTTATATGATCGGCGATGATTCTCATGCTTTCTTCATTGCCTTCATATGGTAAGTTAGATATTTTACTTATTAAATCAATTACATCACTCCATATACTTGATTTATAGTTATCATTTACACCTTCTAGAACAGCTGTAACCCTTTCAAGTCCCATTCCTGTATCAACGTTTTTCTTTGGAAGTTCTGTTACATTACCCGTTTCATCTTTATAATATTGCATAAATACATTATTCCAAATTTCAACCCAACGTTCATCTTCTGGATCAAAAACTTCAGGAATTTCATCATTACTTCTAAAGTAAAATATTTCTGTATCAGGACCACATGGACCATTTGCTCCGGCGATCCAAAAGTTGTCTTCCACTGTTCTTGCTATTCTTTCTTTTTTTATTCCTAAACTTAACCATTTATTATAACTTACTTCATCAAAAGGAATTAAATCATTACCCGCAAAAACTGTAACAGCAAGTCTTTCAACTGGTATATTTAAATCCTTTGTTAAAAGTTCAAAACTCCAGGCAATACTTTCATCTTTAAAGTAATCCCCTAAAGACCAATTCCCTAACATTTCAAAAAATGTATGATGTGTTGTATCTCCGATTGAATCTAAATCGTTTGTTCTAATGCACTTTTGATAATCACAAAGTCTTGTGCCATAAGGATGAGGTTCTCCCATTAAATATGGAATTAAAGGTTGCATCCCTGCAGTGTTAAATAAAACTGATGGATCATTTTCAGGCACCACCGGTGCACTGGGTATTTGTTTGTGATTTTTACTTATAAAAAAGTTAATAAATAAATCTTTTATATTCATTCTAATCCCTCCAATATCTTAAATACTTTTTCTTTTGTTTTTTCTAAATCATCATTTGCTATGATATAATCAAATTCATAATAATTTTCTAAAGCTCTTTCTGTTATATCACTTTGTTCTTCAATAGTAAGATTACTTTTTGAAAATTGATTTATTACAAGTATACTAATTGCTTCATCGAAATTTTCTTTCATGTCTTCAAATTCAAGTGGCATTCTTGCATCACTAATAATTACAACATCTGCATATCCTTCATATAATGCAATGTCTTCGATCATTCTTCGAGTTAAAAATCTTTCATCATAACTTCTAATTTTAGCCCCGAAAGTTTGTAAAAATCTGCGTGGCTTGTTTTGACTTACACCATCCCAATCAGTTAGTTCTTTAGCAAACAACTTAATGTATTTACTAAATTCTGTTGTTACACATTTTTTTAACTTATAAATGTAATATTCTTCAATCATCTTGGCAACTTCATTTTTGCCACATCCACTTTTTCCCCCGACTACAAATATTTTCATAAAATCAATCCTTTCTAAAATAAAAAAGGATGGTCCAAAAGGAGTCATAAATGACGGTACCATCCTTTAATTAACTTAATTTTGATAACGGAATAACCCGATTAATCTCTGTAAGTAGCAATTATTTAAACTTTCTATTAGTTTTCATCAACCACTAACTTTCTATAAGAACTTTTAAATAACATCTCACATCAACGATTACATTTATAAATATACACATATTTTTTAATCTTGTCAAGTTAAACGATATTCATTTTTAACACTTGAATTTACATCTTACTAAAGTATAAAATATTGGATAAACAAAATATTTATAAATATTTCATAAGTAATATATTTTATCATATTATTTTTTCTTCTTCATTTTCTCTTTGAAACAATTCAAATTTTTCTATAATAAATTCAAGTATTGCTTTTATAACTGACATAATTGGAGTTGCAAGTATCATACCTACTATACCAAAGAAATGTCCAAAAATAAGGAGACCACAAATAATTATTACTGGGTGTAGATTGGTAGCTTTGCTCATTACTATTGGTTGTAATACATAAGATTCAATTAATTGAACTATACATGCAATGATAAATACTCCAAGACCAATTAGTGGACTTTGCGTTAATCCAACTACAGTTGCAACTGCAGTTCCTAAATATGGTCCAATATATGGGATTAAATCTGTAATACCACAGAATAATCCAAATAATAAAGCTGATTTTAATCCTATAATTCCAAAACCTATGGTATCACATATAAATACCATACATGCTACAAGCAATGTTCCATTTACACATTTTCTAACTTCTGATCCTATTTTTTCAACTAGGGATGCCACTTCAACTTGATGTTTTACAGGTATGATTTTAAGAAGTAAATTTGTAACATTATCAAAATCAAATAACATATAAAGACCAATGATAAGTCCGAAGAAAATAGTTCCAAGACCACTAACTAAATTTGACATTAAACTTACAATGGTTGTTGGTAAATTACTTGATATACTTGTACCATATTTTGTTATAGCATCTAATACATTCGTCTTTACGGCTTTCATATCAAAGGCTTCGGTATCTAATTTGTCAAAAATATTATTAATAAAATCAGTGATTTTACTTAAAATACTAGGTAACGTTTTTATAAGTTCATTTAATTCATTGTATATAATGGGAATAAAAATTCTAAAAAACACTAATAAAAATACTATAAAAATGACATATACAATCATTGAGGCGAATATTCTAGATATTCCTTTTTTGGTTAATCGATCAACTAACGGAGCAAATAACCATGCCACAACAAAACCAATAAAAAGTGGTGCTAGAACATTTAGAACTCCTCCTAAAAATTTGAATGCCCCTAGTTCTTTTAGAAGAATTGTTCCAGCAAGTATTATGCCAATTATTAAAATAATAAAAAGTAATTTTAAAATATTTTTGCTTAAATAAATTATTTCATTTAAACCGCCGGTGTCTATTTCATTTTTTTTCTTAAACATAAAATCACTTCCTAATTATATTATAATACAAAACTAGTAAAAAAAACAGCATTTTTATGCTGCTTTGTCACGAATTCTTTCTTTTTGGGCTTTTATTTTTATTTCCTTATTTTGAAGTTCTATTAGATAAACTATGAATTTTCTTAATGTAAGATATGGCAAGTTAAATAATATATCTACAGCTAAATCCATATTATTGTTTTTGATAGCTAGAATAAAACTATCTTCAATTACTTTATCTTTACAAATTGCTCTAAATTTATTTATAACATTATTTAATGATTCTTTATTTTCTTGTAGTTTGCTTAAAAATGAGTCTATTCTAAAATTATTGTAAAAATCTTTATCTATGACGGGTATTGGATTATGCTTTTGATTATCTTCGATAACTAAAGAACCATTTAAATACTTTTCATTTGCTAAATTGGCTCTTCTTATAGAATTAAGAAGCTCTTCTTTTGTAAAATACATTGTAAAAGAATCTATATCACTTAAAGTAGATGGATTGTAGCCATTAGCAATATCAAGTTTTGAAATATCAATAAAAATGTAATCCCCGATTCTTGCCATTAGACTTAAAAAATGTTTTTGTTCTTCTTGCTTTTTCATATCATCACATATACTTTCTCTTCAATAAAGAAGATATTATTTTATCATAAATGTAATTGGTATGTCAAATTAATAACAGCTTTTTTTTAGAAAAAAACATTTATTTTCTAGATTTATTTTTTTTATTTCTTCTTCAGATAATCCAGTTACATTAACTATTTTTTCAATGGGAATATTTCTTTTAATAAATTTATTGTCATTTCTAATTTTGCTTCAGATAAAACTTCTTTTCTTGCAATATTTCTTTCAGTATTTTGAATGTATTTTTCATCTTCTTCCGGAGTTATATCATATATGAATACATCATCTTTATTTAATTTTTTCAATTTATCAACCCTCTTTTTAACACTAGAGTTATTTATATCACTACAACACTTCTCTAAATCTTCTTTATTCTTTATTCCTAGCATTGTTAATAGTGGTTTTTCTCTAGCACTTTTCATATCATTTCATCCCATTTCTAGGGAAATTTAAAAATTAAAAAAGAGCATTTTTTTGCTCTTAAATACTTTTTTAGAAGCCTCGGCCTCCGCCGCCTCCGCCGCCAAAACCGCCACCAGATGAAAATCCTCCGCCATGTCCTCCGAAAGATCCACCTGATGCACTAGCACTTTCTCTAGTAATTGTGGCTTGAGCGCCTTGATATGCTTGATTTATTGAGTGATTAATAGATGTTGTTAAATCATAATTATTAATAAATACATAATTATCACTATACATATCAGTTAATTCTAATTCTTTTATTTTGACATTCATAGCTTTCTCAACTTTATCAGCTAAACCAAATATTGTTGCATAAACTAAATATCTTTCCCATAATATAATTTCTGGTAATTCTTTGGTATCAAAAGTTCCAAAATCATTTAAGAACTTTTTAAAAGCTTTCCATTTTGTATAATCTTCAATACCTTTTTCACTTTTTCTTTTAATTGTTCCAATGTAAACTATAAATATAATCGCTGCAAATATTAAAGTGTGAATTAAGAAAAATTCAACATGAAATACTATTGTACCAAAGAAATATATTAAAAATGCGAGTAATAACATAAAAAATCCATAACCGTATCTGCCTGGTAGTTTATCAAAGAATCCTTGATTTTTTCCATCTTCAATAACATTATTTTTCCATTTTGTATAACTACTCATAAATTTATCGCAAGTTTGCGTGGATTTTGCATATTTCTTTAAATCTTTTGTTGTAAACTCATTATTAGAACCTACTCTATCAAATAGAAAATCTACTAGATAATTTTCGGTTTCATTTAAATTATCTCTGTTTAATAATGTAAATTTATATTCATTTTTTTCATCTACTATTTTTTCAGCTTTAATATTTTTCTTATAAATTAAATTCATAATTGATGCACTCATTGCATTCGGTGTAATATTACTATTCATTAAGTAATCTATTACTTCAACATTGTAATCATCTATAAACTCTCTATTATATTCTAAATTAAACTTTGGTTTTCTTTCTTTATCATATTTTTTATAAACATAAGCCCAGATTATTACTAATACAACATAATAGACTATTGATAATCCTTCAAAAGTATAAAATAATGTTCTATTTCTTTTTATTGTTTCTAAATCCTTTGCTACGATAGCATCTTCATGTTCAATAATACTTTCTTTTACATTTTCATTATCATACTTTTTAAATAATAATTCATTAAAACCATCTTTAGGTACTATTGTTCTAAAATCAACTGCTTCATAAGCTGATACTTTTTTTATACTAGCTAAAACACTTGTATATGTAGTGTTTGCATCTACTATATCAGAGTTTCCGGTTAATGGTCCATGAAACCACCAACTAAAATCGTCTTTATTCATCTTGCTTGGATAATTAACTCTAATTTGTAAATCTCTTATATCATCTTCAAAACCATCGCCGATAAAATTCCAATAATATTCAATAACATCATTATGGGCTATACCAACATCTTTTAATGTATATTTAATTAAAAACGCTGTTGATTCATTATCTGTGCTATAATACATTCTTAATCTAACACCATTTACTAAATCAGATAAAATATATTTTCCCATATCACCATTATTGGCAGAATATACTTCATTAAATAGGTCAAATGATTCATTAAAAGTATCTAATGAAACATTATTTACATATTTAGCACTTACACTTATGTCTTCGATATTACTGGCATTGTAGTTTGTATAATCTCCTTCATAAATTATATCTCTTTCATATCCATTAAATGTTCCATCTAATACAATTAATTCCGAAACATCCATATCCCCATTTTCTTTAAGTGTTGCATCAACATAAAAATGTTTAATATCATAATCCGCTGCCAAAGTAACTATGGGAATACATAAAAAGCAAATAATTGCAACTAATACCTTTTTCATTAACTCATTACTCCTCTCAAAAAAAGACGTTTAGAACGTCTTTTAGAATTTAACTTGAACATTTTGTCGTTCTGTTTCATTTGCTTCAAAGAAAGCTTCTTTATTAAACTTAAATAAACTAGCTATAATATTGCTTGGAACCATTGATACTTTATTGTTATAAACCATAACTGTATCATTATAGAATTGTCTAGCTGCAGCAATTTTACTTTCGGTTTCAGTAAGTTCTTGTTGTAGTGCTTGGAAATTAGTATTTGCTTTTAAGTCTGGATAAGACTCAGTTAAAGCAAATAATTTAGAAATTGCTTGAGTTAATTCTCCATCTGCTTTCATTTGATCTTCAGGTAAAGTCGCAGATACGTAAGTATTACGAGCTTTAACTACAGCTTCTAAAGTTTCAGATTCATGTTTAGTATAACCCTTAACAGTTTCTACTAAATTTGGGATTAAATCAAATCTTCTTTTTAATTGTACATCAATTTGAGCCCATTGATCTTTAACTCTATTCCTTAAAGCAATTAATTGATTATAAACACCAATTGCCCAAAGAATAATTAAAACTACAACTATTATTAATATTACCCACCATTGCATAATGTCATCCTCCTTAAACTAATTCTATCATATTTTATATTTTTTATAAATAGTATTTTAAAATTTTACATTTTTTAACATCAATTTTCTAATTTGGCACTAACTATCTTACTAACACCCGATTCTTGCATAGTAATTCCGTATAAAGAATCTGCATATTCCATCATTCTCTTTTTATGTGTAATTACAATAAATTGACTTCTATTTTTTTCTTCACTTAAATATTTACCAAACATATCAACATTAACTTCATCCAGTGCAGCCTCTGCTTCATCAAGGATAACAAATGGTGATGGTTTAACCTCAAGCATGGCAAATAATAAACATATCGCCGTTAGTGCTTTTTCTCCACCACTTAATGATACTGGCGAATTAATCTTTTTACCCGGAGGTGTTGCAATAATATCTATTCCTGTATTTAGTAAATCATCTGGCTCACTTAATGCTAGTTCTCCTTTTCCACCTTTAAACATCATTTTAAATATTTTGCTAAATTCTGTTTTAATGCTGTCAAAAGATTTTGCAAATTTTTCTATCATGATGTCATCCATTTGTTTAATAATATCTTTTAATTCAACTGATGCACTTTCTAAATCAAATTTTTGACTTGTTAAAAATTCATATCTTTTAGAAATTCGTTCATATTCATCAATTGATCCTAGGTTTACATTACCTAATCTATTTAATTCTTTCTTTAGGCCTTCTACTCTATCTCTAGCTATATCACTTGATAACTCTAAATTATAATTTTCAGTTGCTCTTTCATATGTTAAATTATATTGACTATTTAATTCATTTAATAAATTGTCTAGTTTAACTTCTATTTTTCCAGATGCAATTTCTTTATTTTTTAAATCATTATTTACAGCGTTATAAGTACTACTATTACTACGTAAATGTTTATCTATTTCTGTAATTTCATCATTTAAGTCATTCTTTTCTTTACTTATTAATCTAATGTCTTTTTCAAGTAATTCTTTTTCTTTACTTAAATTATTTATTTTTTCCATAATTTCCATTAAGTGTTCATCTAGTTTATTGCTTTTTAAATCATTTATACCTTCAAGTTCACTTAATATGTTTTTATGTTCTTCAGTTAACCTACTTAAATTTGTCTTTTTATTAAATAATTCATCATTTAATAATATTACATATTTATTTAAAACATTTTCTCTTTCTTCAAGTTCTTCTTCGTTATCTTTTATTTTTTCAACTTCAAGTGTTAAATCTTTAATATTTATGTCTAATTTTTGTAATTCATTTTTTAATTTATTTAATTCATTCTTTTCATTAAGCATATTATTTTTTTTGCTTGTACCACCTGTTATTGAACCACCTATATGTAGAATTTCGCCATCTAAAGAAACTACTTTATATCGGTAATTTATTAGTTTTCCAATAACATTTAGGGTTCTTTCATTGTCAACTACAATAACTTGGCCTAACTGATTTTCTATAATATTTTTGTATGTAGTATCATAATTTACTAAATCACTTAATATACCTATGTAGCCATTTATATTTTTTATATTACTTAAAACTTCTTCATTAGCATATTTTCCTTTTATAACATTAAGAGGGAAAAATGTTGCTCTACCTAGTTTGCGTTCTTTTAGAAAATCAATAGCACTTAAAGCTGAATTCTCATCTTCTACAACTAAAAAGTTACTACTTGCTCCCATAGCTACATCTGTTGCAACCATTAATTTTTCAGGGATTTCAATAAGTTTTCCAATAGTATTATGTATTCCATGAAGTCGAGGATTATTTAAAATATTACGAACTGATACGGGAGCAGATTCAGAACTCATAATATTATTCTCTAAAATTTCTATTTTGTTTTCTAATAAGAATTTCGCCTTACTAGAATCCATTAATGAGTTGCTAGCTGTACTTTTCTTAACTTTTAATACTAATAATTTATTTTTAACTTCTTCAATTTTTCCTCTTTCATTTGCAACACTTGCTTCAATATCTAAAACTTCTCTTTCAGCAATAGTGATATTTTTGTTTAATGTTAATTCAGTTTCTTTTAACTTAATTAAATTTTCATTTATGACATCATTGCTTGTTTCATATTTTTTTCTTTCTATCGTTAGCTTTTTTTCACCATTTAAATCACTAATTTGTTCAGTTATCTTTAGCAAAGCTTCTCTTTTTTTATTTATTTTTTCTTCAAGTTCTATATTTCTTAATTTTAATTTTTCTATTCTCGAATCTTCCGCTGTATCTTTAAGGGTTAATAGCCTATCTTTTAAAGCTTTTATTTCTTCAGTTATTTTTGTATATTCTAAATTTAAATCTGTAATATCTTTAGCAATTAAAGCTATATCAATATCTTCTAATTCATTTTTTAAATCTAAATATTTTTTAGCAACTATACTTTGCTCTTTTAAAGGTTCTACTGTTTTAGATAACTCATCTATAACTAATTTTATACGAGTTAAGTTTTCTTCTGTTTTTTCTAATTTTTTTAAGCTTTCTTCTTTTCTTTTTTTGTATTTTAAAACTCCGGCAGCACTTTCAAAAATTATTCTTCTATCACTAGATTTTGAATTAACTATATCCGTTACATTCCCTTGACTAATTATATTAAAAGCGTTAACTCCAGCTCCTGAATCTATAAATAAATCAGTAATATCTTTAAGTCTAACTCGAGAATTGTTTAAAAAATATTCATTTTCGCCAGTTGAGTATACAATTCTTTTTATTTCCACTTCTTTAAAGTCACTATGTAAGTAATGATCACTATTATCAAATGTAAGTGCTACCATTGCCCTTTTTTGTGCTTCTCTTGATTCACTTCCACTAAAAATGCAATCGGTCATATTGTTTTGCCCACGCAAAGATTTAACGGATTGTTCTCCTAAAACCCATCTTACAGCATCTACAATATTACTTTTTCCTGAACCATTTGGTCCAACAATTCCAGTAATACCAGGATTAATCTCTAAATCTAATTTATCAGCAAAAGACTTAAAGCCTTGTGCTCTTATACTTTTTAAATACATCTATTTCACCGCACTTTTGTTTAAAGCATCTAAAGCTGCATTTTGTTCTGCTTCTTTTTTGCTTTTGCCAATTCCCTTTCCATAAATTATATCATCAATTTTAACAGCCATTTCAAAAGTCTTATTATGTGCTTCTCCAGATTCTTTAATTAATATGTATTCTAATGACTTTTTACTAGTTTGAACAGCTTCTTGAAGTTTTGTTTTATAATCTGTATTAAAATCTATACCATCTTTAATGAATGGCACAATGATATCATTTAAATATTTTTTAACTACATCAAATCCTTGATCTAAATAAATAGCTGCCACAACGGCTTCAAAAACATCAGCTATGATAGTATCGTTTAAATCATGAATTTGACCATGACCAACCCTAATATGCTTGTCTATCCCTAGTTTTTTGGAATAACAGGCTAAAGCTTTTTCACAAACAAAGTTGGCTCTAATTTTAGTCATTTCACCTTCACTATAATCCGTATTTAAATAAAGATATTCGCTTGTAACTGTTTCTAGTATGGCATCACCAAGATATTCTAGTCGTTCATAGTTCCTACAATGATGTTCATTTGAATAGCTACTATGCGTAAGTGCAGTTGTTAGTAATTCTTCTTGTTTAATCTTAATTCCCATTTTTTCCAAAAAATTCATATTATCATATCCATTTCTTTATCATTATATCAAATTTTTTCTAATTTGAAAACATTTACAAACAAATAAAAATATAGTACAATCATTAAAGGTGATATTTATAAAAAAATTATTAATATATTTAATTAGAGCTTACCAAATAACCCCACTTCATAGTCATTCTATGTGCAGATTTACACCAACATGTAGTGAATATATGATTGAAGCTTTGAATCTATATGGACTATTTAAAGGTTTATGGGTAGGTCTTAAAAGATTGTTTAGATGTAGACCTTTTGGTAAATTCGGAATTGATAAATTAAAAAAGGAAGGACAATTATGAAATTAAAAAAAATACTTTTACTTATTTTGGGGTTAGTTTTGGTTACAGGATGTAGTTTGAGAAAAGATAATTTGGAAAATGCAACAATATACACTACTATATATCCAATTAAATATTTAACAGAATTCATGTATAAGGATTATGGTGTAATTGAAAGTATATATCCGGCCGGAGCTGATGTTTTAAATTATGAGCTTACAGATAAACAAATAAAAAAATATGCAAAAGCCGATTTATTTATTTATAATGGATTAAGTAATGAAAAAACAATTACTAAAAACTTAATTAATAAAAATAGAAATTTGCTTATTATTGATGTTTCAAATGGGCTTTCTTATAAATACGGTATAAAAGAGTTATGGATGAGTCCGAATAATTATTTGATGTTAGCTAAAAACATAAAAGATTATTTAAAAGAATATCTTGAAAGTAAAATTATATCAGATTATGTGGAAAATAAATATCAAGAATTATCAGAAATTTTATCGGTTAAAGATGCTGATTTAAGAGCTATTGGAAAAGAAGCCCAAAATAATGGCAAAAATACATTAGTGGTTAGTGACAATGTATTTAAGTTTTTGGAAAATTATGGATTTAATATTATTTCTTTAGATGAAGATACTTTAACTGAAGGATTATTAAATTCTGTTAAGAATAATTTTAAAAAAGGTACTTATTCTACTATATTTGTTTTAGATAATAATTATACAGATAATATAAATTCTATTGTTAATGATTATAAAGCTAAAACTATTGATGTTAAGTCTATGACAAATATTGAAACTAATAATACAGACGATTATTTAACTGTTATGCAAGAATTTATTGATAATATTGAAAATATTTGCATAAGTTAATTGACAAGTGACTACTTTTATATTAAAATATAGAAGTAGCTTATGGAGTAGTACTCAAGAGGCTGAAGAGGGATCCCTGCTAAGGATTTAGGTCGGCGAATGCTGGCGCGGAGGTTCAAATCCTCTCTACTCCGCCATTTAAGCAATTTAAAACTTCCAAAATTGGAAGTTTTTTTATATTCTTTTTACAATTTCAATAAAATTAAAAACTCCGTATAACCGGAGCTTAATTACTAATTGGTGACCCGTACGGGATTTGAACCCATGTGTGCATGCGTGAAAGGCATGTGTGTTAAACCGCTTCACCAACGGGCCATTTTTAATGGTGGGCTTGGGGGGACTTGAACCTCCGACCTCACGCTTATCAGGCGTGCGCTCTAACCAGCTGAGCTACAAGCCCACTAACAAAAACCTTTTTAATTTTACAATATTTTTTTACTTTTGGCAATAGTTTTTTGTAAAATTTCATTTTTTTTGTTAATTTCTTCTGTTGGTGTAATAAGATTATACTATAAATTATATAACTTGTAAATATTAAATTCACTATTTCTAAAGAAAAATGCAAGTATTTTTTACTTACATTTTTAACATTATATTTTTGTTTTAAAAATTCTTAAACTATTTAACACTGAAAGTAATGTTACTCCCACGTCTGCAAATATAGCAAGCCATATTGCTGTAATTCCAAAGATAGCTAATATTAGCATTATAACTTTAAAACTAATTGCAAATATTATATTTGTTAATACTATTTTTTTAGTTATTTTGCTAATTTTTATAACATCAACTAATTTTTCTAGTTTATCTTGCATTAACACTATGTCACTAGCTTCTATTGTGGCATCACTACCTATTCCTCCCATAGCTATGCCAACATCTGCGAGTTTAATAACTGGGGCATCGTTTATTCCATCGCCAACAAATGCAACTTTTGTATTCTTTTTATAGCTGTTTAAAATATCAACTTTATCTTGAGGAAGAAGATTTCCAAATGATTTATCTAATTTTAAATTATTAGCAATGTTTTTTACAATCACATCATCATCACCGGATAGCATTATCAAACTTTTAATTCCTTCATTTTTTAAATCATTTAAATTTTCTTTTATATTTTCTTTTATTTTATCACTTATTACAATATAACCTAAAAATTGATTGTTTTTGGCTATACATACAATGGTTCCAACTTCTTCATTATTTTCAATTTCTATTTTATTTTTTTCTAAAAACTTTTTATTTCCCACTAGTATTTTATCTTTATCAATATTACAACTAATTCCCGATCCACTTATTTCTTTAAAATTAGTGATTTTACAATCCATCTTTTTGTCGTATGCTTTTTTTATTGATTTTGCAATGGGATGATTTGAATTAGCCTCTGCTGCAACCGCTATCTTTAAAAGTTCGTCTTCATTGTTATTTATACTATGTATTTTGGTTACTTCAAAAACACCTTCGGTAATTGTGCCAGTTTTATCAAATATAATCGTATCAACAGTTAATAAATCATCTAATATGTTACTTCCTTTTACAAGTATACCTTCTTTACTACTTCTACCTATTCCTGAAAAATACCCTAAAGGAACGGAAATTACTAATGCACAAGGACATGAAATTACTAACATTTCTAACGCTCTATATAGCCATGTATCAAAGTCAGCCCCGAGTAAACTTGGTATTATCACTACTAAAAGAGCTAGTAGCACTACTATCGGAGTATATATTTTTGAAAATCTTGTAATAAATTTTTCTGTTTTTGTTTTTTTATTCTCTGAATGTTCAATAATATCTATAATTTTACTGGCTGTACTTGTTTCAAAAGTTTTAGTGGCTTTAATTTCTAACATTCCTTCAAGATTTATTGTACCACTTAATACTTCACTATCTTTAGATACCCCTCTTGGGATTGATTCTCCAGTTAAACTTGATGTATCTAGATGACTTTTTCCTTTAATAACTATACCATCTAAAGCAATTTTTTCACCTGAGGCTACAATAAATACATCACCTACTTTAGCTTCCGATACGTCTACAACACCCTTAGATTTCAAATTTATTTTATCACTTCGCAAATCCATTAGTTCCACAATAGTTTTTTTGGAATTATCAACTGCTTGATCTGATAAATATTCTCCGATTGAAAAAAGTAACATAACTAAAACTGCTTCAGGATATTCTTTAATATAAAACGCTCCAAGTGTTGCTATAATCATTAAAAAGTTTTCGTCAAATATTTCTCCACCTTTTATATTTTTTATAGCATTATAATATACCTCTTTGGAAACAAACACATAGCTTATTGTTAATAATATTACATTATTACTAAATATTAGTCCTAAAATTAAAAATATAATACTAATAATAATTCTTATAAAATCTTCGTTTATTTCTATTTTTTTCATGGCTTTATTCCTTCTTTAATATGTTCTAATCCATATTCTATTATTACTTTAATATGATTATCCGCAATGCTATAATATATTACTTGACCTTCTTTTCTAGTCTTTACTAAATTCGTACTTCTTAAATAGCTAAGCTGGTGAGATACTGCAGATGGACTTGCACCAATTGTTTCACTTATTTCATTTACACATGTTTCATTTTTTAATAATACTTCTAAAATTCTTAATCTAGTTGTATCACTAAATACTTTGAAAAATTCACTTAATTCATTTATTATGTTTGTGTTTTCCATTTTGTCTCCTTATATGAATATCTGTTCATATATTCATTATACTATTAGTATATTATTTTTGCAAGAAAAAAGAAGTAATTTTTTTACTTCAATTTATTACACCACTATTTGAAAACATTGACTAAATTTAGACAAAAATAAAGTTTCATACTCGAAACTCTATTTTTCCGTATTAATATTAATATTTCCTACACCACCATCAATATCAATTATATTTTGACCTTCACCTAGTTCGATATCATTTTTGTAACTAACTTTATTTATGGTAATACTTCCTAACCCTTTTGAGGCTTCAAATTTATAGTCATTTCCTTGTAAATCTAATGTTACTTCACCAACACCTTGATCAATTTTATTTTTACCTAGAAGTGTTCCGCTAAAATAAAACTTACCTGCTCCTTGATCAAGGGAAAGATTTTCTAGAATAGAATCAGTGATATTTAATTCTCCAGCTCCACCATCAATCCTGGTTTTAGTTGATAAAAGATTTGTTATGGTAACTTTGCCTGCTCCTTGATCTAAAGAAAATTTATCTGTTGTTATTTCGGAAATATCTAGTTTTCCAGCACTAATATCAATACTTAAATCAGTTAATGAACTTGGTATTGTAATTGTAGTTTTTGGACTTTTTTTGTTTCCAAAAAATGTAAGCTTTTTTTCTTTTATTGTTAAGATATTTTCTTCTTCTTTAATTTCAAATTTTTTACTGACATTTTCAGCATTAATACTTAAAGTATCTCCTTTTTTAATAATCATGTCAGTAGTTCCAACATCAATTTTTATATTTCTTATATCGTTTAAATATGTTTCATTAATTGTTACGTCATTGTCTGATATTAAAAAGCTATTTATTAAATAAAATGCTCCGTTAATTATACTTGCTATAATTAATATTGCAAGACATATTGCAAATGCTTTAATTACTTTTTGTGTGGTATTCATTTAATTTCAATTCCTCCGAATACTGCATAACCTTCAATATAAATTGTTTTTTTAGCTTCTTCATTATTTTTTCGTTCGTTAGAAATACCACCGAATATCGGAGTGCCTTTAACTTTAACAATACAATCTTTTGGTACCAAAATTTCTATTCCCCCAAAGATTGCTACAGCACCAATAATAGCTTCTTTTTCTAATTTTGCATCTCTTAAATCTAATTTTACAGCTCCGAATATAGCATTAATATTTGCTTTTTCAAACTTTTCTTCAGATTTAGATACATTTTGTTCACCAAATGTTGCTACGATTGCTTCGGTATCACTACTATCTAAACATTTTGTTTTTTCTTTAACATTAAAATCTGTCTTACCGCCAAAAATTAGTGATAATCCAATTAATACCACAATTGCTGGTAATAGAATTTCCCATAAAAGTTCAAATTCAAATAATCCTTGTGCTGCTAGAAGTAATAAAACACCTATAACTAAACATATTAAAGAAGATACTTTATTATTTCCTTTTTCAAATAATGATATAGCACTTGGTACAATAATAAATAATGTCCACCATCCATCAAAAAATATATTTATGTTTGCAATTCCAGTTCTATTAAGTCCCCAAACAACACCAATAAATATTAAAACAAATCCCCATAATACTCTGCTTAAATTTTTCATATAACCATTCCTTTCCATTTAAGTATAATACAATTTTTTTATAATAGCAATTAGATATTTATAGGATTAAAATCTATTTCTAATCTTATATCTTTATTCATTATAAATAAATTATCTAATTCTTTTAAAACTGTTTTTAAATTTTCACATTTTTTATACTTTATTATTATTTGCATTCTATATTCATTATTAAATTTAAATACTTGTGCTGTTGTGGGTCCTAAAACTAAAGCATCATCTAAATTTTTTTCTAAATATGTTTTAACTTTTTTGCTAATTTCTATTGTTTTTTCATACTCTTTACCAATCACTTTTAAACTAACTAAATAATAATATGGAGGATATTTTAGTTTTTTTCTAAAATCCATTTCATATAAATAAAACTTATCATAATTATTTTCTTTTACACATTTTATTACATAATTATCTGGGTTAAATGTTTGAATTATAACTTCTCCTGGATATTTGCTTCTTCCACTTCTTCCTGCAACTTGATGAAGTAAAGAAAATGTATTTTCACCAGCTTTAAAATTTGGTATATTTAAGGTTGTATCAGCATTGATAATACCCACTAATGTGACTTTAGGAAAATCTAGTCCTTTGCTAATCATTTGAGTTCCAAGCAATATATTATATTTCTCTTTTTTAAAGTCATCAATTATTTTTTCGTGAGATCCTTTTTTTCTTGTGGTATCTTGATCCATTCTAACAATCTTGGCACTTGGTAATATTTCTATTAATTTTTCTTCAAGCTTTTCAGTACCTAATCCATAATAATTTAATGATTTTTCATGACATTTAGGACATGAGTCTTCACATTTTTGTTGGTACCCACAATAATGACAAATAAGATTATTTGTTGATTTATGATAAGTTAATGTTATATCACAGCTTGGACATTTATATGTAAATCCACAATTACTACATGTTATATACGTTGAAAATCCCCGACGATTTAAAAAAAGTATTATTTGTTCATTTTTGGAAATTTTTTCTTTCATCTTGTTTATCAAAAGTTCACTAAATATCATATTTCTTTTTTTCATTTCTGGTTCCATATCAACTAATGTTACACTTGGAAGAACAGCATTACCTACCCGTTTTTTTAATGTGAGTAGTGTATATACTTTTTTATCTGCTCTAGCTTTACTATCTAACGAAGGCGTGGCGCTTGCTAAAACTACGGGAATATTATTGTATTTACCGCGAAATAAAGCTATATCTTTTGCATTATATCTTGGATTATTATCTTGCTTGTAGCTACTTGAATCTTCTTCATCTATAATTATTATTCCTAGTTTTTTTATCGGAGCAAAAATTGCACTTCGAGTACCCACCACCACATGAACTTCACCACGATATATTTTTAAATACTCATCATATTTTTCTCCTTCTGATAATGAACTATGAAGTATTGCTACATCGCTACCAAATGTGTCATAAAACCTTTTTGCTATTTGATGAGTTAAACTTATTTCAGGAACTAATACTATACCAGTTTTTCCATTTTTTATAACACTTTCTATTAGTTTTATATAAATTTCAGTTTTTCCTGATCCAGTTACACCATATAATAAAAATGGTTCATAATGATCTAGGGATGATTCGATTTTTTTAAATACTTCCTCTTGATCAGATGTTAATGTTTTATTTATATTACTTGTATTTTTATTTATTCGATACTTTTGAATCTTTTTTATAGCTATTAAATCATTTTCAAATAATGGTTTTAAAATAGTTGAACTATAATTTCTTTTTAACTCTTCTTTTTTTTCTAAAATTTCTTTTAATATTTTTACTTGAGCTTTTCTTTTGTTTTCATAAAGACTTATATATTCTTTTACTTTATCTTCATTTTTAATATATACAAATTCATCATATAAATCATAATTTGAAGTTTGTTTTTTTACTTTAAGACTTGAAGGAAGCATTGTTTGATATGCTGAAATTGTTGTACATAAAGTTGATTCTGATAAGTATTTTCCTAAATCCATTAGTTCTTTATCTAATATTAATTTTTCATCTACAATATTTGTTATATATTTAAGTTCATATGATACATCTTCACATTTATCTAGTATGTCTGTTACAAAACCTACGACTTGTTGATATCCAAATGGTACTAAAACTTTCATGCCTATTTTAAGTTTTTCTTGTAAATCATTTGGTATCATATAGATAAATTCTTTATCTAATTTTTTTATACTATATTCAATTATAACTTTTGCGTACATTTGAGCCTCCATATTAATATATAATATCATAGGCCACACAAAAACTCAATATTTTTTATTGAGTTTAGTATTTTTTAATTTCATCAATACAATTATATTTTTAAACTATTTATTTTACTTTCAAAATCTTTACTCATACATATAAATGATCCGGATATAATACCATCTGCACTTCTAACTTCTTTTATTGTTTCACTATTTATGCCACCATCTATGTATATTTCAAAATCATTTTCTTTTTTATAACTTTCTAGTTCTTGTAATCTAGTTTTAGTATTTTCCAAAAATTTTTGGCCACCTTTGCCTGGTACTACACTCATTAAAAGTATTCGATCTACATAAGGAAAATAATGACTATAAATAGATATTTCTTCATCAGGATTTATAACTATTCCCTTTTTAATTCCATAAATATTAAGTTCATTTAATAATCCAAAAGCACTTGGTTCAGTCTTGGGATGAATATATATACAGTTTGGCTTTAGTTTAACTAAATCATTCAAATAGTCACTTGGTCTTTCTACCATCATATGAATATCTAAAGGCTTTAAATTATCACTAAAAAGTATTGGTAAATGATTGATATCAAAATTTTTTGTACCAGCATACTTTCCGTCCATTAAATCTACATGAATAGCATCTGCACTAGTTTCATTTATCAAATCAATTGTTTTTTTAGGATCATATAAACTATTTATATAACTTACGGTTATTTTCATGGCACTCCTTTATAAATCTTGAATAATTAATATATCTTGAAGGAAGAATCTCTCCCTTTGACATGGCGCTAATTACTTGGCACCCTTTTTCTTTTTGATGCATACAATCTTTAAAATCACATTTATATTTTGAAAATTCTAAAAATGTCTCTTTAAGTTCTTCTTTACTAATGTTTTTTAAATCTAGTGCAGAAAATCCTGGTGTATCTACAAAATAAATTTTGCCTATTTTGTATATTTCCGTATGTCTTGTTGTATGGACTCCCCGGTTTAAAGCTTCACTTATTGGTTTTGTCTCTAAATTTAGTTTTTTATCCAATTTATTTAATAGACTTGATTTGCCTGCCCCGGTTTGTCCTGTTAAAACCACTAATTTATTTTTCAATATCTTTTTTATTTTTCCCAAATTCTTGTTATCTACAACTTTTATTCCTATACTTTTATAATATTTTATTAATGGTTTTAGTTCTTTCAACTCTTTTTTTTCTAATAAATCTAATTTTGTCAAACATATAACTGGCTTAACATTATTTTTTATTATTACACTTAATTCTTTATCAAGTAAACTTAATGATAAATCTGGTTTCTTAACACTAGTTACGATTAATGCAACATCTATGTTAGCTACAACTGGTCTATCAAGCTCATTTTTTCTAGGCAATATCTCTTCGATGGTTAAAGTTTCGGCATCAAATAAAACATTATCACCCACCAAAGGGGAAAGTCCTAAATTTCTAAACTTTCCCCTAGCACTACAAACATAATTTTTTTCATCTTTAGTAACTTGATATTGATTACTTATTTGTTTTGTAATTCTGCCTTCCATTAGTTAAGATCTCCATCATCAGGGTTATTATTACCATCGCTCGGAGCAACTGCTATATTTATTGTTAATTTTGCACCACTTACTACAGTTGATCCTGCTGCTCTACTTTGATATATAATTGATCCTGCTGGATAGTCATTGGTTTCAACTTCTTTTTTAGTTAAAACAACTCCATATTCATCGCAGAAATCTTCAACTTCAGTAATACTATAATCTCCACTTACAAAGTCTGGATATTTGTTATCTAGTTTAGGTATATATAAAGTTATTGAACTTCCTTCAGATAGTTTTTCACCAGCTTTTATGGATTGATCAATTATAATGCCTTCTTTATAATCGCTAGATTCATCTGGATTTATATCTTTTTTAGTAATAATAACTTGTAATTTTAATGCTTCAAGTTTACCTTTTATTTCATTTGCATTTTTACCAGTATAATCTTCAATTGTTACTTTTACATCCCCGAGTGAACGATAGATTATTACTTCTGTTCCTTCTTTTCGGATACTTCCAATTGCTGGAGATGTTTTTGATACTTTTCCTTCAGGCACTAGTTCATTGGCTTCTTCTCTTTGTTCGTCTGATACTACGAACCCTGCATCTTGTAAAGCTTTAATGGCATCAGTAATTGAATAGTTGGTTACATCAGGTATTGCAACTTGCTTTGATGACGTAATTTTAGGAATTAATACAAATACAGTAGTAATCACAACAACAAGACCCACAAATATGCTTGCTAGTGTGATTAACAATTTATTTTCTTGATTATTTTCAACTTTTTTCTTCTTTGCCACTTCTTTTTCTCCATTCTTTTCTTCTTTTGTTGTTTTTACTTTAGTATCTTTAACTGTTTTTAAAATTTTAGTATCACCATAGTCATTTTCAGGATATTTAAATGTTAATTTTAATTCATTAGCACGAGATTCATCTAAACATGTTTTTAAATCTTCGTGCATTTCGCGAGCATCCGGATATCTATTTTTAGGATTTTTAGCCGTGGCTTTTAAAATAATATTTTCTACACTTTGAGGAATATCAGGTAATTCATCCCTAATACTTGGCATCGGCTCTTTTAAATGTTTCAATGCTATTTCTACAGCATTATCTCCACGGAATGGAAGTTTACCCGTTAATAATTCATACATCAAAATACCTATTGAATAAATATCGCTTTGAAGTGTTGCACCTTTTCCACTGGCTTGTTCTGGAGGTAAATAATGAACACTCCCCATGACAGAATTTGTTTGAGTAAGTTGTGTAGCGTTCATCGCTACAGCTATACCAAAATCTGTTATCTTTATTAATCCATTTTCTAATATTAATATATTTTGAGGTTTTATATCTCGATGTATTATATATGAATCATGGGCAACACTTAATCCATTTGTTATTTGAAGAGCAATATCTATAACTTCTGGTACAGTTAGCTTGCCACGTTTTTTTAAAAGGGCTTTTAAATGTTTTCCTTCAACATATTCCATTACTATGTAATATTCACCATTATCTTCCCCAACATCATATACTTCAACTATATTGGGATTAGATAAGCTACTTGCTGATAAAGCTTCTCTTTGAAAACGACGGACAAATTTTTCATCATTTGCTAGATCTCCCCGTAAAACTTTTACTGCGACATTTCTATCTAAAATGGTATCGTATGCTAAATAAACATTAGCCATTCCACCTTCACCAATGGATTTTATTATTTGGTATCTATCACTAATTTTTTGCCCCTTCATAATCATGCTATGTCACCACTTTCTCTAACTAAATATGCTATTGATATATTATCTGTTCCCCCTCTGGCATTACATTTTTTTATTAGCTTAACAACTTTTTCTTCAATTGTTAAATCTGTTTCTAATAATACTTTTTCAATTTGTTCATCAGTTAACATTCCTGTTAGTCCATCACTGCATAAAAATATTCCAGTTGATTCATTATCGACATCAAAAATATCAGGTTCACATTTTTCTGCAGCACCCAAAGCTTTCATTAATACATTTTTCTTTGGATGATTCAAGGCTTGTTCCGGAGTTAAATCACCAGCATCTACAAGAAGATTTACTAAAGTATGTGGTTTGGTAACTTTATGTAATTTATTATTTTTTATAACATAACCAGAAGAATCACCGATATTTGCAAAAATAATAAATTCTTTTGTCACAATTGATGCCACTACTGTTGTTCCTAGACCTTTAGAATTCTCATTTTCTTCACCATAGTCAAGTATTTCTTTATTAATTTCTGCTATGTTATCAGATAACCAATTAACAGCATCAATTTTTGTACCAATTGATGCACTTTCACTAAATCTTTTTCCTAAATGAGCAACTGTTAATGCACTTGCCACTTCACCTTTTCTGTGTCCCCCCATACCATCTGCTACAACACATAAGTATTCACCATTTATATTTTTTAAAATTGTAACACTATCTTCATTATGTTCTCTTACTCTTCCTGTATCTGTTAAATAAAAAGATTTCATTTCTAATCACTCTCACTTCTTAATTGACCACATGCGGCTTTAATATTACCACCAAATTCTCGTCTTATAGTTACATTTATTTTATTTTCTTTTAAAACTTGATAAAAATTATCTATTCTCTTTTTATCACTTTTACTAAAATCTATGTTATTTGTTTCATTATATGGTATTAAATTTACATAAACATTCATGTTTTGTAATAATTTGGCTAATAATATTGCACATTCTTTTGAATCATTAACCATATTAAGCATAACATATTCTATAGTAACTCGTCTATTAGTTTTTGCAATATATTCTTTAACTGCCTGTATAACAGTGTCAATACTATAAGCTTTATTAATTGGCATGATTTTATTTCTTATTTCATCCGTCGGAGCATGTAATGATAATGCTAAATTTACTTGTAAATCTAAATTGCTAAATTCTTTTATTTTAGGTACTAATCCACATGTTGAAACTGTTATATGTCTTGCACCAATTGCTAAACCTTTTGAATCATTAATTACTCTTATAAATTTTATAATGTTATCATAATTATCAAATGGCTCTCCGATTCCCATCATTACTACAGAATCAATTCTTTTATTTATATATTGTTCAATTAAAAGTATTTGTTCAACTATTTCATATGTTTCTAGATTTCTTACTTTTTTTAGACGCCCTGATTCACAAAATTTGCATCCCATGTTACAACCAACTTGGCTTGAAACACATACTGACAAACCATAATCGTGTTCCATTAGTACTGCTTCAACTTTTTCTCCATCAAGTAATCTAAATAAAAACTTTTTGACAAGATTTCCTTCTTCAACAATTTCAATCTTGATAAAGTCTGTACTAAAATCTTTTAATAGTTGTTGTTGTATTTCTTTTTTAATATTACTAAATTTTGTTATATCCCAGACTTTATGAATGTATAACCATTCAAATACTTGGGTTGCTTTAAATTTTTTTTCATTTATGCTTTCAAAGTAATTTTCTAAATCTTTTTTTGTAAATCCAAAAATATTATTCATTTTATCACGCTTTCTTTTTACTTGTTATTTTTTGTAAAAATTTTAAATTTCCAAAGTCTTTGTATTTTTCATAATATTCATGTTGAAAAAGCATATCTTTGAATGTTATGTTTTTTATTGATTCTTCTAATTTTTTTTCTTCTTTTATTCTTTTTTCTAAAATTTTTGGGGTAATCTTTTTTTGTTCATCAAAATATTCTTTTATATAACTAATTATAGTTATTATTTCACTTATTACTAATGGTAAAAAGATTATACTAAATAATGTTAATTCACTAATATCTGTTAAAAAGCCTAAATTTAAATAGTTTAAAAACTTTGAGTCCACAAGTAAATATGAAAAAGAAATTACAATTCCTGCGACCCACATTTTAACTTTTCCGTATGAATTTGATTTTATATTCATATTTTTATTATATTTAAAACTTTGGATATAAGCAATTCCTAACTCAAAGAAAATAGGTATAATTGCTATCGGTGTAATACTTATTAAAAGAATCATACTTATTATTAAGAAAGCTTTATCACTCAAGGCATCAAAAAGACTTCCAAAAAAAGTTGATGAATTTAGTTTTCTAGCCATGAGTCCATCAATAAAATCTGTTAAAAAACAAAATGAAGATAAAACAAAAGTTAAAAAGCCTCCATATTTTTTATAAATTGGAATTAAAGCAAAAATCCCTACTATACGTAGTAGAGTAACAAAATTAGTTATAATAAAATTAAAACATTTTTTATTCATACTTTAATCCTCTCATAAATTTATTTATTAAGACTTATATTAGCACATTTTCCTATATTTGTAAATTCTAATTCATAACTAGCAGTATCGTTAATAATTGTTATTTTTGTTATGTGTTCTAAATCAGTATTTACTAAAACACTATACCCTTCTTTATTATATTTTATTTCTCTAGTTTGTTCGCTTTTGTTAACATTATATAAGTATTCTTCTAAATTAGTAAATAATGAATCTAAATTAATAAATGATGAATCTATTCCTTCATATAAATTATCTATAACAATTTCTTCTTCTAACACTATTTTTCTTATTTCATTATTTTCTTTTTTATATTTTATTATTCCTTCACTAGTTTCTTTATAGCCACTATCAACGCCGTTACAAACAGCTCCTTCATATATTACTGTATTTTCATTATTTGTTATTTTATATTTATATTCATAACTAGAACTTAAAAGTTCTTTTTGCATATCAGTATAGTTTTCAAAGTTTTTTGTTTCTTCTTTAATTGTATTATCATCCGTAACTTTACTTTCATTAACATTTTGTCTGGCAAAAAGTATAACTAAAATTATAACAAAGATCATCCAGGCAAAAAATTTACCAGTTGCTTTTCCTCGATCTGTACTCCAAAAATTATTATTTTCCACTATTTACCTCCATATCTATATAGTTTTCTTTATTTATACCATTTATAAAACTATTTATTTCCATTATTTTTTTACCACTAGGCTTTATCTTTTTTAAATATATTATCCCATCATGACAAGTTATTCCTAAATTTTTCTTATCTAATACTTTGATAATTCCGGGCTTTGTAATTTCATTTTTTATAAATTCTGCTTCAAGAATCTTTATTTCTTGATTATTTATAATTACATTTGCTAGTGGCCAAGGATTTAGTCCTTTTATTCTACCTATAATTTCTTTTCCACTTAAATTAAAATCTATTCTTTCATCTTCTCTTTTTATCATCGGTGCTAATGTGTAATCAATGCTCTGTTTAATTCTTGGAGCAGTTCCATCAAAAATATTTGGTAAAACTTCTCGTAATAAGTCTGTTCCTAAAATAGATAATTTATCATGAAGTGTTCCAACATTGTCATCTTTAGCAATTGGTATTTCTTTTATCTTGATAATATCACCAGAATCCATACCTTCATCCATATACATTATTGTTACTCCAGTTTTTTCATCACCATTAAAAAGGCACCATTGAATCGGAGCTGATCCACGATATTTTGGTAAAATCGAAGCATGAACATTTACACATCCATATTTAGGAAGATCTAATACTTTTTTGGGGATGATTTGTCCATATGCACAAGTTACAATTAAGTCAATATTTAAATTTTGTAAAGGCTCATAAAATTCTTTAATTTTTTGCGGTTGAAATATAGGGATATTATTTTCTATTGCAACACTCTTAATGGGACTAAAACTAACACTCTTATTTTTTCCCACAATTTTATCTGGTTGGGTTACTACCATTACCACATTAGTATTTTCTATTAACATTTTTAAGACAGGAACAGAAAAATCAGGAGTTCCCATAAAAACAACATTTTTATTTTTCATATAATCATCTCAAATATATTATATAATAAATTAGAAAAGAAGACAAGTTTTTACTTATCTTCTTCACAATTTACACATACTGGTTCGCCATTTTTATCAACGATTAATTCTTTGCATTTTGGACAAATTTCTCCGGTTGGTTTATACCACAGTGCATATTTACATTTTGGATAATTGTTACATCCATAAAATATTTTCCCTTTTTTAGTTTTTCGTTCAACGATCATGCCTTTATCACATTTTGGGCATTTACAAATTTCTACAACTTCTTTTTTTTCTTTTTTTATGTATTTACAAGTTGGATAGTTACTACATGCTACAAATTCACCAAATTTGCCTTTTCTTATTACTAAAGGACTTCCACATTCTGGACAATTTTCCCCGGTTTCTTCTGGTCCTTTTTTCTCCATCTCATGAAAAGCTTTTTCTACTAATGGTTCAAACTCATCATAAAATTCATGTAATACTTTTTTATAATCCATTTTATCTTCTGCAATTTCATCTAGATCATGTTCCATATTTGCTGTGTATTCTACATTAACTATTCCACTAAAAAATTCTTGAAGTTTATCAGTTGTTTCTATACCAATTTCAGTCGGTTCAAATTTTTTGTCCTTTAATACAACATATCCCCGTTCTTTAATTGTGGCAACTATACTGGCGTAAGTTGATGGTCTACCTATTCCTAGACTTTCCATTTCTTTAATTAAACTACTTTCCGTATATCTCGGAGCTGGTTTAGTAAAATGTTGTGTCTTTGTTATGTCATCTGCAGTTATACAACCAGATTTGTAATTTTTTAAATCAGGAAGTATTACATCTTCACTATCTTCATATTCACTATATACTTTTAAATATCCATCAAATGTTAAAACACTTCCTGTTGCTTTAAAAGTATAACCATTATTTTCTAAAATAACCGTGGTTGCTAGTGTTTTGGCATCTGCCATTAATGATGCTAGACTTCTTGTATATATTAATTTATATAATTTGTATTCGTCATTAGTTAAATATTCTTTAACACTTTCTGGAGTTCTATTTATACTTGTTGGTCTTATACCTTCATGAGCGTCTTGCATATTTTCATTCTTTTTACCTTTTTTTACATAACCTAGATAATTTTCTCCGAATTTACTTTTAATGTAACCAAATGTTTCTTTAACAAATGAATCACTTACTCTTACACTATCGGTACGCATATAAGTAATTAAACCAACAGTTTCATTACCTAAAGTTTTACCTTCGTATAGATCTTGGGCTAATTTCATTGTTTTTGAAGGAGCAAATCCTATCTTGTTTGAAGCCGCTTGTTGAAGTGTACTAGTTTTGAAAACTTCTCTTGCACTTTTATTTTTTTCTTTTTCTGTGACACTTTCGATTTTAAATGACTTTGATAAATTATTTAATATTTCATCAGCCTCTACTTCATTTGGTATTTCAATTTCTTTTCCATGATATTTATCTAAAGTTGCTTTAAACTCCTTAAAGTCAGCTTCAATTGTCCAATATTCACGAGGGATAAATGCTTGAATTTCTCTTTCTCTATCTACGATTAGTTTTAAAGCTACACTTTGTACTCTTCCTGCAGATTTACCACCAGTTTTTCTTTGCATAAGTTTACTTAATCTAAAACCAATTATACGATCAAGAAATCTTCTTGTTTCTCCGCTTCTTACTAAATTCATATCAATTTTACCTGGTGTATTAATGGCATTTATAACAACGTCTTTTGTGATTTCATTAAATACTACTCTTTTGTATTTTTCATCAGGTATTTTTATTTCGTCATAAATATGCCAAGAAATAGTTTCTCCTTCCCGGTCTGGGTCTGTTGCAAGATACACAGTTTGGGCTTCTTTAACGTCTTTTTTCAAGGCAGTTACTTCTTTATTTTTACCTTTAATAATTTGATAATTAGGTTTAAAATCATTTTCTACATCTATTCCTAAACCAAATTTTCCAGTCGTAGCTAAATCTCTGATGTGTCCTTTACTGGAAACTACTTTATAATCAGAACCTAAATATTTTTCAATAGTTCGGCATTTTGCTGGAGATTCCACTATAACTAAATTTTTCATCTTTATTCCTCCTTATTTTCTTCTGCAGTTTTATATGAATTAATAGCATTTTCTAAATAATTAAAATAGTTATTTCTAATTATTGCTTCGCTTACTTGCATTTTAGTTGTAACTATAGTATTAATATTTATGATTTCATCAGTTGTGTACGTTTTATCAGTATAGTATTTTATACTGGAAGTTCTGGCATCATAAAAGGCTTCGCTATTTTTCCATGAACCATCTGCAAAAGCTACTATATTTAAATATTCATCGCTAAAGACATCAGTTCCCATATACTCGCGTGGATCATAATCTAAATTAAATAAATTTGCAACCGTCGGAGTTAAATTAACAAAAGAACTGTACTTATCTACAACTTCACTTTTAATCGTAGAATTATATATGACCATTGGTGTTCTTTCTACTTCATAATCTGATAAATCATATGAAAGTACACTATTAATATCACTATTTTTAAGTCCATATGGATAATGATCTCCGTATAAGACAATTACTGTGTCATCTAGTGTATTTGATGCTTTTAATTTTTCTAATAAAATGCCTAAACTATTATCTAGAGTTTTTAATTTTGACATGTATCTTCTTAATTCCATACTATAATCTGAATTTTCAGTTATACTTAAATACTTATCTCCTTCTTCACTTGATACTCCGTAAGGTTGATGAGATGATACTGTGGTTAGCCATAACATATATGGACTATTATCAATATTATTTAGGGTAATATCCATTGCAACATTCATAAAATCTTCATCACTTGACCAATCTTTGTAAACATTATAATAATTTATACCCAAATCTTGAGCACCATAATAAATATCGCTTCCTAGATTTTTATGAATTATACTTCTTGCATAATATTGTTCCGTATAATTGTGCATACTACTAGTTTTGTATCCTGCTTTTTTAAATAAGTTAAATATTGATGTAAAATATGTATTATTTTTATAAATATTGGCAGTACAATTATTTTGGATAGTATATAATCCAGTCATTCCACTAAATTCATTGTTACCTGTAGAACAGCTATTTCTTGGACTATAATTATTTTTAAAGCTTATTCCTTCCGTATATAACCTATAAAAATTCGGATATAAATCTTTATTAATTATTATTTCATTTGTACTTTCCATCATTATAACAATTAAATTTTTACCTTCAAACATTCCAGTGTGATCATTATAATTTGTTATATTTGCATTTTTTATATAGTTATTTACACTATTTAATTTTAAATCTTTTTCTTCGTTTATGATTTTATCTAAAATTGTATCATCAATTGTTCTTTCTTGATGCTCATTAATTTTTTTATCATCATTAGTTGAATTACCGATAGCATATTTATAATTTACTGGAGCTTCAACCATTAGTGATTTTGTATCAAGAATACCAAAACCTAAAATCCCAAACTGATTTATAGTTATGCTAGGTACACTTGGATATTTAAACAAATCTTTGTTGCTTACTGTTTGAAGTTTATTTTGCATAAATGAGGCATCTAAAGATTCATAATATAAAAAGCTACATAAAGTTAATGCAAGAATGCTCGTTATGGTTCTTATACCAGGTTCAAAAACGATGTTTGTTTTTAATGGGAATTTTTTGTTAATCTTGTTTTCTGTTAATTTATCTAGAAATATATAATAAAGAACAAATAAAATAAATGGAATAAAAACTATATAGTATGTCATTTTAAAAGATGAAAAAAAGTCTTTAATATAATCTGTTACAGCTCCGAGTTGACTTCTTGTATTAAAAGATGCATATACCCCGATGAAATTGTTAAATCCAATTTGGACAAAAGCATATAAATTTATTAAAAAAGATAATATTAACATTATAATTTTATTTATTTTTTTGTTAAACCAAGAGAATATAAAACTTAATAAAATACTAATAAAATTTACTCCGATAAAAATTCTTAATAAAGCTAAACTTTTTATAGGAATATTACTTACTATTCTAAATAAAATTTCAGTTAACATTAAAAATATTGTAAGTAAAAGATAGTTTTTAATTAAATTATTCTTTAATAAGTTCTTCATTTTTTTCCTCCATCAACGTTTTTACTGGTTTATATGTCATCCTATAATTATCTAAAACACCATATTTTTTAATATTTTCAAGATGTTTTTTTGTTGGGTAACCTTTATGATCTTTAAAGCCATATTCTGGATGTTCTTTATCGAGTTCATACATCATTTCATCACGAGTCACTTTAGCTAAAACACTCGCAGCGGCGATACTAAGGGATAGTGCATCACCATGGATTATAGCCTCGGAATTTTCAAGGGAAAGCGGCATAGCATCTGTTAATATAAATTCTGGCTTAACATTTAAATTATCTATAGCCATTAACATGGCTTTTCTACTCGCCTCGTAAATATTTATTTCATCTATCGTTTTAGCATTCACTATCCCTATTCCATAACTTATTGCATCTTTTTTTATTATCTCAAAAAATTTATCTCTTTTTTTTTCACTTAATTGTTTAGAATCATTTAGACCTTCTAATTTATAATTTTTAGGTAGAATTACTGCTGCTGCAACAACTGGACCACATAAAGGACCTCGCCCCGCTTCATCTGTACCAGCTATTAGTTCAATACCTTTTTTATATAAATCTTTTTCATATTTTAATAAATCTAATTCTTCCATCTATCAAATGTTACTCCTTTAAGCATACCGCTCACTAAATCATTATACACCTTATTTGATATTTTTTCATAGTCAATTTCGCCATCTTTTTCAAAATAATTAAATTTTTTAGCTAAATCTGCAAATATTTCATTAGGGTCATCACTAATTTCAATATCATATTTTTCTGCTAATTTATCTTTATAGTAATTTTTAAAGAAGGTAATTATGTAGCCTCCAATATCTGTCATATTTAAAATTTCCATCTTTATTGTGGCAGTTGATGCTAAACTTAAAGCTTCAGTGTTATCTTCAATTTTTGGCCAAAGTATACCTGGTGTATCTAATAATAAGAATCCTGAATTTGTTTTAAGCCAATTTACTTGTTTTGTTACTCCTGGTTTATTTCCAGTATTTGCTACTCTTTTACCTGCTAGCTTATTTATAAGAGTACTTTTTCCAACATTTGGTATTCCTACTACTCCGATTCTAATTTCTTTGCTTTTTAAACCTTTTTCAGTTCTTTTTTCTTGAATAGGCTTTACTACCTCATTTGTTAACTTTATTAATTTTTTATAGTCATCATTATTTGTTAAATCCAATAATATTACTTTATATCCCTTTTTTTCATAATATTTAACCCATTTATTTGTTTCTTCTGGGTCACATAAATCTTTTTTAGTCATAACCAAAATTCGAGGTTTAGCCTCAAGTATATCGTCCATACCTTTTAATTTTGAAGATGATGGCATTCTTGCATCTACACATTCATAAATTACATCTATTAATTTAATTCTTTCTTTAATTTCTCTTTTTGCCTTTACCATATGTCCCGGATACCAATTTATACCCGTAGATGGTATGACTTTTTCTTCACTATTATTTTCTCTTTTTTCTTTTCTTTCTTTTCTTTTTTGATACATGTTCATTTTTTCACTTCCTTATTCATTATCGCTATTATTTTCACTTAAATATTTATTATAAAATTCATCCATTGAAGAAATGTATTTTTGATCTTGTATAACTCTAAATTTTTCATATTCTTTTTCTGCTTTTTCTACGGCTTCTTTATGAGATATAC
>CAKOHI010000012.1 GCA_934085585.1 uncultured Bacilli bacterium
AAAATGCAATAATATGATTATAGATTTCTGTATCTGATCCTTGTGTTGTAAATTTCATTTCACCAATTTTATGATTATTTCTTTCCCAAAAACTATAAATTTAAATATTTTTTTCATATAACCTGCATAACTATTCCACATTCTTTAAAGATTCCACCATATTAATACTCTTTAAATTAAAATGAGTAACAATTATTACAATAATAGTAAATATAATTGTAATTAAAGCAGAAAAAACATAACTTAATAAAAATACATGTCTATCAAACAATAAATAATCAGGTTCACATGTAGAAATAATATAATGACATAAATAAGAACCAAAACTTAAACCAAAAATAATTCCTAATATAGTTAATATAATAGTTTCTCTATTTATATATTTATCAACTTCACTTACATAAAAACCTAATACTTTTAATGTTGCAATTTCTCTTTTTCTTTCACTTATATTTATATTAGATAAATTATATAAAACAACAAAAGCTAGCATTGCTGCAGCAATAATTAAAATAGCCACAATAGAATCAATCGATGATAACATATCATTTAAAACATCCTTTACATCAAGATTATTAACAATAGAAATAGCATCTTTACTAGAAATATATTTACTATCAAAATCATTACTTTCTTTAATATTATATTTATTTAAATCTATTAATAATGAATTAACTTTATAATTACCAAACAAATTATTATAAGTATTTTTAGATATATACATATACTGATTAATATAATTTTTAACTATATAAGAAACCTTTATTTTATAAGTGTTATTATCATTATCTAGTATATTAATATAATCTCCAATATTTATATTTAAAATCTTAGCTGTTTTTTCACTAATAGCACAAGTATCATCTATTAATTCACTATATATTTTATTTTCATCTTTATAATCCATTAAAGAAATAACATCATTTAATTTATTAAATTCATCTGGTACTATCAAAAATACATCTTGTTTATTATCACCTTTTAAAACATTAATACTTTGATAATTAACTAAAACAACATTCTTAACAATATCTTCATTCTTAATTTTATTTACTAAACTAGTGTGCTCATTATTTTCATTTATAACCATCATTTTATCATATTTAAATATATTATTAAATTGATAATCACTTATATTTTTAATAGAATCTTTTAATCCAAAACCAGCTAAAATTAAAGCAGTACAACCAGCAATACCAAATATAGTAGTTAATACTCTAGATTTATATCTAAAAATATTTCTAACAGTAATTTTATCAGAAAATTTAAGTTTTCTCCAAATAAAAGGTATTTTTTCTAATAAAATTTTCTTACCAGATTTAGGTACTTTTGGACGCATTAAATTAGCAGGCACATCTTTTAAATTATAAATGCAAATGATAATGGCAGTACCACTAATACATAATATACAAATCCAAAAACCAAGCATATTATATACACCATTAATAGAATATAAAAATATAGGTATATAAAATATCTTTTTATATATATTCCAAATAACATATGGAATCAAATATGAACCTATAAAAACTCCTAGAATTCCTCCAACAATAGTAGCTAATAAAGAATAAATAACATATTTTAAAATAATATAAAAATTATTATAGCCAAGCGACTTCAAAGTTCCATTTTCAGTTCTATCTTCTTCAATCATCCTCATCATAGAAATAAGACTAACTAATATTGCGATACCAAAAAATATTAAAGGAAACACATTACCTAGATTCTTAATATTATCACTAGCATTTATTAATTCTTTATAAGAATTATTATCAAGTCTATCATAAACATACCAATGTGGTTTAACTAATTCATCTTCGTTAATATCAACACCATGTAATTTACTATCAGAAATTAATTTATTATATAATTCATCATATTTTTCTTCTTCTCTATTTTTTTTAACAACATTAATTTTTTTTACAAAATCATTAATAGATTTCTTATATTCTTTACTATTTGTAAGCATATCTGCAGTATCATTAATTGTTACATACACAACACTATAATAATCATTTTTTAATAAATCACTCAAGGTATAAGCATAATAATTAACTTTACCACTACCTAAATTGGTACTAGGTCTTTCAGTAGAAAAATACAAAGGACTTATAACAGTACCCACTATTTTTTTATCTCCACCCAAAATATTAATATAATCACCAATACTTAAATTATTATCAAGAACCATCTTTTTTTCAACAACAATTTCTTCATTATTTTGAGGTAACCTTCCATCCTCTAAATAAACTTTATTAATATTATCACTTAACCCTAGTACTTTAATTACAAATTGTTCATTATTAAGTTTTAAATATGTATCTTTTTCATATGAACCTACAACTTTATCAATACCATCAATTTCAGATAAACTGTCAACATCTTTATTATTAAGTCCTAAATTAGATAAAATCATAATATCATAAACATCATTATCATCATAAAATTTATCTAATGTTTTAAGCATATCAGGACTACAAGCTTCAATCCCAGCATAAAAACCAATACCCAGAAGAGCCATAAATAATAAAGATAAAAACCTTTTAAAGTTTTGCTTTATTTTCATAAAAATATGTTTAAATAACATAGTTTTCATATTACCACTCAATATCCTTTATATCCATAGGTTTTTTATTAATAATAACATCACTAACAGCGCCATTTTTAAATTTAATAACTTTATCAGCCATTGGGCAAATAGCAGAATTATGAGTGATAATTATTACCGTCATATGTTCCAATCTACATGTATCCTGAAGCAATTTAAGAATTTGTTTACCAGTTATATAATCAAGCGCACCAGTAGGTTCATCACACAACAATAATTTAGGATTTTTACAAATAGCCCTAGCAATTGCAACTCTTTGTTGTTCTCCACCACTAAGTTGTGCTGGAAAGTTATTTTTTCTATTAATAAGACCCACTTTATTTAAAATCTCATTTGGTTTTAATGAATTTTTACATAATTGAGTAGCTAATTCTACATTTTCAATAACTGTTAAATTTTGAATTAAATTATAAAATTGAAAAACAAAACCAATGTCATTTCTACGATATTTAATTAATTCTTTACCACTAAGTTTATTAACACATTTTCCATCAACAAAAACTTCACCACTAGTTAAATTATCCATACCACCTAAAATATTTAAACATGTAGTTTTTCCAGCACCAGAAGGTCCTAAAATACAAACCAATTCGCCTTTATTTATTTTAAAAGAAGTATTTGAAAGTGCATTAATTTCAACCTCACCCATTTTATAAACCTTAAAAACATTATTAAATTCAATATAAGCCATAATACATCCTTTCTTTTAAATCTCCAAACTATTTTTTACAGACTCAGCTATTTTTCTTTTTTCTTTTGTGGGAACAAATTTTTTAACAACAGAACTTTTTTTATTATTTTTAAGACCAATATATGCAAAAATACTAAAAACTAAAGCTCCAATAAAATTAACAAATAAATCTTTCATAGTATCGTTTAATCCTATATCCAAATAACCACCATCAACAGCATACAATAACTTACCATCTATATCAAAAATTTCTGTCTTTCCAATATTATCAACAATAATAGGTTTATTCACATTATCAGGATTTAAATAAACTGATGAAATATTAGTAATAAGAGTATCTTTTTGCATATCAAATTTCATAAACTTATCACCACCATATTCAAAAAATTCCCATAAAATACCAATGGTCATTGAAAAACAAAAAGCTACTAAGCAAAGATAAAACAGTGATAACTTAATATCTTTACTATTTTTATTTAATAAATCAACTAAAGAAAAACCAACAGCAGTAGCTAAAAATCCATTTATCGTATGTAAACAAGTATCCCAATGAGGAATAATACCATAAAAATTATTAATTTCACCAAGTATTTCTGCAGAAAATATAAACAAATAAATACTTATTTCTAAACCATCCGGTAAAGTAATTTCATATTTATTTTGAATAAATAATGGTGCAAATAATAAAATTAATGATAATAAACATAATAAAGCATTATTTAAATTGCCTCTTATTATTTGTAAAATCATGCAAACTATAACTAAAAACCTGAGCATTAAATATATAGCTAAAGAACTTCTTTTAGTTTCCTTGTAAGCCATTTTAATCATTTTTTGCACATTAATTCTTTTTTGCATAAAACACCTCACTAAATAATATCTATCTTAATTATACTATTTAATTAGCAAAAATTCTAGAATTATACTTAAATTTCTAACGAATTTCAAATATCAGTGTTACCTCGTGGTAACACTTTTTCTGTTTTACTAAAATCTTAAGTTTCTCCACAGACCAACTTCGAATATCGTCATTCAACTTTTTTATTTCGTTCTGCAAAAAAATATTATAAATATATCTAGTACACCCAAAAGTTTTTTCAATCAATTCTCTTTATAAGTATTCATTAAACAAGTTCTTGAATGATTTAATTATAATATCTGTTTGACCATATATCAAGACTTTCATTTACAAAAAAAGCATAACTTTCCTAGTATACGAAAAAAATATTAAAAATTCTTAATAATTCTTAATATTTTATAATTAAAAATAGTATTGTTTTACTTTTGGATACCAACATTCTCATTATTATTGTGCAGTAAATCCTCCATCAATTGGCACAATAGCTCCGGTTATAAATGTTGCATTATCACTTAATAAATAACAAATTAAATTAGCAATTTCAGTATCTTCACCAAGGCGTCCAATCGGAAGTTGATTAGCCATTGCATCCTTCATATCTTTTGGTACACTAGCTAAAATCGGAGTATCAACATAACCCGGAGCAATCGCATTAACCCTTATATTATCCCTAGCATAAGTTAGAGCCAATGATCTAGTCATTTGGTTAATTGCCCCCTTACTAGCTGAATACGCAAAACTCATTGTTGTACCAACCAAACCATACATTGATGAAGTATTAACAATTGCTCCGCCACCAGATTTAAGCATTTCACTAATGACATATTTATTCATTAAAAATATACCAGTTTGATTGACAGCAATAACTTTATTCCATTCTTCCAAGCTTACTTCATGAGCCTTATTTGGACCTCCACCAATACCAGCATTAGCAACTAGATAGTCTATGTGTCCAAACTTTTCTATAACTTCACTAACACATTTTTTTACATCTTCCTCACTTGAAACATCACATTTAATACCCATTGCATCCTCATTTAAACTTCTTGCAATATCACTTACATCAAAGTTCCAATCAACTAAAACAACTTTAGCACCTTCACTTAATAATTTTTTAGCAGTTGCAAGACCAATCCCACTTGCACCACCTGTAACGATAGCAATTTTTCCATCCATATTTATCAACTCCTTTTTTATTATGTCTAAAAATTATTCTTTTAAACTGCTATTTCCATTTTTATAATCAATTTCAATACCATTTTGAATATTATAAACAAAAACATTAAATAAAATCTCTTGACCATTGTCTTCAACTGACTTTGCTTCAATTTTAACCCCAGTTGCAAGTAAATTATCGCCTTCATAAACTGGTGTTACTCTATATAAAACATGATTATTAGTATTTTTAATATATTCTGCCACCTGATTTTCAAAAGGAAGCATACCTTTAGTATTCATCTGTCTAGTACAAGTTATCAAATTTTTAGAATTAGCATTTTCTCCAGTTAATTGATATCCAATTAAATGACATCTATTATACAAATATTTTCCATCAATATTATCATATTTAACTGTGTGCCATCCCGAAGGTTTAATCATTCCAATTGAACCTCTTTTTTCTGTTGGCATCAAATCAATTCCAATATTAGCAAATGCAACACCGGCTCTTTTCAAACTATCCAGTTCGCTATATTCTTCAAATGACTTACTAACATCTATATTATCATCAAACTCTGGTATATTATCATTTAATATTATATAATTATAACCATTAAATTCAGGTACTTTTTCTTCATATTTTGGTAAAGCTAAACTATCTTCCTGGAAATAATTATATCCATATCCAATACCTAAAACTAACAAACATATTAATACTATAAACCCATTTTTCTTCTTCATAAAAATATTATAAAATATTTTCCCAACAAAAAAAAGAACTAACTTCTACGATTTAACATAATTTTACTTTTTTTATAAGCATCTAAATATTCTTTATCGCTAAATATTTCGCTATTACTACAATCTTTTATTAAAGATTCTAAACTTATATCATCGCCATTAAATATAACTCTATTAGCTTCAAGTTCAAAGCAAAATCTCTCAATTAATTGATTCATAGCTAACTTATGACTTAATTCACAATATAACTCTATTTTATCCTTCATAATTCCTCCACTTTGATAGTATAGCACAATTTCAAATCATTTTACACAAAAATAATTACAATTTTACACAAAATGTGTCCATAAGTGGCTTGTAAATTTACATTCATATGGGATAATATATACGAGGTGTAAATATATGGCAATTTATAGTTATCAAGAATTACAAGAAAAAATTTCTAAATGCAACAATGATGATCTATATAATAGAATTTGTAAAAATATTAAAAGAATTAGAAAAGAAAAATATAAGGAATTTAAAAAGAATTGCACAAATAGCACAATAAATCCTTATACTACAGAGAATATCGCAGCATTATTAGACTACAATCATACTCATTACAAAAGATTTGAAAGTGATAATGACTCAACTAAAAAAATACCATTAAAAAAGATTGTTCTTTTATCTATTATTTTAGATACATCTATTGAAGATTTAATGAAATAAGTGTAAAATACTTCCAAAAGGAAGTGTTTTTTTATGAAAATTAATCACCCATTAAAACCTATTTATAATAATTTATCTAAAATCTTAATTTTAGGAAGTATGCCCAGTAAAAAATCACGAGAACTAAATTTTTACTATGCCAATCCCACAAATAGATTTTGGAAAATCCTAGAAACTATATTTAAAACTACATTAAACACCCAAGAAGAAAAAGAAACATTTCTTTTAAACAACCATATTGCTTTGTTTGATGTTTTTAAATCCGTAGACATAATTGCTTCAAGTGATGTCTCAATTAAAAATTACAAATTAAATAATCTAACAGATATATTAAAAAGTTCAAATATAAAAGCCATTTTTATAACTGGTAAAACGGCCTACAACGCATTTTTAAAACACTATAACTTAAACATTCCAATATTCTATTTGCCAAGTCCTTCTAGTGCTAATGCCGCTTTTTCACTAGAAAAACTCGTAGAACACTACAAAATAATTTTAGATTTTTTATAATATTCTTCTAAAGTAATATCTTCATCATATAGTTTTTTTGCTAATTCCAATCCTACAAATCTAAAATGCCAAGGTTCAAAATTATATCCAGTTATATCTTCTTTGCCTTTAGGATATCTTAAAATAAAACCATATTTCCAACTATTATTTTTTAACCAAATAGCTTCTTTATCATCTTCTTTTACATCATCATCATAAACACCATCTTTATAATAGGCAAAATCAACTGCTAAACCTGTTTGATGTTCACTCATTCCTGGCAAAGCAACCAATTTATAAGCTTCCATCCCTTTTTCTTCAATTAGCTTTTCTAAAATCACTTGTTGATAACTACTACTTCTATACCCACTATCAACAATCAAAGAAAATCCTAACTTTTTAGCATCCACAAGCAACATATCAATATATTTCTTAATATCTTTTCTTAACATTGGTTTTAGATTTGGATCTTTATAATTATGAAAATTATCTTTATTATCATCCACTATATACAAATTATCTGGAATATAATTTAAATCCAAAGGATTATCTTTATTTACTAAAACATTTACATCTAATTTCATTTATTTAACCTCATTATTATATTATATGAAAAATAAAACCCAACGTTAGTTAGGTTTATTTGTTTGGATCAACTATTATTTTTACTGCTGAATCTTTACCACTCGTTAAACGTTCATATGCTTTTTGAACACCATCTAACGGAACAATATCATCAACAAATTTCATAACATTTATTTTTTTATTGGCAATTAAATCAATACAAGATTTAAATTCATCATAAGTATAAGCAATAGCACCTTGAACAACTAATTCTTTCATAACAGCCATTACTGTATATGTAGGTACAGCATCTGTTGCAACACCAACCAAAACGACAATACCTCCAGGTTTAACCATAGAAATAGCACTATTAACGGCTGCACTATTACCAACACACTCAATTACAACATCAAATCCACCATGAGTTTTTTCCATCATCTTTGGAACTATCTCAGGATCCATTGCATTGTACCATTCATCAGCAACTCCAAGTTTTACACTCTTTTTACCACGTTCTTCATTAGTTTCAGTAACAACTACTCTACTTGCACCTTCAAGTTTTGCAAACATCGCAGATACTAAACCAATTATTCCACCACCGATAACTAAAACATCATCACCCACAGCAATTCTACCCAAATGAGCAGCATGAAGTCCAACCGCCGTAGGTTCTACCATAGCAACCTCTTCATCTTTCATATCATCAGGTACTTTAATAACCATATCACTTCTAACAGCAATACGACTTGTAAGTCCACCTGGATTATCAATTGAAAGTCCAACAGCTTCACTCCATGTCTTACTACAATATTGCACTTCTCCTTTACGACAAGCTTCACACTCTCCACATGGTGAAATTGGTAATGCAGTAACTCTATCTCCGACTTCTAAATCAAGTCTATCACCAGGATCTACAACACGACCACAAAATTCATGTCCCATAACTAGTCCTTTAGGTTCTCCATTAACCCAATAATGTATATCTGAACCACAAATTCCAGTTTTCAAAACATCAATTATAACTTTTTTTCCATCTGCTACAGGTTCTGCAATTTCTTTAATTTCAAATTTTTTTACATCTTTAATTGCACATGCTCTCATAACTACTCTCCTCTACTATGACAAGTATACCACTTTTTCTTTCAAAAAACATCATAATAAAAAAAAATTTACAAATTAATGTAAACTATTTTCTAATTGCAACAACATGTGGATAAGGAATTTCTATTCCTTCTTTATCAAATCTTTTCTTAATTTCATAATTTAATTTGTACATATTTTCATATACTTCACCAACACTACTGCCCCATACCCATGCTCTTAATTTAATGCCAGAATCATCCCAACTATAAACTCTAACCTTTGGAAACTCAACATCTTTATTCTTTCCTTTACTTGATGGATGATAGAGTTTACTCATTTCATCTTTTATAATACTAATAGCTTTATCAATATCCGCTTCATAAGCAACAGAATAATAAACAAATTTTATACTTTCATTATCTTTAAAATCAAAATTTTCTATTGCATAAGAATTCATTTGACTATTAGGTATTATTATTCTTCGATTATTAATAGTTCTAATAATAGTATGTCTCATTGTGATATCTTCCACAGTACCACTTAAATTTTGCGAAGGACACTCAATAAAATCTCCGACTTCAAAAGCATCACCAACAACTAAAGCAAAGCTTCCAAAAAAATCTTTTAAACTTTCTTGCGCAGCTAGACCTAAAACCACAGAACCAATTCCAAGCCCTGACAAAAGAGTTACAGAAAATTTATGAAAAGTATCAAATTGTCCTAAAGCCAAAAGAATCATTAATCCATATAAAACTAACTTCTTAATTCTTTTTATAAACATCAAAAGTGTTGTAACATTTTTCTTTCTTTTTCTTCTAATAGTTCTATCAATTAATTTATCTATAACCATATTAATAATTACAGTTATTAAAACAATCAAAACAATTGCTATAAATTTATCTAAATATTTATCTAAAAATTCTTTCATATACTCACCACTCAAATTTTATCAAAAAAAATTATAATTTGCAAGATCTTAATTTTATGATATAATAATACCTATTCAAGGGGGACAATATGAATTATTTAAGTGTAGGCACAAATTATATATCACAAGAATTATTTTTAAATATTAAAAATACGCATAAATGTAAGCCTTCCGGAGGACTCTGGGCAACCGTACATAATATAGAGTATACCGGATACAATGAATGGGTAGATTTTTTATGTAAATATCCACATCTTATTTTTTATCGTCATCTAGAAAATTTTTACAGTTTACCAGCTGTATATTTAAGTTTAAAAAGTAATGCAAATATACTTACAATAGATAATATTGAAACTATAAATTATTTAAAAGCTCATTATCCATTTAACAACTGGATAGACTATGAAGCATTAGCAAAAGATTATGATGGCATATTCGTAAATTTATCTAATTTAAAATATTTAAATAATCATGATATTGAAAAATTTATAAAAGATTTTTCAGTAAATACTTTAATCATTTTTAATTTAGAATGTATAGATTATTATCAAAAAGCCCTTATAGATTTATCAAAAGTAAACCTTGGAAATGCCTCATCATTTCCCGAATACACAATAAAAATCGAATCCGAAAAACATATCATCGGAAGTCCAAGTATTGAAATTTTAACATTAATTGAAATAATAAAAAAACATATCCAAGATAACCACATTGAAGTTAACCAAGAAAGTTATGAAGTAATTAAAAGTATCTTTCAAGATTCAATCAACGAAGTCTTAAAAAACCATGATGTTTTAGAAAAAGATATGTTATTAATAAGGAAAGTATTTAATCAATTTTAAATACTTTTTTTATTATAATACTTACCAAATAAGCAATAACAACCATCACAATAACAGTGATAATACTCCTTGGATTATGTAAACTTTCAAGTAAACCAGTTCCAACAACACCCCAGAAATATACTAAAAATATTTTACCAACTAAAATAGATATCAAAAACTTTTTAAAATTCATATTACAAAGTCCTGCAGCAATATTTACCATAAATGCCGGAGTAAATGGAATTGATAAAATAACTATTACTTGAGTTAAACTTAAATTTTCAACATAATTCATACATTTAGATAGTAACTCCACATCTTTTATTTTATTTACAACCAAATTTCCAAATATCTTTTTAACTAACCAATAAGATATAATACAACCAATACAAGTACAAATCCATGATATAATAAATCCAATTACACTTCCAAATGCCACAAAATTAATAGTAATAAACACAAACAAAGGAAGTGGTGGAATAATACTTTCAAGCACAATAAATAAACATCCAAGTAAAGGTCCATACACACCTAAACTATCAATAGCACCCATTATAAAAGTATAAAAACTATTAAATAATTCATTCATATAAATCACTATTTAATAGTATATCACAATTTTTTAAAAAATACACTATTGCAAAACTTGCGTTACATCATATCCCAAATATTCTAGCATGGATACTACTCTTCTACTTAAAAATCCATTTTGACACACTATAAAATATTTTTTATTATAATCTAAATATTGTTTATAATTCATTAATAAATTATCAGCATAAATATTTTTACTTCCCACTATTGGATTTTTTTTATAATCAATCGGATGTTGTACATCTATTAAAATACCCATTCCAGGATTAAAATCTTTTAAATACATTCTTTTCATAATTATCACACTATAATATATGAATTATTAAAATATACACAAATTATAAACACCTAAAAAGCTTGTCTTTCAACAAGCTTATTCATCTCCAAAAAAATCATCAAAAAATTCATCATCAGATACCACATTATCAGCAATAACCTTACTATCAGAATCTACTTTTATTACTGGATTAACTTCTTTTTCAGTTTTATCATCATTTTTAATTTCCAATAAAGAAATATCTTTAGGTTTAACATCCTCTTTTGCTTCTTCAGAAATTTTTGGCAAATCTAATTCATTTGCTTTATTCTTTTCTTCTTGTCGATCTAATTCTTTAAACTTTTCATCTAAATCTTTCATAATACTATCAATATCCATATTATCTAATCCTCCACCAAATGGATTATTAATTCCAGTTGATGGACCTTCAGGCATCGGTCCAAAAGGACTGAAAGAAGGTCTAGACATATCCATAGGTTTAAACGGATTATTATTCGGTGCAAAATCATTATTTTGGGCCATTTTTTTACTACGTTCATCCATAACAAACTTCTTCAAATCAAATATTTCAAGATCTCTTTTTTCTCTATTTGGATATTCTTCTTCTTTTCTTTCAATTCCCCATTCCATTTTAAAATCTGGTTCTAATTTAGTTCTAAATGGTGAGGTTCTAAGTCTTATTATAATAGCTTCAAAAAGTTTCATTTTTTGTAAATCAGTAATAGATATAAGGGGTCTAGTTGCATTTTTATCTTTATCATCTGTAACTTTTATTTCCCCGCACATCTTACTAATTTCTTCTAATGCTTTCATTTCTGTACTAATCAAATAAACTAAATTACCACAGTTACCTTTTATAATTTCTGCTACATTATCCCCATAAACATCATTTAATTGAGCAAAGTTTTGAATAATAAAAGTAAATCTTATATCTCTACTTCTGGCTGCTGAAACCATAGCATCAACATCTTTTAACGGTGGCATATTGGCAAATTCATCTAAAATAAAATTTGTTCTAACAGGTAATTTACCACCATTTTCTTGTGCAACATCAATTAATGTTTCATAACATTGTTTAATAAATATTGTCATTAAAGAGTGATATGTTTTCTTTTCATCATGAATTATCATGAAAACTGCTGTTTTATCCTTACCAATATCTTTCATGTTAAAATCACTATAAGATAACATTTCACTTAATACAGGTACAGTTGTAAATAATTGAATTTTTTGTCTAAATGTTGCAAGTAATCCACCTTTTGTATCATTCGGAGCATTTATAACTGCTGATGCTGATAAATATTCGGTAGAACCTTCACCTTTCATTCCAAAGTATTCTTTTATATAATTACTCATTGCATAACGTTCTTCACCAACAGTACTCATAACATTAATACTATTTAAATTTACTTCTTTTTCAGTTGCATCTTTAAATAAACCCAATGCTAATGCTGAAAAATAAGCTGCTGATGCTTTTTCCCAGAAATCTGACTCATTTTTATTTGATGGATCATATATTATATTTAAAGCAATATCATTTAATAGTTCAATAGCTTTATCTTGATTACCATCTCGATAATATTTAAATGGAACAGTAAGGGGATTCCAAGAATTACCTCTTTGAGGTTCCCTAAAATTTAAAACTACTATTTTATAACCTTGTTCTTTTAAATATGAAGCACAATATTTATAAATTTCACCTTTAGGGTCAGTAATAACCATTGATTCACCTTTTTTTGCTAGTAAATTAACCATTGGTTTAACAATAGTTTCAGTCTTACCACTACCCGTAGACCCTATAACTAAATTATGATATTGACCATTATCAACCCATATTTCTTTTCCATTATTTATTAAAGGTATTCCAGCTGCGGTTACTTTATCATCAAAAGGACTAACACATTCAACACCGGCTTGTTCTTTAATATCTTTATCTTTAGCCCAACTAGAATATCCATCACTTGACTTTTTCTTAAATATCAATCCAAATCCACCCTCACCTTTTTCTTTTTTAAAGATATATGAAGATACACTAGAAAAAATTGCAACTAGGGCTACAATAAATAATAACAAAGTAGCACCAATATATTGCGGAGTAAATGCTTTAAATGGTAATAAACCATAAAATGTTCCATCAGTTGATAAAGACGAAAAATTCAATACAGCTATTGCACATAAATACAATAACAATCCACAATATATTACAAATAACAAAAAATCTTTAGGCTCAACTTTAAACTTCATATTTGCACCTCTTTCCACTTAATATTATACAACAAAATCTATTTATTTAATATGCTTTTTAATAGAATTATTAAAAATAATCCTCCACAAAAGATAATTATTACAACAGCAATAATAATAGTGTTATTACTATCATCATTTTTACTATCTTTATTATCTTTATTTATATTATCATCTTTTTGATTATTATTATTTTTATTACCTACATTTTCATCATCAATGACTTCATCATTATTTCCTTCATCATCATCTTTTGCTTTTTTTGCACCATTGACAAGTGATAATCTAATAAATTTATTTGTATAATTATCTTTATTAATTATCCAAGTATATGCATTACCACTAACAGAATCAGCATTATTATATATTATTTCAAGATCTGTAGTAATAGTAATTTTAATTTGATTTAATAATGAATAAGTACTAAATAATTTACACTTATTACTTGTCCTAATTAAATATATTTCATAACTATTTTGAATATTAAGTTCATCAAAACATTGCTTTACCATATTAGATCTATAAAAATCACTAAAACTAAATACATTTTGTAATTCAATTCCCTTATAGTTATCTTTAACATAATTATTTAAACTATAATATCTAACATTTGATTGATAACCTCCAAGATAATAATCATAATTTTCATCATTAAAATATATTGGTTCATAATGTTCTGAATATAAATCAAAGAAACTACTTAAAGATCTTCCATCATATTCTTCATATGAATTAGTATCAGTAAATACTTTTGTATTTTCACTAATACCATTTTCAGTAATTACCAAATTATAATCTACATCACAACCAGATAAAAAAACTAAACAAATAATTAATAATATAACTTTTTTCATTTATGCCTCCATTTATCGATGACATCCACTTTCTCTACTTCCTAAAAAAGATAAATCAAATACCGTAGTTGGATCAATATAACTTCCAGAAGGATCAATAACTCCGATATGTAGATGGGTACCTGTAGAGTTACCAGTATTACCAACTTCTCCAATTTTTTGACCTTGACTAACCTGATCACCAACACTAACACAAACAGAATTAGGATACATATGACAATATTCAGTTTGATAACCATCATCGTGTTTAATTCTTACCATATTACCACATCCAGTACCAGTTCCATTTTTCTTTACATCATTTGATACTTTTACAACTTCTCCGCCTTTTCCAGCATATATCGGAGTCCCATCGGGAACTCCCCCCATGTCTAAACCTTTATGGTTTGTGGAAATAGATAAATCTCTAAGCCCAAACGGAGATGTACAAACAAGGTTTGGAACAATTTCTAAAGGAAACACAAAACCACTAGTGCTAACATTACATTCTAATAATTTTGCCATAACCCCTTCAGAATCATAATTATCATAATCATTTGTACTTCTTCCCGAATAAAATTTTCCTTCATCTGTATAATCACCAGTTACAAATAATGCAAACTCTGCTTTTCTCCTCTTTTTAAGGGCCTCTTTAAAAGCCGCTGGATTAGTATAATCTTTCATAAAATTCCAAAGACCTTCATAACTACCATTTACAAAAGCATTTACTAAAGATTCAGCATAACCAGCACCACAGTTATAATTAAAAGAAGTTAAAGCATCTCTTTGATATTGAGTTAAAGATATACCATGTGAAGCCGCAGCAACATCAATAGGTTTACCAAAAACCTCTTCAAGAGCATAAACCTTTATTTTTTCAACAGCATCAACAGGTACACAAGAACCAACCTTTACTTGATATCCACTTCCAGATTTTATAAAATAACTACTCCATCCATTTTCATCAATATAATCCGCTACAACTTTCATACCGAGTAAATGATTTGTAAGTCCTGGACCAATACTGATCGTACCATCATTAAGATCTGCACCTATATAACCATTTCCATTATCACAATAATCAGTATGTCCTTCTAAAGTTGAAACAAAAGTTAAAAGATTTGCTTCACCAGTACTTGTATCACACAAAGAACTACTTTGACTAAATTTTTTATCTATTACATACTCACAAAAATTAGCAAGATTATAAAGTTGATATCCATCAGCATCGGGATTATCAGTATTATATAAATTATCAAGAATATTACTTAATGAAACATCTTTCATTTGTTCAATTTGATTTAAAATACTACTATCCAATTGTAAAGCTGAATTAGTTTCCAAATAAGTAATTACATCTGCATAAGCACTTGCCAAGTATAGATAATTATTAATAGTTCCATATAAACTAGCTAATTTACTTTTATTATCACTTGGTTCTGAATATTTATAAGTACAAGTATCTAAATTTAATGTTTTATTAGAACTATTATAACCACCATATGCCAAAGTATTAGTTTTAACTAAAATCATAATGGCTTGTATAGCATCATCTGAAAAATCACGGTTTTTAGTTAATTCATTAGTAACACCTAAAACATAATCGCCTAAATCCATTGTTTCAGTTTCATCAGTATTACATGTTGTTAAATTAACCACAGCTAAATTATAATCACATAATTCATCAAAATGACCATATTCATCATCATCACCAGTTAAAGCCATGATAACGATTAAAAGTATAATAAGTGCAGCAAGAATAAGCAAAACCCATGGATTTGCAGCTATAAATGCCACAATTTTAGCACCAACTCTTGCAGCAGCTGCTTTAGCTTTAGCACCAGCTGCTGAAGCCACTTGTTTTGCCTTATTACTTACAACTTGTTTTATAGGTAGTTTATTACTACTTTGTTCTTCACCTTCATTATCTATACTTTGATCATTACTAGTTTGATTCAAATCATTTTCTTTTTCATTTGACTCATTTTCTTCTTCAAGTTCTTCATTCTCATCAGGATTTTCTACATTAGAAAAAGCACCTAATCGTCTTTGTTCTCTTTGATTAGGATCATATAACAATTTATTTTTATTATCATCGCTTCTTCTTTTATCCACTTACTAAAAACCTCCACCTGCACCAAATGAATCAAGTTCTTCTTGTGTTAATACCACTTGTATTTTCATTCTCTTATTACCACAAATAAATAAACCTAATCCTTGTTGATAATACTTAATAGATTCTTTTTCAGAATCATTTAAATCTATTAATTTCGCTAAATCATCAACAGCTTGTTTCTTTAAATTCATTACTAAATAATATGAAGCATTATCAAATATAGCTTTTCCATGAGTAATTATATTCGGAGCTGCAAAGTCAGTTGGTTGTTGTGTAATAATGATAGTTCCAGTATTATACTTTCTACTTCTTCTTTGAATTTGAGCTAAAAACTCTGCTCCAAGTTCATTATGACCAGATAATAACACATGAGCTTCATCAACCATCATTACAGTATTAACATCTTTATCTAAACATAGACTCCAAGCATATTTTAAAATATTAAAGAATAAAGCATTTTTAATATTTTCATCACTATTCATAAGTTCTTTAATATTAAATACAATAAAATCACTTTCAATACTTAAAGTAGTTTTACCAGTAAAATAATATCTTAATTCTTTTACCAAAGGTCTTATTTTAAGTTCAAGTCTTTCTAATACATCTCTTTCTCTTGTTGCATCTGTCATACTAACTAAATGACCTTTAATTGTTGCATACACATCATCAAATGTTGGAAAATCTTGACTAGTTAATTTTGTAAAATCAGTATCATAATCTATTCTATATCTTTTATAAGTTTCTTGTAATACATCACTAAACATAGTAAGTACATCATCTTCAATACTTGGTGAATAATACTTCATAAATGCTTTTACTTGTTGTAATGTTCTAGTTAAAACTGTATATCCAAGACCTTCAGCTATTTCTTCTTCATCAGTATCAATAACAATTTCAAGTGGATTAATCATTCCAAATTCTCCACCTTTACCTAGATCTAGGAAATCTCCACCTAAACTATTACACATTTCTCCAAGTTCACCTTCTGGATCAACGCATACTACTTTAAATCCATTTCTAATATGAGTTCGAAGCATAACTTTAGCAGCTGTGGATTTACCACTACCACTTGTACCAAGAAGAATCATATTAGCATTATTACGTCCATTTTCATTCTTAATTTGATACAAAAATTGGTTAAATAATATAACACCACCAGAAAAATCTACGCCTAGTAATGTTGAATTTCCTGGGTCTTTAATACTATCAAATACAAATGGATACATCGCTGCAATTGTAACAGATGGTATCGGAGTACCAATTCTATTTTCAATATCTTGAGATGGAAAAATTGGTAATATTGATTTTAATGCTTTTTCTTGTTCAAACATTAAAGCAACACCACGCATACCTAAAGCATCTAAATAACTTCTTACTTGAATTTTACGAAGTTCTAATTCTTCTTTATTATTTGCAGTTATCATTAAGTGCATTTGAAAGTCAAAAATTCTAGCACCAGTAGCAGCAAGCATTTGAATAAATTGTTCCAAAGATTCATAATCTTGTCGAATTCTTTCTTGCATAGTTTGGTCTTTTTCACTTTGATATCTTACTTTTAAATCAGCTATTTCTTTATTAAGCATTTTTTGTAAAACATTAAATTGAATAGGTATATGTTTAATTGCAATTTTAACACCTTGAATATTTGTTATATCTGCTAAAAACCCTGGAGCTATATTTTTGGGAAACGCTATTATAGTTAGTATAGTGGAATATTTACCACCTAATACAAATTCTGTAGGTTTAAACTCCATTCCCTTCGGAGCCACTTCACTTTTTAAAAATGCCATATTACATCACCGCCCCAAAATTAGTTGCTTCTCCACCATTTAAGAAATTATCTAAAACAATTCTTAAATCATTATTAGATGTTTGAGAAGATTGTAAACCAGCACTAGCAAGTCCACTTATTAAATTGTGCAATTTCTTTTGAACAATTTCCAATCTTTTTTCTTTAAATAAAATATAATATTCTGTATCCACAACGTTATATTCACTACTTGTAAATAAATTTGCTTTATTAATATCTTGCATAATTAATTTTCTAATTGCATTACTTTGAGCATTATTATACATTAATTGCAATTGAGATAAATAAACATCAATATCAACAGGTCTATCTGCAATAAGTAACCAAAACTCAAAATCAATACTATTATATAAATTTCTTAATTGAGATATTGTATTATTTTGAGTCCCAGGATCCATTATAAATATATTTTTAGGAACTACTTTCACCCCAGTAACATAATAACCATTATCAAGTTGAATCATTCCATTCATTATTTGTCTTATAGGAATCCAATCTTCACTATAACTTACTCCACTCGGAGCTGAACTATTCATTCGACTCATCAGATACACACCATCCTTTCCAATAATATCTTCGTGGATTAAATATAAATGTACAAAAATTAATTATAAATTGTAACACATTGTGATAATGAGAAACTGGAGTTACCAAAAACCCAGTTATCAATGCCGGCAACAAAATAACTATCATTTGTCCCATAGTAGCATTTTGCACTAAAATCAATAATAGTACAGTTAATCCACAACCAAATCCAAATAACAACAAATCAACTAAAGTAAAGAACCCTAATATCAATTGTGATTTCTTTGAATTTGCAGGTATTAAATAATTCATCCCTATTCATTCCTTTCTTATTTTTTATTCTCTGGTTCAGTTTGTGATCTCATTGCAATTTCAACATTATTATCGCCTTTTTTATTCTTCATTAAATCTTCCATATTATCAACTAAATTCTTAAACTCAGGTTTAGTAAAATCTAAACCGTTTTCAAAATTAAAGTCTTTAGGATTTGCGATACCGCTTTCATTATCATTACTATTGAAAGCACTTTGAACAGCATCCAATGCAGCATTTTTATTTACAGCACCATAATATTTTGTAAGATCTACTCGTAATCCACTCATCTTTGCTCTATCACCATCAGATAAATTTGCCCAATCTTTTTGAGACATCGCTACTTTAGTTTGAACTAAAGCACGAGCATTCTTCATTGCATCATTAAATTCTTTTTCTGCTGCAGCAACACCTACACCTTCTACTCTTGCTTTATTAAGTTTCTCTTGTTTATCTCGTAATTCTATTGCAGCTTGTAAACCAACACCTTCTTTATCATTCAATCCTACAATGTTAAAGTTTTTATCAGAACCATCCCATTTAGCCATTTCTTTAGTAATATAAGCATCAGTATTATCATTAAAGGTATCTTTTGCACTCATTATTTCATCCATAGCAACATTTTCTGCTTGAATTTGATCTAAATTTTTATATCCAGCCCAATTAGTAACACCTCTTGCCGCATCTGAAATGTGTCCACCCATTGATCGAACAACATCATCTACAAAACCTTTGCCAGCACTATGTTGAGCAATATAATTTCCTCTTTTAACCCTTTTTTCAATTGCAGCTTTTGAACCATCAGCAGAAGCCTTTCTCATATCTGCAAAATTCTTGGCTTTTAGACCAGCTTTTCCAGATCTAAAAGCACCAGAAAGGCCTCCTGCTGTACCACTTGCAACTCCTGCTCCTAAATTTTTAAGAACACTTCCAGCAGTTAATTTACCTTCGTCATTAAGCCAATTCTTTTTATTTGCAAATTTACTAACAGCATTTCCAGCCATAGTTTTAGCACCACCACCAAGGAATGCTCCAGCAGCCAATGCTCCTCCAGCAGCAAGTTTATCCATAAGTCCAAGCTTCATGCCACCAGTATCTAAACCGAACATATCCCCTATAATCTTTGGTATTTCTTTTACAAATATAATTACAGACATAAGTAATAAAGCCAAGACAATAGTTCTTTGACCAAAACCTGTCAACATACCAATGCCATCAAGACCGGCTTCGAATTTTTTTATAATAATTCCTATTAAAAATACTCCAAAAGACAATGCCCCAATTCTAACAAATACTTCTACAAACAAGCTAATTACTTGTTTAAGCCATTTAGAAAAAACATCTTTTAATTTTCCTCCAGGAATTATTCTACATATTACGGGTATCGGTGCTATAATTTGATAAAAGGCAAGTTTAACAACACGAAGTGCCATATCAAAGCAAAAATTTAACATTACATATGCCATAAATATACCAGCAACAGTTGAAATTGGAAAATAATAAGTTAATTTATTATCTCTAACTGATTCACTGTAATTTCCATATATTGTAAAAGAATTTTTTCCTTCTAAAACAGCTTTATCTCTTTCAGTTAATTGAGGCCCATCTGTAGAACCTAAAGAACCATTTCCTTTTATTACATCACGACATTTATCTGGATCATCAGAATTACAACTTACATTTCCACTACTTAAATCAGGAAATAAAAAAGCTTTAAATGTATAAAAAGCAATAGCTCTACCCCCTGAAACATTTTGTACAGTACTAGTTTGTACAGTAGGCCCAGTTGTCCCCGTAGCTGAAGAACCTTCACCTAAAATAAGCTGAGGAATTGTATCATAATTTAACAATGAATTTTGAATACTAAATGCAGTTTGAAATGCTGTTGGCAAAAAAACAATTATAATCAAAGATACAATAACATTTTGTATTAATTTAGGAAAAGATGTTTCACCTTTAGCAAATTCATCTGGATTTATAACAGCTCTAAGTAAAGAATAAGCTAAAACAAACATCATTACTAACCCTAAAATTACATATACTCTTTGTATAAGCTCATTATAATCTGCATCACTAAATAACTGAAGACCACATAAATAATAAAATATCTCAAATAAATAACAAATAAAATCATATATTCCACCATCAATGGCAAGCAACACACCCCAAATATATGCTTTCACTAATAATCACCTACCCTATACCACAATTACTATATATTCCAAATAACTCTAAAATCAATTTAACAACAGATGGCATAAAAAATAATAAAACGCAATAAATAAATCTTTTCATAGATGTACTGCCAGCTTTTATTAAAGCATCTTTGTCATTGTTAGCAATTGCTTTTATAAAATCTAATATAACAAAAACTAATAAAGCAATTATTGCTACATATTTCATAATATCTAAAATCTTTTGTAACCAATACGCAGGATCATCAACATTATCAGGACTTCCAAGATAACTTCCACAATCCATCACACTTATATTTCTATTAAGTTCAGTTTTTATATTGCTTGTTATAACTACATTATTATTAGTTATAGTATTTGCATTTACTTTAAAATTAAATGAAAAAAAAGTCAAAAAAGTGATACAAACAAATAACATTTTTCTAATACCAATCTTCATTTAAATCACTCCTTTTCCCAAGCACTACTTGATACATAAATTTTAACATAAATTACTTTTTACGTCAATTTATTTATAAGCATTTTTAGATATAATTAAAATTTATTAAAATCAAAAAAATAAAAGAGTAATTTCTTTCATTTTTTAAATTTTTTAACAAATTTATAACCTTTTAAAGCTAATTTATATCCATAATAAACTAAAGGATTAATAACATAATCAAATTCTCCGATTAGTTCTATAATTTCAGGATTAAAACCTTTTTTTAATTCATAAATTCCATAATAAGGACCATTTTTATCCATATCTAAGGATATACCATAAAAATTAACATACTTTAAATGTTTTTTTATAGAATCCTCAATATGTTCTCTATAAAAAGCATATTTAGGATTAAATTCTTTATAACTTGAAGCAGTACCACTCATAAATGTAATACCTTCACTCCCAGTAAATACACTCATTAAAGCCCCAATATTTATTTCATCATTTCCTTTACGCAAACTTTTTGCTTCTTCTAACTGTTTACTTAATTTTTTTATCTTGCTTTCTAATTCTTCATGATGTCTTTTTATTTTATCTCCGATATTTATTTTTTTCATTTGCATCTCTAATGTTTCTAATTCTTTTTTAGCATTTTCTAAAGTATTCCAAACATAATCATAATAAAGATTAGTATCTATATAAGCAATATAAAGTGTAACATAATCACTCATTAAATCAACCATTTTTTTATAATATGATGCGGGTCTAATAATAAACTTTTTATTTATTGCTGTATCTTCAAGTAATTTTACAAATTCATTCATCTTACTTGTATCAACAGTTTTAACTCTTACTCCCATATCATATGTTTTAGCTATATTCTTTTTAGTACTTTTACTAAAAGTTTCTAATGTATCATTATAAGTATCTTTAAGTAAAATTCTACATAACACTCTAGGCTGTAAATCTTCAAAATTTTGACTAAATCCCATATGTTTAAAACCTAACTTTTTAAAATTGTTAAATGCTTCTTCTCCACATTTTTCTTTTAAATTACCTTCACTATCCCTAGTGGCATAAATTACATTTGGATCTACTTTTAACATAAAGCCATGATTTTTCTTAACAAAATTTATTACTTCATCATTAAACTTTTTTAATAACTCAAAATTAAATACATCAATTAAATATCCTCTCGGAGAATAATATAAACTTAAATTTAAAGGCATTTTCTTTTCAAGTAACATTGTTACTCCCACCAAGGTATCATTTTCATAATATCCAAGTAAATGTCTAACCCAACCAGTACCATTTTTTAAAGTTCCCCACTCGGGTAATTGATAAATTGAAAAATAAGGATTTTTTAAAGCATATTCTCTAAATACATTTTCATCTATTACTTTAAGCATTATTTCCTCCTTAATTTTCTATAAACACTCAACATAAATGGTAACATTTTATATAACAATTTATTATTAACTAAATCAAATTCTCCGATAAATTCAATATATTCATCACCAAATTTTCTTTTAAAATCATGTAGTTTTGCCAAGTTTTTATATTTAGTATTTGGATCCCCAGGTGTTCCAAATAAATCAAAAAATTCATACCCTTTATCATAAGCATCTTTAATAGCTTCATAATAACTTCTAGTAACAGCAAAAGTAAAATTAGCTAAATCATCACTACCTATGTATAAACTCCATGCGTGTGTTTTTGTATAAGTACATATTAATGAACAAACACATATTTCATCTTTATCTATTTTACTAAATACTTCACTCTCTTTTTCTAATCTAGCTATTTTATTTTTAACATCAGCTTCTTTTTTCTTATTTACTTCAAGTTCTTTATTTAATTCATCAATTTCTTTACTTATATTATCAAGTAATTCTTTAGGTCTAATACTAATATTAAAATATTTCATATTATTATCTTTAGACATTTCTTCACTAAATATTTTATAATATTCTAAACTATGTGGATCAAACCCATCTTTACTACTATTACTTTGAATTAATCTATAAAAATCATCTACTTTTACATCATTATCCACAACTAAGTTATAACTATAACTTCTTTTAACACTTTTCATAAATGATTTATTAAATTTAGCTTCAACTTCTTCCCATGGTTTTTTTAAATCTATTCTAAACGTATATCTAGGTTGATTTCCTTCATATAACTTATAAAAACCTGTATGTTTATAACCTAAACTTAACATATAATTATAAAGCTCATAGTTATTTTCTCCACCCTCAACTTTTAATCCATCTTCATTTATATCTTGATATTTAATATCTGGATCAAATTTAATATAAATAATTTTATTATCTTTCATATATTGTTTTAAATAATTAGTAAATTTACTTATTACATCTTTATTACTATAATCTAAAACAAAACCACGCGGAGCATATCCATAACTAAAACCAAATGGTGTTTTTTTAAGTAAAATTAAACATGTAGCAACTAAATTGCCTTTATCATCTTCCATACCAACATAACATGGTATTTGTTTTTTAGCCCCTTTACAAAATTGTCCCCATTCATAACTTTGTAAAAAATGTGACTTTTTATGTTTACTTTCAAATTCTCTATATTTACCTTTATCAACATTATCAATAAATTTCATGTAATTACCTCACTATCAATCTATATCTAGTTTATCACAACTAAATGTTTTAAACAAGAAAAAACACCTATACTTATTATAGGTGTAAACTCTAAAAATATAATTTATTTTTATCTTTTTTGTTCATATATATTTCTTAATGTTCTTGTTAATCTAACTTGTTCAATTTCTACAGGCATATTGTTTTCATCAGCCACCCTCATAGATTGTTCAACCCTAACTTGACATTTTTCCTTAGGACTTCCAGCTAACTTTAACATTAAATTTTCTAAACTTGTACCATTAAAATTCCATTCTGAAACATATACAGTTTTATAAAAATCTATTAATTCAAATGGATACTTCCCTGGATTATTATAGTATTGTTGTTTTCTTACATTCATTAATACTTTTAACAATGTATCCCCTGATATAGGATTATTAAATAATTTTTCTAACTTAACTATCTGTTCATATATTTCATCTACACTATATCTACATTCCACAGGAATAAACTCATACATAAACCCTTTATTAATTAAAATATCTCCACCAGTTAAAAATGACATTTGGTTAACTGATTTTCTAAAATCATCAGGAATATTTTCTAATCCAAACATTTCTACTAATGACTTAAATTCAAGAGCCATATTATCAGAATAATAAAGAAAACTATCCTCTTTAAGACGCCCATTATCAATTTCATTCATTTTCTTTTTAGTCATTGCAAAATGTCTGTATGAATATAAAAAGTTATTATCTAATTCATTCTTTTTATTATCCCAAGTTGGATCAAAATAGTAAACACCATGTACATTATATTTATCATCTTTAACAAAAATTACATCTCTGGCATGACCAATATTTTTTCCAGGTTTCATTAATCTTACTTCTCTACATTCAATACCCAATTTTTCTAATAAAGTTTTAAATATAACAGCATAACCTACACAAACTATTTTATTTCCTAACAATGCAGAGGATAAATTTCTTGATATCATTTTATCTTCATTTTTATCTGCTTCAACATATACTTTATCCCTAACTAAATCATAAACATACATTATTTTTTCTAATGGTGAAAAATTATAACTTTTAATTTTATCAACAATACCATTAATTGTTTCTATCGTAGCTTTATACTCTTTAAATGAAATAATATTATCATTCCCGTTAATTTGAAAATAAATATTATCTGTCTTATCACCAAAAGCAGTTATTACTTCATTTAATAACTCGGGATTTAAATCAAACTTATCTTCAAAAACTATTCTTTTTGTTGCTAAAATTGGATTTTTTCGAACAAACTCTGCAACTTCTTTTGGTGAATAATCAAAAACAATATCCTCGGCATTTCTTAAATAATGAACTCTATCTTTTTTAATAGCTTCTAAAAGTTTAACTTGTTTTTCATTATCAGAAATAATATCCAAAGAAAGATTAATACTATCTTCAAAATCAAATGGATCAGAAATAATCTCTTCATAACTTTTATCTAATGGTACTTTTATACTTATTTCATAATCATAAGGATTCATTCCAATAGAAACATCAGTATAAAAACATTCTAAAGATTCATCAAAAGAACTAAATATTATTTTACCTTTCATATACATCCCCCTTAAAAAAATCTCATTGCACTTACAATGAGACTAAATTACTAGTTATTTACAACCCCCATTGCTTAACAACTAGTTAAATTCTATCATATTTTTAATGTTTTGTCAAATTTATAGCCACTTTTTAACCTAAATAGTCATCTAAATTAAAAGTAAACTCAATTACACCTGAATAATTATCTTCAGTATAGTTAGTAAAAAAAGTTATAAAAACAATAAATTTATTTCTTAAATATCTGGTAACTTTAATATCCATATCGGGTTCCATCCAATTACCACCAACATTTAATAATGTTTCCTCAAAAAATATATAGCTATTAAAATCAATTTGTTCATTCAATGGTATTTCAAGCAATTTTTCTAATCTACAATTAAGATCAAAACCAAATGAATAATTATCACCTGAAATATCAAACGATAATGTATTAAAAGAATCAGTTAATATCTTTTTTCCATCTTGATATTGTGTATATTCATGTGAAACTAATTTTATATCAACATTTTCATTATTAACATTTTCTAATTTAGCAATTTTAAACATAAAATCAACCTCAATAGTATTATAACAAAAGAAACACCATTATGGTGTAATAAAGATTATAAATCATATAATATTTTTTTAATCATCAAATTTACATTAGAAAATTCTACATTGGAAGCTGCTGCTCCACCTAAAATAATAGTATTTACACTTAACTTTGTATCTTCTTCAAATCTTAATAAAGTAGTTTGATAAAATTGAGCATATTTTCCATTACTTTGAGGAAAACTAAAAGACAAAGCTCTAAATTCAGAACCATTTTCATCTTGTAAATAAAAATGTCCTCCATGAGCATTATCAGCTCCACTTATTAAACCAGACAAAGTTATCTCATAAATACCAGGTTTTACTAAAACTTCATTTTCATTAACTACTTCAAAATAATCTGAAGGATTAGGAATTAACCATGGAGATGAAATAGTAAGCAAACCTTCCTCTTTAGTATCTACGAAACTCGTATAAAACATAGCCTCAACACTTGCAGGAAAACTAGGTCCTTCAGGCCCCGGATCACCCTTTAAACCTGTCTCACCTTGAATTTCTTGAGGTCCTATAGCACCAGCTGGACCCGTTGGTCCCATAATTGTACAAATGAGACCCAAATCAATCATATCTTTTCGAAGTTTTTGCTTTTCTAATATTTTATCACACAAGTTACTCAAAAAAACCACCCCATATATTTTAATATATGCTTATTAATATACTTGTAAACTTATAATAATCTATATTTACTTTAATGTATTCATTTGATAAAATATTAATGGTGATACTAAATGAATTTATTTGAAATAATATTACTTTTAATTGTTATATTAGGAATACTTGCCATAATATATGCTACAATATATAATAATTTAGTAAGTTATAAATTGAAAATTGAAAAAGCTGAAGGAATAATTGATGAATCCTTACGTCAAAAATATGATATTATATCTAAATTAAATATATCTATAAAAAAAGTTGTAACCAAAAAAGACTACTTAAAAGAATATATTGATTTAAAAGATAAAAGAATTACTAATTATGATTTAGATCGTAAATTAACTGAAGCTTATAACATAATTTTAGAAGTTAAAAATGACCATGAAGAACTAAATACAAAAGAGTTTAACAAAGATCTAAAAGAAATAGATAGATTAAATGAAACTCTTACATCATGTAAAACTTATTACAATAATAATACCGGAGAATTAAATAAACTTATTAGAAAAGTTCCAACAAACCTTATTGCTAAAATACATGGATATAAAATTAAACCATTTTTTGATGGTAAAAATATGCAAGATGCTGTTATAGATGATTTTAAACTATAACAGTTTTTTATTAACAAAATAAAGCAAAAACAAATATGCATATTTTTTGTATTTTACGCTATATTAACTTGTATTAATAGCCACATATTGTACAATTATTTATAGGGAATATATCAGTCGAAAAGAGACTGTTAAGAAAATTAAGGTTCTTCAAAATCTAGTGGGGAGTAAAAACTTGATCATGTCAATTGATACCTAACTAAAACCCACATTTTTTTAAATGCGGATTTTTTATTGCTTATACACTTTTATTTTTAAATATTTTAAATCTTACTTTTTTGATTTTTAAAAATATATAATAATCTAAGTCTAAAAAAATCAAATAAAGTTAGGAGAAGAAAAAATAATTTATAGACTCAATTACCTTTTTTAATTTTAACCCAAAATAAGACAAGTACTTTTACTTGTCTTACTAACTTATTAGTTAATTCTGCTTTTAAATTCAGATTTACCTTTGATATACACTATATTACAATTCTTTTTTTATTGATTATCCTCTAATATTATTTGACCATCTTTTATAGGTACATTAGGAAAACTTGCATCAGTAAGCATTATATTTCTAACAGGTGCTGTCGGATTTACTATTTCAATAATTTCTGCTGATGTAGTCATAACAATGGATTTTACAGTATCGTCAAATGTATGTCCTCCATCACTTGTAATCTGCTTATAATATATTTCCGTACTTCCTGATGAAGCAAACGGGACATTATTAAACACTGCATTTCCATCATGATCAGTTATTGCCTCTACTCCAATTATGGTACCAGTACTATCTGTTCTTACAAATTTTGCTCCAACAACTTGAACACCTGTAATTCTATCTCCAGTATCTGTTACATGAAGTGTCAAAACACCTTTTGCACTTATAGTAAAAACATAATCATTTGTACCCTCCATTATAGTAACTTGTTTTGGATCCAAAGTCGAAGCATCATAACCTCCTACTACCGCAGTAGCATTATATACTCCATTAACTAATTCAATACTTCCCTTACCATTAGTTATTGAGATTGTATGTCTTGCCATATTATCATTTCCCCCCCTTTAATTATAATATTTGGATTATACTTATCAATTAGCCTTATTGTAATAAGATGTTTTTCATTATTCTCAATATTATTACCAATATTTATACAATAAACTTTATCTTTTTTTGCTATTAAGGGTATTTTAAAAATTGCTAAATTATAATATACAATTAACTTATATACCTCATTATCACATATTGGCATTTTTATTTTTCCAAAACAATCTGTTTTTCCACTAAAAACAATCTTATTACATTTATTTATTAGCTTAACGTTTAAATTACTTGAATTTATATTTACATTATTGCAAAGTTTTATATAAATATAATCATTTGTCATATTTCACCTCATTATAATGTATTTTATGAATCATTTTTATTTCTTGTAAAGGCATTATTCCTCAACACACCAAACAATTAGGGTAGAATAATCCTCATCCTCTAATAAATCTTTACTAGGTTTTAGAAATAATCCTTTATCAGCAGAAAATGTAATATTACTAACACTTACATTTCCACCATTATCACTTGATTCATATATCAATTTTTGTTTTGTTTTTAAAAGAATTTCTTCATTATTAAATTTTTTAAAAAATAATGAATCTATTAATACTTTACCCGTACTCTCTATCATTGGATTTGTATAATATATATATAATTTCCAATTAGTACTATTAATTCTACTATCAACAACAGTTACAACTGTCACATTTTCTTTGGATAAAACAATTGGTTTAGTAGATGATGGTATTATATTAAAAGGAATATTTTCCGTTGCTTTTAATAAAGTTAATTCTCCTAGAAATGGAGTTATTACTTTTCTTTCAGTAAAAGTGCTATTTAAACAAGATGTTATTTTAACTCTTGTATTATCTGAAATAGCAGAATCTATATTTGCCTCAAACAACCCATTTTCATCGGCTGACGCTATTAGACTTTTATTATCAAATTCTATTTTAACATTAGCGTATGGCACAGTATGTCCTGAAATGGTATTATTAGAATTTGTAATTGGATGGACATTAATCTTATTTAATCCTATTGTTAATATCTTTCTATCTTGAAACGAAAAACTATTCATATCCGATAATGAATTTAATTCTGTATCCGCAAAATTATGTGATGTAACAGTAGTATTATCCTTATTTAGTACACCTACTATTTCAGCCAAATTGTTTTCTTTATACCAATAAAATGCAGGTGTATCATCAAAAGTGCAAGCAGAAGTATAATCAAGGGCATATATCCACATATTAATTCTTGTAAATTTAAATGTAAAATCAACAGGATTATTTGTGTATACAATGTTTGCGTTCTTAGTATAAATATTTACATATTTCGGATTATCTAATATAAACTTTTGATTTATTCCTTTGAAATATATATTATAATTATCAGACGGTGTAGTCATATATGTATTTATTACCGAAATGCTTGCACCTTCTTTAACTATAAAATTGCCAAATACATTCCACATAGGCACTCTTTGATGACTTTTTTCTATAAATGTAAAATTAGACATTTCTTCTATTATAACATTTCTCGCACCATGAGTTGTTGTTTTAGCAAATCCATTACCAGTTGTTAAAAGAAATTCTGCTCCATGACCTACAATTAAATCAAGTCTATTTGTCCCATTCATAAATTCTTTATCAGTAGAAATATTTACTCTACTATTAGGCATAATTTTAACTGATGATGGTATAACATCATTAAGAAAAAAAACTGTGTTGGTACTCGAGGCACTTGTTATTGTAGAAACACCATCTATTATAATTCTATTGGAATCACAAACTCTTTGAGCTGAAACACTATTGGTATCCTTTACTTCTATAACAGAATCAACAATTTTAGTTGTTCCATAATAATTTTGTGAAAGTTCTATCCCCTTAAAATTTACATTATTGTACTCAACAAGCACATCAGAATAATTAGGATGAGACGGAACATAAACAACTCCATAACCATGTGAAGATACTATATTCATATTTTTTAATATGATTCTTTTATTAGTTGTACTTGCTTTTATAACTGTTTCTTCTGAACTCAAATTATTTGTATAAGTATATTTTTTATTATTATAAGTTCCATCAATTATTAATTTTGCTTTATTGCTATTTATAACAAAACCACTTGTGGCAGTAATATCACTTCCTAAATAAATACAGTTATAATTATTATCTTCACTTACTGCTTGCTTTAATTCATCACTAGTTGTAACAACAACAGTATTATTATTTATAATTTGAATAATTATCACCTTCCTTCATAATACTTTATGTTATGATTTAAAAGTGAAGTAATGAAAAAGAATAGAAATTTTCCTATTCTTAGTGAATTTTAGTAACACTTAACATTGCATTAGTACTTCCATTAAATTTCATAGTAACTGCTTTAGATGGTTTAACATTTAATGTTATAATATCATTTGGTTGTAATGACACAATAGTTGTTCCACTAATGCTATTAATCATTTGAGCACTAAATTCACTTGTTGCACTTGTAGCTGGCTGTAATACACCATTTGCTCTAACAGACATAGTTATAGAACATTCTTCATTTGTTGCACCACATAATAAATATGATACTAAATATACGCCATTTTCTTTTATCTTAATTGAATTACCATCTGGGTATTCGGTAAGAAAGGAAGTTCCTTTTTCAGGAAGTGGAATTACTGTATCCGTACCTTGTGGTAAATTAAGTTGTGTATCAGTCATTGAATACCTAATTCCGTAAGAGGATACAAATTCTGTTCCAGGAGGACCTGCTGGTCCTTGTGGTCCTCTTTCTCCAGTATCACCTTTTTCTCCCTTTGGAATTGAAAATGCTAAATGATGCACCCAATTTTCAAAAGTATCCATTACAGTGGCCAGTTCACCTGGCTCTAAAGTTTCTGTTTCATCTATAGCAATATGTTCTGTTCTACCAATTTCTCCAGGCATTCCTCTTGGTCCAATATCTCCTTGATCTCCTTTTTCACCTTTTGGGATTTTAAAATTTAAAACTACATCAACAGGTGTTCCTGAATTTATAACTTCGGCTTCTTCATTTGGTTCTATTGTTTCTATATTTCCAATTTGAATAGTAGCTGGTCCTTGGTCTCCCTTTTCGCCTTTAATTCCTTGTGGACCCATGTCACCTTTTTCACCCTTCGGCCCCGGTATTCCTTGTGGACCTATTTTTCCATCAATTCCTTGTTTTCCTCTCGGTATTTTAAAATTCAAAATAACATCTTCATTAGTTCCAACATTTTCTACTTTAGCATCTTCAAAAGGTTCTACTGTTTCTATAATTCCGACATCAATACTAGATGGACCTGGTATTCCTCTTTCTCCTTGTAAACCAGTATCACCCTTTTCACCTTTTGGTCCAGTTGGTCCAATTACACTATAACACAAACCAAGTTCTAATAACTCTCTTCTTCTTTTTTGTAAATCACTTATCATTTTACATTTATCCATATAAGTTTCACCCCATTTATAATAAGATATGTAAAAATATATAAATTTGTTCAAAAATGGACAAGTATCATGAGCATGTCCTAATTTACTTCATAAACTATTATTGAAAGGAGTTCAAAATGAACAATAATTTAAAAAGAGCAAGACAATTAATAGATTGTTTTAACAAAGAAAATCCCAATATAACTTACACCTGCTTTGGTCCAACTGGACCTACGGGACCAACTGGACCTACGGGACCTGCTAGTGCAACTATAACGGTGGGTGTAACAACTACGACAGCCCCAGGCACAAATGCAAGTGTTGTTAATACTGGTACTCCATCAAATGCTATTTTAGACTTTAACATTCCAGCTGGTGCCACCGGACCACAAGGACCACAAGGACCGCAAGGACCACAAGGTATTCAAGGACAAACTGGACCTGCTGGACCTGCTGGACCTGTTCCTCGATAAAATAAATCATCTAAAAGAATTAATTGTAATTTCAAGCAATATTCCTTTATTAATATAAAAAATAACCGATTTGATATCGGCTATTTTTTATTCTGTTATCCATAAACAATACAATGTTTCAGATAATTCAATATCTTCTGGTGTAAATGTATTAATAATTGCTGGTGCAGCACCAAGTCTCGTATCTTTTGCATACATCATATCAGATTCAATGGCACTTCGTGATACATATTCTGTAGTGAATGGTTTGAAATCAATTTTTACACATTGTTTTAAATTTTTTCCAGCTGCTTCAGCAATAGCTTGAGCTTGTAGTTCTGCTTCTTTGTATGCTTTTGCAAGTATTTTTCTTTTACATTCTTTTGCATCTTTTACTCCAAAGTTTATTTGACAAGATGGTGCATTATCTAATTTAGACAATGCTTCAATTATTTTTGCCATTCTTTCTTTATCATAATCAAATTTTAAAGTTGCACTTTGATTAAATGAAAATCCATCAAATATATATGTCCTTGTCATTTCATTATATTTTTTGTCCTCTTTAACAACAAAATTTCTTGTTTTCATATCATCTGTTGTAAAACCATTTTGTAATAATAACTCATTAACAAATTTTTGAACGTTATTTACTCCAGCTGATAATGCTTCCTCATAACTTTGACCTTTTGTATTAAAACTTATATTTAAAATTACCTCATTGGGTGTAAAGTATTCTGTTCCTTTTCCTTGTACGATTATTTCCATTTTTTTAAATCCTCCTCATATAATATTTAATTATTTTAATTATAGTAAAATCAATTTAATAAGAATTTATGATTGAACATATTGATAAATAACATTATCAAAATTCTTATTTTTCAAATCTTCCTCTGTTATTAAAAATGTAGTAACTCCTTCTCCATATATCTGCGTTCCTAATTGTAATAACACTATATATTTATTAGATACTTTTCTTATATCTCCCTCATCCATTTGACAATCAGTATAAAATCCAAATATTTTATTAAGTTTTTCTCCATAAAAATGTGAATATGTTTTTTTTCCTTTTTCAAAATAATATCTATCACTAAATTTCTCATTGCAATTTTTAATATTGTTTATTCCAAAAGTATCCATTGTTTCTTCTTCTGACATAGTTACTTTTTTTCTTACTAAATCTTCAGCTGAAGGAACATAAATAACTTTTCCAAAGTCATACATTTTATCATTATAGAATAATGGACTTATATAAAAATACAGCATTCCCTTTTTAGGTAATAGTTTATTTATATCATACTTTGATACTTCTTCCAAATTTATTTGTCCAACAAATATTAAATATTCTGGTATCTCTACATTTTCATTTACATCAATAGTATTTGAAAAAAATCTTGTTTCTCCAACTCGAAACTCATTTTTATTAATTAAATCAAATAATATAATATTTCTTTCATCATTTAATGTTGAATCAACATCTATTATATCAATTATATTTTTTTCATTTTCTAATTTGTTTAAAATTGTTGAAATATTTTGCTTTTCTTGCGTTTTTTCTAATTTTTTATATTTTTCATAAACAGATAGCTTTTTTAATTTGTTATTTCTAATCATTAATATAATATCTAAATATAAATCAAAACTATAAAAATCATAATTTCTATATCTAACACAAAATGTTTCACTTTTTTCATTATCATAAACGTATTGCATTTTTTCAAAAGCATCATTTAATTCATTCACTAAATCATTAAAAAAATCTATATGAACTATTTTTTTATCACTTGAATTATTTTTGTATTCAACATTTCCATTTTCATTAATAGTAGTTATTTCATAACCATCACCAGTTGATTTAAATAAGACAATATTATTATTCATTTAAATTTCATTCCTTTCTTACTTATTAAACAGTTATTTTAAAATCAGCGTAAAGATAAAGCATAATTTTTAGATCAGTTTAATTTGAATCAATTTTCTTCATAATGTTTTCAAATGAATTTTCTTCATCAAAAACGGGACATCTAATTTCATTATTTTTAATTTTATCTAATAAATCAGTAGGACATACACTACTTCTTTTACCATTGTTATAATGAGAACACAATTCACATATACAATCTACTATTTTAATATCGCCTTCTTGATAAGTAAATTTATCAGTTCTAAATAATTCTTTTTTGATTCTATTAAGCATTTTTATAATATATTCTTTTTCTTCTAGGCAAATATATCCTGACGCAGAATACTTATCATTTTTATCTCTTATTTCTACAAAATCTTTCCCATCAATTACTTTCCCATCTTTCCATTTACTTTTATCAACATCTTGCCAAAAAACAAAATTATCATCACAAATAAATTCTTCTAAATTAATGATAGCAAAGTGTATAGGATTTTCTTTTTCGTGTTTTTCTTTATTATCTAAATATTCATAAAATTCGTCATATAGAAATTTTTTTCTTCCACAGAATAGAAAGTCCTCATTTGATTCGAATTTATGATTAGAAATACAATCTTCAATAACATTAACAAAATTGCTTTCAAAGTCTTCCGAACTATGATTAATATTATGTAATTTTTCTCTAATATCCTTTCGTTTTAACTTTTCCATATAATCACCTTATTGCATACTTCCTAATATTAACCCGATTAGTTCTTCAATGTTTTGTGTATAAACCATCATTGCCTCTAAATAATCTTCATTTGTTCCATTATTACCTTCAATGTCAGATATTTCTTTACTTTTTAAAAATTCAAATTGTATTCCTCTTTCAGCTGCAAACTTTAATAAAAATGCTAGTATTACTTTTTGTTTTTCTATTATTTCATTGTTTTTTTGATTTATATTTAATTTAACAAACTCATCCATAAATGATGTAAATATTTTTTGCTTTTCTTCTATCATCTTGACATACCTCCAGTTGATAATGATTGAGATTGTGTCATTTGCATTTGGTATAATGAACTAACATTTTGTAATCTTTTTTTCATATCAGTGTATTCTGCTGGTAATGCTCCGACTAATCTTTCGGCCATTTTGTCAGCCATATATGCTTCGTTATCTCTTACTGCTTGTCTATCATTTCTAGCACGTTCGTATAGTTGATCTACTTTAAGTCCGTCATTCCATTCTTGTTTATCAACTGGTTTCATTTGTATTTCTCGTGCTTCTTCATTAGCTTTTTTTTCGTCTTCTTTCAATCTTGAATTTTCAGCATATAAGCCGTGGGTATTATTTCTAATTTGTATTTGTTCTTGTTCTAATCTTGCATTTCCGTCTAATATATCTCCATATGTTTTAACTGCGTCTGTTGCATAATCAACTTTACCTTGAACATCATCGCGTTTTTGCTTAATGCCCATATTTCTTTCTCTTTCTTCTTTAATTGCTTGTTCTAACAATGGTTGTAGACTTTCTAATTGTTTATTAATTTTTTGTAGTTTCCCATCTTTACCTCTAAAACAATGAGTTGTTTTCATAATTTCACTTATTTGTTCTAAATCGAGTAGTAGATGTGAAGAATGACGTAGCTGTTCTAAACTATCCTTTGTTATAGCAATGACTTTTGGTGGTAATGCTTTTTTAATTTGTGCTACCTCTTTTCTTACTTCTTTTGATAAATCATCAGTCGGAGTCATAGCAAGTATTGTTGTAAGCGAACTTAAAGCGCTTTCTAATTTATCAGTACCTTGTAATCCAAAATCTGCAATACTATCAATTTGTTTTTCTTTTTCTTCGTGTTCTTGTCTTGCTTGATTTTGTCTTAATTGTGCCAAATCATCTGTTTCATTTAATGGAATTCTAAAACTTTCTGTTCTAGATTCATATACCATTAATTCAAAATCTCTACTAGCTTTATTAAATCTTTCTTTATCTTCTTTATCTTTTATTGCACGACTTACTTCACGACATTGTTTTCCAGCAAGTTCCATTTGTTTAAAGAATTCATCTTTTAATTTTGCATAACTTTGATTTAACTCCGTTTTAATTGAACTAATTTGATCTGCTACTTTTCTGGCACTTTTATTATCTTTTTTTGCTTCAGAATCTAAAGTTGCCAATTTTCTCATTTCATCACGCATTGTTTGAATTTCTTTTATGTTGTCAATAATTGCATCAATGTTCGCCATAGTTACATTAAAACTACCCATTTGTTTTGGTGGCTTGGACCAAAATACAGCATCAAATTTTTGCATACTTCTGCTTAGTTTTATTGAATAGTCAACCAAACTTGTATATTTTTGAGTATTATTCATTGTTTACCAACCTTTCTTTTAACGCATTTATTACTTGCATTACTTCTTCATCTTCTATTTCATCTAAAATTATTTCTTTATTTTCTTGTGATACACGATTAACATACAAAGCAATTTGTCCGTTTTCTAATTGCTTACTGTCTGTATAAACAATAAAATTACCACTATCTATTGAAATATAAGAAATAATTTCGTATTCTTTTTCATTAATTATTATTTTATTATCTTTTCTTTCTTGTTCCATAATTACCTCCATTTCTATTTAATATTTTACGACCACTCAAAGTTACAAGCAATGTCCGAAAAGTTATTATTTAATAAGTCCTCTTTTGAGATTAATACATAAAAACTATAAGCATTACCTAAATCAAATTTTTTGTCTAAATCAGAAGTAAGAAAAATCAAACATTCATTTTTAGTTAAATAATCTATATCCGGATCATTTGCAAAGGAAGCATATCCACCTATGTGAGAAGAAAATTCGGAATCATCTTTTAATTTATCTTGTAAATCGTAATAATCTACACCAAATAATTGTTTCAATTCCATTGGATAATTTACTTTTACATTAAATTTTTCCTCAAATAAATTTAACAACATATTTATAGCTTCGTCATCTCCCATATTATATGGCATACTCATTTTTCCTTTATGAAACTCTATTTTAAAAGGTCCATTTACTAAAAAGGGTTTTAATTCAACTTCTGGTAGTGCGGTTTGATATTCTAGTCCTTCTTTAAATAATCTAGTCTCAAAACTTCCATCAGCTACTTCAAAGTCAAAAAGGTCATCTTCATTAGTTGTAACAAATAGTTCTAAAATACCTTTTGGATAACCAGCTAAATTTAACTTTGTTAAATTTATTTGTATAACCAAAGACATAGGGTCTCCATATTTATCTTTTGGATATTCTTCTCCAATAGGTAAATATGGCTTACCTCCAATTTTATCATCCAATATATTTGGTGCTTCATTTGAATAATTTATAAAACAGCATTCTTTTTCTGTTTTTTTCTTATATTCAGATATTATTTCTGTTATTTTTTCATTCATTTTTTATCTACTTCCTTTCATTTAAAATAACTTTACTATTATCATATATTTTTCTTTTTTTAATTTTTCTATTTTTTAGATAAATCTCTTTTTAGATATAGATATTTACTTTGCCAGTATTCATCTTTATCATTTGAATACTCACTTATAGGACAACCTTTATACAAATCTTCAGCAATTTCTAAAATTATATCTTTTAACTCTAAATTTTCAATATAATAACTAGGAATTTTATTATATCCTAAATAAGTTCCAATAATGTTTCCTGCAATGGCACCAGTGGAATCACTATCTCCATTATGATTTATTGAGCATATAATTGCTTTTTCAAAATTGTTGCTATATTTAATTGTAGAGTAGAGAGCTATAGCAAGAGCTTCTTCAGCAACCCATCCTTCGCCCAATTCTGCAATAGCTTTTTTATCACTAATAAACTTGTTATGTGCTAATTTTATTGCTTTGTTAATTAAAGCAATAAAATAGTCTCTGTTTTCCTTGTCAAAAATATCAAAATTTATTTTTAACATCTCAATAGCTTCATCTGTTGCTTCTTCAATCGTTTTATTTGTATAAGCAAGATTATTTATTATAATTGTCAAAACATAGCAAGGTATTATTCCTAAAGGATGTCCGTGTGTTATTGCTCCAGCTTCTGCTCCATATTTTCCTATTTCGTGTAATGATTTTATTTGTGGCTCAAAAAATAAACCAATCGGTGCAACACGCATTACACTTCCGCAACCTTTACTATTATTTATAGGATTTTCAATAGTACCTTTTTTATTGCTTCCTAAAGCATTTAAACAAGTATTTCCTGGAGCACGATTAACATTTAGTTCTGGAATACTTGCTAGCCAAGACACTTTTATTTCATTATTATTTCTTTTTTGTGTTTTGTACCAGTCCACATAAGCTAAATATATACAATCGGATACATCTGGTGCTATGCCTCTCATACTAAATCTAGTTTCACCCCATAATAATCCATTTGCAGTAAACAAAGACATTTGTGTATCGTCCGAAATAATCCCTTTATTTTCGTACTTGGTTATTCTTTCGTTTTTAGCTAGTTTTACAAACTCAATAGGATATCCCAAAGCATCACCAACTGCACCACCGATTAAACAACCTTTGAATTTATCTACGTTTTTCATTTTATTTTCCTCCTAACAGAAAAGGTTATAGCTACTATATAACTATAACCTTTTAAATGCTTATACCAAGAATTCAAAATTACAGTAGCACTAAATAAAAGCAGTTTTTATTTTTCATTAACAAATTGTTTGAAATATTCAACAAAACGTTGATCCTTATTTGCAATGCTTTCAATTAATTTTTTAGCTTCCTCATATTCAGGTACTTCTTTGTAATGCTTATTTAATTGTTGCAAATATAAAAAGTCTTTTGTCATATTCATAAATGTTGATCCGTAATAATCTTTAGAATTACTTGCTAAAATTTCTTCAACATTAGCTTTTATTGACTCAATAGCTTTTTTAACTTCAACATCAGTTTTAAATAATTGATTATCTAACTAAAACACCTCCTTCCAAGTTCTTTAATTTATATAAACAATCCAATAATTATAACTATTACAGTAACAATTAATAATGCAATTAATTCTTTCGGAATTAAACCTTTATATTTTTCATAAACTTTTTTAATCATTCTACGATTATCTAAATTATTAATCTTTTTGCCTATCAATATTTCACTTGTACCAACAAAAGAATCTATATCATCTTTGTAAATTCTTTTATAATTTGTTGAATCATAACCAGCATATTTTTTGCTAGGTACTATTGGCTCATAGTATTTATCCAATTTAGATGAAGAAATTATACTACCAATCATATATGATAGAATTACCGCAACAATTGGATATACTACATAACCTTTAAGTATTATATTGTTAACAACTGGAATAAATAGCAATAAACTTGTTATAACTATTCCTGGTATCATTCCAGCACCAAATGAAACAGTGTTTATAATTTTATTTTTGTTTCTAATTACTTCGTCATACTTTTCTGGAGCATTCAAAATTTTATTTTTAATAAAGTTATATATTTCATCAAGTTTAGAATCTGCACTTTTTAAATTCAATGTAATATCCAGTTTATTTTCATTAATATGCATTTGAATTGATTGTGTATAAAAGTTTCTACTTCTATTTGGTGCAGGCGTCATAACTGTATAGTTCAATGCATAATATATATCCATAGTTTTTATTTCATCTATTCTACTATAAAATATCCCCATAAAATTATCATAGTTATCAAAAGTAATGTTGGTATTATCATAGAAATCAACAGTAACTTTCATTTTACTTCCTTCATCTTTAAAAGTATAATTTTGATATGGTGTATCTAACATTCTATTTTGCATTTCTTCTTGTTGAGAAACTTTAAGATATTTTTTTAATGTTTCTCCCATTAATTGAAATATTTGTGTTAAATCATCACTACTGATTATTTTGTTTTCAGCTTTAATTGTGTCGTTATACATTTTAATTACCTCCCATTAGTAGCAATACATATTATTTATTGTTTAGTACAAAATATAGTATTCTGTACTTTAAACTTTTTCAAAATTTCATTTATAACATTTTCTATTTGATCCATATTAGAATCCGCATAATTTGATTTGTGAGTAAAAACAATGTTATATGGTTTAAAAGATATTTTAAATAAATTTTCGTGCTCTTTTGTAGCCATATCTTTACCTCTTTTAAATGATAAATCTAAAGTTATTACCACACTCTCAACATTGTTTAAATGTCCTGAATTAACAGCTTCAACAAATGAATCATAAGTTTTACACGATAAATTTGAAATACTATTTCCTTTTTCTTTTATAGCAACTTCAAATTTTGAGCCAAATGATTTTTTATATTGAAAATTCCTATATTCAGATTTTAGTTTTGTATTCTTTTCTTCATCTTCCTCACACATTTTAATTAATTGTTTATAATAAGAATCACAATATTGTGCTAAAAAAGAAATGAATTGAACTTCTGGAACAGAATTAGAATAATCATACTCTCTGCTAATTTCTATTTCCTTTTCTTCTACTTGATCCATAATTACCTCCTATTATAATACTTTTCTATATGACACATATCCTAAAGTACTATCTATATTAATTATATCATACTTTTTTCAAATTTTATATATATTAGTCTTGTATGACTACTTTTTTGACAAAAATAGCTAAATTTATAACAAAAATAGTCAATTTTTATCATTTTTGAAAAAAAAAGAACTATTTTTAAAATAATTCTTAATCTTCTAAATCAATATCATCAAATACTGGATCGTCAAAAAAATCTTTTAATTTAAGTCCAAATCCATTACTTATTCTAGCAATAGTTAGCATTTTTGGATTTTTACTTCTACCGTCAGTTAAGTGTTGAGCTGTACTTTGAGTTATATAACTTAAACTTGCTAATTTATTTGTTGATAGATTATCAGATTTATTTAATTTGTATGCTAAATCTTTATCATTACATAAATCGTTAATTCTTTTAGCAATCGCGTCATTTATCTTCATATTACCACCACCTATAATAATTTTAATGGTTAATCCTTTAAATCTGTTAATCACGCAAGACTAAATTAGTATTGCAAGACTATGTTTTTATGTGCCGAAAAATATCTATACCTGTCAATATGTTATTATTACAAAATGGTTTTACAACAGATGATATGAAAACAAGAAATTTTGTTGTTAAAGAGGACAAAAAATATAATGAAATGACAAGGACATATATATTTGATGGATTTTCATTTAATCAAAGTGCAACTTTAAAATTTGATTATGATAAAGATAATAAAACTATTAATTTAAAAAAAGGTATCAATGATAGAATTAAAGTTTTATCTATGCTAGATATTTATACATCTGATAATTCAAATAATGATTTTGAGAAAGAACTTTTAAAATATTCTATTTGTAAAGGGATAGGAATAGATACAGACTTTGATGATAGATTTGATTTATATGATTGGTATAAGAAAACAGATTTTAATGATGTTGAAAAATCTTTTAAATTAATATCATCAAAAGGAAGAAAATTTATTAATAACTTTAA
>CAKOHI010000013.1 GCA_934085585.1 uncultured Bacilli bacterium
GCTGAAAGCATCTAAGCGGGAAGCCTCCTCCAAGATGAATTTTCCCATTCTTCGTGAAGTAAGATTCCTTGTAGACGACAAGGTTGATAGGCTAGAGGTGGAAGCGTAGTGATACGTTGAGCTGACTAGTACTAATAGATCGAGGATTTAACTTAAAAACAATTATTCTTATTAGATGAATTATATCATTGCATTATCGGGTTTTTTAAAGGACAAAATCCTTTATTGGTGACGATAGCTTAGGTGATACACCTCTTCCCATCCCGAACAGAGAAGTTAAGACCTAATACGCCGAAAATAGTGTAATGCTAAGATAGGTAGTCGCCAATTTTTTTTTGCTTTAAAATATAAAATAAAAATATGTAAAATAAGTGTTATTATACTTGTATTATCTATTAAATATATCTTATAATAGGGATAGGTGATAAAAATGGATTATAAATACACGTCAAGATCAGTTGATGATACAATAAGAATTGCTCAAGATATAGAAAGTGAAAAATTTCCAAATATGGTAATTTGTTTATATGGAGAGCTAGGCAGTGGAAAAACTGTATTTACAAAAGGATTTGCTAGCGCAATGGAAATTGAAGAAACCATAACAAGTCCAACATTTAATATAATAAAAGAATACACATCCGGAGAGATACCTTTATATCATATGGATGTTTATCGTCTTGAAGAAACTGATGAATCAATCGGTTTTAGTGACTATTTTAATAAAGGTGGAGTTTGTATTATAGAATGGGCAGATGTAATTAAAGATAAACTACCAGAAAAAAGATTAGATATCAAATTTAAATTAATTAATGAAGATACCAGAGTACTTGTATTTATACCTCATGGTGAAGAATACGAAGAAATATGTAGTGCGGTTTTATAATGACAAGTTTATTTTTAGATACACATTTAAATGATATTCTAGTTTTTATATTAAAAGATGGAAAAGTTGTTGATAAAAGAGAAGTTATCAACAAAAAAAATAATAGTGAATATATGTTTCCAGCCATAAAAGAGTTACTTGATACAACAAAAATAGACGAAATAATTGTTGTTAATGGTCCAGGATCATTTACAAGTGTACGACTTGGAGTTACAATAGCTAAAACACTAGCATACACATTAAAAATTCCTATAAAAACAATAACATCTTTAGAGGTTTTAGCAATTAGTAGTGAAAATTTAAAAGTAGGAATTAGTGAAGGTAATGGTTATTATTTAGCAACATTTGATAATACATTTCAACCGATAAAAGATTATACTTATGTTAATAACTCTGAATTTATTAACATGGAAAATAAAGATGAGTTTTATTTAGAATATAAAATAGATGCTTCAAAAGTATATTCATTTGTAAAAAATAAAGCATCAATTAATGCTCATTCAGTAAATCCATTATATATAAAGAAAATTGGTGTTGAAATTGATAAGAAAAGCAATTAAAGACGATATAGATTCAATTAACCTTTTGGGGGAGCAACTTCACAAAAATTTTACAAAAACTTATCATATAGATACAGAAATTGAAAATAAAAATGCTATAGTTTTAGTAGCTCTCGATAATGATGAAGTAATTGGATATTTATATGCGCTTAATTTTGTGGATAACATTGATTTATTAAGTATATTTGTAAGTAATAACAAACGTTGCCAACATTTTGGAAGTAAATTAATGAAACAACTAATAAATGAAGTTAAAAATCAAACTATAACACTTGAAGTGTCAACAAAAAATAATGAAGCAATAAACTTATATAAAAAATATGGATTTAAAGAGGTTGGATTAAGAAAGAATTATTATGAAGATAGTGATGCCATGATTATGAAATGGGGAAATTAAATGAAAGATATATATATATTAGCAATTGAAACATCATGTGATGAAACTAGTATAGCAATAGTTAAAAATGGAAAAGAAGTAGTAGCAATGACAGTATTAACGCAAATGTATACGCATGCTAATTTTGGTGGTGTAGTTCCTGAAATAGCATCTAGAATGCACACAGAAAATATAACAATGGTATTAGAAGAAACTTTAAACAAAGCTAAAATGACAGTTAACGATGTTGATGCAATAGCCGTAACACAAAAACCAGGATTACTAGGTTCTTTACTAGTAGGTATAGAATTTGCTAAAGTATTAAGTTATGTTTATAAAAAACCCCTTATTGCGGTAAATCACTTAATAGGTCACATTTATGCCAATGCTATAAATAATGATTTGGAATTCCCACTTTTAGCACTAGTTGTGAGCGGTGGTCATACAGAACTAGTTATTATGAAAAATAATTATGATTTTGAATTTTTAGGTGGAACATTAGATGATGCGATAGGAGAAGCATATGATAAAGTTGCAAGAATATTAAATATACCTTATCCAGGTGGGCCTGGTATAGAAAAAAAAGCTCTTGAAGGAACAGTAACATATGATTTTCCAAAGCCAGTAAAAGATAACACATATAATTTTAGTTACAGTGGACTAAAAAGCAGAATAATAAATATAGTTCATAATGAAAAACAAAAAGGAAACATAATAAGGGATGCTGATTTAGCTGCTAGTTTTCAATATGTTGCAATTGACGAATTGACTAGAAAAACTGATTTAGCACTAAAAAATACGAGAATAAAACATGTTATTGTAGCAGGTGGAGTATCCGCAAATAAATATTTAAGAAGTGAAATGTTAAAAGTAGCAAAGTTAAACAATGCCAAGTTAACAATACCAGATTTTCAATATTGTACAGATAATGCCGCTATGATTGGTGCAGCAGCATATCCATTATATTTAAAAAAAGAATTTGCTGACTTTTCTTTAAATGGTGAATCACAAGCAGATGTATGTTAAAGAGGTAGACTATGGATAAAAATGAAAAAGAGATTAAAAACTTTAAAAAAATAGAAAATTTTTTTCAAATTGATTTAATTATAAAAAATCTTATAAATAATACATTTCCAAATAATGCCGATAAAAATAATCCCAGTGAGATCATTTCCTATGCCCAAAAATTAAGCGATACTATAGATAGAATAGAATTGCTATTTTTAAGGGTAGTTAGAAGTTTTGAATTAGGTTCAAATATTGAAACGTATATTGAAAATACATTTAAAAAATATCATCAACAAGTTTTTGAATGTGGATACAATTATGATAGATTAGAACAAACTTTTATAAAAATCTTTGCTAGTATGTCTCCGGAACTTGTTAGAAAAGTAAATGAAGAAATTTATGGATATAGTTGTTTTATAGATTTAGAAGGTATATTATCACAATCAGCTTCAATAACTGAAATATTACATGTTTTCCACACATTTATTATTAATAATGAAAATATATTACAAAGTAGCATGGTGCAATCAGAAAAAGGAAGAACTAGATTATATGGGGAAAAAACTCAAATAGCTACCAGTATTTTTGACGGTTTAGATAATTTTATGGCAGATTCCGAAAAAACAATATTATCCATATCTGATAATCATATAATTATCATGTTAAGAGATTTTGGACATGCAACTACATTAGATATTAACATAGAAAATGAAAATGCTTGGATTGAATATTTTATACCAAAAGTTTGTAATTATTTAATGGTTAATAGTTTACCTGGTATTCGAAAAATTGAAGAAGGGACTTACTCTCCGACAGCTAAAGGCATGGTTGTAGTAAAAACTGCTGATTTAGCACATTACATAAACGACTTTATAAAGAAAATCCCAACTGATGAAGACATGTTTAAAAAAGGCGGTTTATATGATGAAACGTTTAAATCTATTAAAAATAATCAAACATTTACATACGATTTAACTAAAGACTCACAAAATGATTTAAGCCAAAGTGTTGCTAAATTATAGACAAATTAATAATTATTTGCTATAATTAATTCATGGGGTAGTACTGGTTTCGACATGTATTACTAGGCATGACTGCAAGTGGTCGGCATACCTAAAGTGCAAAATTAAAATTAAATGACGAAGCTAATTATAGTTTCGCTCCTGCTTTTGCCTAATAAATAGGATAAGGGAGCACTTCTATTCAATTTCTCTTATAGGTTGAACTAGGGGTTAATAAATATAAGATATAATATATTAATTGTTTGGGTTAGTATATTGAATTTAACTAAACTTACTAATTAATAGGTTAGTGTAGAGCCATTTTAATTAGGACATTTAAATCTACCTAAACTTGTAGACGTTGTGATATAGGATATACTGGACAGGAGTTCGACTCTCCTCTACTCCACCAAATTAAGTTATCAAATTCCTTTTATAAGGAATTTTTAGTTTATAATAAAAATAAGAAGGAATAATTATGAATAGTTATGAAATAATAAACAAACTTCAATTATCGAAGTTTAGAAGTAGTTTTCATTTAAAAGAAAAAGATATTAAATATATAAAAGAAAAAGGAATGGATACGATTAAAAATCATGCAAAAGATTTTATAAATGAAAAACTAGCACCAGCAAATCCTAAAAATGATGGAAAACAAACTCCAATGAAAAATCATCCAGTATTTATTGCAATGCACGCCTGTGCATGTTGCTGTAGGTCTTGTCTTTACAAATGGCATAAAATACCTATGAACAAAGAATTAAATAACAAAGAAAAAGAATACATTTTAAACACATTATTAATATGGATAGAAAAAGAGCAAAAAGAAAATAAATTTTCATAAGTTGACAAAAATGATAACTAATAATTATCAGCAATCAAAGAAAAAATATTTATTACTACCTAATTTTAGAAATAAAAAGTATTTTCAAAAGATTGAAAACATGTTAATATTATAAATAATGAGGTGCAAAATGAACAAACATTACCCATATTATCAACATAAAAAGTTAAAAAGTTTTAAACAGTTTATAGAAGTTTCATTAAAAGAAAATAAAGATAAGATAGCTTTTATATATAATAACGAAAATAAAGAAGAAATAAAAATAACTTATAAAGAATTTTATGAAGACGTTAATAATTTAAGTAATTATCTAACACACGTATATAAAAATCAACATATTGCTTTGATAAGTGAAAATTCATATAACTATATTCTTTTATTTTTTAGTATAATCATAAGCAAAAATACTGCAGTATTAATTGATAAAGATTTACCGGAAGAAAAAATTGAAGAATTATTAAAAAATAGTGATTGTAAAGTATTTTTTTATTCTGAAAAATATAATGAATACAATAATTTAAAGAAAAAGTATAAATGCCATTCTTTTAGTGACTTAATTAAAAAATCTACAGAAAAGAAATATAATTATAAAGAAAATAAAGTGAAAAATAAAGAAAGTGTAATATTTTTTACATCAGGGACAACTGGTGCAAACAAAGCTGTCATGTTAAGTGAAGAAAATATATTAAGTGATATTTATAGTGCAAGTAGTTTATTTAAACCAAATGGTGTAGTATTTTCTTGCTTGCCCTTTCATCATGCTTTTGGCCTTATAACAAGTGTATTAAAACCATTTTATTATCAAGTGCCGGTATTTATAAATAATAGTTTAAAATATTTACAAAAAGAAATAAGACAATCAAAACCCAATACTATGTTTTTAGTGCCAGTTTTCATTGAAAATTTTTATAAACAAATTTGGAAGAGTGCAAAAGCTAACCACAATAAAATACTACTTAAAATACTAATATCAATAAGTAACATTTTATTAACAGTAAAAATTGATTTAAGAAAGCAATTATTTAAAAAGATAAATAGCAGTTTCGGTGGAAATTTAGAATATATTATAAGCGGTGGAGCTTATTTAGATCCTAAATACGTAAAATGGTTTAGAAGCATTGGCATAGAAATTTTAAATGGCTACGGAATAACAGAATGTTCACCCGTATTAGCAGTAAATAGAAATAATTATCATAAAGATGGATCTGTTGGACAAGTAGTGAAAGATACAGAAATTAAAATTTTAGATAATGAAATATTAGTAAAAGGAAAAATAGTAATGCTTGGTTACTATAAAGATGAAAAATCAACCAAAGAAGTTATAAAAAATGGTTACTTTCATACCGGGGACTTTGGTTATCTAGATTCAGATGGCTTTTTGTTTATTACAGGTAGAAAGAAAAATTTAATAATTTTAAGTAATGGTGAAAATATATCTCCGGAAACAATTGAAGAAAAATTAATGCAAGATAAAGGAGTATGTGAAGTAGTAATATACTCTAAAAACAACAAATTAATCGCCGCAATATATCCAAATGAAGAATATATTGGTAACAAAAAATATTTTGATAATTTAATATACAAATATAATCAAAATATTCCCAAAAATCATCAAATAGCAAAAATTAATCTGTGGGATAAAGAACTCCCTAAAAATAATAATAGAAAAATATTAAGAAAAGAAGTAATGGAGGAAGAAAGATGAAAAAAGAAGTAATTAAAATTATTGCAAATATTATGGAAATCCCAGAAAAGAAAATCAAAATGGAAAACACTTTAATCGGAGATTTAGATTTAGAATCTTTAGACATAGTAACTTTAATCGCCGAGCTTGAAGAAAAATACAAAATAGAAATTCCTGATAAAGAAATTAAAAAAATGCAAACTGTTGAAGATGTGGTTAATTATCTAGAAAAACATGTATAAATTATATATAGAAAAAAATATTTCTTCCCAAGATTTTTTATCTAAAATATTAAAAGAAAATTATGATATCGACAAATACGAATTGATTTACAATGAATATGGTAAACCATTCTTAAAAGATAATAACCTTTTTTTTAATATATCACATGATAATAATTTAATGGTAATTGCCATTAGTGATAAAAACATAGGAATTGATATAGAATATCTAACTTACAACAGATTTGTTTTAAAAAAATGCTTTAATGAAAAAGAACAACATAAAGTAAATGACAAAGTTAATAAAGAAAAAGAATTTACTAAAATTTGGGTTATGAAAGAAGCATACGTAAAAATGAAAGGCACAGGAATAATTACTGATTTAAAAGATATTGATACCACTAAAATAAAAAATATAGATATAATAGATAATGAAGAATATATCATTGCAATATGTAAAGATTCTAGATAATTGTACTTATCTAAAAACGGACAAGTTCATATTATATACTAGGATGTGATAAAATGAATTATTTAACTTATCCTTTGAAGATAATGAATATTACCCAAAGCTATGATGATAATTATACACATAAAAGACATGGTGAAGGTAATTTAAAAGACTATCCAATAGATGATGCCTGTGGAAGTGGTAACAATAGTTATTTTTACTGTCCATGTAATGAAATGGTAGTAAAAAAGATATATGGCGTAGGCTTAAAAGCTTCAAATACAATATGGCTTGAAAGTACTGAACCTGTCGTAACACCATCATTTACAGATTTTATTACCATAATGGTTGTACATCCCGAAGATAAAGACTTAAAAAATCTTTACGTAGGAAAAAAGTATAAAAAAAATGACATTATATTTCCAAAAGGTGCAGATGGTTTTGCAACAGGACCACATTTTCATATAACACTAGGGCGAGGAAAAATGTCTGGATCGGGCTGGGTAAAAAACAATTTAGGAGTATGGATTTTAAAAACAACTGGTTACAACATAAAACCAGAACAAGGTATGTTCATAGATCCGTTATTTACCACAATTAAAAATAGAAGAAATATTAATTTTATAGAACTATATGAAGAACCAAAAAAAGAAGAATTTTATTATACCACAGCTAATTTAAATATAAGATACGGTCCCGGCACTAACTATAAATTTGTAAATCTTTTAGCTAAAGATACAAAAATAAGAGTTGAAGAAATAAATAATGGATGGGCCAAAATAAATGATAAAGAATATGTATCAAGTAGTTACTTAACAACTAATAAACCTAAAAATTATCATGAATCAAAAAACACCACAGCAGTTTTATTAAATGTACGTAATAAACCAAATGGCAAAATTTTATATCGAATACCTAAAAACACTACGGTATCAATTTTAAAAAAACAAAATGGATGGACACAAATTTACAATAATCGTTGGGTATACAGTAATTATTTAAACTAATAATTGCTAAATAAAGAAAAATATTATAAAATATAACTAGGTGATTTTATGGGACAAGTATTTGACAAAGCAATGGATTTTAAAAGAAGAAATAAAGGCGGAATAGTTTGGAATTTAAAACAACATTGTGAAGTAGTAGAAAAACATTTAAATCCTGGAGAATATGTAACTTTTGCATTTGCAGGGCAAAAAAATGATAAATTTTATGAATTATTTCAAACGTGTGTTGTAGTTTTAACTAACAAAAGAATATTAATAGGTCAAAAAAGAGTAGTATGGGGATATTTTTTAAGTTCAATTACACCAGATTTATATAATGACTTACTAGTATATCAAGGCTTAATCTGGGGGCAAATTAAAATAGATACAGTAAAAGAAGAAGTAACAATTTCTAATTTGCCTAAAAGTGGACTAGACGAAATAGAAACAAATATATCAGAAATGATGATGAAAGAAAAGCAAAAATATGGACACCCAGAAGAAAATTAATCGAAAAAAATTAAGAATACTAATTTTTAGTTTATGTTTTATTTTTATAGTATTTTTATATTTTCTATATTCTAAACATGACTACACCATAGAATACAAAATAAATGATGTATTAGTAAAAGAATCTTTTAATAAAAAAAATAATCGATATGATTTTAAATTTAATTATAATGATAAAGAATATGAAGTATTATCTCTAGATAAATACACAAATAAAAGAAAACTAGTAGAAAAAATAGAGATTAGCCAAGAATATGATAATACATGTTTATCTTTTAAAACAAAACAAATAAAACTATATGATGTATGTAGCAATAATAATGAATATAAATTTTTAATAAACGAAGCAGAATTTAAAGAAAAAGATAATTATAATAATATAAAAATAAATACTCTTAACAATAATATCTTTTTACTGTGGGATTATAAGGAGTTTGTATATTTAAATAAAGATAAATATACTACTATAAAATTATTTAATAAAGATGTATACAACTTAAATTTAATATATCAAACAAACAAATATTTATTAGTGCCTAATTATAATGAAAATTATCAATTTACAAAATTAAATATAATTAATGCCGAAACTACCAAAGTAAAAGAAGTTAAATTGCGTTATGAGTTATATTTTGATAGTTATTTTCTAGGTGATTATAAAAATAAAGTATATTTATATGATAGTAAAAATGAACTTGAATATTATATAGATTTAAAGAAGAATGATATTTATAAAACAACATATAAAATAAATAATAATGGTAAATGGGAAAATACTAGTAACCAAAAATTAAAAAATAATAAAATGAGTTTTGTAAAAGATAAAATTATTAATTATGTTTTGGATAATAACAAATTGTATGTTGAATTAACTGATAACTATTTAGTAACAAACAAAAAAGTTGACAAAATAATAAAAATAGATGAATTAAATGTCTTTTATATATCTAAAGATACACTTTATCAATTTAATCCATATGATGGAGAAATACCGCTTTTAAAATACAGCGAATGGGAATTTAACAACAATAATATGATATTTATTTTTTAACCAAATTTAAAACAAAACATATCCTATACTAGGAGTGATAATTGTGTTTAATAATTATTTGGTAAAAGATGGAGATAATATTAAAAATATAGCAAGTAAATTTAATATATCTCCAGAAGAATTAAGAAGTTTAAATCATTTATATTTTGATAGTGATTTAAGAGCTGGAATGGAAATAATAGTTCCTAAAAATGAAGAAAAATATTTTAATACCTATATTATAGAAAGCGGAGATACTTTATACAGAATTGCTGAAAAATACAATATAAATCCAACATTACTTGCTAGTCTCAATGGTTTAGAGATGGAAGACTATATATATCCAGGACAAGAATTACTAATTCCTAAAAATAATTATAGTTATTATATTACTGCAGAAGGAGACACGTTAGATACAGTAAGCAAGGTATTTAAAATATCTAAATTAGATTTATTAAATCAAAATGAAACAATTTATTTACTTAAAGATCAAGTGTTAGTAACAAAAAGATAGAAACAACTTTACAAATGGTTGTTTTTTTTGATAAAATTATATCAGAAAAGGGCTGATTATAATGATTCTAAAAAAACCTTACGCATTATTAATTAAGAATTTTAGAAAAATTCATATTCTTTTAACTATATTATCAGTTCTAATTGTAATTGAAACAAATAAAATAGCAGGATTTTTTAGAGCATATACTGCGAATAACTATAGCGTTACTGTTACAGATGATTTAGTAAGTACCACAATAAATCCATGGATTTATGTTTTAATTTTAGCAACCATAGGTATTTTAGTAGCAATATTTGTTCTTTTAAAAAATAAGAAAAAACCTACAAAAATGTATTTTTTTACAATACTTTATTATGTTATTCTTTTGATATTCATAATAATAGCTGCATTTTTAATTGGTAGTTTATCAAAAGGATTGTGGGCAACAGCAAATGCCAGAACATACCGAGACTTTGCCAATTTAGTATATTATCCAAGTTTAATTTTCCCAGTTCTTCTAGGACTTCGTGGTTTAGGATTTAATGTAAAACAATTTAATTTTAAAAGTGATTTAAAAGAACTAGAAATAACAGAAAAAGATAGTGAAGAAATAGAATTAAATTTAAATTTTCAAACTTATAAAGCCGAAAGAACAATAAGAAGATTTATACGTGAACTTAAATATTACTATTTAGAAAATAAGCGAGTGTTTTATATCATCGGGGGTGTACTTGTATTAGTATTAGGATTTTTCTTGTACAAAAATGCCGAAAAATTAAAATATACTTATAAAGAAAATAAATTATTCACATACAATAATTTATCAATTAATGTGAAAGAAAGCATGATTACAGATCTTGATTTACAAGGAAATATTATAGATAAAAGTAAATATTATGTTGTAATAAAATTTGATGTAAAGAATAATTCTAATCACGATATGAGAATTGATTATGATAATTTTAAACTTTATTATGGAACAAAATATGTATATCCAAAATTAAGTGTAGGTAATTCTTTTTTAGATTTTGGTGACCCATATATGAATGATGTATTACCAAGCGGAGCATCAAGAACTTATATAATGCCTTATGAAATAGATAAAAAATATAAAAACAGAAATTTTAAAATAGTATTATATATAGGTACATCAACAAAATCTCAAGATTTTTTAGCTAAAACTGCCACAATAAAATTAAAACCAATTGAATATACAAATGTTGAAAATGTAAGAACAGCTAACTTAAATGAAGTTGTATCATTCTCTTCATCTTCACTAAAAAATTCATCATTAAATATTAAATCAATGTTAATAACTAATCGATATGAATATAAATATGAATGTGGCTATAAAGAAAATATGTACGAATGTACAGATGTTGTAGTAGCAGATGCTTCATATCTAAATAGATCAGCATTAATAGTGATGGATTATGATCTAGTTTTAGACAAAGAGGTTGCAGCATATCAAAACATAAATGATGCAAGTAGTTTTGTAGACTATTTTATGGAATTAGAATATAAAGTTGGTAAAACCACCAAAAAGGTTGAAGTAAAATATGCTAACCCTCCGCGAGACATAGATAAATTAATAATACAAACTGATGGAAATATCGTTAATGCCTCATCAATTAGACTGTTAGTTACAATAAGAAATAGAAGTTATACAATAAAGCTAAAATAAACTAATATAGGGGAAATAAATATGGAATTATATGATGCAAAAAATATGCCACTTTCTAATGATCCAGACTGTCGAATTGCCCAAGAAAGGTTTGCTAAAGGTGAAAGCTTTGTTACCTTATATGGATCTAATCAAAGTAAAATAAAAAAAGAACTTGGGACGTACCAATGTAAATCAAATTATTGTTATAGAGCAATATCCTTAGAAACATATGAATTATATAAAAATTTAGGTTTTATTTGTAATATTAGACCAAATAAAAAAGAATATATGGAATTTGTTGATGAAAATGGACAAACTTTTAATAATAATTCAGGAATTGATTGGTTTTTAGGTGGAGCAGCACCAGGAAGAAAATATGGAACAATTATAATAGAATGTCCTGCCTACAAAAATTATTTTCAACCAGCATTTGATAATGGTTGTGATTTAACTATCGATCCAACTGTTAGACATATGAAATCCTCACCTAAAGCAAATCCAATTCCATTTTCTATGATCACTAATGTTTTTGATTATGAAAAAATTAAAGAACAAGAATTAAATGATGAAAACAATTTTGGAAAAGCAAGATGAAACATAAAGTTATAAAAAATTATAAATTATAAAATTACCCTAAATTTCAATTTTACTATTAACTTTTAATAGTTAGTCACCTAATAATATTATATACAAAAATAAAAATATTATCAATTGATTCGACCACTTTTCGACCATGACTGTTTTTTGTATTAAAAAATCGAACTAAAAAGTTCGACTAAATATCAATCTGGAGGAACCGACCAGATTCGAACTGGTGATCAGGGTGTTGCAGACCCACGCCTTAGCCACTTGGCTACGGTTCCACGTAAAATAATTTTAATATAAAATTGATTATTTGTAAAGTAAATAATGCAATTTATATTTAATTTTATACATTTTTTTATAATTTATTCATCTTTATCAAAAAATGATTCAATTATTATAGAATAAACAGTTATTTAACTCTGCCAATAATTGTCTTTTTTTTACGTTTATTTTGTCGATGTTTATTGCTATTTGTCGAATATTTGGTTATAATAAAAAAGTAAAGGGAAGTGTGATATGAATTCCGAAGTAAAAAAGACGTCTGATTTTCGGGAAACTTTAAAATTCATTTCAACTATTATCAGTTGGACAATTTTTACGTTGCTATTAATTGTCGCTGGTGCCTTAATTTATTATTTTATCGCTGTTAAAATATATGTGGCAAAAGGAAGTGGATATGAACCAAAGTTTTCTCTTTATACTATTATCACACCAAGTATGACCCCGAACATTAATGTATATGACGTTGTAGTTGATGTTAAAGTTGACAAACCAGAAGACGTCAAAATAAATGATGTAATTACGTTTAATTCCAGTATTCCTGGAGTACATGGAGGGACAATAACCCACAGAGTTATAGCTATCAACAAAGATTCTGAAGGTAATTATCATTATAGAACTAAAGGAGACTATAACCTGGTTGATGATGGCGTAGATGTTGAATTTAATAACATCGTTGGAAAAGTAGCATTAAGAATTCCTCAACTAGGAAAAGTACAAAGTTTTCTAGCAACAAAAACAGGATGGCTTGTATGTGTGCTTATACCAGCTTTATATACAATTTTAAAGTCTTTATTAAAATTAATTAAGGAAAAAAGTGAATCATCAACAAGTAAATTTAGCAAATTTTTAAATAGACCTATGATTTCCTTTAGAAAAAGAAAATTATTAACATATACTCCAGAAGAAAAAACACAAGAAGAGATAAAACCAGAAATTTCTGCATTTGAAAAAGAACAAGAAATAAAGCAAATAATTCAATTTTATGATAACGATGATGAAGATGACATGGATTTACCATCATTGAAATAGCGTCAATTACTTGACGTTTTTTTGTAATAAAAAATTGACCTATAAAATATAATGTGATAAGATTAATCTAATTGAGGGAGGAATGCCTAGAAACAAAATCAATATACATCTTTTAATAATTTATTAAGGAGGAAGAATGAAAAAAATTATTAAAAACTACAAAGGAACATTGATATTGTTAGGCAGTGTAATAATTGGAGCTATATGTGGTTTAATATTTAAAGAAAAAGCTAGTATCGTAAAGCCACTTGGGGATTTATTTTTAAATCTTTTGCTTGTTATTATTGTTCCTTTAATATTCTTTACAATCACATCATCTATTTCAAAGATGAATGAAAAAAAACGTTTAAGCAAAATTTTAATCAGTACAATAGTAATATTTTTAATTACATCAATAATTGCAGTATTATTTGGATTTTTAACAACTTATTTTGTGGATTTAGTTAATGTTAATGACACAAGTGCTATAAAAGAAATATTTGATAATACCGTTGAAGAAAAAGTTGAATTAAATATATTAGAAAGAACAGTAAATGTTTTATCAACCGATTCATTTATAAATCTATTATCTACAAATAATTTAATTGCATTAATAGTAATATCATTATTATTTGGAATTGCCATTAATAAAGCTGGAAAAAAAGGAAAAGCTATTGCGGATTTATTTGATTCATTTAGTGAGGTAATGTACAAATTAATAGAAATAATTATGTATTATGCTCCGATTGGGTTAGGATGCTATTTTGCTAATTTAGTAGGTACATTAGGGGGAATAATCGCAGTTGGATTTTTAAAAACATTTATTATTTACACAATAGTTTGTTTATTATTTATGTTTATTTTTTATACATTATACGCATATATATCAGCAGGACTTAAAGGAGTTAAAGCATTTTGGAAAAATATAATACCTTCGGCATTAACTAGCTTGGGAACATGTTCATCAGCAGCAAGTGTACCAGTAAATATAAAATGTACAAAAAAAATTGGAGTACCAACTGATATAGCAGAAACTACAGTTTCTCTTGGAACAAGTTTTCATAAAGATGGTTCATGTATAGGTAGTGTTTTTAAAATAATGTTTTTAGTAAGTTTGTTTGGAACATCCCTTACAACATTTGCAGATATTACAAAAGTTTTGGGTATTGCCCTTCTTGCAACATTACTAGTAACTGCTGTACCAATTGGTGGTGGAACAATTAGTGAAATGTTAATACTAACAATGATGAACTATAACGTTGCAGCCTTACCTATACTTACAATAATAGCAACTATAATTGATGCCCCAGCAACATTACTAAATGTAGTCGGAGATTCTTCATCAGCCATGTTAGTAACACGAATAACCGAAGGAAAAAACTGGTTAAAAAAATAAATAGTAAAAGTTCATAAATTAATTTTTATGAATTTTTAATTTTATTTAAAAAACTTCTTTATTGCTAAAAACTTTTATGCTATAATAAAAACATAAGTTACCATATGATAACTTAATGTATAAAGTGAGGTGCATTATGCCAGCAGTAATAGAACTTTCAAAAGAAAGAATAGTAAAAGTAGCAGTAAAAATGGTAAATGATAATGGTTGGGAAAGCATTAATGCTAGAAGCCTAGCTGCATCCCTCGGAGTTTCTACAAAACCCTTATACCGAATATACAATAATATGGATGAAATAAAAGAAGATATTTACAAGGAAGTATCCCATTTATATGATGAATTTTTAACAAGTAGAATAGATTCTAAAAAAGCTCTTTTAACATTATGTATAGCCTATGTTGAATTTGCTCAAGAATATAAAAATCTTTTTATAAGTTTATTTTTAAGCAATAATTTAAAATGGAAATCAATAGAAAATGTATTAGATGAAAAGTGGAATCAATCAACGATAATTAATCTAGTAAATAAACATGGATATAGTTTTGAAGAAGCTAAAACTTTATTTATGAATCTTTGGTTATATGCAAATGGACTTGCAACACTTATAGCAACCAATGATATAAAAATTGATGATCAAGAAATATTAGTAAAATTAGTTAAGGTTTATAAAGTTTTAGTAAAGGGAGAATAATGGAAAGAATAGATGTTGCAAAAAACAATATGAGCATAGATCGTATTGAAGAAAAATGTATTAATTGTGGAATGTGCAAAAAAACATGTACACAAATAAATAATTTGAAAAATGATTGCATAAATTGTGGCCAATGTATATTAACTTGTCCAAGTGGTGCATTAATACCCAAGTACGATTACAAAAAAGCCTTAAACTATATAAATGATACTGATTATGTTGTAGTAGCATTTACTGCTCCGGCAGTACGTGTAGCTATCGGGGATGAGTTTAATTATCCAAGCGGAGCTTTTTTAGAAAAAAAATTAGTAAGAGCTTTAAAAAAAATAGGATTTGATTATGTTTTTGATACCACATTCGGAGCAGATTTAACAATAATGGAAGAAGCAAATGAGCTGGTAGACCGTCTTAAACACAAAAAAACACCGTTGTTTACTAGCTGTTGTCCGTCCTGGGTATTATATATGGAAAAATATCATCCAGATGATTTAGAAAATTTAAGTACGTGTAAAAGTCCAATTTCTATGGAATCTACAATGATCAAATCTTATTTTGCTGATATGTATGAAATACCAAAAGAAAAAATTATAACTGTTTCTATTGCCCCATGTGTATCTAAAAAAAGTGAAAAGATAATTCATCCTGAAACAGATATAGTAATAACTACTAGAGAATTAGCCATGATGATTCGAGAAAATAATATAGATTTTAACAATTTAAAAGATGAAGAATTCGATTCGTTAATGGGTAAATCATCAACAAGTGGCTTAATTTTTGCATCATCTGGTGGTGTAACTGAAGCTATTTTAAGGACTGCATATTATATGGTTAATGGTAAAAAGGCACCACTAAAGTTTTATAATTTAAACGAAGTTAGAAATGAAGAAGATTTCAAAAAAATAACTGTAGATTTAGGAAAATTTTTTGTAAAAGTAGCAGTAGTTAACAAAATATCAACAGTAATTGAAAAATACGAACAATTAAAAAATTATGACTTTGTTGAGGTTATGGCTTGTCCTGGAGGATGTATAGGTGGTGGAGGTCAACCACTTAATGCTATAAAAGACATGAAAGATATAAGAGTTAAAAGAATTGAAAATATTTACAAAAATGATGCCGGACCAATCAAAGAAGCATATATGAATCCTAAAATACAAGATGCGTATATTTCATATTTAAGTAAGAATAATATTTCGTTACATACAAAATATATTTCAAAAAAGACTATACAAAATTAAAGAAAAAAAGTATAATAAAAAGCGGAGGGAAAAATGAAGAAGTATTTATTATTAATAATTGCAGTTTTAACAATTGCGCTAGTACCAAACATCAAGGCAGCAGAATTGCCAGAAAAAACAGATCATGAAAAAGTTAAAGTATATTTGTTCCGTGGAAAAGGATGTTCACATTGTTACGATTTTTTAAGTTATTTTGCAGATAAATATACCGACTATGAAGATTATTTTGAAATAGTAGCATATGAATCATGGAACAATTCTGAAAATCAAAAATTAATGCTTGCTGTAAAAGAACTAGTTGGAGAAAAAGCTGATGGTGGTGTTCCATTTATAGTAATTGGAAATAGTTATCATTTAGTAGGATTTGGTAAAAGCTCTGGAGAAGAAATAATCAATAAAGCATTAGAAGCATATCAAGATAAAAAATATACAGATATTGTAGCAAAAGCTATAAAAGATGAAAAGGTAAGTCCAACTGCAGAAACAATTGTAGAAGCTGCTGAAAAAGAAGGTATTGAAGTTAAAAATGGTACTAAAAAAGCTTCAAAAGGAATATCTGATAAAGCTGTTATTGGCATCGTATTTAGTGCATTAATATTAGGCTTTGTTGGATTAGTATTTATGTCAAGAAAATAAAATTTTTAAAAAGCTAAAAAATAGCTTTTTTATTTTGAAATAAACCGTAAAAGTTGGACAGTTTAAAAATAGTTTTTAATTAAGGATTGCAATTTGTAATTCCACAGCAACAGTCTTTTTTAGTATGTAAGTTTATTTTATACTACCCTTGATTTTGGCATATAAAAACCTCGTTTCTTTTTTATTCAAGAAACGGGGTTCACATCATTTAGTCTGTATATAAATTATAAATATTTATTAATAAGGTATTCTCTACCACCATTAATATTTACATAATAATCTTCAATAATTTCTTCTTCATTATTTTCATTCATTATAGAAACTGTAATTTTTAAAGTATAACCTACAACACCAGTTCCAGTATTATTTAATACAGTAGCAATATCGCTATGTACATAAATATTTTTAACTCCTAAATTAATTTTTCCTAATTCTTTTTGAATTTTTTCTGTTTCAGATTTTATCAAAGCATTAACTGGAGCTAACTTTTCTTCATTTTTGTATAAATTTAAGTCTAATGCACATCCATTGTCAGTAACATTAACAGATAAAATTTTTGATGTATCATATTCACTGTTTCCATATTTACAATCTAGTGGTTGACTATTTACTCCGTTTCCAATAGTTAGTGTTGCACTTTTAGGACTTGTTTTATTTCCAGCTTCATCTTTAGCTATAATTTGTACTGTATAAGTGCCTTCTTCGGTATAACTACTGTAATCAACTTTTTCTCCAGATTGATCCAAACCTAAATCATAAAATTCAATTTCACATTTTTTATTACTATTATCTTTACAACTATCAACGAAATCACTTGCAGTATATGAACTTCCAGCATTTATCTTTACATTTTTAGTAACCAACACAGGATTTTCTGTATCAATTATTTCAACTTTAGAACTATACTTCTTTTTGTAAATTGTAATTGGTACTTCATAAGTACCTAGTTCTGAAAACTTAACATTACTATAATCAACATTAATATCACTTTCCATAACATTTTCTAGTTCTGTAAAAAATAGTGTTTTATCAATATTTTTTTCATTAATTTCTACGGATAAAACGTCTCTTACAACAATGACAGCATCTTTATGGCTATTTCTTGAAAAAACACTTATCAAAACTGCAATAGCAATAAATATTAATATAGCAACAATTACCGCAACAACTATTGTGCCAGTCGGAACACCACGTCCTTTTTTTACTTTCTGATTAAAAAATTTACTCATAAAACATCACCTATCGTTATTAATATTATCATATTTTTTAAAAACTTCCAATAAAAATAACAAAAGTAATTAAAATTTCTTGTAAAATGTGTCAAAATGTGGTAATATCGTAATTGCAAGTTTATATTTTTAATATAATTTTGTTAAGTGGAGGGGATAACTTGCGGACTTGCCCTATAACCACTTACGCGAAAAAATTTTTATAGGAGGTGTTTTCGTGGCTAAAGAAGTCGTAAAGAAAATTAAATTACAAATCGAAGCTGGAAAAGCTACACCTGCACCACCAGTTGGTACAGTTCTAGGACCTGCAGGAATTAATTTAGGAGAATTTTGTACTAAATTTAATGAAGCTACTAGAGACAAAATGGGTGATGTAGTTCCATGTGAAATTTCCATCTATGATGACCGTTCTTTTGATTTTGTTCTTAAAACTGCTCCAGCAGCATTCTTATTAAAGAAAGCAGCTAAAATAAAGAGTGGAAGTAAAAAAGGAGCTAATGAAATCGTAGCTACTATTACTGAAAAAGAATTAAGAGAAATTGCTGAAACAAAAATGCCAGATTTAAATGCTTATGATGTTGAATCTGCTATGAAACAAATTGCTGGTACTGCTCGTAATATGGGTATTGCTGTAAAAGGTTTCAATGATGCTGAACTTGAAGAACAAGCAGCTGAAGCAAAAGAAGAAGAAAAAGAACAAGCTAAACGTGAAGCTGAACTAGAAAGACTTGAAGAAGAAGCTAAAGAAATGGCTGATGCAAGTGTTGAAGTTCCAACTCATGATGATTTAGAAAAATCTGAAGAAGAAGCAGAATAAAAAATTTAAATAAATAATGTCCGCTTAATGAACCACAGTTAGGAGGTAAAATATGAAAAAATATGGAAAAAAATATGTGGAAGCATCTAAAAATGTTGATAAAAACAAAGCATACACTTTAGAAGATGCAATCAAATTAGTTAAAGAAACAAGTGTTACTAAATTTGATAGTACAATTGATGTTGCTATTAAATTAAACATCGATCCAAAAAAAGCTGACCAACAACTAAAAGGAGCATTATCACTTCCAAATGGAACTGGTAAATCTAAAAAAGTTTTAGTTATAGCTAAAGGAGCTTTTGCTGAAGAAGCTAAAAACGCTGGAGCAGACTTTGTTGGGGAAAAAGATATGCTTGATAAAATTAAAAATGAAAACTGGTTTGACTTTGACGTTGTAGTTGCTACACCAGATATGATGCCAGAAGTTGGAAAAATTGGTAATATTCTTGGACCACGTAACTTAATGCCTAACCCTAAGACTGGAACAGTAACAACTAAAGTTGGTGCTATTGTTGAAGATCTTAAAAAAGGTATGGTTACATACAAGAATGATAAATTTGGTAATATCCATACTGTAATTGGTAAAGTTTCGTTTGATGAAAAGAAATTAGCTGAAAACTTAAGTTATGTTATTACAACTATTTCTAAAGCTAAACCACAAACAGTTAAAGGAACATTTATTGAAAATATTGCTATTTCAACAACTATGGGTCCTGGAATCAAGTTAGATAAAAATAGTTTTGACATTTAATTAAAAATGTAATATAATACGTATTAGAAAAAGCGAGAACCAAAGACAGTAGGCATAAAAATAAGTCCTACCGAGGGGATACTTAAAACTACAAGTTAATTTTAAGCTTCCCTTGGGAAGCTTTTCTAATATAATAAGGAGGAGAATATGGCAAGCACAAAAATTCTTGAACAAAAAAAAGAAGTTGTTAATGAAATTGTTAACAAACTAAAATCAAGTGAAAGTGTTATAATATTCCAATACCAAGGATTAACAGTTGAAGAATTAAGTTCTTTGAGAAGAGAACTTAAAGATGTTGATTCTGAAGTAAAGGTTTATAAAAACACATTACTTAAAAGAGCTGCTGATGAATTAAATCTTAATTTAGATGAATTTTTAGAAGGTCCAAATGCAATTCTATTTGGTAAAGAATTATTAGAACCAATTAAAATTGTATCAGAATTTGCTAAAAAACATGATAAATTAGATATCCGTGTAGGTGTTATCAGTGGAAATGTTGCAGATTTAGCTGTAATAAAAGAATATGCTACCATTCCATCAAGAGAAGGATTACTTACAATGCTTGCTGGTGGTATGATGCAATATGTTAAAGATTTAGCAATAGGGTTAAATCTTTATGCCGAACAATTAGAAGGGAAGGAATAGAATATGGCAAAATTAAACAAAGAAGATTTTATAAGTGCATTAAAAGAAATGACAATTCTTGAAGTTAAAGAATTAGTTGACGCAATGAAAGAAGAATTTGGTGTTGATCCAATGGCTGTTGCTGTTGCTGCTGCTCCAGCTGCTGCTGCTGAAGAAGGACCAAAAACTAGAACAGTTGTATTAAAATCAGCTGGTGGAAACAAAATTGCAGTTATTAAAATCATTAAAGAAATTACTGGTTTAGGATTAGTTGAAGCTAAAGCTGTAGCTGACAACGGTGGAAATATTAAAGAAAATATTCCTGCTGAAGAAGCTGAAGCTATTAAGACTCAATTAACTGAAGCTGGTGCTGAAGTAGAATTAGTTTAATTCAAAAATAAAAGACCACAGTTATGTGGTCTTTTTAATGCTCATATGTTATACTTATAATACGGGTGGAAAAATATGAATAACTATGAATGGTAAATGTAAATGTCAATATTAGGTTTATGACAAAAATTTTTGTAGTTATTTACTTCGTAAATAAAATTGTCAAACTAGTTTTTTTAAAAATTTCCTAACTATATTTAATAAATAATATAAATTATTTAAAACTGAAATCAAATATTAATCAAAGGTATAATAAAATTAAGATATAAAAAGTTTGCAAAAAACAAATAATAGTGGTATAATCGAAACTTATACGGGGGGATTTATTATGGCCAAATACATGACATCCAGCGATGTGCTTTTAGAATTTAAAGAAAAAATAAATTGTATTAGACAATTTGAAATGATTAATGAAGAAGAAAAACAAGCAATCATAGAAAATGGAATAAATGAAATTATGAAGGAATTATATAATTTAAGCTTGTCACAAATTTCATGTTTGTCTGAAAGAGACACATATATAATTAGAAAACTATGGGGCGTAGTAGATAATGGTAAATGTATACCAGGCCCTATATTAAATCAAGAATTTAATTTATCAAATATACATACAATCAAACCACAATTTTTTAAAAGGCTTAATGTGGCATTAGAAAAATTTTTAATAAGTTATAATTTTTCTAAAAAGAAAAAAGAAACACTTGATTTAATAGGCATAGATCCAAATTTATTTAAACTTAATTTAGTGGCATTTAATCATAATCCTAAAATGATGAATATCGATGAATACATTACCTGTACACCAATGTCAACAATAAGTCAAGAGATAAAAAATACAAATATTTATGTACGTAGCATAAATGATTTAAAACTTGCAGGTTTAACAAATAAAGAAATGCAAATTGTTTCATTTCATTTTGGCTTAAACAAAAGTCAAAAAAGATTTACCCTAAAAGAAATAGCCACTATATTTAATATGAGTAAGGAAAATGCTAGGCTTATTTCTGCAAGTGCTTTAGAAAAACTTCAAAAACATTTTGCAAATCCATTAAACCCTGAATATTTTGATACAATAGAATGTTTAAACTTATCTAAACGTCCTTATAAAAGTTTGAAAAAGGCAGGAATATATACAATGGAAGACCTTTTAGATTTAAGTGAACCTGAATTAATAAACGTAAAAGGATTAGGGGAAAAGTCATTAGATGAACTTTATAAAGCGATGCAAAAATACAAAAAAATAAGATCAGAAAGACAAGTAGTAATTGATACAAGAAATAGCTTTCTAGAAGAAATTCAAGTATTACAAGAAAGAAAAAGAAGATTAGAACAAGAATGTCAAGAATTGGATTTTGAGATTGCCCAAGCTAAAATTAGATATGAAAAGTTTGAAGAAGCTGAATTAACTAAAAAAAGAACATACAAATTATAAGGGGGAATTTTAATGGATAAGTATATGACATTAGATGATGTTATAAAAGAATTTAGAACTAAAATAACCTGTGATAAAGATTTTGATATGTTTACTGAAGAAGAAAAGAAAACATACATAGACAATAGAATAAAATTAATTATTAGAGACTTATATGATTTAAGATTAAAAGATATAAATAATTTATCTGAAAGAGACACATACGTTTTTAGAAAATTATATGGTATCCTAGATTTAGGCAAATGTGAAAAAGGCGTAAGGCTCGAAGAAGACTTAAATATAGCAAATGTTGGGGGGTTAAAAGCTAACTTTTTTAAAAGAGTAAATAGAGATATAGAAAAGAATTTAGAAAAAGAAAATTTTACTAAAAAGAAAAAGTATTTTATGAATGCAATAGGTATAAATGAATCACTATTTAAATTGAATCTGGTAATTTTTAATCATGGAAAAGAAGAAATGTTAAATTTAAACGATTACTTAATTAAAACCCCATTTAAAACTATCAAAAAAGAATTAAAAAACTTTAAAATTCATATAAGAAGTTTAGAAGATTTAAAAAATATAAATATAAATGAAAGAGAAATACAAATTATTAAATTGTGGTTTGGTTTGAATGCCCAAACCTACAGTTATAGTCTTGCAGAAATAGGTATGATGTTTGAAATAAGTAGAACAAGAGTAAGTATGATTGTAAATAAAGCAATAGGAAAAATAAGAAGCTACTTTGACATAGTAAGCAAAGTAGATTATGTAAATTCAATTCTTTATCTAAATTTATCTGCAAAAATAAATCAAATTTTAAATAATGCAGGCATTAAAACAATTAAAGAACTTTTATCAATTCCTGATGAATATTTAATGAATTTAAAAGGCATGGGTAAAGTATATTTTAAACAAATAAAAATGGCTTTAGATAATTATGAAAACAGTTTTATGAATTCTAATGAAGAGGTAAAGAAGAATAGAATAATAGAATTAATGAAAGAAATTAATGATTTAGAAGAAGAAAAAAATAAGCTAGAAGATAGATTAAGTGAAATAGATAGACTAACTTTACAAGCAAAAGCTAGACTTCTAAACTTAAAAAATGAGGTATCAAATGGAAGATAATAATATTGCTGACATCGAATTTTATTTACAAAGTCTTAAAGTAGATATTGATATATTAAATCAAAGAAAAAATGAAAAGTTAAAAATTTTAGAGGTTTTAAAAACATTAGAAGAAAACAACGATGATATAAAAATAAATGATGAATATCTAAATTGACAATTATAATAGTTTTTAATATAATACATTACAGGTGATACATATGCTTAAAAATATAAAAAATAAATTAAAAGATAATAGAGGCTGGGGGCTAGCAGAAATGTTAGTTTTAAGTGGAATACTTTTGCTAGCATTACTCCTTGCATCATATTTAATATACAAATTATATAGTACTTTTTAGCAAATAAAAACCATAAATATAGAGTTAAGAAAAAGAATTGGCAAAAAACACCAATTCATTTTTTTCGTTTTAAAACAGCTTGCATTCTTTTATACTCTTCATTTTCATTGGAAGATAAAAACCATTCTTTGCATATAGCTGCAGTCATGCTTGAAGAATATGATTTACCAACATCAGAAAAAATTATTCTCAATTCTTCATCCAATTCTTCTATTAATGCTTTGACATCCTTAATTATAAACCTTTTAGTAAATTTTTTTCTTAATAATTCACCAAGTAACCAAAAATTATTTAAAACAAATTGTGATATATTATCATCAAAATCTTCAAATTCGATACCTAAAGTAGGTAAAGATTCATAATTTTCTTCTTTAAATTCGATTTCATCTTCATCAATCGGTGTATCTTCTTTATTTAAAATTATTATATCTTTACTAGATAATAATTTTTTTATTTCATCTTTTGTGTATGTTTTATTAAAGTCAAATTTAAATTGTGGACTGGTTGCTACTAAATAGAATACTTGATAAAGTTGCTCCCAATAATCAAAACTATGTCCATGTCCTTCTGTGGCAGTATCAGTAAATGTCATCGTAGTAGGTATTGTATAAATATTAGAGTATTTTTGGTTGTAATATCTAGATAACATTTTTAAATAGTCACTTTCACTCAAAGAAATACAATAAATATTGCATAACATTTTATAAAATTCTTCATCAGTTAATTTTTCAAAATCACTATCCACAAGCTCCTTTAAGGTTTTAATGTAATTGCAAATTCTTTCTTTGAATATTTTTGCGTTTTCTTCATCACTGGCACGACTAACATACGCATAGGTTTCCTCTACCAATGAAATTTCTTCTCTTTCAATTGTCATTTAATAATCCTCCCTGTATAATCATTATATCAAATAATTAATAAAACGCAAAATCTATTTTTAAATGCTACAAATTAACACAAAATTCATTATTTTTTCTTGACAAACATAAGCTAATAATGATATAGTATATTTGCATTTTGAAAAAACGGGTTCTGCATAGGTAGAACCTAGTTTAAAACAATGTTCGATACACCAGGATGTGTGTTAATGGAAAGGAGCGAAAATAGATGCCTACGATCAATCAATTAGTAAAGAAAAATCGAAGCAAAAAAACAAGAAAGAGTAAAAGTCCAGTATTAAATGTTGGATTTAACACTCTAGAAAAGAAACAAACTGATGCAAAGAGTCCACAAAAAAGAGGAGTTTGTACTAAAGTTGGTACAAGAACACCTAAGAAACCAAACTCAGCATTAAGAAAATATGCTCGTGTTAGACTTTCTAACGGTAAAGAAATCGATGCTTATATTCCAGGAGAAGGACATAACTTACAAGAACACAGCGTTGTTTTAGTAAGAGGTGGCCGTGTTAAGGATTTAATCGGTGTTCGTTATCATATCGTAAGAGGTACACTTGATACTCACGGAGTTCAAGATCGTAAACAAGGACGTAGTAAATACGGAACTAAAAAAGACAAAAAATAATAGAATAGGAGGAAAATTAAATGCGTAAAAGACGTGCAGTTAAAAGAGATGTATTACCAGATCCTATATATAATTCAAAAGTTGTTACTAAATTAGTAAACCAAATTATGTTAGATGGTAAAAAAGGTACAGCTCAAAAGATATTATATGAAGCATTTGATATAGTTGCTGAAAAAACTGGAAAACCAGCTTTAGAAGTTTACAATGCTGCATTAGAAAATATCAAACCAGCTCTAGAAGTTAAATCTCGTAGAGTTGGGGGCTCAAATTATCAAGTTCCAATGGAAGTTAATGATGAAAGAGCTCAAACACTAGCTTTAAGATGGTTAGTTAATTATGCAAAATTAAGAAATGGAAAGGGAATGGCCATTAATCTTGCAAACGAAATCATAGATGCCTCAAATGGTACTGGTGGAGCTTGCAAAAAACGTGAAGACACTCATAGAATGGCAGAAGCAAATAAAGCATTTGCTCATTATAGATGGTAATTGCTATGGCTAGAGACGTTACAATTGATAAATTAAGAAATATCGGTATCATGGCTCACATCGATGCTGGTAAAACAACTACAACAGAAAGAATTTTATTCTTAACTGGTATTACACACAAAATCGGAGAAACTCACGAAGGTGAATCTCAAATGGACTGGATGGAACAAGAAAAGGAAAGAGGTATTACAATTACTTCTGCCGCTACTACTTGTCACTGGAAAGGATATAGATTAAACATTATCGATACCCCAGGTCACGTAGACTTTACTATCGAAGTTCAAAGAAGTTTAAGAGTTCTAGATGGTGCTATAGCTCTAATTGATGCTCAAGCTGGTGTAGAACCTCAAACTGAAACTGTTTGGAGACAAGCAAATGAATATAAAGTACCAAGAATGATTTGTGCTAACAAAATGGAAAAGATGGGTGCTGATTTCTACTATTCACTTGACACAATCAAAAGTAGATTAGGTGCTAACGCTGCTCCTATTATGTTACCAATTGGTGCTGAACAATTTTATGAAGGTTACATCGATTTAGTTACTAAAAAAGCATACAAATATGATGGAACAGAAAAACAAGAAGTATCTGAAATGGAAATTCCAGCAGATATGGTTGAAAAGACTGAAGAATATAGAACTAAATTAATTGAAGCAGTAGCTGATTTTGATGAAGAACTAATGATGAAATACCTAGATGGTGGAGAAATAACTGTTGATGAATTAAAAGCAGCTATCAGAAAAGCAACATTATCTGTAGGATTCTTCCCAGTATTATGTGCCGATGCTCTAGGAGATAAAGGAACACGTGCTTTACTTGATGCTGTTATTGATTATTTACCAGCACCAACTGATATTGAAGCTATTGAATGTACTGATGCAAAAGGAAACGATGTATTAAGACATCCAAGTGATTCTGAACCATTTACAGCACTAGCATTTAAGATTATGACTGATCCATATGTTGGTAGACTTTCATTCTTCCGTGTTTATTCAGGAGTTTTAAAAAGTGGTTCATACGTTTTAAACTCAACTAAAGACGAAAAAGAAAGAATTGGTCGTATCTTACAAATGCACGCTAATCAAAGAAAAGAAATTACTGAAGTATATGCAGGAGAAATTGCTGCAGCAGTTGGTTTAAAAAATACTACAACTGCAGATACATTATGTGATGAAAAGAACCCATGTATCATGAAGGGTATGGAATTCCCAGCTCCAGTTATTGATATAGCTATTGAACCAAAGAGTAAAAATGACCAAGATAAAATGGCCATTGCTATTCAAAAACTAGTTGAAGAAGACCCAACTTTAAGAGTTAAAACAGATGTTGAAACTGGTCAAACAGTTCTATCTGGAATGGGTGAATTACACTTAGACATTATCGTAGACCGTATGCGTCGTGAATTTAATGTTGAATGTAATAAAGGTAAACCACAAGTTGCTTACCGTGAAACACTTACTCAAGCTGCTGAATGTGAAGGTAAATATATCAAACAATCAGGTGGACGTGGACAATACGGACATGTTTGGGTTAAGTTCGAACCAAATCCTGAAAAAGGATATGAATTCGTTGATGCTATCGTTGGTGGTGTAGTTCCTCGTGAATATATACCTGTAACTGATAAAGGATTACAAGAAGCTATGGCTGGTGGTATCCTTGCTGGTTATCCAATGGTAGACGTTAAAGCAACATTATTTGATGGATCATACCATGATGTAGACTCATCAGAAATGGCCTTCAAAATTGCTGCATCTATGGCTTTAAAAGAAGCTAAAAATAAATGTAAACCTGTACTTCTAGAACCAATTATGAAAGTTGAAGTAGTTGTTCCAGAAGAATATATGGGTAATGTTATGGGAGATTTAACTAGTAGACGTGGTAAACCACTTGGAAACGAATCTCGTGGAAATGCTTTATCAATAAATGCAATGGTTCCACTAGCTGAAATGTTTGGTTATGCTACAAGCTTACGTTCAAACTCTCAAGGACGTGGTAACTTCACAATGACTTTAGACCATTATGAAGAAGTTCCAAAAAATATTGCTGAAGAAATTATAAAGAAAAACAGCATAAATTAAGAATAATACTTGAAAAATCTTCAAGCATTAGATAAAATATAATAGTAATATAAGAAAAGGAGGAAATTATTATATGGCAAGAGAAAAATTCGATCGTTCAAAAGAACACGTTAATATTGGTACTATTGGACACGTTGACCATGGTAAAACAACATTAACTGCTGCGATCACAAAATACTTTGGAAAATTTGTTGATTATGCTGATATCGACAAAGCTCCAGAAGAAAGAGAAAGAGGTATAACTATCAACACTGCGCATGTTGAATACGAAACTGAAAAACGTCACTATGCACACGTTGACTGTCCAGGCCATGCTGACTACGTTAAAAACATGATCACTGGTGCTGCACAAATGGATGGTGCTATCCTAGTTGTATCTGCTGCAGATGGTCCTATGCCACAAACTAGAGAACACATTTTGTTATCTCGTCAAGTTGGTGTGCCTAAGATCGTGGTTTACATGAATAAATGTGACCAAGTTGATGATCCTGAACTACTTGATTTAGTAGAAATGGAAATCAGAGAATTATTAGGAGAATATGGATTCGATTCTGAATGTCCTATTATCCGTGGTAGTGCTTTAAAAGCCCTTGAAGGTGATGAAGCTGCTGCTCAAAGTATCCGTGACTTAATGGCTGCTGTTGATTCTTATATCGATGCACCAGTTCGTGATACTGACAAACCATTCCTAATGAGTATTGAAGACGTTTTCACAATTTCAGGACGTGGAACAGTTGTTACTGGACGTGTTGAACGTGGACAATTAAAACTTAACGACGAAGTTGAAATCGTTGGTCTAAGACCTACAACTAAAACAGTTGTTACTGGTATTGAAATGTTTAGAAAATCTCTAGACTTTGCTCAAGCTGGTGACAATGCTGGATGCTTACTTCGTGGCGTTGCTCGTGACGGCGTTGAACGTGGACAAGTTTTGGCTAAACCAGGAAGTGTTACACCTCATACAAAATTTAAAGCAAGCGTATACGTTCTATCTAAAGAAGAAGGAGGACGTCATACACCATTCTTCTCAAATTACCGTCCACAATTCTATTTCAGAACTACAGACGTAACAGGTGTTATTGAATTACCTGAAGGAGTAGAAATGGTAATGCCTGGAGATAATGTTGACATGACTGTTGAATTAATTGCTCCAGTTGCTCTAGAAAACGGAACTAAATTCTCTATCCGTGAAGGTGGAAGAACTGTTGGTGCCGGAGTTGTATCTGAAATTTTAAAATAATTAAAGAATATAACAAAAAAATCTTAGGACGCAAGTCTTGAGATTTTTTCTTTTAAATAAAACAGTAATTAGAATTATCTAACTACTGTTTATTGATATGTTAAAATAATTATCTTTGATATTATTTATTAAATTCTTTAGCAAGTAATCCAAAGTTTAATAACTTATTATATTCTTTTTCATCAATTATTAAATCAAATTCTCCGATATATTCATAAACATCCGGATTAAATCCTAATTTAAATCTATTTAATCCATAATATTTAGAAGATTTATTCATATCAGCAGTAATTCCATTTAAATCCATATATTTATAATTATTTTGATAGTATTTAATTAAAGCATAATATAAGAAATAATTTGCACTAAATCTTGACATACTTTTATCAAATCCACTTATTTGAATAATTACACGATTTTGATATTTTATTACTAAAGCTCCCGCTACATAAACATCCTCATTTGTATTAATTTTTTTAGAAGCTTCAGCTATATCATTTTTATAAGCCAGTAATGCTCTATCAGAATTCATTTTAGCATTAATTATTTTAGCTTGATTTTTTTCTATTAACTTATTATTTAATATAGCATTTTTTCTAAGTTCCAAATTATAGGCATTCTGGGCATTAATTAAATATTTTTTATAATCAACTTTAACCATAATTAAGTCCACTACTGATGATCTACTAAAAACATTATAAAAATCATTATAATAATATTCCTCTTTATCAATTTTGTTTTTTATAAATTTATAAAAAATATTTAGGTTTTCTGGAGAAGCCTTTTCAATGGTTAATCCCTTTCTTAACCCTTTTTTTACCTTGTTTCTTGTATTTTTTGATAATTTAGTGTAGTCAAAATTTTCCATATTTACAATTGCATTAATTCGTGGTAAAAGTGCTTCAAAATTCATATTATTTTTTAATTTTTTATATCCACATTTTATTAAGCTATCAATTATTCTATAATTTTCATTATAAACAAAATTCATATCATCTTTATTTAATTTTGCAATTGCAATTTCAGGATTAATTTTAATAAAAGTAAATTTTTTCTTTTTATAGTAGTCTTTTATTTGTTTAGTAAATTCTGATAAAAGATATTCATTTGAATAATCAATCAAAAATCCTCGAGGTGAATAGCCATAATAAGTATTACCAATTCTTTTGTAAAGTATTAAAGCAGCAGCTACTATATTTTCATTGCCATATCCAATAAATTCATATTCAAAACCTTCTTCAGTTTTAAGTAAAGCATAATTTATTGATTCATGAAAATTCCCAATAAAATGAGTTAAAGAAAACTTTTCAAATTCATCTAATGATAATTCACGTAAAAACATAGTATAACCTCCCTTAAATAAGACAACATTATACCATAAATTGACGTAAAAATCTATAAAATGATTGCCTAAATTGAACTTATTTTGTATAATATTAGTAGGTGGTGGAAAAATGGCAAGTGTTTTTAAAAATAGCATTGAAAATATGTACAAAAGAATGATTACATACTCAATTTTAGCAGCAATAATTACTATTGCTGCAGGACTAGTATTATTATTCCTTCCAAATTTAACTAATAAAGTAGTAGGGATAATAGCTGGAGCAATATTTCTAATTGAAGGTATAAATTCAATCTATAAGTATTTTCATCGAGAAGGAGCAAAATTATATAATTTAAGTTTAGTATTTGGAGTATTATATTCAATTTTAGGGGTAGTCATTATTATTTATCCATTTACTGTAGTAGAATTTGTAACAGTATGTTTAGGATTATTCATGATAATAAATGGTGCAAGTAAAGTTAACTATGCGTTATGGTTAAAAAGAGGAAATGAAGAATCATGGTTAATAACATTAGCAACAGGAATTTTAGTAGCAATAGTTGGTGTTCTTGTAATATTCAATCCATTTGCAAGTTTAACTCTAACAAAGTTAGCTGGGGCATTTTTAATAATAACTGGTGTGTTAGATTTTATGGATACAATTTTATTTAAAAATAGAAGCAAAGAAATAATGGAAATATTTTGGTAAAAATAAGTAAAGCAAAAAGTAAAAATATTCTTTTTGCTTTTTAATTTGTCTATTTTTTGTTATACTAATATATAGAAAGAAGGGGATATGATGTTTATTAAAGACATTTATGCTAGAGAAATATTAGATAGTAGAGGAAATCCAACTATAGAAGTTGAAATGACTTTAGATAATGGTATAAAGAAAATGGCATCAGTGCCAAGTGGAGCATCAACAGGAACACGTGAAGCTTTAGAATTAAGAGATAATGATGAAAAAAGATATGAAAAAAAGGGAGTCTTAAAAGCTGTAGATAATGTAAATAACATAATAAGACCAGCATTAATTGGTAAAAAAGCGGATCAATTAAGTGTTGATAATTTGTTAATATCTTTAGATGGAACAGAAAATAAAAGTAAATTAGGTGCAAACGCAATACTTGGAGTTTCCCTAGCTTGTTTAAAGTGTTTAGCGGCATCAAAGAATAAAGAACTGTTTGAATATGTTTCTAACAAAAATGTTTCTATACCAATACCAATGGTTAATATTATAAATGGTGGAGCCCATGCTGTTAATAACATTGATATACAAGAATTTATGATAATGCCAGTTATGAAGAGTATCAAAGAAAGAGTAAGAGCAGCATCAGAAGTTTTTCATGCTTTAAAAAAATTATTAAGTATCAATGGTTTTTCAGTGGGGGTAGGAGATGAAGGAGGCTTTGCTCCGAATTTAAATAACAATGCCATGGCTTTAGATTTTATTATGGAAGCAATTAAAAAAGCTGGTTATATTCCAGGTAAAGATATATATATTGCTTTAGATGTTGCTGCCAGTGAACTTTATGATAAAGAAACAAAAACTTACAAATTAGATCAAAAAAAATATACTAGTGATGAACTTATGAATTATTATATAAGTTTAATAAATACATATCCTATTTTAAGTATTGAAGATCCGTTTTTTGAAGATGATTTTGAAGCCCTTGCCAAATTCACTAAATTAGTTGGGAACAAAATTATGGTAGTTGGGGATGATTATTTTGTAACTAATGAAAAATACTTAGAAAAAGGAATAGAAATGCATGCCGGTAATGCTATTTTGCTTAAGGCTAACCAAATTGGTACGGTAAGTGAAATGATTAAAACAATAATGCTTGCTAAAAAGAACAATTATAAAACAATTATTTCTCACAGAAGTGGAGAAACTGAAGATACATTTATTGCTGATCTTGGTGTTGGTTTAGCTATTCCTTTCATCAAAACGGGTTCAATGTGTCGTGGAGAAAGAATAGCAAAATACAATAGACTAATGAGAATTGAAGAAAAATTAAAAAGAGGCTAGTTATTTAGTCTTTTTTATTTTATAATATAATTGGTGATAATATGAAAAAAATCGTAGATGGAAATAGTGCATGTAGTAAAATTGCTTACTACTTTAGTGAAGTATGCAGTATTTATCCAATAACGCCATCTAGTCCAATGGCATCAAATATTGACTTACTAACAAATACTGATTTACTTAATATATTTAATGATAAACCCAAGGTTTTGGAAATGGAATCAGAAGCTGGAGCAGCTGGTGCTTTGCATGGGGCATTATTATCAGGTTCTTTAGCATCAACTTTTACAGCTAGTCAAGGACTTTTATTAATGATACCTAACATGTATAAAATCGCCGGAGAAATGTTACCTGCAGTTATTCATGTAGCTGCAAGAAGTCTAGCAACTCATGCTTTATCAATATTCGGAGATCATCAAGATATTTATGCAACTAGAGGAACCGGGTTTTGTATGCTTGCATCATCCAATGTTTTTGATGCTCAAAATTTAGCAGCAGTAGCTCATTTATCTGCTATAAAAGGAAGTCTTCCATTTGTCCATTTTTTTGATGGTTTTAGAACAAGTCATGAACTTAATACAATTGAAGAACTACCAGAAAAAGAACTTTTATCTTTAGTTGATCATGATGCTATCAATAAATTTAAAGATAGATGTTTAAACGTAGGTAAAAAATATCAATATGGAATGGCCCAAAATGAAGATATATATTTCCAATGTATGGAAGCAAGAAATAAATTTTATGATGTAATGCCTGATATTGTAAATGAATATATGCAAAAAATTAATAAAATAATGTCTACGGATTATAAACCATTTAATTATTATGGGGCAACTAATGCAGAAAATATAATCGTAGCAATGGGTAGTGTAACAGACACAATTAAAGAAGTCGTAGCAAAAATGGGAAATGTAGGATTAATTGAAGTTCATTTGTATCGTCCTTTTAGTAAAAAATATTTTTTAGATATCTTACCTAACACAGTAAAAAATATTGCTGTATTAGACCGTACAAAAGAAGCTGGTTCAAGTGGCGAACCTTTATACTTAGATGTATGTAGCATTTTAAAGGGCAAAAATATCAATGTTTACGGGGGAAGATATGGTTTGTCAAGTAAAAATACCACTCCGAGTGATATTTTCAGCGTTTACAAAATGCTAGAAGATAATCCCAAAGAAAACTTTACTATAGGTATAAACGATGATGTAACCAATTTAAGTTTAAAGAAAGAACATATAGAAATTGAAAATAACAACAAAGAAATAAAAGTCGTGGGTTTTGGTAGTGATGGAATGGTTAGTGCTAGTAAGGATTTACTAAAGATACTACATGCTAAAAAAGATTTATATGTACAAGGATATTTTGAATATGACTCTAAAAAAAGCGGCGGTGTAACAATATCTCATTTAAGATATGGTAGTAATAAAATAAATGAACCATATTATGTAACTCATCCAGAGATAACTATAGTTACCAAAGACATTTACTTTAGAATGTTTGATATTATAAGTAATTTAAAAGAAAATGGTACACTACTTATTAACACTATTAAAAATGAAGAAGAATTATTAAAATTGTTACCAACCAAAGTTAAGAATACAATATTTAAGAAAAATATTAAAGTATATTATATAGATGCAGAAAATATAGCTAGTAAAAATAATCTAAAAGGTAAGATTAGTAAAATAATGGAAGTATTAATTCTTAACTTATTACATGTTGAAGATGCTACTTTAATGCTTGAAGAATCAATTAAAAAATCTTTTGCCACAAAAGGTGAAGATATAGTTAATAACAATATTTTAGCAATGCATGAAGCTTTATCAAACTTAAAAGAACTAAAGATTACTCATGAATATGATGAAACAATAAGCATTGTTGATGATAGCGTAATAAATATGATTAATGAACGAAGGGGTAATGAGATCCCTGTAAGTAAGATAATGGATTTTGCCTGTGGTCGTTTTCCTGGGGCAACAACTAACAATGAAAAGAGAAATATTTCCAACATTGTTCCAAAATGGATAAGTGAAAATTGTATTGAATGTGGAATGTGTGCCTTAGCTTGCCCACATGCGGTAATCAGAGCTATAGCAAATGAAAATGATTCAGATGGCATTCCATTTATAAGTAAAGATGGATTAAAATACTCAATTAAAATAAGTGAAAAAGATTGCACCGGATGCGGCGTATGTGTAAGCGTTTGTCCTGGAAAAATGGGTAAAAAGGCTTTAGAAATGGTAGAAAAAACAAATAAAGTTGGTATTGACTTTGATGTTATAAAAAGTGTTAATCCATTACCTAAAAACACAATTAAAGGTGTTGCATTAGAACGTCCATTATTTGCTTACTCCGGAGCTTGTGCAGGTTGCGGAGAAACTCCATATATTAAAATGTTAACACAAATTCTCGGAGAAAAACTAGTTATTGCTAATGCTACGGGTTGTTCAAGTATCTATGGTGGTTCAACTCCATCAACACCTTATAGCATCCCGTGGGCAAACTCTTTATTTGAAGATAATGCCGAATTTGCTTTAGGTATTCACATCTCATACAAACAAAAAAGAGATAGAATAAAACACATTATGGAAGAAACCATAAATTCTGTTGATGAAGATATAAAAGAATTATTCACAAGATGGTTAGAAAATGAAAATAATTTTGAAATAACTAAAGATGTTAAAGAAAAATTACAAGATAAGTTAATACCAAAAGAATTAAACGATTTAATTGATTATGTACCAGCTAGAACTATCTGGGCAATAGGTGGAGATGGCTGGGCATATGACATTGGCTATGGTGGTCTTGATCATGTACTTCATTCCAATGAAAATATTAAAGTATTAGTATTAGACACTGAAGTTTATTCAAATACCGGAGGACAAGCTAGTAAGTCAACTAAACTCGGGGCAGTCGCAGAATTTGCTAACTTTGGTAAAAGAACTGCTAAAAAAGATTTATTTAAGATAGCATCATGTATTCCAAACTGTTATGTAGCATCTATATCACTTGGTTCCAATATGATGCAAGCAATAAAGGCTTTCAATGAAGCGGAAGCTCATGATGGTCCAGCAATCATAATTGCTTACTCACCATGTATCGAACAAGGTATTAAAACAGGAATGACAACATCAAGTGAAGAACAAAAATTAGCCGTAGATTGTGGATATACAATTTTAATGAGATACGATGGAACATATCATATTGACTCTAAAGAACCAGATTTTACTAAATATGAAACATTCTTAAATAATGAAGTAAGATTTAATGCTTTAAAAATAAAAGATGAAAAATTAGCTCAAGAGCTATTTGAAGAACAAAAAGAAAATGCTATTAAAAGGTATGAATATTACAAAAAAATAAGTGAATAAATGTGGAGTTTTTTATGAAAGATAGAAGAAAACAAATTATTAACGAAAACTATCCTTTAGGTGGAATGCTTTTAATACCACTTTTTCTAGTCTTTGGTATATACTGTATTATAGATTCTAATATACTTTCTGTAAATAGTAAAGAAATGCTATATGCTGTTTTAAGTGAAAATACTATTGTGCTTTGTGTAGGAATAGTTTTTATAGCAACATTTTTATTGATTTTAATCTCATTTATCTTAAATGTTATAGTTAAGCCTAAAAAAGAAATTTTATATTTTTATGATATCGAAGACAATAAAAGCATCTTCATAAATAAAAAAGGTAAGAAATTTAAAACATTAGATTGGCAAAAAAAAACTAAAAAATATTATTATGTATTAAAAACAAAAGATATTATTTATGAAGTTTTAGAAGAATGTAATGAAATAATTGATGCTTGTGATAAAGAAAAAAAGAAAAGTTATTGGTTTAACTTTTATACTCCAATGGGATTTTATGAAGATATACTTTTATTACCACTTTTATATATGCTTTTAATACCTGGTATATTAAGTATAATAATGACTAAAGGATATGGAAAAATATTTGGAATAATTTATATTTCAATTCCTATGTTTTATTTGATATATGATTTAATTTATAAACTAAAGCAAAATAAGTCTCAAAACGTGATTTATAAATTAAATAAGTTTCATGAAATGTTTTTAGATTTTTTGCCGTTTGTTTGCCAGTTAATTGTTTTAGCTATAATTATAACATTAATGCTTCATACTAAAGATACATTTTCTAAAATTATGTTCCTTCCATTTTTAATTTTAATTATATTATCAACATTAGCAACGTTAGGAAAATCATTAAAGAATACGAAATTAGAAAAAATATTTATTAAAATATTCTATTTAATATTCTTTACATTTTGGTTTGGATCATTAACAATATACTTAGTTAAAAATAGCTTTAACATAAACGATTTAATACTTACTATTCCTTTTTGGATTGCAGGAATATTAGCTTTTTTTAAGTCTGTAATAAAAAAATAAAAATTATTTGTAAAGATAAATAAATAGTTATTTAAAAAAACATTAAATATTATAAAATAAGGTTAGGTGGTCAATATGTTAAAAGAATTTATAGGTCTTATAATTATATTTTTAATATTCGTAATTATCGTAGGAATATTTGCTTTTATTGGTGAAACTATTGGTAAAAGTAAAGCAAATAGAAAATTAAATCGTGAAATAAGAAAAGTAAGATTAAGCAATCCTTACATTTATTATAGAGACATTCCAAATGATTATGGAATCGGTGTTTATGGATTTTTACTTGATTATAAATTAACTAAAAGAGATGTTAAAGCTGCTTTACTTGATTTAAGTGCAAAGGGATATTTAAAAATTAACACAATTAACAAAGAAATGAATATTGAATTAACATCAAAAGATAATACTAATTTATTAAAAAATGAAAAATATTTATTAAACTGGTTAAGTAATAATTCTAATATAAACTTAAATAAATTTAATATTTCTGAATGGGAAGAAAGTATTCGAGATGACATTCTTGAACTAGGAATCGGATTAAAAAGAGGTGAAGAACTAGATGTTTCTAAAAATATGAAAACCGCAATGAGAATTACAATCTCATTATTAATAGTAATTTTAATTTTTGGAACAATACTAGATTATATCAAAAATCCTCCGATTGATATTACAATGACAACTTGGTTTTTTAATAGAATAGTTTATTTGACTATTCCAATAATATTATTTTTACCAGTATTTCTATTTTCATTATTTATAACCACGATTATAGCAAATTTTCGTTTCGGTTATCACTTTAAAATGGATAAATCTTTAAAATATACTGAAAAAACTAAAGACGTAATTCAAGCAATATACTCACTTGGAGCTTTTATAAAGGATTTTTCTAATTTTGCTGAAAAAAATGTAGATGAAATAATTATTTGGGAAAGATATTTCTCGTATGCTTATTTATTAGGATTAAATAATAAATTAGACTTAAAATACACAAATATTTATAAAAATAAACATTTTACAATTGATTCAAGTATATTTGAAATTAATGAAGTAAACATAAATAAAAGTGAAGAAATAAATGAAGATGAATCTCAAACAGAGCAATCTATTGAAACACCATAATTGGTGTTTTTTTGAATAAAAAAAGTGGAGATTTCCGAAGAAATCTCCTAAAAGAATAAAAAGGGGTTGACTAGTGTGATACTAGCACCAATTCGCCTTCTTTAAGTGAATTGGTGATTACTATCTTAATCGAAAAAGTGTAATTTGTCAAGCGATTTTTAAAAATTTTTGATATAATTATTACGGAGGTCAAAATGAACTTAAATTTATTACCAAAAGTAGGTCCTAAAACAATAAACATTTTAAACAAAATTAATATAAATACTATCGAAGATTTACTAACATATTACCCATATCGTTATAATGTTATTAAATTTGTAAACATACAAAATACTGATGAAACAATGACCTATTATATTAAAGCAAAAGTTTTAAGTGCTCCAAAAGTATCATATATCAAAAGAAATTTTAATCGTTTAGACTTTATTGCCACAAATAATGAACATGATTTTAAAGTAGTTATTTTTAACAGAGCATTTTTAAAAAGAAATTTAACTATAGATAAAGAAATTGTTTTAATAGGTAAGTATTCTAAAATAAAAAATACTTTTACAGCCAATGACATAAAATTTAATATAGATGAAGAAAGAATAGAACCAATTTATCATTTAACCGAAGGTATAAAAAATTCAAGTTTAGAAACTATTATAAACAATGCTATATTAACTAATATATTTTTAGAAGATCACATACCAGATTATTTAAATGAAAAATATAAATTATTAACAAAAAAAGATGCAATAAGAAAAATACATCAACCTAAAACTATAAATGATATTAAGCAAAGTGAATTAAAACTAATTTATGAAGAATTATTTATATATATGTTTAAAATAAATTATTTAAAAAGTATAAATAAAATATCAAAAGGATTACCAAAAATTTTTAATAATACAGATATTCAAGATTTTTTATCAAGTTTAAATTTTTTATTAACTAAAGATCAATTAACAACTATCGAAGATATTTTAAAAGACATGAAAGAAGATAGAAGAATGAATAGATTAGTTCTCGGAGATGTTGGATCAGGTAAAACAATCGTAGCAATCGTGGCAATTTTAGCAAACTTTCTATCTGGATATCAATCAACATTTATGGCTCCGACTGAAATTCTAGCTAAGCAACATTATGAATCTATAAAAGATTATTTTAAAAATTACAATATTACCATAAGGTTATTAACTGGAAGCTTAACAAAGAAACAAAAAGAAAAAATTTATAACGAAATATCAACCGGAGAAATAGATTTAGTAATAGGTACACATGCTTTATTAAATGATAATTTAAGTTTTAAAAATTTGGGCTTAGTTATCACTGATGAACAACATAGATTTGGTGTTAATCAAAGAAATTTACTTCAAAACAAAGGTCTTCATGGCGAATCAGATGTCCTATATTTATCTGCAACTCCAATACCAAGAACATATGCTTTAACTATTTATGGTGATTTAGATTTATCTCAAATAAAAACTAAACCTAATATTAGAAAAGAAATAATTACAAAAATTGCAGATGAAAAAAATATAAAAGAAGTATTATTAAAAATGTATGATGAGTTAAAAATTAACCATCAAATTTTTGTAGTTTCTCCATTAATTGAACAAAATGATGAACTAAATTTAAATAGTGTAATGGAACTAAAAGAAAAATTAAATAAAGCTTTCAATAATAAAGTAAGAATCGAAATATTACATGGAAAATTAAAACAAAAAGAAAAAGATGAATTAATGAAAGGGTTTGCAGAAAATAAAATAAATATTTTAATATCTACGACAGTTATTGAAGTTGGTATTGATATTCCCAATGCAACAATGATGGTTATATATAATGCCGAAAGATTTGGGCTAGCAACACTTCATCAACTACGCGGTAGAGTAGGTAGAAGTGGTATTCAAAGTTATTGTTATTTAGTAACTAATTCTTTTAACAATGAAAGACTAAAAGTAATGGAAGAATCATCTGATGGCTTCTATATTGCAGAAAAAGATTTCGAACAAAGAGGACAAGGCGATTTATTTGGGGTTAAACAAAGTGGAGATATGTCATTTAAAATTGCTAATCTAAAAAGAGATTTTAATATATTATCTCAAGCTAATATTGATGCTAAAGAATTTTTAGATAACAAATCTTATCTAAATTATGAATATTATACTAATATTATAAAAGAAATAGATTTCTTAGATTAACAAAAAGAGCTTACCTGATGTGAATTGAAGTGATAAAGTAAAAGTAGACACATAAAAAGAATGTGATCTACTTTTCTTTTGTTATAATTAAATTAAGGAG
>CAKOHI010000014.1 GCA_934085585.1 uncultured Bacilli bacterium
TCTCCTTAATTTAATTATAACAAAAGAAAAGTAGATCACATTCTTTTTATGTGTCTACTTTTACTTTATCACTTCACAGTTTACTTTTCTGAATTCTTTTCTTTTTTATCTTTCTTTTTTTCTATAAAACCATAATGTTCTCTAATTTTTTGTTCAAGTTCATCTCTCAAAGCCGTATTTTCTTTCAAGAAAATTTTAACGTTTTCTTTTCCTTGACCAATTTTCTCTCCATTATAAGAGTACCATGCTCCACTTTTATCTATTATAGCTAAATCGCTTGCAATATCTAAAATCTCTCCTTCTCGAGAAATACCTTCACCATACATAATATCAACTGTTGCTGTTTTAAAAGGTGGTGCTACCTTATTTTTAACAACTTTAATATTGGTTTTATTACCAACAATTTGATCTCCCACTTTAATTTGTTCACCACGTCTTACATCAAGTCTAATACTTGAATAAAATTTTAATGCTCTTCCACCTGGTGTAGTTTCTGGATTTCCAAACATAACACCAACTTTTTCTCTTAATTGGTTAATAAATATTGCAGTTGTTTTAGTTTTATTCATTGTTCCAGATAATTTTCTTAACGCTTGTGACATTAATCTTGCTTGAAGACCAACATGTGAATCTCCCATATCTCCATCAATTTCAGCTTGAGGAACCAAGGCTGCAACTGAATCGATTACAACAATATCAACAGCATCACTTTTAACTAGTGCATCGCATATTTCCAAGGCTTGTTCTCCAGTATCTGGTTGACTTAACAATAATTCATTTATATTAACTCCTAAATTTTTTGCATAAACGGGATCTAGTGCATGTTCAGCATCAATAAAAGCTGCTCTTCCACCATTTTTTTGAACTTCTGCAATAGCTTGTAATGCAACAGTTGTCTTACCACTAGATTCAGGACCATATATTTCAATTATTCTTCCCTTTGGATAGCCACCAACACCTAAAGCAACATCTATAGTTATTGACCCACTCGAAGTAACATCAACATTCATATGATCATTATCTCCGAGTTTCATTATTGCACCAGCACCAAATTGTTTTTCAATATCAGCTAATACTTGTTCTAACGCCTTATCTTTATTCTTCTCATCTTTTGTAATTTTCATTTTTCCTCCTAATACCCTGATACAAATTAATTGTAACTCATGTTTAATTAAATGTCAACAAAAACACAAACATTTGTTTATTGTTTATTCATTTTTTCTACATCTTCAATTGAAAGACCAGTTATTTCAACAATTTCATTAACCGAATAATCATTGTTTAATAGCTTTTTAGCAATATCCATTTTAGCTTCTCTTTTTGCAATATTTCTTTCGGTATTTTTAATGTACTTTTCTTCTTCCTCCGGAGTAATATCATATATGAATACATCATCTTTATTTAATCTTTTCAATTTATCAACACTCTCCTTAACACTAGAGTTATTTATCTCACTACAATACTTTTCTAAATCTTCTTTATTCTTGATTCCTATCATCGTTAATAGTGGTTTTTCTCTAGCACTTTTCATGTCTTTATCATACCAAAGTTTAGCAAACTTTTCAACGTTGATTTCATAATATTTGAAACGATTATCCAATTCTTTTTCATGATCTTTATCATAAAATGTATAACACATTACTAATGGTTCATTCAAATTTACTCCATAGTTTAATGATATATGAATAAATTCTGAAACTGTGTCATAAGCTTCACTTACTAATGTTTTTTGACTACAAAAAGAAAAATAAAAGTTTATATTTCTTACCTTGGTAGTTTCACTATATGATGAATTAAGTTCAAGATTTATTTTTCTTCCTTGAGACTCTACGAGCAAATCAAGTCTTTTACTTCTTTCATTTTTTTGTCTAGCACTTAATTCTACTGGAATAAATTTAATTATTCGATCAATTTTAATATCTAGGCATTCACTTAAAAGTTCACAAAGTAAATGTGTTCGATCTTCATTAAAACCTACGAATACGGCTTTAAACATTTTATCATAATTAAATCCATAAAAGACCTCTTTTGTTTTATTTTTTTCAATTAATTTATTTGGCATAAAAACCTCCCTCGATAAGTTTATATCTTAAAGCACAAATAACTAACATTGCAAGAAAAATCGTCCGTCACAAATCGACATAAATCGGGATAATTGCATCATTTCATCCCATTTCTAGGGAAAAGTAAAAACAAAAAAAGTTACTTAATTTTATCAGTAACTTAATTTTTAGGTTTAAAAACAATTGATACAAGAAAAGCCGTTACGATTGCACCAGTTATTACTCCCGAAGACTTACAAAGCATATTACTAAAAATACCAAAGAATCCTTCTTCAACATATCCTTGCCAAGCAGAACTATAAAGTGCATGGCCAAAATTTGAAATAAGAATAGTGGCTCCAGCTCCAAAGTTTTTTATAAGGCAATCATAAATTCCTAAAAAAGATAGAAAAGCACCACCTACAGTATAAATACTTGTTATATGACCTGGTGTTAGTTTAGTATTATCAAGAATAACTTGAGCTATTGCACACATAACACCAGCAAACAAAAATGCCATTAGAAAATTCATTATTCCACCTCCAAACTTATAGCATGAGCAATTGATGGAATTGTACCATGTTGATTAACCGTAGTGGGACTATGCAAAGCCCCTGTTGCAACTATTAAAATCTTTTTATATTTTTTATTAAGTAAAAGTTTATTAAATAAAACAATTGGTAAACAAGCAGGTCCACTTCCTCCAGCATAAGTATCTTGACTATCTAAATATAGTTCACATCCTGCATCCATATATTTTTTTAATCGTATATTATACACTGTTTCCAAATAATCTTTTAAGATTTCACAACCAACACATCCCAAATCTCCAGTCAATATCAAATCATAATAATTTGCATCTCTTTTCAAACTAGCAAAATGAGTTGCAATAGTACTTGCTGCTGCCGGAGCCATTGCTGCTCCCAAGTTATTAGCATCACTAACTCCTAAATCTACAGGCACCCCAATTGTTGCACTTTCTATTCTTATTCTACTAGGTTTCTTACTTAAAAGTGTAGAAATTGCTCCCGTTGATGTAAAAGTTGCGGTGTGAGGTCTCGGAGCCCCATATTCAACTGGATATCTAAATTGTCTTTCAGCAGTTAAATTATGACTACTTGTAATATTAATAACTTTTTTTAATTTACCACTATCAATCATAGTAGATGAAACAATCAATCCCTCAACAAAAGTTGCACAAGCCGAATAAAGACCTAAAAAAGGAATATTATAGTTTTTAGCACTATAATTACTAATAGCAATTTGATTAGTTAAATCTCCACCCACTAACAAATCAATATCACTAATATTAAGATTATTTTTTCCAATAATATTATCAATCACAACTTGTTGCATTTTAACTTCAGCTTGTTCAAATGTTTTTTCTCCCAAATAATAATCATCCATAACCATATCTAGTCTTTTTAATTGACTATTTTTTTCAAGAGGTCCAACAATTGTATAAAAATCATTTAAATACACATTTTTAAATTTCATACTAGCCACCAATAATCAACCTCACAATCACTAAAATAAATGATGAAATAATACCATACAATATTACAGAACCCGCAAGTTTAAAAAAATTAGAACCCAATCCTGTAATTAATCCATCTTTTTTATATTCTAATGCACTAGATGCCACACTATGTGCAAACCCTGATGTTGGAATAATAAGTCCACATTTACAAACATTAACCCAATTATCAAAAAAACCTAAAGCAGTGAGTAAACTTGACAAAAATATAATTACCAAAGCAGTCATTAAACCAGCTTCAACACTAGATACTGAAAAACAATTCATAAAAATAAAAATCATTAATTCAGCAAAAAGTCCAATTAATCCTCCCACTAAAAAAGCAACTCCCACATTTCTTAATCTTGGTTCTTTTGGAGTATGCTTTTTAACTAATTTTTTATAGTCTTCTCTATTCATAATATTCACCATTATTATTATGAATTAATATTTTCTACATATACATAAAGTTTCTCATTTTATTTAAACTTCTTTTTTCATATCTTGATACCATTACTTGAGTAATTCCAAGCTTTCTTGCAGTTTCACTTTGAGTTAAATCATCATAATAACGACTTTTAATAATATCCTTTTCTAAAGAATCTAATGTATTTATACTATCATTTAATATTATTCTATCATCTTCACTTATATTTTCACTACTTGCAATTACTTCATGTAAAGCCCTTTTTTCATCACATTCTTCATCCATAGATATGAACTCACTTCTATACATCTCTACTTGTTCTAAAGATTTTAAATCCATTTCTAAATATTGAGCTAATTCTCTATTCGAAGGTTCACGCATTAACTCCTGTGACAATCTAACTTTTCCCATATCAATCATTTTAAGTAATCTTGTTATATCTTTATTTAATTTAATTGTTTTATTATTGGCTAAAATATACATTTCTCCGAATATATAATTATAAGCATATGTACTAAATTTAGTAACACCATCATCTTTATAATTTTGATATGCTTTAATTACACCAAGAACTCCAGCTTGATATAAATCATTTCTATCAACTCCATAAAAATTTTTAGCTATCTTCCATATTAACCCAACACTTGATTTAATTATTTCTTCTAACATTACATAGCCTCCATTTCAACATACGCATCTATTTCACTTTTAACCTTAGACAGTTTTAAATACTTACATAAATACTCTTGTGCCCCAGATACCCCACATACTTTGATAACCCCTTTATTACATTTTATATAATATTTACTATTTATAATAGCTTCCATTCCCGAGTTATCTATCATTTCTAAATCTTCAAAATTATAAACCAAATATTTTATATTATGTTTTTTTAACACCGGATTCAAATAATTATTTATTTTATAACTATTTTTTCTATTTAATATTCCTTTAAGTCTTGCAAACAATATACCATTTTTATACTCCAGCTCTAACTTAAACATATTCATATCTCCTTACATATTAGTTTAGAGTTTATTTTTAAAACTTTAAACACCTTCGACAAAACTAGTCAAAAACTCCAAAGGAAAAAGTGTCAAATTTGACACTTTTAGTTTACATTTAATAAATTAATCGTTATTTTTTAATACATTTTTAATACTTTCTTTAGCATTATTAACAGTTTTTTTATCAGGTTTCATAACATATAATTTAGTTTTTTTATAACTATACACATAATCCATTGCATCATTTCCATCAACACTTATAGTTTTAATATTCCAACTACTTCCACTATTAAGTTGTATTTTAATCAATTTAGAAATATCATTATCACTAATATTTGTAACAAACTTTCCTTTCAAAGCTTTAAGTATATCAACATAATTAGTTAATATTTTCGGAGAAATAGCTTTATTAATTATTGAAGTTAAAATAAGTTGTTGATTTTTACCTCTTTCTCTATCCCCATCTTTAAAAGATTTTCGTTCTCTAGCGAAAGACAAAGCTTTTTTTCCATCTAAAACATTTTCTCCATATTTATATGTATATCCATCTTGTGAAGTAAAATTAAATTGTGAAAAAACTGTAATTCCATCTAAAGCATCAACCAAATCCTCTAAAGAAGTAAAATTAACTTTTATATAATAGTTTATTTTAGTATCAAATAAATCTTCCAATGTTTTAATACTTTCATCAACACCATAAATACCAGCATGTGTAAGTTTATCATATTCTTTAAATGTATGCAATTTCACATAATAATCTCTGGGTATATTTGTTAAAAGGATCTCTTTTGTTTTAGGATTTACACTCATAATCATATTAACATCACTTCTTGAAACTTTATTTATACTTCCATAAGTATCTATACCAGAAATATAAACATTAAAAGGATCACTGGTTACATCAACAGATTTTCCAACTTCAGATATTTTTACTTCTACTTTTATTACATCTATCTTTTTTAATATTTCATCAACATTATTTTCTTCATTAATTATATCTAATTGCGCATCTTCTAAAATTATTGCATCAACATCTCTTTTTTCTAAACTATTTAGTAACTCACTTACATCATCAAACTTTTCATTATCAAAAGAAATATTTTTACTTATTTTATCTAATGTTTTTTTTAATCCTTCATATAAATTTTCATCCATATGTCCAATTACTTTTTCATCTAAATCATTAATTTTATTTATCTTACTTTCTTTTAAAACTAAAACATTATAATTTTCTGTTTTATATTCATTAAAACCAAACTGTTTAAAAAAATCCATTGTATTCAAACTATAATTAATTCCAAAAATCATTACAACACTTAATATAAGGGCAAATAATCCTCCGATTAAATTTTTTACTTTTCCTTTTGCAAGCAATAACCAAGATACAATTAAATCAACAATTATTAAAACAAATATATAAACTAAAAAATATTCCATCGGTAATACATTTATAAAATATATTAATCCCGTTATTATAATACTTAAAACCACTAAAAGTATAACTAAATAATTTTTAAAAGTTATATTCTTTTTATTACTACTTTTCTTACTCATAACTACCTCGATATAAGTATATCATTTTATAAAAAAATTGCAACTTCAACAAAAAAAAGAACTCAAGATAACTCAAGTTCTAATGGAGTATTACTCTTCAATATATTTTAGTAAAGAATACTAGGGTTATATCGAAAACTAAATCATGTACATAAGTAATATCCGTAGTACATATTATTAATTTACCCTACTTTACTGTATTTATAGTACCAGTTTTTTCTAATTCTACTTCTTCTTTTCTATAGTTAAGAGCCATTCCAATTGTAAAGGCATAAGCAAGTAAATAAAACCAAAACATTAAAATAACTATATTAGCAAGTCCTCCATAAAATGTACTATAATGAGCAATATTATTTATATAATATGAATAAATATTTGTAATAACAACCCAAGAAAATGTTGTAAATATAGCACCATATCCAACACTTTTACTTCTTATTTTTTTATTTGGAGCCATTGTATATAATATTTTTATAAAAAAATACATAATTAACCAAGTAATCGGACCTTGAAGTATATTAATAACAGACTCAACATTACTTGTAACTGTGGCATTAATATTTACATATTTAAATAATTCTATAATTTTATTACCAAAAACTGGCACAACTAACATAAAGATAAATAGTAATACCAAAACAAAAGTCATTATTAAAGCTTTTAATCTTCTTCTAAAAAAACCTTCTTGTTTTTCTCCATAAATAGTATTCGAGGTAATAATTATAGATGCTGGTCCATTTGATGCAATGAAATACCCAATAATTACTACCAAGAAAAATCCAACACCTTTTCCTCCGCCCATACCCGTAGTATTAAGAAGCATATTTGCTATATCCGGAGAAAATGCCGAACCTATAAAATCAAATATAACATCCGTAGATAAATTAAGAAGTGCAGCCTCATACCCAATTAATGTAATCGTAGGTACAATAGCTAGAACAAAAAAATAAGCAAGTTGACCTGGGAGAATTGCCATTTCAGGTCTAAAAAGCACTTTCTTAAAATTATCAAAAAATTCTTTTAATTCTCCCTTAATCTTCTTCATTGTTTTTATTATCCTTATTTTTCTTCATATCTTCAACAGCTTCATTTAAAGCATCTTCAATAGTTTTAATATCATCTAAAATCATACTATAACCAAATTCAGCCCCAAATTGATATGGTAATTTCTTTATTTCTTTATTTAATTTAAATATATAATTACTTATTTGCTTTTGACTATATCCAACTAAATAAATAACAAACTCATTACCATCTGTACGCATTATTTCACTATTATCAAGTTGTGTTTTAACCAAAACATTAGCTAATGCTTTAATTTGTTTATCTCCTTCATTATATCCATATAAGTCATTTATTTCTTGAACTTTATTTAAATCAACAACCACTATAGTCTGAGGATAAATTGTATTATTATTCCAAGTATCTATATTTTCAGTTAAGAAATTTCTATTCTTTAAACTAGTTAATTGATCAATAAATTTCATTTTATCATCTTTTTTTATTTTTCTAGCAATAGATATTTTCTTACTTTTTCTTAATACAACTAAAACAACTATTATTACCAATATTACAAAATATAAAATATATTCTGCTATTTTAGTTATAATTGAACCATTTTTTATAGTATCATAATGATTATCTAATCCTTTTATAATCATTTCATTTTCATCCATTACTCCGATATATTTATCAAGTAATCTATATAAAGCACTATTAGTTCTTACTTTAAATGTATATTCATTTTTAATATAATCAGTATATCTAGCTGTATAATTATCTAATCCTTTTTCACTATAATAATCAAATGTATTTTTATCAAGAACAATATAAACATCCTTTTTATTTAGTTTAAATAACTCTTTTGTTGTACTAAATGTTTTTACATTTATATCACTTATATTTTTTACATAATCATATATTTTGCTATTTTCTTGAACGTATACAGTTTCTCCAATTAATGAATCAATTGATTTAATAACAGTATTATTTTTTCTTTCTGCTGCTACAACATATTCAATCATAAGTCCATCAGTTTGATAAAAATCATCTACAAAATTATAATAATTAAAATATAAATCAATATTTTTATTTTTTACAGCATTTGTAAATTTATTAAAGTTTTTATATTTAACAAAATTAAATTCAACATCAGCAAACTTACTAAAATTACTTAAATATACAGCAATTATTCCTCCGTATTTTCCCCCAATAATAACTTCATATGGTGAAGCATTTACAAATCCATAATTATATGTAATACTTTGCATCGAATCAACTTCTGTATCACTTATATTCATTGAACTAGTAAAAGTCTTAAATAAATTATTATTATATACTTTTTCAAAATTATCTTTCCATTTATTAAAATACTTTTTTAATACACTAGATAAAGTATCATCTTTTACAGAAAGTACATAATATTCTTTAATATCACTAAAATGATATAATATTTTATAATCTTTACTTAAAATAGTATCCATATATTTCATCAAAGGCACTAACATATAGTTTAAATCACTATTCATATCACTTATTAATTCATCTTCATTATCAAATTGTTTAAATGATACATTACTTGCTTTCTTTATATATTTACTAACATAACTTAAATCATTACTTAATATACCAATTGTTTTCCCATTTAAATCTTCAACAGTTGTTACAATATCATTGTTTTTCCCTACCAAAACATAATGATCTGTATAAAATAAAGTATCTGTATCATTAACTTTATTATTAACACCAAATGTTATACCGCTTGGATTATTTTCATAATTAAATGTTATCGGATTGATATCTAATTCATATTCACTTTCAAAATCTTTTATAAAATCATAAAAAACTCCACTACCATCTTTACCAAACACATTAACATTATTTAAAACATTAACATTTTGAATCGTCCCAATATTATTATTAATCCAATTTCTTTCTACAACAGTTAATTTGTTTTTATCATTTAAAAGAAAAAACAAACCTACAGCAATACCTATAACTAACAATATACTAACAATTAATATTATTATATTTCTTTTCTTTTTCATTATTTATCTTCACTTTCTACAGGATTATTATTATTCCATACAAGACCAGATCCAGAAACATTTTTTGCACCTAGTATTGTAAAACCATCACTGTTTTCAGATTTATTACTTTTTATTAAAAATTCAAAATCATAATATGATAATAAATTTTCCCCTAATGTAGGCACACTCGCAGCAACTATAGCTTGTGCATCACTTAAAGCAGTATCTTCTTTAAAGTTAATAATGATATAAACAGTTCTTTTATTATCTTTAATATCAAATTTAACATCTAATACAGACTCATTACTTTCTAATGAAGTAATATAATCATTTTTAATTGTTTCACTTACCGGATATTTATCTATATCTTTAGCCCTATCTCCATCTGGTGATTTTCCTCCTCCAAAGAAAAATGAAAAAGTAACAATAAGTATTGCAATTAAACATGCTAAAAGTATTAATCCTAATACTATTAACACTTTGTTTTTCCCCCATATTTCTTTAATTTTATTCATAAATCCACCTCTTGAGTAATATAATTATACTATCTATTTATGCTTTTGGCAAATTATTTAGTACCTGAATAGTTTTATCATTATCCCAAATCATTATATTTAACCTTAATGCGTCTTGATATTTACTGCCTGGTGCATTTCCTACAATAACTACATCAGTATTCTTGCTTACAGACTCACTTACACTTCCATTAAAACTTTCAAGTATTTCTTTTATTTTTTTTCTTCCATAACCATCAATTGTGCCTGTTATAACAAACTTTTTACCACTTATTAAATCATTGAATCCTGCATTTTTTCCTAAATATTTCATATTTACACCAATATTTTTCAACTCATCTATTAAATCTTTATTATTATGTAAATATTCACAAACACTTAAAGCCGTAATATTTCCAATATCTTTAATACTTTCTAATTCTTCAACACTGGCATTTATTAAATTATCCATATTACTAAAGTTACTAGCAAGTATTTTAGCTGTTTTATTACCAACTTCTTTTATTCCAAGACCAAACAATAATCTTTCTAAACTACAGTTTTTACTAACATCTATATTTTCAATTATTTTATTTAAACTTTTTTCTCCATAACCATCAAATTCCATAATTTGTTGTTTTTTTTCGCTTAAATTATATAAATCAGTAATTTTCTTAACAAATCCTAAATTATATAGTTCTTCAACAATTTCATCACCAAGCCCTTCAATATTTAGTGCATCTCTAGAAACATAGTGAATAATCGCTTCAATATTTCTTCTAGGGCAATTAGGATTTACACAATAATAATCTACTTGTCCTTTTCTTTTTTCTATTTTTTCATGACACATTGGACAACTATCTATCATTTTAAAATCAACTTCATTACCTGTACGGCGTTCTAGTTTAGGTTCTACTACCTCTGGAATTACATCACCAGCTTTTCTAATTGAAACAATATCTCCGATTTTTAAACCTTTCATATTTACATAATCTTCATTATGAAGTGTAGCTCTTCTAATAGTTGATCCCATTACAATAACAGGTTCAAGTACAGCATTTGGTGTTATTCTTCCTGTTCTTCCTACGGTAAAAATAATGTCAGTTAATTTAGTTAGTACCTCTTCAGCAGGAAATTTATAAGCAACTGCCCATCTAGGATATTTAGCTGTAACCCCCAATTTTTCTTGTAAATCTACACTATTAACTTTAATAACAATTCCATCTATTTCATATGATAAACTTTTTCTATTTTTCCCTTCATCTTCAATATAGTTTATTATTCCATCAATATCTTTAACTAATTTATTGTGAGGATTTATTTTAAAACCTAAACTTTTCATAAATTGTAAAGCTTCTAGATGAGTTTTAATTTTAAATTTTTCTGGATTAGGCAAATAATAAATAAATGTATCTAGTTCTCTTTCATGAGCAACTTTACTATCAAGTTGTCTAATACTACCAGCTGCAGCATTTCTAACATTTTGTAGCTTTGGTTTACCTTCTTCTTCTCTTTTTTTATTGAGTTTTTCTAAAGTACTTTTGTGCATAAATATTTCTCCGCGCACTTCAATATCTACAGATTTTGTAAGTTCTAAAGGAATTGATTTTATCGTTCTTACATTGTGAGTAATATCTTCACCAACTAATCCATCACCACGAGTAACACCACGAACTAATTTCCCTTTTTCATATATTAAAGATACGCCAAGACCATCAATTTTTTGTTCACAAATATATTCAGGACTAACTTCAGTTTCAACTTTTTTAATAAAATCTCTAACTTCATCTTCACTAAAAACATCAGAAATACTTAACATTGGTTTATCTCTTACAACTTTTTCAAATTTTTCTATTACTTCTCCCCCAACTCTTTTAGTGGGACTATTTTTACTTGCTAAATCAGGATACAAAGCCTCAATTTCTTCAAGTTCTCTCATATATTTATCAAATTCTTGATCGGTAATAGTAGGTTCATCTAAAACATAGTAATTATAATTTGCTTCATTTAATATTTTTGTTAATTCTTCTACTCTTTTTCTTTTTTCTTCCATAACATCACCAAAGTTTACTTGGATATTCTCCCCTATCAATTAAATTATTAATATGTTCTTTAACACTTTCCAAATCTTCTTTATAAGTCATACCAATCCATTTACTCTCAGATACTTTTGATTCTAATTTAAATAAACCTTTACTAATTCCATTTTTAAGTATATCTGGAAGTAAAAATTCATTAGTTAAAGTTACTTCATCATGAATAAATTTATCAAATTCTTCTTCTAGTATATGTAAAAATTCTTTTCTTAATCCAAAGAAATTAACAGCAACCGGAGTATTACCACTTATTTCAAATTCATGATTATCTGTAAGACTTCTAGCAATAAAGTGTCCATCAACTTCACCTATTTCGCTTTCAGTAATAGATTTTATAATACCATTTTCTTCTTTAACTACTCCCCTTTTTACTTTTCCATACTTACTCGCAGTTACTTCATATGGATAATTAACACTTAAATAGTTTTCATCTTCTTCATCAAAAAATTTTGAAGCTATCTCATAAGAATTTTTTCCATAAAAATCATCTGAATTAATAACAATAAAATCTCCATCAATTAAATCTTTTGCACAATATAAAGCATGTCCAGTACCAAGCATTTTAACTCTTCCATCAGGAATAACCACATCACTTGGTACATTGTCTAATTCTTGAAAAGCAAGTTTGACTTCTATACCTTCATACTTATTAATAATATTTTTTCTAAAATAATCTTCATTTTCTTTTCTAATAATAAATACAACTTTAGAAAATCCTGCTCTTTTTGCATCATATACAGAATAATCTGCAATAATTTCTCCATTCGGACCTACTGGTTCTATTTGTTTTAACCCCCCAAATCTACTTCCCATTCCTGCGGCCATAACTACTAATGTTCTCATTAATTCATCCTCCTTAAACCTTGATAGTTATTTAAAAATTTCTTTATACCAAATCTTTTATTAAAAGCTACTGTAACAAATCTATCATCCGAATCAATTACAACACCTTTACCAAAAGATGCGTGCATTACAACTTCCCCATGATGATAATCTATTTTTTCTCCATCATAGAATTTAGTCTTATCAAAACTATTTTGTATTACTTTTGATTCTTCTTTTTCAATCAATTCAGCATCAATTTCATTTATAAATCTTGATGGTGGATTCATATTGGTATTACCAAACATCATTCTTCTTTTAGCATTTGTTATAAATAATCTTTCTTTTGCTCTAGTTATACCAACATAACATAGTCTTCGTTCTTCTTCAAGTTCACTCGAATCATGCATACTCATTGAATGAGGCATTATTCCTTCTTCCATTCCTATTAAAAATACTACTTTAAATTCAAGTCCTTTAGAAGCATGAATAGTCATTAAAGTTAAGGCATTATCTAAATTTTGATGATCTGCAGAATCAGCCACAATACTTATATCTTCCAAAAAATCTTCCAAATTAACTGTACCAGTTTCTTTTTGATAATTTTCTGTAATACTCTTAAATTCCATTAAATTTTCAAGTCTTATATCAGCTTCTAAAGTATGTTCTTTTTCTAATTCATCTTTCATACCAGATTTCTCTAAAACTCTATCAATTAATTCTGTTAAATCTAAATTTTTAGCATCTTCACTCAATTCTAAAATTAATTTTTTAAACTCTAGCTCTTTAGGTTTAGATAAACAATCAAACAAACTCATATTAGCATCACTAGCTACATTTCTTAAATTATTAATTGATGTATCTCCGATACCTCTTTTAGGTACATTAATTACTCTTTCTAAAGAAACATCATCTTTATGATTAGAAATAAGCCTTAAATAACATAACAAATCTTTAATTTCTTTTCTTTTATAGAAATAATAACTTCCCACTACTCGATATGGCCAATTCATTTTAAGAATTCCATCTTCAACATTTCTAGATTGAGAATTAGTTCTATAAAGAATTGCAAAATCATTATAAGTATAACCATTATTTAACATCTCTTTAATTTCATCAATTACTAACTTTATTTCATCTTTTTCATCATTACCACGTAAATATTTAATTTTTACTCCATCTCCAAAAGCACTAAACAAATTTACTTCTTTTCTTTCTAAATTATTTTTTATAACACTATTCGCAGCATTAAGTATTGTATTTGTACTCCTATAATTTTGGTTTAATGTAATACTTACGGCTTCAGGATAATCACTCTCAAAATTCATTATATTTTTATAATTACTCCATCTAAAACCATATATACTTTGATTTACATCACCAACCACAAATAAATTACGATATTTACTAGCAAGTAACTTAACTAATTTATATTGTACTTCATTTGTATCTTGATATTCATCAATTAATATATACTTATATTTTTCTTGATACTTATCTAATATATCTTCATTGTTCATTAATAATTCCACAGGTCTTTTTAATAAATCATCAAAATCAACAGCATTATTTCTTCTTAAAATATTCTCATATTCCCTATAAACTTTAATAGCTATTTTTTCCGGAGGACTTACTAAATATTTATCAATCTCACTATCACTCAACATCTCATTTTTTATAAAACTAATTTTATTTCTAATAAATGATACACTATATTCTTTAGTACTTATATCAAATTCTTTCATTATCTTTTTTATAACACTAGCTACATCATCACTATCAATTATAGTAAAATTTTTACTTAAACCTAGTTTTTCATAATTTTCTCTGATTATTCTTAATCCAAAAGAATGAAAAGTACCCACAAAAGCATAATTTTCATCTACTATATTACTTACTCTATCTCTCATTTCTTTCGCTGCTTTATTAGTAAAAGTAATAGCTAAAATATTACCAGAATAAATACCATTATTAATTAAATTAGCTATTCTTGTAGTTAATACTTTAGTTTTTCCAGAACCAGCTCCAGCTAAAACTAAACAAGGACCTTCAATATGCTCCACTGCTTCTCTTTGTTCTTTATTTAAATTATCTATTATATTCATCAAAGCCTCCAATTTATATAACATAATTATAACATTTTACTATTTATAATAAAAGAAAAAATGGATAAATTTATCCACTTTTAAAATTAATTTTGTAATTCTATTGTCATACCATTATAAGTTCCTTGCATTTGTACAACATTCGCAGTATTTCCCAATTTATAAGCAAATACATATCTACTTCCTTGATTTCGTTTATCAACATATATCGATAAATATTTATAACATTTATCTGTTGTAAAGGTGCTTTTAAGTTTATTATCGCTATCATCAATACTTTTATTTATAGCATCACCATTATAAGTAATAATATTTATTTTTCCATTTATATTATAACCCACGGCAGTTTTATATTTCTTTTTATCTCTTGTTTTAGTATATTCATAATAACAATCATAATTATTATCAGCTTCATCACTTTCATTTGGTTCATAATTTACTACAAGATTATTTGCATTATCTACGGTATCACTTTGAAGACTCGGAGGATTACATTTACTTGAATCATCCGGATTAAATATACAATTTGTACAATTTTCAAATTTTTGCATTGTACCACTAACACCACTTATTAAACTTAAACCAAAATCTAATATGCCAGGAATAAAGAAAATCGCTAATCCAATTATAATTTTTTTACCCAACATACCTGCTGCATCTTTCGTAGACTTTTCATCATTTGATAAAGCAGCTTTAGCAAAAGTAATACTTCCTAATATTATTAGAATTAAAGGAACAATTATTTTAGCAATAATTAATAAATATCCAATTACTTGAAAAGCTTTTAACGAATTACTATCTGGTTGACAAACATTAACATCTTTAACTTCTAGATCATCAAGTACAGCATCCGTTGCTTTATCACTTTTATTACTTTCACTGTCTCCGTTTTCAGAAGCTGAAAGCTCATATCCATCAATCATTCTATAAGCATATGTATTACACGGTGCAGCTAAAAAAATCATTAAAAATAAAATAATTATTCTCTTTTTCATCATATCACCAACCAATAACGACTATTATAACAATAATTTTCCATATATTCCAGTAAAATTTTAATTTTTTTAAAAATATTTAACATGTGCACAAAAAAAGCATTTTTTTAAAGATCCTTCTTTCCTAAATGCTTTTATTTTTTAATTAGTAACTAACTTTGCTGTTCTAGGACTATTTGTCTTTCCCATACTAACATCATCCTGTGTCTTTCCTATTTTATAAGATACTTTGTATCCACTATGTTGAGGCAATTCCTTTAAAGTAACAGTAATTAATGGATAACACTCATCAGTTTCATATTTACTTGTTCCTTCATTTTGCCCAGAACTAACACTTTTATTTATTTTCTTTCCATCATGTTGTATTAATGTAACACTTCCATTTTTATTATATCCCACTGACGTTAACTGACCTTTTGCATTTTTATATTCATAATAACAATCATATCCATATGTATTACCTGTTGAATTTTTATCATTATTACTATTATTGCCATTATTACTTGAATTATCTGTATTACCATTACTACCACCATTATCATCACTTGTACTATCATCGCTACCGTCTTGAAGATTTTGTGGACTACACCTACCTGAATCATTTGGGCTAAATATACATGCTGTACAATTTTCAAATTTCTGCATTGTATCACTAACACCACTTACTAAACTTAAACCAAAATCTAAAACTGTAGGTACAAAAAATATTATCAATCCAATTAAAACTTTTTTACCAAACATAACTGCTGCATCCATTGTAGCCTTTTCATCATTTGATAAGGCTGCTTTGGCAAATGTAATACTTCCTAAAATAATCAAAATTATCGGAGCTATTATTTTAGCTATTAAAAGAAAATATCCTATTACTTGAAATACTTTTAGTGATTTACTATCTGATTTACATATGTCAACATCATTAACAGGAAGGTCTTCTAGACTAGCTTTTATAACATCAAATCTTTCACTATAATCTTTTCCAGTTTCCGCTAAATTTTCATCTATATCATCAAGTTTTTTTATAGTTTCATTATATTGTTCTTCAGTGATTTTTCCATTTTCTTTTTTTTCATCAAGTTCTTGTTTCCATTCAGCCTTTAAACTTTCAAATTTTTCTGCAACTTTTTTATATCCATCTTTAAAGGCATCAGAATTTTTAATAAATTCTGGTAATTCATTATGACCTCTTAAATAATTTTTTTTAAAATCAACCACAACTATCTTTTCCCAAATATCTTTAGCTGTTTCATATTTCCCACTCATAACTGCTTCCAAAGTAACCTCATTTAAAGCAGTATTTTTAAACCAATAATCAATTTCTTCTTCATAGCTCATGTCCCTTGAATCTGATTTATAACCTTTAAAAGTAGTTGCAAAGCCATTTGCATTTTTAGAGCACCATTTTCCATCATTATCAAAACAAGCTTCATTACCACCCCAAAACCAATCTTCATCATAATAACCATGATTAGGACATTTAAAGTTAGTTTGAGATATATTAATATTTGTATCAGTTTTATTTTTTTTATAAAATAAACTTTTAAAATCTCTAGGACCTATCTGTAAAGGTTCATGACCTGGAGAAGTACTTACAATACCATCCCATAACCCCACCATAAATTTATTGCTTTCAAAATCATAATAAATAGAAACATGTCTAGTACCAGCTGAACCACTACTCAAAGTAACTTTATTAGAATAATTACAAACAAGCATACAAGTGCCTTTTCCTTCACAATCAAGGCCTGCTGTAGTATAAGCACTAGCTTGCATTATACTTATAAAAAACAAAAAAATAAATAACAGCATTTTCTTTTTCATTATATATCACACACCTACTTTAAATAAGTATATCATTTATAATTTATTTTTCCAAGTCATTATTTATTATTTCTAAAATATTTTCTAAATTATACCCCTTATTATATAAAGATAATTTAATTTTTTCCTTTAACTTTTGACCTTCATACTTTCTACTTAATTTTCTTTTTACTTTTTCATATTCATTTTTTATTACATCAATATCTTCATTTATTTCTATACAATTAATTACTTCTTCAATTGTTTTTCTATAATAACCTAAATTATTTAAATAAGCTTTTGTTTTTAAAACAAACATTTTTTTACTTAATTTATTACTCTTTTTTCTTTTTTCAATTATTTTTTTTACTTTTTCTATCCATATATATTCATCAATTTTATTAATTTCTTCAAGAATTAAACTATTATCTATGCCTAACTTTTCTAATTCTTTTATTATATATACAGGACCTTTATTACCTAATGTAATTTGATCATTTATAAAAGCTTCAATATATTTAATTTCATTTAAATATCCCATTTTTTCAAGTTTATTTATAACATTTTCCGCAACATCTTTTGAATACTCATTTAATTTTATTTCAACTTCTTTTTTAGTTCTTAATTTTATTGTTAAATATTTCAAAGCTACATTATAAGCTTCAATATAATTATTATAATTTATTATTTCTTCAAATTCCTTATCACTTATAATCCTTGGTTTTAATAAATTATATTTGATTAGTGTATCACTATAAAAACTGAATGAAGTATTATCATTCAGTATTATAGTATATTTATTTTTATTTTTTTTAATTTTATATATTTTCTTCATTAAAATACTCTTTACAAGCACTATCTAAATCTTTAGCTAATGCTTCAATTACTTTATAATCACTCGTACGACATCCAGACGCAAATTTATGACCTCCACCATTATATTTTGATGCCACTTCATTTATAACTGGTCCCCTACTTCTTATATTTGCTTTATATATATTATTTCTTTCATCATATACAACAAACATCCAACAAATAAGTTCTTTTATAAAGTAAAAATCATTTACTTGATTTGATACACTCGTAGCTTCTACATTAAATTTTTTCAAGTCTTCACTTGGAACAAATATAAATCCAAATTTATTATCAGTTATTTCGATATTATTTATAAGATAAGCTCTAAATTTTTCTTCTGAAATACTTCTTTCATACAAATTATCATATAAATTTACAAAATTAATATTACTTGTACTTACTAATTCATATGCTGTTTTCAAAGTCTCTGCACTAGTATTTGGAAGTAAAAATCTATCACTGTCAAATACCATACCCACAAATAAATTTTCAGATATTCTTGTATCCATTACTAAACTACTATTAAGAAGTAAATTAGCAATCATTTCACAAGTACTAGATTTAGTTGAATCAGTCCAATCAACATCTCCAATTATATCTTCTGCTGGATGATGATCAATTTTTAAAATTGCTTGATACTCTAAACCATTAATTCCATCAACCCTACAAAAATTTGGTACATCTAAAACAACTAATAAAGCATTATCCAATGTACTATTTTCAATTTTATCTAAATTACCTAAATATTTAAATTTATGAACCCCAGCACCAACAGCATAAACTGATTTTTCAGGAAATGTTAACTTAATAGAATCTCTTAAAGCAATTTGACTAGCAATTGCATCTGGATCCGGACTTATATGACGTGCAATAACAATATTATCATATTTTTTTATAATTTTTATAATTTTCTTATACATTTCCTTCATTTTATCACTCATTTCTATTTATTTTTAAGTTCATATGTTTCTAAAGCTATTTCTAATTCTTCATCAGTTGGAACAACATAAACAGGTATTTTAGAATCATCAGTTGAAATAAGTCTAAATTCTCCTCTAAAATCATTCTTTTCTTCATCAATTTTAACACCTAAAGATGCAATTTTATCTAATATAGCCTTACGCATAGTTTTACTATTTTCACCAACACCTGCAGTTAAAGTAATAACATCTGCTCCACCTAATTCATTATTATACATAGCTATATAATTTGCAATCTTTTGAGCATACATTTCATTAGCTAAAATAGCTCTTTTATTACCTTCTAAAGCAGCAGCTTCAACATCTCTTGAATCACTACTTACTCCACTTACACCAAGTAATCCACTTCTTTTATATAAGTCATCCATAACTTCATCAATAGATTTACCAGTTTTATTCATTATATATTGAACTATAGATACATCAATATCCCCACAACGAGTTCCCATAATTAATCCAACTAATGCTGAAAATCCTAATGATGTATCAATTACTTTACCACCATCAATTGCAGTTACAGATGCTCCATTTCCAATATGACATGATATTACTTTTAAATCATTTCTATTTAAATGTTTACTAATTGCCTTATTAATAAACTTATGACTTGTTCCATGAAATCCATACTTTCTTACTCCATATTCAGTATACCATTCATAAGGTACTGCATATAAGTAATTTGCTTCATCAAGTGATGAACAACTAAAAGCTGTATCAAATACACCAACTTGAATTGCATTTGGAAGTTCTTTCATAAACGCTCTAACCCCCATGATATTTGCTGGATTATGAAGTGGTGCAAGTTCTGTATAACGATCTATTCCTTCTAAAACTTCTTCAGTTAAAACTACTGATTCAGTATATTCTTGTCCACCATGAGCTATACGATGTCCAACACCTTCAATTTCTTGTAATGAATTAATAATTCCCATATTTACTAATTCGTCCATTAAAATCTTAACTGCTTCTAAATGATTTGGTAAACTAACTTCTTTAGTTATTTTTTCTCCATTATATTTAATTGTATAAAAAGAACCATCAATTCCTACTTTTTCAAATAACCCACTTGCTAATTCTTTTTTTTCTGGTAATTCAAGTAATTTAAATTTAAAAGATGAACTACCTGCATTTACTGCTAATATTTTCATTTCTTTCACCTCTAGATAACATTTTACTAAATTTTAATAAAAAAGTCTACTATTTTAAACGCAATTATTTTATAGAAAAAAATATTGTATTTTAAAAAAAGTGTACAAAATTTGCACACTAAAATATAATTAAAACAATATACAAAACATATTTACTAAAAACATTTTGCTATACTATAATTACTATTCAAATAACTTTTGTAAAATTTAAATCAATATTTATTATTTGCAGTTAATATAGCTTAGCAAATGTAGTATCAGATAAACTTGCTTTACCATTTGCAAATGTATCTTGATCTGCTGTAAATGTTAGTGAAGTTTCTATTTCAATTTATTTTTTTATTTTCCACTACATCTCTAATTTCTTAATTTACTCTCTTGTACTTCTTGGTCTGCTTTAATTTTATACCCCATTTGCCTAGCTCAAGGACGCGCTAGACAAACAATGTCCTAAAGAACTAGTTTATTATAATCGGGTCGCTCATACTTCCGCTCCCTGATACATATGTTACGGAAGACTCAAGACTGAAAGACGGCCTAACAACAAGGAGATTGTCCACGTTGCCGACATTCACGGCGCTATAATTTTGCACAATGAACGCACAGCCCGAATAGTGCGAAGAGTCCGCACTACGGGAAATAGTCCATTCCCGAACTCCCATGGGCATCCAATTTATTGTCTCTATTGCATTTTCATTTGTATCACTTCCATCATAACTATATAATGTTGTTGTCCATGCACTTGGACTGGCTGCAAATCCATAATCTGACACATACATTAACCCTATTTTGGCAGGATATTCTGTTGCATTATCTGTACTATTTGTTGCATCTGGATTTGTTATTTCATTTTGATATGCGACGGATGGAGTTTTTGAAGTTATATTTGCATATGTGTTTCCTCCCACTTTCCATATTGTTGTAGCTATTTTATTTGCCCATGTTGTTCCTATATTATTTATAAAATTTGTATTTAAGTTTGTTTTATTTAGTAAGCTTGTACTCCATGTATTTGTTGTATTTGAATTCCAATAATATGTATTTATTGTTGACAAACTTCCTTTATAGTTATCTGTATCTAGTGGTGCTTCTCTGGCTTCATAATCTCCATCTGTTCCTAATAGATTACTATTTGCATAATCATATTTTATTAACTTTACTAATTGCTTTTCACTTACCCCATGATAACTTTCTTCAAATACTCCTACGATTCTATACAAATTATCTGTTTGGCATGGACTTTCTGTTGTTCCAAAACATACAAAATTATTTACTTGGTCACTTGGTCCTGCATATCTATATGAATTATCTCCTGCTCCATTTGCAAGTGTTGAATCATGATAATATATATTATTATTTCCTTGTACTCCGTTATATTGTGATATGACATAATTTGCTAATGTTTGGCTTGCTTCTATTTTTTCACTAACTACATAACTATTTGAATACTTTCCATTTGTATCCATTACTTTTACCATTATTCTATAACTTCCCCCATTAAGATTACTAAATGCATAACTATTACTTGTGCTTTCTATATATGTACTTCCATTATCTATTGAATAATAATACTTTGATATAATATTTGTTCCTTTTGTTGCACTTACTGTTGCTGTGATTGAGTTTGATGTTGTACTTGTTTCTACTTTACTAATTGTTGGATATACATATGTTCCTGAACTTACATTATATTCATATGTATTACTTCTTATCTTCTTTTTATCTATCACATATGCTGATACTTTATAATCTTTTGTACTATTTAAATTCGTAAATGTATGTGAACTTGAACTACTTTCTACATATGTTAAGTTACTTACTGCTAGTCTATTACTTAATCTTTGTACTTTACTTGTATTATCTAAAATTGCAAGTCCATTTGTTTCCTCGATTGCATAATAATACTTATCTATTTCATTACTTCCTTGTTCTACATTTAAGTTTACTGTTAAGTTTGTTCCACTTTTTGTTGCTGACAAAGT
>CAKOHI010000015.1 GCA_934085585.1 uncultured Bacilli bacterium
TATAAATTCAAAAAATAAAATATACAAAAGATAAAAAGTTTGTGCAAAATGATTTGCATAACTTTTTTTAATTGTGTAAAATAATTTGCAAATTATTGAAAGGATATAAAGACAAAAGAAAAGAAGAGACCCTTAGTCGCAAAACCGTTTCTCTTCCTTCAAAATTATTGTCTTTCGACATGTATATGATACTATTAAATTCAAGAATAATCAACCCAAAATTTTCCGAAACTTTGCAGTTATACAATAATGGCTTAACTAACTATATAATTAAGTGTCCTTGCTGTGGTTCAACAAATCTTATTTCTCATGGCTATTATAAAAGAAATGTTATTTCTGAATATAATAATCAACTAATTACTAAAAAAATAACAATTAAACGTGTTAAATGCAAGAACTGTAAACATACACATGCCTTATTACCAATAGATATTATTCCTTATAAGCAAGCAATACTTTCTATAATTATAACTTGTATATATGATGAAGAATATTTTAACTCTACTTTTTTATCTTATGACGTAAGACAAAAATGGATAAAACAATATAAATATTTTTTACCATATATAAGAACTATTTTGAATCATTCTGATAAAATATTTTCAACTATTAAAAATAATTTTAATGAATTTTATCATCAATTTTATTTAAAAACTAATAAAATCTTATTCATGTTAAGAAATGGATTTTTTAATGTTGGCCTTTTATAAAAGGCCAACCACATAAGTGTACCTATTTTTCTTCTTTAGTTAATTATAAGATACTACCTGAAAGGAGGAAAACAATGGATTTTAATAATTTTGATGATATCGGTTTATTTAAATTTGGAATAATCGCTCCAGCAATTAATAATACTCATTCATATCCTAGCAATGAAAAGTTTTTTGATGCTATAAAAGATAAAACATATACTTTTAATGGCAAAGAATATCACTTTTCTAAACATACCTTAAAAAGTTGGTATTACATGTATAAAAGAAAAGGATTTAATAAATTGCAAAAGACTTCAAGAAATGACAAGAACAAATCACGAAAACTTAATAATGATACAATTCAAAGAATTATAACTATTAGAGAAAATTTTCCGAAATGTACTGGTACTTCCATTTATAAAAAATTAGTTGAAGAAAATTATATAAGCAAATTTGATGTATCTTTATCAACAGTTCTAAGATATATAAATAAAAACAATTTAAAATCAAGTCAAGTATCGAATATTGAAAGAAGAATGTTTGAAATGGAATCAGTAAATGATTGTTGGCAATCAGACACATCTGATGGACCATATATAACTGTTGATGGTATCAAAAAAAGAGCCAAAATAATCATGTTTATTGATGATAAGTCAAGAATGATTACTGGTTTTGATTTTTTCTTTAATGATAATGCAATAAATATGCAGACAGTTTTAAAAAAATCCGTAAAAACATATGGAATACCTAAAAAATTATTTGTTGATAATGGCGGTCCTTATTCTAATAAACAATTATCACTAATATGTGCTTCTCTAGGAATAATTTTAATAAATGCGAAGCCATATTCACCGGAAAGTAAAGCTAAAATAGAAAGAAGTTTTAGAACAATTAAAGATGGATGGATGAGATGTACTGATTGGAATGATTTTAAATCATTAGAAGATGCTAGAAATAGTTTAAATAACTTTTTATACAATAATTATATAAATAAAAAACATTCATCAACCAATCAGACACCAAATGAAAGATGGCATAATGAATATGAATTAGTTAGATATAAAAACGAAGAAATTGTAGATAAAATGTTTTTCCATCGAATTAATAGAAAAGTAAGAAAAGATATGACGATAAAAATCGAAAATACATATTATGAAGTGCCATTTAAATATGTCGGTTTAACAATTGAAATAAGATATGAACCAACTGATTTAGAAAATGTTTATGTATTTGAAGGTGAAGAACAAAAAGAAACATGTAAAAAGGTAGACAAAGTATCTAATTCAAAGATAAAAAGAACTAATGGAATTGACTATTCCAAAGTATTAAATGATGAAAGAGATGTTATAGAAGAAGGTGAAAATCAAGGATGTATACATCGTATTATGGAATGAGTATCAATCCATTTCTTAAGAGTGAAAATATAAAATATAAATTCGAAAGTAAAGATTTTAAAGAAACCACAAACCGATTAAATTATATAAAAGAAATAAAGGGTGTGTGTTTAATAACTGGACATACCGGCTATGGTAAAACTTTTTCAATAAGATATTTTATTAATGAATTAAATCAAGATTTATATAAAGTAATATATATTTCAGCAACCAATGAAATGACTGTTTTTGATTTCTATAAAGCATTATGTGATCAATTATACTTAGATACAGGAGCTTGTTATCGAGCAGAAATATATAAAAAAATTCAAAATGAGTTTAAAAGATTAGTAAAAAAAGAAAGAATTCAACCAATAGTTATAATAGATGATGCACATTTATTAAAGCGAGAAATAATAAATAATTTTAAAGTGTTTTACGACTTTGATATGGATTCAGCTGATTATGTATCATTAATAATTGTTGGACAAGTAGAAATAAAAGATATATTAATGAAAAATATTCATGAAAACCTAAAACAAAGAATAATTGTTAATTATACATTTAATGGGTTTTCAAGAGAAGAAGTTTGTGAGTATGTTAAAAGTAGACTTAAAATCGCAGATACAAGTCAGGAAATATTTGAAATAGATGCATTAAATGCATTGTATGCATGTAGTAAAGCATCACCTAGAAGATTAAATACATTGATAATAAATTCATTAATGCTTGGATATCAAAATGAAAGAGTAAAGATTGATTCTAATATTGTAATCGATGCAAAAAAGGAAATGGATTTATTAAATTAAAAAAGTCATATGTTTGATACGCATATGGCTTTTAAAGAATAATCTTCCTTTATAGATTAATTTGCAAAAAAGTTGTACAAATTAATTTGCAAAAATGGATGTATATTAATTTAAAAATCTATA